>NZ_CP030261.1:4234624-4839571 GCF_003312915.1 Flavobacterium fluviale | reverse complement strand
AGATTCAAATAAATTTTTATTATTGTTATAAAGATTCTCCTAATAAAAGAGGAGCAATTTTATTCCGTATTTCGGGATAACAAATATGTGAACAAATTTCTGTAAAAAAAAATATTTTGACATCTAATTTTATAAAAAAAAGTTGTAAGTAGGCTTTTTAAATTTGAATTTTTTTAATCTCTAAATAATGAAAAATCACCAGACTCAAGTAAGAGTTCGTTACTCAGAAACCGACCAGATGGGAGTCGTTTATCACGGAAATTATGTGCCTTATTTTGAAATCGGACGCGTGGAATGGCTTAGAAATAAAGGGGTTTCGTATAAAAGCATGGAAGAAAGCGGTATTGGTCTGCCAATTGTAAACATGAATATAAGTTACAAAAAATCGGCGAGATACGATGAGCTTTTAACAATTCATACAACTTTCAAAAGTCACTCTTCTGTGAAGATTGAATTTGACTGCGAGATCTATAATGAGTCAAATGAGTTATTAACAACTGCGACGTTTATTTTGGTATTTATTTCGTTAAAAACGGGTCGTCCGACAGCTCCTCCAGATTATATTTTAGAAATATTTAAATCGCTTGAATAATTGTTAAATCGCTTAAAGATTTTATACTAATTTATATAATTTTAATATCGATTTCAAACATTAAATCAAAAATGCTGAACACTGTTTCGGCATTTTTTTTTCGCGTTTTGATTGTAAATTTGCCGATCGGTAATCCGGAAATTTCATCCATTTCCATTTCTTGAGAAGTTATCTCTAACTTTTTTTCTTTAATCACACGCATTACTTTATTCATGTTTTTATAATCAAATGAAATTAAAAATGATTCATCAATTGTTTTTTCAATGATCTCGCAAGTTTCTAAAGTCATTTGGGCTGTTGTTCGATAAGCAGCGATTAAACCTCCGACTCCCAGTTTTACACCTCCAAAAATTCGAACAACCACAACAAGAACGTTGGTTACTCCAAAAGATTGTATCTGCCCGTAAATTGGCGCGCCTGCAGTATTGCTTGGCTCGCCGTCATCATTAGCGCGATATGAAATTTTGCTGCCAACTCCCAGCTGATAAGCATAACAATAATGTACAGCATGCGGATGTTGTTTTTTAAGGTCTTCAATAATTGGTTTTACTTCGTCTTCATGATCTATCGGAAATGCGTAGCCAAAGAATTTACTGCCTTTTTCTTTAAACAGCATTTCTTCAGATGCGATTGCAATAGTTTGATAAGTATCGTTAATTTCCAAAAGCAGTAATCTAAATTATATTTTTATTGTAAAGGTCAATAACATCTTCTTTCCCGACTTGAAGATTCCAGACTTTTATACCTAGCGCTGCTGCGCTGTCGGTGTTTTCTTTTTTATCGTCAACAAATAAAGTATTCTCTGGGATTAAATTGTGTTTGTCAAGTAAGAATTGGTAAATCTTTGGGTCTGGTTTTCTTAATCCCATATCAAATGAGAAATAGACTTTTTCAAAACAGCGATAAAAATCTTCATAAAAGGCAGTTCCGTTTTTTGTTTCAAATGTATTGATGTGAATAGAATCAGTATTGCTCAATAAAAACAATCGATATTTTTTGGATAATTCTTTTAGGAACTCCAAACGGTATAAAGGAAAATCTGCCAATACAGCATTCCAAGCTTTTAAGATTTCTTCTTTAGATGCGTTAGGAAGTTGTTTTTGAAAACCGCCAATAAAATCTTCTGGAGAAATATGTCCAGTTTCAAAAGAAAAATTTAATTGATCAAGTTCGTTATTCCATTCTGTCATTCCTAATTTTTGCAAACCAGAAATTGTGGCAGCTTTGTCTAAATTGATGAAAATATCTCCAAAGTCAAAAATTATAGTATCAATCATAATTTCTAATCTGTATTAGTTCGTCGCTTAAAATAGTAGTTTTTGTGTTGTTTTTTCTTGAAATAATTGGAGCCTTTGTTCCGTTGCCAAAACTTGGTTTTCCGACAAATATTCGAGCTTCATCCCAAATATTTTCATCTATAAAAGATTGTAAAGTTTGTCTTCCTCCTTCAATTATTATCGATTGAATTTGATTTTTATATAAAACATCCAAAATCTCAGGAATAATATTTTTACTAAAATCAATTACTTTAAACTGCGTATTTGCTGTTGATGTTTTTTTGTTTTCATTAGAAAAAATAATTGTTTTTACAGTGTCGTCAAAAATAAAACTGTTGTCGTCAATTTTATTTTCTCTATCTATAACAACCCTCGCAGGATTATTACCGCTCCAATCTCTGGCGTTTAATTTAGGGTTGTCATCAATAACAGTTTGTTTTCCAACTAAAATAGCCTGCTCTTCGGTTCTCCATTTATGAACCAATTGTCGAGAATAAGTATTCGTAATCCAGATTGGTTTACGATCCTGGTTGTTAGCTTTTTCAGGAGCTAAAAATCCATCCTGACTTTCTGCCCATTTTAAAATAATATACGGTCTCTTTTTTTGATGAAAAGTAAAAAAACGTTTGTTCAGCTCGTTGCATTCATCTTCTAAAACTCCAACGGTAACATTTGCTCCAGCTTCGATTAATTTTAGAATTCCTTTTCCAGCCACTTTCTCATTAGGATCAACCGTTCCCACAACTACATTTGGGATTTCATTAGCAATGATTAAACCACAGCACGGAGGGGTTTTTCCAAAATGACTGCAAGGTTCTAAGCTTACATAAATTGTTGCTTTTTTTAACAGCGATTTATCTTTCACAGATTTCACTGCATTTACTTCTGCATGAGGTTCGCCGGCTTTTTTATGCCAGCCTTCGCCGATAATTTGATCGTCGTAAACAATCACGCTTCCGACCATTGGGTTTGGATAAGTAGTTCCAAGTCCATTTTGTGCCAGCTCGATACAGCGTTTTATGTATTTTTCTTGTATATTCACGGTACAAAAGTAGTTAATTTTTGAGTTTAAGACTAAGTTAAGAAACTATCGAAAAACTATCTTTACTTTTGTAATTATAATATTTTAGATTTAAAAAATGGTAAATTGGCTAATCCGAGAAATTAAAAAAGAAGACAATCAGGCAGTTGCTAGTTTAATAAGGTCGGTTTTTGATGAAATGGAAATTCCAAAAGTGGGAACTGCATACGAAGATCCGTATCTAGATTTGATGTTTGAAGAATATAGTAAAGCAAAATCTTCCTATTTTGTTGTAGAAAGTGAAGGTGAAATTGTAGGCTGTGCAGGAATTGCTCCCTTAGAAAATGGTGATCCGAAAATCTGCGAATTGCAGAAAATGTATTTTCTGCCCAAAACCCGAGGTTTAGGAATTGGAACGCAAATGATGGAAAAGTGTTTAGAACAAGCAAAGGATTTTGGTTTCGAAAAATGTTATATAGAAACAATGCCTTTTATGCATACAGCACAAAAGTTGTATAAAAAATCTGGTTTTGAATATCTGGATGCGCCATTAGGGTCAACGGGACATTGCTCTTGTCCAATATGGATGCTGAAAGTTTTGTAATTAGAATTTGTAACAATTTTGTGTTAACGAGACTTATTGAATTGTAAAATCAGTTTTAAACTGGTACATAATGTTCAAATAATTGAAATGAAAATTAAACAATACCGCACTCAATTTATTAAAGAATTATCGCCTTTTTACGATGCGTACGAAGCGGAGAGTTTTTTTTATTTAATTCTGGAAGAGAAACATAAACTTCGTCAGATTGATTTGGCATTAAATCATGAATTGACTTTCGAGGAGAATGACTTTGTAATATGGGACGAACTTGTAAGACAGCTGAAAAAAGAAGTTCCAATTCAATATTTACTTGGGAAAACAAATTTTTACGGTTTGGATTTTGAAGTAAATGAGAACGTTCTGATTCCGAGACCAGAAACAGAGGAATTAGTAGAATGGATTATTAATGAAAATTCTAATCCTGATAAATCAAAAAAAATAAAAATTCTAGATATTGGCACAGGAAGCGGCTGTATCGCTATTTCGCTGGCAAAAAATCTGCCTAATGCTGCAGTTTTTGGAATCGATGTTTCTAAAAAAGCAATTGAAACAGCAAAAAGAAATGCGGTAAAAAATAATGTCGATGTGACTTTTGTTCTTTTGGATATTTTAGAAACTGAGGAACTAAGATGTAATTTTGATATTATTGTTTCTAATCCGCCTTATGTTCGAAATTTAGAAAAAGAAGAAATCAAAAAAAATGTACTGGATTACGAACCGCATTTAGCACTTTTCGTGGAAGATAATGATGCTTTGATTTTTTACAGAAAAATTGCTTCGCTGGCACAAAAACGCCTTTTTGAAAAGGGAAAATTATATTTCGAAATCAATCAATATCTTGGAAAAGAAATGATTGAGTTGCTCGAAAATATGGATTTTAAAAACGTTGAACTTCGAAAAGATATTTACGATAACGACAGAATGATAAAAGGGAATATTTAAAGTTTTTCAGTCTCAGTCTCAGTCTCAGTCTCAGTCACAGTTTTCGGCAGCACTAATACTGAAAACTGTGACTGCGACTGAATACTAAAAAACTATTCGTATCGTAAAGCTTCAATAGGGTCTAATTTAGATGCTTTAATTGCTGGATATAAACCAGAAACCAACGCAACACAAAAGCTTGTTGCAAAAGCGGCAAAAATTGCCATCCACGGAATCACAAATGAGAAGCTCATAGCTGCTGCAATAGCAAATCCTAATAAAATACCCAAAACGATTCCGACTAAACCTCCAATTTGTCCAATTAATAAAGTTTCAATAAAAAACTGGAAAGCTACAGTAGTTCTTTTTGCTCCCAAAGCTTTACGAACACCAATTTCGCGGGTACGTTCTGTAACCGAAACAATCATAATATTCATCAATGCTATGGAAGATCCTAAAATAGTTATGATGCTGATAATCCATGCGGCCCATCCTAAATATTGAGTAATTCCGAGAATTCTGTTAATTAAATCATCGCTTCGAACAACGCCAAAGTTATTATCACGAACTGGACTTAATTTGCGAACTCTTCGCATGGTGCTTGTTGCGTTGTCAATAGCCTGGTCTAAAACTTCTTTTTTAGAAACCATTACACTAATTGTATAATTGATATTTGGTGCCGTAAATAAAGATCTTGCCACTTGAATTGGAATCAAAACTCGTAAATCCTGACTGTTCCCAAACGTTGAACCTTTTTCTTTAAGAACTCCAATTACTTTAAATCTTGCGCCTCTAATGGAAATTATTTTATCAATTGGATTAATATCTTTTAAAAGTCCTTTTTCGAAGTCAGAACCAACAATGCAGGAATAGGTGTTGTTTTCAACGTCAAATTGATTAAAGCTTCGTCCTAAACTTGTTTCCAAGCCAGAATTAGTAATAAAATGTTCGTCAACGCCTACAATTGTAATTTCAGGATCTGTTTTTTCTCTTAAATATTTTACTTCAGCAGTAGAAGTTGCTGTAAATGATAGAGAAGTTTCTGTAAAAGGATATTTGTATTTATTTTTAAAAGCAACAGCTTCAGGATAAGAAATAATCGGATTGATGACTTCTCGTTCATTCCCACCGCGGTTACGAACCTTATTTTCGTATTGATTGATGTTAAATGTATTTGCTCCCATCGAAGCAAAATCGCTGGAAATTGTATTTTCTAAAGCAGAAACCACAGTAAGAATTCCAACCAAAGCCGTAATACCAATAGCGATAATTAAAACGGTAAGAATGGTACGCAGTAATTGTGTTTTGATAGAACCAAAAGCAATTCGAATATTTTCTTTAAATAATTTTAGCATCATGACCAATTTGTCACGAAAATACGTTTTTTGTTACAAGTTTGTTTTCGAAGCGCTATTATTTATTTTAAAAAGTAAGATATTTGCAGGCGATTAAAATAAAAAGAAAATAATGTTAATGAATTTAGAGGTAATGATTCAGTAAATCTAAAATCTAAAATCAACAATCTAAAATAAAAAAGATGGCTTCAAAACCAAGTATTCCACAAGGAACAAGAGATTTTTCGCCTGCAGAGGTGTCAAAACGTCAATATATTATTCAGACAATCAAAACTAATTTTGAAAAATTTGGTTTTCAGCCAATAGAAACTCCTTCGTTTGAAAATTCAGATACTTTGATGGGGAAATATGGGGAAGAAGGAGATCGTTTGATTTTTAAAATATTGAATTCAGGTAACTTTTTCTTCAATAAAAATAAAATTGAACTGCCAGAATCTATTGAAGCACTTCAGTCTAATTCTGCCGAAACAATAGATTTAAGCCAGAGAATCGAATTGAATAAATTTACTGGAAGAATTTCAGAAAAAGCATTGCGTTACGATTTGACAGTTCCGTTTGCAAGATACGTTGTACAGCACCAAAACGAAATTGAATTTCCTTTTAAAAGATATCAGATTCAACCTGTTTGGAGAGCTGACAGACCACAGAGAGGACGTTATAGAGAATTTTATCAATGTGATGCCGATGTCGTTGGTTCAAAATCACTTTGGCAGGAAGTAGAATTGGTTCAGTTGTATGATACCGTTTTCACTTCATTAGGATTGGAAGGCGTTACAATTAAAATCAATAACAGAAAAATATTATCTGGAATTGCTGAGGTTATTGGCGCTTCAGATAAATTAATCGATTTTACGGTTGCTCTTGATAAATTGGATAAAATTGGAGAAGACGGCGTAAAAAAGGAAATGATCGAAAAAGGAATTGCTGCAGAAGCGTTAGTTAAAGTACAGCCGCTTTTTAGCTTTAGCGGAACATTTGCAGATAAAATCAATCAGCTTTCAGAGTTATTGGCTTCTTCAGAAGAAGGAATGAAGGGTGTTGAAGAATTGAAATTTATTTGTGACAATGTTGCCGTTTTAGGATTGGCAACAGCGACTTTAGATTTAGATGTGACTTTGGCACGTGGTTTAAATTATTACACTGGAGCTATTTTTGAAGTTGCGGCTCCAAAAACCGTTTCGATGGGATCTATTGGAGGCGGTGGAAGATACGACGATTTGACTGGTATTTTTGGTTTGAAAAATATGAGTGGTGTCGGAATTTCTTTTGGTTTGGATCGCATTTATTTGGTTTTAGAAGAATTGCAATTGTTTCCAGAAACTGTTGCAGCGACTTCAAAAGCTATTTTTATCAATTATGGAGATAAAGAAGCTTTGTATGCTTCAAAAGCAATTCAAAAATTAAGACAAGAGAATATAAAAGTGGAATTGTACCCTGATAATGTAAAAGTTGGAAAGCAGTTTCAATATGCAGATAAACGTCTGATTCCGTTTGCAGTAATTGCAGGTGATCAGGAAATAGAATCAAATTCTTATGCGCTTAAAAATTTAGTGACAGGAGAACAAATTACAGTTGATTTCGAAGGATTGAAAAATGCTTTGTTGGTATAAGAGTTTAACCAGCAAAGTGCGCTAAGATTTATTTTGTTTTCTGTATAAAAAAGATAAAGTTTGCAAAGCTTTGAAGATGATTTGGTTAGTAAATTATTACCATTTTATCCGCTAAAAATCTTTTGTAATGTGCGTGAAATACTTGCTAGTAAAGAAAAAAAGCTTTTAATTTGCCGACCTTAAGTTACGGGCGTAGTTCAAGGGTAGAATAGCGGTCTCCAAAACCGTTGATGGGGGTTCGAATCCCTCCGCCCGTGCAATATATATATTTTACAGCAAAGATTTTTTGTTCAAAATATTAAAAAACACAATTCGCAAAGCTAAATTTATATAAAGCTTTGCGATTTTTTTTAAAAACACAGAAAACACAAAGATTTATTTAAGTGCAGTTTCTAAAATCACAGAATTCACAAAACTTTGTGTGTTTAGATTTTATAAGCACAACTTAAATCTCTGTAAACTCTGTGAAAACCTTTGTGTTCTCTGTGGTAAAAAAGTATAGTAAAAAAAGCAAAAAAAAAGCTTCGTCTCTTAAGGCGAAGCTTTTTTTAATATAAGGTAAATTTGAATTAATAATTATTTTGAGGCCGAGGCCAACCCTTAAATTCAATTTTGATTGGTAATGATTTAGTTTTTACGTTCCAAAGATAAAATAAACTATAACGTAATAGTCTTAAAATTATACTAAATTTTAATTCGCTAATTTCATTTTTTAAAAGTCTCATAATTAATAAAGTGACAATTTGACATTTTATAAGATTTGGCAGTACTTTTGCAATCCAACAGAAAGAAATAAAAAATGAAGTTTAAAAATATTTTTAAAAATAAAAGTAATATGACTACGGAAAATACAGAATTCGATCAGGAATTAGACGACGTAACGTTAGAGAACAATGCCAACGGAGAACAGTTAATTGTTGAAGAATTAAGTGTTGAGGAGCAATTAGCTCAAGACTTGGCTAAAGAAAAAGATAAGTTTTTGAGATTATTTGCCGAATTTGAAAATTACAAAAAAAGAACTTCAAAAGAGCGTATTGACCTTTTTAAAACTGCAAATCAAGAAGTTTTGTTAGCAATGCTTCCTGTTTTAGATGATTTTGACAGAGCGATGGTAGAAATCAACAAATCTGAAGATGAGAATTTAACTAAAGGTGTTGAATTAATTCACGAAAAACTTAAAAGTACTTTAGTAACTAAAGGTTTAGAGCAAGTTGATGTAAAAGCAGGTGATGCTTTTGATGCTGATTTTGCTGAAGCAATTACCCAAATACCAGCTCCGTCTGATAAATTAAAAGGGAAAATTGTTGACGTTATTGAAAAAGGATACAAATTAGGAGACAAAATTATTCGTTTTCCTAAAGTAGTAATCGGAAACTAAAAAAGCAAACAAAAGTTTCAAAAGTCAGTTTTAAGATTGGAATTTGGAATTTTAGTTTTTGGAATTTAACCTTCATTATGAAAAAAGATTTTTACGAAATACTAGGCATTTCAAAAAATGCTGACGCTGCTGAAATAAAAAAGGCATATAGAAAAAGTGCGCTGAAATATCACCCTGATAAAAACCCAGGCGACAAAGAGGCAGAAGAAAACTTCAAATTAGCGGCAGAAGCTTATGAAGTTTTAAGTGATCCGCAGAAAAAAGCAAAATACGATCAATACGGACATCAAGCATTTGATGGTTCTGGCGGATTTGGCGGTGGTCATGGCGGTATGAATATGGATGACATCTTCAGCCAGTTTGGTGATATTTTTGGAGGTGGATTTGGCGGTTTCGGAGGCGGAGGCGGTGGTCCTCGCCGTGCAAAAGGAAGCAATCTTCGAATTAAAGTGAAATTAACTTTAGAAGAAATTGCAAATGGAGTAGAGAAAAAAGTAAAAGTAAAACGTAAAGTTCAGGCAAAAGGTGTAACGTATAAAACTTGTACGACTTGTAATGGTCAAGGTCAGGTAATGCGTGTAACTAATACCATTTTAGGAAGAATGCAATCTGCGTCAACTTGTCCTGCTTGTGGTGGTTCTGGTCAAATTTTAGATAAAAAACCTTCTGAGGCAGATGCACAAGGAATGGTTCAGGAAGACGAAACGGTTTCAATCAAAATTCCTGCGGGAGTTGTTGACGGAATGCAGTTAAAAGTTTCTAACAAAGGTAACGATGCGCCAGGAAATAGTATTCCAGGTGATTTAATTGTTGCGATTGAAGAAATTGAGCACGAATTCCTAAAACGTGAAGGTGAGAATGTTCACTACGATTTATATATCAGTTTCCCAGAAGCTATTCTAGGTGCTTCAAAAGATATAGAAGCAATCAACGGAAAAGTTCGTATTAAATTGGAAGAAGGAATTCAATCTGGAAAAATCTTAAGATTAAAAGGAAAAGGAATTCCAAGTTTAAATGGTTACGGAAACGGAGATTTATTAGTTCACGTAAATGTTTGGACTCCTAAAACTTTAAATAAAGAACAAAAACAATTCTTTGAAAATGCTCTAAACGACGAACATTTTATTCCAAGTCCAGAGAAATCAGAGAAATCATTTTTTGAGAAAGTAAAAGATATGTTTTCATAATTGAAACTTTTTCTAAAATGTAATACCATCAAAAACCCATTCTAGTGCAAATTAGAATGGGTTTTTTGTATATTATAATACAAAGTTCGCTTCGAATTATTTACTTTTACAGTCGCTGAGCTATAATTGGTGAAGCTACGCAGAAAATCTAAAAAACAGCATGAGTAACTTACTTGAAGTACATAAAGTCGTAAAACAATATGGCGATTATGTAGCGCTTAACGAAGTTTCATTAAATGTGCCGAAAGGCAGTATATATGGACTATTAGGTCCTAATGGAGCTGGAAAAACTTCCCTTATCAGAATCATCAATCAAATTACAATGCCAGATAGTGGCGAAGTAATTTTGGATGGCGAAAGATTGCAACCCAAACATGTACAGGTAATTGGTTACCTTCCAGAAGAAAGAGGTTTATATACTTCTATGAAAGTAGGTGAACAATGTTTGTATCTTGCACAAATGAAAGGGCTTTCTAAAACCGAGGCAAAACTGCAATTAGAATATTGGTTTGATCGTTTAGGAATTCAAGGCTGGTGGAACAAAAAAATCCAAGAACTTTCTAAGGGAATGGCGCAGAAAATTCAGTTTGTAGTCTGCGTTTTGCATAAACCAAAACTGCTGATTTTCGACGAACCTTTTTCTGGTTTTGATCCCGTAAATGCCAATGTTATAAAAGATGAAATTTTGGCATTAAAAGAGCAAGGCTCCACAATTATTTTTTCGACACACAGAATGGAAAGCGTTGAAGAACTGTGTGATCATATTGCTTTAATTCATAAATCGAATAAACTTATTGAAGGTAAAGTTGGCGATGTAAAACGTCAGTTTAAAACTAATAGTTTTGAAGTTGGAATTTTGACTAATAACGTCGAAGGTTTGATGTATGACATTACGCAAAAATTTAGTGTTGCACCTGCAAATTTCAAATCTTTGAATGATGATTTAAAATTAAATATTCAAATAGGAAATGCAACGCCAAACGAATTATTGAATATTTTAACACAACGTGGACAAGTAACACATTTCGTTGAAAAAATTCCAAGCGTAAACGATATTTTTATTCAAACAGTAACAGAAAATAAAATTTAAAAATTCCAAAATAGAAATTCCAAATTCCAATTGTAAAAGCTTGGAATTTGGGATTTGAAGTTTTAAAAATTAAAAATATTTATGAGCATCATTTCGTTGATTATAAAAAGAGAATTTATTGCCAAAGTCCGCAATAAATCTTTTGTTGTCATGACTTTTTTGAGTCCGCTTTTATTTGTGGCGATAGCAGTTTTTATTGGCTATTTGAGTTCGATGAAAGCCGATACAAAGCGTATTGCAATTCATGACGAAACTGGACTTTTTGCTGCCGATTTCTTAAAAGAAAATAAAAAAGGAGCAGAGTTCAAATATCTCGATTTATCTGAAATTGATGTAAAGGCGTTGAAAGACAGTATTACAAAAGAAAATTTCAGCGGTTTAATTGTCATTCCAAAAACAAATAATACAAAAGATTTAGAAAGTAAAATAGAATTTATTTCGAATAATAGTCCTAGTATTTCTTTTGTTGAAAGTACACAGGATGTCATCGGAACAAAAATTACGAAACTAAATCTGGAAAAAGCCAAACTAGATACCCTTGCGATTCAAAAAGCACAGTCAAAAGTTAATATTCATTTGGTGAAAGCTTCTGGGGAAGAAAGTTTAAAAGGATTAAACGAGATAAAAATCGGAATTGGAGGTGCATTCGGTTATTTGATTATGATGTTTATTATCATTTACGGAAACATGGTAATGCGAAGTGTAATCGAGGAAAAAACGAACCGAATTATCGAAATCATTATTTCGTCGGTAAAACCATTTCAGTTAATGATTGGTAAAATTGTAGGAACTTCTCTTGCAGGGATTTTACAATTTATGATCTGGGCAATTATTGGTTTGGGATTAATGTTTGCAGCGTCGGCATTTTTTGGTGTCAATATCGGACCGACTGCCAGAATTTCGCCAGAATTAATGCAGTCAGCACAACATGAATTTGCAGGATCTGCACAAATGTATATTGCTGAATTATGGAACCTGCCAATTGCCAGTATTCTAATAGGTTTTGTAATTTATTTTATAGGAGGTTATTTTCTGTACAGCTCATTTTATGCTGCAATCGGAGCGGCAGTAGACAATCAAACAGATTCCCAGCAGTTTTTACTGCCAATTATTATGCCTCTTATTTTAAGCGTCTACATCGGATTTTTTACAGTTGTTAATGATCCTCACGGAACAGTTGCTGTAATTTTTTCGATGATTCCATTAACGTCGCCAATTGTAATGCTTATGCGTATTCCGTTTGGTGTGCCGTGGTGGCAAATCGCAATTTCGGTATCATTATTGTTTGCTACATTTTTCCTTGTTGTTTGGTTCGCTGCAAAAATTTACCGCGTAGGTATTTTAATGTACGGCAAAAAACCAACGTGGAAAGAATTGTATAAGTGGCTGAAGTACTAGCTTTTTAAAGTTGCAAAGGTTTACTGGAACAAAGGTTCAAAGGTTTTTTTAAATTTGAATTTTTGTAACTTAGAAATAACAACTTTAAGAATTAAATAGTACTTAAAAAAAGATATTACTAATAAAAGGTTGAAAGGAATTAGTAGCGACAAAGATTTTAAACTTTGTACCTCTGAACCTTTGCAACTTTGAACCTTAGAAAAAAAAATGAGTAAAATACTAATTATAGAAGACGAAGCAGCGATCAGAAGAGTTTTGGTAAAAATTTTATCAGAAGAGAATGATTCATACCAGGTTGAAGAAGCTGAAGATGGCGTTGCGGGTCTTGAAAAAATAAAAAACAACGATTACGATTTGGTTTTGTGTGATATCAAAATGCCAAAAATGGACGGTGTTGAGGTTTTAGAAGAAGTAAAAAAGATAAAACCAGAAATTCCGATGGTCATGATTTCGGGGCACGGCGATATGGAAACAGCAATTCACACCATGCGCTTAGGAGCTTTTGATTATATTTCAAAACCGCCGGATTTGAATCGTTTATTGAATACCGTTCGTAATGCTTTAGACAAAAAACAATTAGTTGTCGAGAATAAAATTCTAAAGAAAAAAGTAAGTAAGAATTACGAAATGATAGGCGAGAGCGAGTCAATTAATCATATTAAAGTCATGATTGATAAAGTAGCTCAAACCGAAGCCAGAGTTTTAATTACGGGTCCCAACGGAACTGGAAAAGAATTAGTAGCACATCAGTTACATGAAAAAAGCGAACGTGCTAATTTTCCTTTAATAGAAGTTAACTGTGCCGCAATTCCGAGTGAATTAATTGAAAGTGAATTGTTCGGACACGTAAAAGGCGCTTTTACATCGGCAGTGAAAGATCGCGCAGGGAAGTTTGAAGCAGCTGACAAAGGAACTATTTTTCTAGATGAAATTGGCGATATGAGTCTTTCAGCGCAAGCCAAAGTTTTACGTGCCCTTCAGGAAAGTATGATTACCAGAGTTGGTGCCGATAAAGATATTAAAGTTGATGTTCGTGTAGTTGCTGCAACAAATAAAGATTTAAAAACAGAAATTGCAGAAGGTCGTTTCCGTGAAGATTTATACCATCGTCTGGCAGTTATTTTGATTAAAGTACCGCCGTTAAATGAAAGACGTGACGATATTCCGGCTTTGATAAAACATTTTGCAGAAAAAATTGCATCAGAGCAGGGAAATGCAGTGAAAGTATTTTCGGCGCAAGCCATAAAATTATTGCAGGAATATGATTGGACAGGAAATATTCGTGAACTTCGAAATGTAGTCGAACGATTGATTATTTTAGGAGGAAACGAAATCTCTGAAACCGATGTAAAATTGTTTGCAAGTAAATAGATGCTTCGCGCAATAGGCTTTAAGCTTTAAGCTTTAGGCTTTAAAAAAAAGTATAATATTTTAGCTTATAGCCTAATGCTTAAAGCTTAAAGCATAAAAAAAATGAAACTAAAAAAAATAAACGAGAAGTTACAAGACGGATTAATTGAAAATGGTTTGACAGAAGCAAATGCATTGCAGCTGGAAACATTTTCGACCATAAAAAGTGGTGCCGATTGCGTAATTATTTCTCCAAAAGGAAGTGGAAAGACAACTACAATTGTTTTAAATGTCATTCAGCAGTTAGCAGGAAAAAATGAAGAATCGCCTCGTGCTTTGATTATTGTTGAAGACAAAGCGAAGGTATTGGAAATGGTGGCGCTTTTTGAAAAATATGGAAAATACACCAATCTTGAGGTGTATGGCGTAAATGAAAAAGGCGATATGGATTACGATAAAAATTACATTTCAACCGGAATCGATGTCTTAATTGGAACACCAACGAAATTAAACGATATGTTTAGTACGGCGGGTTACAATGTTAACCGATTAAAAATGCTGATCCTTGATGATGCTGATCCTATTTTAAGGTTGAGGCACGAAACCAAAATTATGCGTATTTCTGGCAGTATTACAAAAACACAGCGTTTGATTTTTGCTGAAACCCTGACAGAACGCATCGAAATTTTGGCTGACAAAATGTTAGTTGAACCTTTTTTATTTGATATGGATGAAGAAGGAGAGGAAGAACTTGACGAAGAAGAAGACGATATTCAAGAAGAATAGATAGTCTCAGTTTTCGGTTTCAGTAAGAAGAGTGCTAAACTGAAAACTGCACAAACAAAATAATTAGTGATTAATGGAGATATTAAAAACGTTTAAATTTTTAGCATTGGTACTTTTGTGCTTTTTTCTAATTGTTTATGTTTTAATAATATCTTACGTTTATTTCAATCAGGTTGAATTAGTTTTTCATAGTTCAAAATTACCAAAGGATTTTAAATTTGATTATCAGCATAAGTATGAGGAAATTAATATCAAGTCTTTTGATGGAAGTATTCTCAACGGATTGTTGTTTAAAGCCGAAAAATCCAAAGGCTTAATTTTTTATCTTCATGGAAATGCCGGAACATTAGAAACTTGGGGCAAGATTGCTAAAATATATACTTCACTGGGTTACGATATTTTTATTTTGGACTACAGAAGTTTCGGAAAGAGTGAAGGTGAAATTGAAAATGAAGAACAATTGAGTAAAGATATTTCGATTGTTTTTAAGCAATTGTCTAAGAGATATTCAGAAGATGAAATTATAATTGCTGGATATTCTATCGGTTCTGGGTTTGCTGCAAAACTTGCTTTAGAAAATAGACCAAAAGCAGTAATCCTTCAGGCTCCATATTACAACTTTTTAGAATTGTCAAGTTCGAGAGTTCCCTTTTTTCCAGACTTTATGAAGAGGTTTAGTTTAGAAACCAATTTATATCTTCCAAAAATTAAAGCTCCAATTTATATTTTTCATGGAACTGATGATCAGTTAATTCCTTGTGAAAATTCAGTAAGATTGAAAAAGCTTTTGAAATCAAATGCCTATTTTTATCCTTTGAAAGGTCAGGGACATGTTGGGGTGAATGAAAATGAAGATTTTCAAAAACAATTAAAAATAATATTAGAATAAATAGAATATCATGGGATTAATGAAGGTGTTTTCGGGTAGTGAAGTGTTAGCAATTGCTTTGCAGGAAAGATTAGAAACAGCGGGAGTAGAAACCGTAAAAAAAGATAATATTCAATCGGCTCGTTTAGGAGGTTTCGGTCAGACAGATTTGGCTGTTGAGGTTTTTATTCAAGAAACTGATTTTGCAAAAGCAAATCCGGTTATTGAAGAATTTAGAATGAGTCTTTAAAAGTTTTCAGTTTTTAGTCGCAATTTTCAGTTGTTACTGAGACTGCGGCTGAAAACTGCAGCTGAATACTAAAAAATATGCAATACAAAATGCTGGTGCTCGACATGGATGATACCTTGTTGACAGACGATCATAAAATTTCAGATTTAAATAAAAAAGTAATATTAGAGGCACAGGCCAAAGGTGTTTATGTAGTCTTGGCTTCGGGAAGACCTACGTCTGCAATGATTGCTTATGCAAAAGAATTACAATTGGATATTAATGACTCTTATATTATATCATTTAATGGTGCTATTATCAGCAGGGCAAAAGACGATTTAGTTTTTTTTGAACAAAAGCTGACTGTAGAGCAGATTCATGATTTATACGATTATAGTGTTAAAATGAAGACGCATATTATCACTTATTTGGACAATGAAATTATAAGCGAAACAGATTCACCATATATAGAAGTCGAAAAAGAAATTACTGGAATGGTGCATCGTAAAGTGACCAGTTTTAAAGATTATGTTGACAGACCTGCGGTAAAATGTATTTTATTAGAAGATCCGGCTTATTTGAAAACGGTTGAAAAAGATTTGATTGAAGCAATGCCGCATTTGAGTGTTTCTATGTCGAAACCATTTTTCTTAGAAGCAGCGCAGCAAGGGGTTGATAAAGCAGCCAGTTTGAAACTTTTGGCAGATAAGTTAGGAATTCTTCAAAGTGAAATTATCGCAGTTGGAAACGCTGGAAATGATTTAACAATGATTGAATATGCTGGTCTTGGAGTCTGGGTAGATAACGTAACGCCCGAATTGCGTGATAAAGCCGATTTAATTGTATCTTCCAATAATAATGATGGTGTTGCAGAAGTAATAACACGTTACATTTTAAATTAATAAAGATGAAGAATTCAATTGAAACCGAACGTTTGATTTTACGAGAGTTTAAAGCTTCTGATGCAGAAGGAATGTTCGAATTGGATTCGAATCCGAATGTGCATTTGTTTTTAGGAAATAATCCCGTAAAACATATTGAAGAAAGTATTGATTATATAAAATCTATTCAAAAGCAATACAAAGATTTTGGAACAGGTCGCTGGGCGGTTGTTTTAAAAGAAACCAATGAATTTATTGGATGGTCAGGAATAAAATTTATTACTGACGAAATCAATAATCATAAAAACTTTTACGAGTTAGGATATCGTTTTATCGAAAAACATTGGGGAAAAGGATATGCGTCTGAATCTGGAAAAGCTTTTGTCGACTATGCTTTTAATAATATGAAAGTTGAAGTACTTTACGCGTATGCCGATGCAGGAAACGAAAATTCTAGAAAGATTTTAGAAAAATTAGGTTTCCATTTTGTGAATTCTTTCGAATATGAAGGAGAAATTGAAGTTTGGTACGAACTCAAAAATCCAAACTCAAACTAAGAAATGTATTCCAAATCTTTACATACTTAAAAGTCAGTAAAGATTTGGAAACAATTCCGAGTTATACTATTATTTTTTAGCTACAGAAACAAAATATTTATTTCCGTCACCCATAGTTAATTTTACACGTTCGTCGCAAAGATCGATTGCAAAATTAGCACTTTCGTAGCAGCTGCAAGTAGTGTTTTTGTCTTTAGACATTTCTGTTTTACAGTTGTTGTTTTTAAAAGTACTCAATTGTGGTGTATATAAACTAACTAAGTCAGTAGAAGCAGTTACTAATGAGATAATACTTGCTGAATTATTATTAGTAATTCTGTACACAATTCTATCAGTGTAGTTTACTTCGTTAACCGTTACTTTACGAATATAAGTGTAAGCTGTAGATCCTTCACCTGGTTCTTTCACTTCAAACTTAAACCCAACTGCACGAATAGCAACATCAAATTGCTGTTGTGAATTGAAGCTCGCCCAAGTCGTTAATGTACTAATAGAAGGAAATGGATTTGCGGCTGGGGCATTAGTTTGCGCTTGCGAACTAAAAATGGTTAAGAACATCAAGCAGATTGTGGGTAAAAATGCTTTCATAAAGTGGTATTTGTTATTATAATTTTGCCTACTCTCTTTGGTTTTCGGCTTTCCCATTTCATTTTGTAACACAAAACAACAACATAACGAGTAAAATTCAAAATTGTTATGCCTGAATTATTATTAAATTAATTAAAGCTTGTAAAAATTCTTAATTATGGATTAATTTTCAGACTAGATCATAACAAAAGTAAATGTAAGAAATTTTGAATTTAAATCAAGAAAAAATGTATTTAATCGATGAAACTTGCATTTGATCGATTATTTTGTCATTTTATTCTTATTCTACTGTTAAAAAAAGACAGTTTTAGATGTATGATCTTCAAAAAAAATAAATCACCAAAATATATTTTTAATGTTTCTAAATTAACATTGAATACAAATTATTGATTCGAAGTAAATTAATCCCTTTCTTTTGATGAATATTGTTTGTAAATTTGCAGCCTTAAATTTTTTGACAACGATTTCATTAATTTAAGACAGATTATGGAAAATAGAAAAAAAGTTGCCTTTTATACGCTGGGTTGTAAACTGAATTTTTCAGAGACTTCTACAATTGCCAGAAATTTTAACGACGAAGGTTTTGACCGTGTCGATTTTGAAGAAATAGCAGATATTTATGTCATCAATACTTGCTCTGTAACAGAAAATGCAGATAAGCAGTTTAAGCAGGTAGTCAAAAAAGCAATGAAGCTTAACGATAAAGCTTTTGTCGCAGCTGTTGGTTGTTATGCCCAATTAAAACCAGAAGAATTGGCCGCTGTCGACGGAGTTGATTTGGTTTTAGGTGCAACAGAAAAATTCAAAATCACTGACTATATTCATGATTTGAGTAAAAACGATATGGGCGAAGTGCATTCATGCGAAATTGCCGAAGCCGATTTTTATGTTGGAAGTTATTCTATTGGTGACCGTACAAGAGCATTTTTAAAAGTGCAGGACGGCTGCGATTATAAATGTACGTATTGTACAATTCCGCTGGCAAGAGGAATTTCCAGAAGTGACGCTTTAGAAAATGTACTAAAAAATGCCAAAGAAATTTCGGCTCAGAATATCCGTGAAATTGTTTTAACTGGAGTAAATATTGGTGATTATGGAAAAGGGGAGTTTGGAAATAAAAAACACGAACATACTTTTCTAGATTTAGTTCAGGCTTTGGATAAAGTAGAAGGAATCGAACGTTTACGTATTTCATCTATCGAACCGAATTTACTTAAAAATGAAACCATCGAATTTGTTTCTAAAAGCAGAACTTTTGTACCGCATTTTCATATTCCTTTACAATCAGGAAGCAATGATATTTTGAAATTAATGAAACGTCGTTACTTGCGTGAAGTTTATATAGATCGCGTAAACAAAATTCGCGAAGTAATGCCTCATGCTTGTATTGGTGTAGACGTTATTGTTGGTTTCCCTGGAGAAACAGACGAACACTTTTTAGAAACCTATCATTTCTTAAATGATTTAGATATTTCGTATCTGCACGTATTTACGTATTCTGAAAGAGACAATACAGAAGCAGCGGATATGGAAGGCGTTGTACCTTCAAATGTAAGAGCAAAACGCAGTAAAATGCTTCGTGGTTTATCAGTTAAAAAACGCCGTGCTTTTTATGAAAGCCAGTTAGGAACAAACAGAACCGTTCTTTTTGAAAGCGAAAACAAAGAAGGATACATTCATGGATTTACAGAAAACTACGTAAAAGTAAAAACACCTTGGAATCCTGAATTGGTAAATACTTTGCAAGAAATCAATTTGACAAAAATAGACGAAGATGGAAGTGTACGTTTGGAGTTTTTGAATAAACTTGCTGAAGTCTAAAAATGTAACGAAAGTATTGTCATTCCGAGGAACGAGGAATCACACTCGGAGCTCGACAAAGATTGACGATTATGCATACGGAATTACGATTGTGATTCCTCGTTCCTCGGAATGACAAAAAACAACAAAGCCCTTTTCAAAAGGGCTTTGTTGTTTTAAAATTATCTTACTTCTGATTCTCGTCAACCACCAATTTCAGTGAATTAATATAGTCAGTATCAAATTCTATAACACGAATCTTTTCTGGATTAAAACTCAATTCTCCTCCAAATTGGCCTCGTGTGTCCAAAAAATTAATGGTTAATTCTTCGTCGTTTAATTCTATTAATTTTCCTAAATAAGCAGATTTTGATGATTTTTTTGCAATTTGAAAAACTCCGTATTTCTCAGAAATAAATTTTATGATTGAAGCCAAATCTTTAATAGGAATGATATCTTCAGAATTAATTTTCAAACCTTTCAACCGAATTACTTTCTCTGTAAACGCCAGATCATGATCTCGGTTTACAGCTTCGATGTTTTTATTTCTCAAAATGACAAAACCGTCCAAAACAAAATCTACAGGATTATTTCGAAGTAAAATCCATTCATCAGAATAATCAATTAGAAATCCGCTGAAGATTTCTTTCTTATCCTGAAATTCTATTTCGACCAACTGTCTTAAATATTGTTCCATAATTTTTAGTTTTTGAAATTCCAATATTTAAAATTCCAATTTAGTCAAACTTGGAATTTGGAATTTAAAAATTGGAACTTGAAGTTTATATTTTTAAGGATTAGTTGACCAAATACTGCTATTTTTAATAAACACTCTTCGGTTTAATTTTAACTGTGCAATAATTAAATCTGCCATATCTTCAGACTGCATCACTTTTTCTGGATTTCCGTCAGTCAGATTTAAATCCTTAGCCATGTCAGTAGCAACAGTACTAGGCGTTAAAGCTGTAACACGAATATTGTGTTTTCTCATTTCCTGCATCAAAGAATCGGTTAAACCTAAAACAGCAAATTTAGAGGCGCTGTAGGCACTCGTAAGAGCATTTCCGTTTAGACCTGCAGTAGATGAAATATTGATAATATCTCCAGTTTGTCTTTCAATCATATTTGGAATAACGGCGCGTGTCGTATAATACGTTCCCATTAAATTTACTTGGATAATTCTTTCCCAAGCTTCTGGCTCCAATTCTAAGAATTTTCCAAAAGAAGCAATTCCAGCACTATTGATTAAGATATCAATACTTTTAAATTCGGCAATTGCTTTTTCAACAGCAGTATTTATGGAGTTAATATCCGAAACGTCTGCAGATAAAGCTAAAGTTTTTACACCCAGTTTTGCCGTTTCTTCTGCCAATTGATCAATATCGCTTTTAGTTCTAGAAACTAAAATCAGGTTTACACCTTCTTTGGCCAAAGCAATGGCTACAGCTTTTCCAATTCCTTTTCCAGCACCAGTAATAAGCGCATTTTTATTTTTTAAGTCGGTCATGATTGTATTTTTAGAAATGCAGAAAGCATCATTTTAAGTACTACAAAAATAAGCTTTTGCAAACTAAAATGATGCTTTAAATATATTCTTAATCTAAGTTTAACAACTTTTTGTTATTCTTTCAAAACCATATCGATACACATTACGGCTCCTAAAATTAATTGTCTCAACGGACTTTCGGCTGCTACAGTATCTTCAATTTGAAGTACATAATTATCGGCGCTTGTGAAAAACTCTTTTCCTAATCCAGCCCATTTCTTACTTACCTGCGCCAATTGTTTGTTTTCATGGGAGAATTTAAAATCCCACCCTGTCCATTTTCCTTGAAGCGTTGCAACCGGTTTTTCGTTTTTGTCTAAGATGTCAAACTTTCCTCCGATAGAAAAGAATTTTTGTTTAAAAGTTCCAATCAAACGATCTTTTTCGTCCAATACTTCAACAGTCGATCTAAAGATGGCAACGCCTCTTCTTACGGTAATTAATTTTTCGCCAGAAGCAGTTGTGATTTCTACATTAAACGGAGTTGCTCTTTTATAATCTGTAAAACGAAGTACTTTTGTGAAGAAACCAAGATTGTTTTCTCGGCAGTTCATAATTATCTGATTCGTTTCCGGATTGTATATGTCATAGTTATTTGCGGCTTTAAACATTCCAACATGTTCTTTTACTAAAAATAAATTTTGGCTTAAAATTGGGTTCATACGAGTATAAAAAATTAAAGTTTTAAAAAAGCCAAATGTAATACAATATTTATTAATTATACTGTTTAGAAGTTTCAACCAAACGAATAAATTCAGCTTTGTAACCTTCGCTATCGTTTGAATTTCCTTGCTTAGCTAGTTTTACAATTTCATCAGAAGATTTGTCGGTGATCAATTTTGAATCTCTTAATTTTAATCCGAACCAAGCAACTGCAGTACTAAATTTCATGTCATCACTCGCTTTTTCCATAACAGCCGATTTGTTCTCAATAACCTGAACCATTTCTATACTTTTGTCACCGTCAGGCTTTTTGTAACGGAATTTTATTGTTGCCAATTCATTAGTGTAATTACTTGAAATTGTTTCTGTTTTAGTATATTTCAGATCATCTACCAGCGAAATTAAATAATTGCTTTTTACGCCAGCTGGAATAATTTCATACAAAGCCGTTACGGTATGATTACTTCCTAATTCTCCAGCATCAATTGCATCATTTTTAAAATCTTCCGCACGAAGTTTTCTGTTTTCATATCCAATCAAACGATACGCCTGAACTTGTTTTGGATTGAATTCAATCTGAATTTTTACGTCTTTCGCGATAGCAAACATTGAACCTTTAAATTCTTTTCCTAAAAAACGATTTGCTTCTTGAATATTATCGATATAAGCATAATTTCCATTTCCCTTATCGGCTAAAATTTCCATTTTACTGTCTTTGTAATTACCCATTCCGTAACCTAAGCAAGTCAAGAAAACGCCCGTTTTTCTTTTGTCTTCGATTAATTTTTCCATGTCAGTGTTAGAAGAGCTTCCCACATTAAAATCGCCATCAGTTGCCAGAATTACACGATTGTTTCCTCCTTTGATGAAATTTTCGGTAGCGGTTTTATAAGCCAGTTCGATTCCTGCACCGCCGGCAGTACTTCCGCCAGACTGCAATTTATCCAAAGCATCGATAATTGTTTTTTTCTCATCGCCTGAAGTTGGAGGTAAAACCATTCCTGCAGCGCCCGCATACACTACGATTGCCACTTTGTCTTTTGCACGTAATTCGTTTACTAATATTTTTAAAGATTGTTTTAATAATGGCAGTTTGTTCATATCGCTCATCGAACCCGAAACATCAATTAGGAAAACAAGGTTTGAAGCTGGCAGATCATTTGTTGGAATATTTTTTCCTTGTAAACCAATTTTCAAGATTTTATTGTTTGCATTCCAAGGCGAATCGCTTACTTCTGTGTTAATAGAAAACGGATTTTCATCTTTAGGCTGTGGATAAGTGTATTTGAAAAAGTTTACCATTTCTTCTACACGTACTGCATCTTTTGGAACTTGCTGCCCATTGTTTAAAAAACGTCTGATATTCGTATACGAAGCATTATCAACATCAATAGAAAAGGTAGAAAGCGGTGCTGTCTTTGAACTTTCGAAAGCATTCTCCACAAAAGCACCATAATCTTCCTGGGTTGGTTCTGCAGGAATTGGCATTATGTTTAATTTTTTGTCTAATTCCTTTTCCGAAAGATTTTTATAAAGTTCATTTTTAGTCGAAACTACCACAACGCCATTAGTAGCTTTAGTTCCATAAATAGATGTTGCTGCTTTGTCTTTTAAAACTGAAACGTTGTCAATATCATTCGGATTAATTTTTGCCATTTGATTGGCTTTTGCAGGAACTCCGTCAATTATATACATTGGTTCATTTTTTGGAGAAACAGATGCATTACCGCGTACAACGACATTGGGGCTTGGCATATAAAGGGCATTACTCGTAACTTGCATTGCCATTTTTCCTTGCGGTGCTGCCGATTTATCTCTTTTTTCTTTTCTTTTTTCGGCACGTGCATAACTACGATCTTCATATTCAGCATTACTTGTGCCGTAACCCATAACCACAACTTCATTTAAAGTTTGATTATCTGGAACAAGTTTTATATTGATAATATTTGAGTTCTGAATCTTTTGACTTTGGTTTTTATAGCCAAGGAAGCTGAAAACCAGCATGTCGCCAGTTTTGGCTTGAATACTGTATTGGCCGTCAAAATTTGTATAAGCACTAGCTTTTGAGGTCTGATTTAGAACAGTTACACCTGGAATTGGCTGTTGTGTTTCGTCTGAAACGATTCCAGTAATAGTTCTTTCTTGTGCTATGGTTACGAAACATACAAGCATAGCAATGGCTGATGAAATAAGTTTTAAACTTTTCATGATAATAATTTTTAAGATTAATGTTTGGATTTAGCTTTGTCAAAGCTGCAGACTTTGACAAAGTTTGGAATTACTTTTTCGGAGTTGGTTTTCCTGTTTTAGTAGTAATTATGACAACTCCTTTTTTACCTTTTTCGCCATATTTTGAAGTGGCTTCAAGGTCTTGTAAAATGGTTATGGTTTTAATGTCTTGCTTGTCTAAAGGCGCGTAAGGACTTGTTGGATTGTTTCCAAATAAATCATTTTCAGAATAATAAATACCATCGATAATATATAACGGCTCGTCTAGAACTACAAGCGAATCTACATTTTCCGGATTTAGATTTGGAAGTTCGTTTCGCATCATTTTATCTTTTTTAGCCTCGTCGCTGTGTGCCATTGCGTTTCCGTTAAGAATTACCAAAGGCGCACTCTTTTTTGCTTTTTGGGTTTGTTTGTCGGCAAATGCAGTTTTCGCGGTTTCTCTTTGTGAACTTCTCAAATAAGCAGATTCTGATGAAAGCTCTTTTTTTGAAATAATATTATTATCCTCTTCAATTGATTCTTGGGTAGCAGGTGTAGGGACTGCAACAGCATCTGCAGCAATTTTTGGAGCGGGTGCGACTTGTACCATTTCTGTATTTGGTGCAATTATTTCCTGAATTGCTACTCTCTGTTTGTTTTTAGTGTTATTTTCTAAAATTTTAACAGCTTCTTCGTTTGAAACAATTCCAGAATCAGAAGAAGGTTCTGGTTTTTTTTGATTTAAAGCAGGTTCTTGCGACTCTGCTTTTTCAGTTTCCTGAAGAACTACTTTAGGAGTTTCTTGTACGGCATTTTTATCTGTATGTAAAAATTGAACAGCTAAAGAAATCAGTAAAAGAAGAGAAGCAGCAATTGCAATTTTTTTCCATAGCGCGATTGTCTTTTTATCTTCTTTTTTGTCCAGTTTTTCTTCAACACGTGCCCAGACTTTTTCCATTGCTGGAAAGTCTTTGAATTCCGCATTTTGCGAAGCTTCTTTTATTTTTTCGAATAATTTATCTTGATTGTCCATGACTATTTTGCTTTTTGATAATACAGTTTATTAACCAGTTCTTTCAATTTGGTCTTAGCGGCGTTCAATTGTGATTTTGAGGTGCCTTCGGAGATCTTCAGCATTTCGGCTATTTCTTTATGAGAGAAACCTTCAATGGCAAAAAGGTTAAAAACAGTTTTACAGCCGTCTGGAATATGGTCTAATAAATTGAGTAAATCTTCTTCTTCTAAAGTGTTTAATTCATCAACTGATGGTTGAGAAATCAATTTAACATCGTCGAGATACATGTTGAAATTGTTTGCTTTTCGAATTGCCGCCAAACAATGGTTTACGGTTATTCTTCTGGCCCAGGCTTCAAAAGCATACGCTTCTTTTAATTGGTCCAGTTTGGTAAAAATCGTAAAGAAAGAATCGGCAAGAGCTTCTTCAATTTCCTCTTCCTTTTTTAGGTATCTTTTGCAAAGGCGGTACAATTTAGGCGCCATGTATTCGTACACCTCACGCTGCGCATCGCGGTGCATTTTTTTACAGTTTGCTATTTGAGTCTCGTTTATCACAATTGTTGTCTTTCTTATATAGAGAGATAAAAAGATAAAAAGGTTGGGACGATGATGAATTTTTTTTTAAAGGTTCAAAGTTACAGAGATTTAAAGTTGCAAAGGTTTATGGTCGAGACGCACTGCAGTGCGTCTAAAGACAGTAAAACCGGATTTTTTTTTAATTAAATGAAAAATTTATTCTCCCAAACAAATATCATTATAAAATTCTACAATTTCTTTAATGTCTTCAAAAAGCCATTTGCCGCCTTTTAATTTTTTGACGATAAAATCGCAGTCAGCAAAAAATTTGGAAGTGTTTTTTCTCCAAGCATTTACAATACCGCAGTTTAAACAAGTTGGATATTTGTCTTTTGGCTTCTTTATATAATAAAATGTAGAAGTTTCGCTTACATTAGAATTTGATAATTGTTGTTGAGCTTGCGGTCCTAATTGTGTTTTTAGTTCTGGGCTTAAAGAATTGTAAGGTCGATCATTATAAGGGTTGTATATCAGGTCTGTAAGACTAAAATCTGAGCCTAGTTTTTTATATAAAGTCGCTTCACCTTGGGTAATTATTTCTACCAATTTTGGTTTGTCTAAAGAATTCAGCTTTACATATTCAAAAGTTCTTCTGGTTCCAAAATCAAGGAAAGTAATTTTTTTTAAAAACTCCTCATCCCAGCTGTCATATTTTTCATCCTGCGAAACTTTAAATTTTATTTTATTGAATTTTAATGAAGCAAAACCTTCAATTGAGTCTCCGTCTTTAAAATAAATTATAGCTTCTTGTGTTTGAGAATAGCTTTTAAGTCTGATAAGAATTAGGATGATGATTTTGTAAAGTTGTTTCATTTGTGAGTTTTGATTTCATGAAAATATTTATCGTAGAGACGCACTGCAGTGCGTCTCTACGTTTAAACTGTTAAATGGAATTACTTTGTGTTTCTCTGCGTAATTCTTTGTGAATCTTTGCGGTAAAATTATTACGCAGAGATTCACAAAGAATTACGCAGAGTAAAATTGTATTTAAATTTGAGCTATTGATTACTTCGCCATCTGAAATTTTGAATTTCCAACCTGCCACAATGCAAAAGCAAACATATCAGCACTATCGTTGTAAGTTACATCCAGATCGTTAGAAAAATGTCCGTTTGCATAATTTACGTGTAATAATATTGGTCTGTCAGAACTGTTGTAATTTTGTAAAATAGCAGCAAATTTTCCAGGAATCCAAGAATCTACTCGCGCATCATTCATTCCAGTGTGAACTAAGACTGCAGGATATTTCTCTCCTTTTTTCACCTTGCTTTGTGCATCCATTTCCAAAAGATATTTGGTGTCTGTTTCGTTTTTTAAAGTACCGATTTCTGGTATTTGATTTGGTCCATTCGGAGTAATTTCACTTCGTATAATATTAGTGTCGCCAACTTCAATAAGTGCAACTTTAAAAAGATCAGGACGTTCTGTAATTGCTCTTCCAATTAATACACCGCCCATACTTGCTCCATTTCCAATAAGTTTGTCTGCCGAAGTATATTTTTCTTTGATCAAATATTCAGAACAAGCAATAAAATCTTTCCAAGTGTTAGGTTTCGTTGCTTTTTGACCTCCTTTATGCCAATTTGCTCCTTTTTCTCCACCGCCTCTAACATGTGCAAAAGCAATTACAGTATTCTGCTCCAGCAATGCCATTAAATTATCGCCAATATAATAGGGTGACCTGCTTAATCCATAAGCACCATAACCACTAATATAGCAAGGAGTAGAGCCATCCATTTTAATATTTTTGGGATAAATAATAGATAACGGAACCATTACGCCATCATGACTTGCAATTTCAACTTCTTTGACACTATATTGCTTTGAAAAGTCAGGATAATTGCCGCTTGCAATAAATTGTTTCGACTTTTCTAAACGATCAGTTGACCCATCAAAATAATAAGACGTAGAAGGCGTGATCCAGCCATTGTTAAAAAACAAGAAATTGTCGTTTTCACGAGAATTTAAAGCATAACCTCCATTTGAACCTTTTGGAAGAGCGATTACTTTACTTTCTAATGTTTTTGGATTAATTTGATATTTATCCTGTACAATTCCGTCACTTAAAGTATAATAAATGAAGTTTTTAGATTTCTGTATTCTTCGTAATACTTTATTGCTCTCTGGAATTATAATTTTTGCATTATCAACATTTGGATTTTTAATGTCTGTTAATCCTATTTTATAATTGGGCGCATTTTTATGCGAAAGAAAGAAAAATTGGTCTCCAATTATTTGATAGCTTGTGATCTCATCTTCATATTTAATAAGCGGTTTCCAATTTATTTTAGAATTATTAAGTTCTGAATAGGGAGCATAGAATGCTAATATTTCGCTTTTTGTAGATCCGATTTCTAAAATTATGTATGAATAATTGCCTGAGAATGCAACATCAGGAAACTGTTCAGCAAGAAGATTCAAGTTGGGATTGTTTTCTTTTGATGCCAGTATTTTATCGGTCTCCGGATTAGTGCCAATAACGTGAAGTAAAGATTTCATGTGTTTTAGAAAATCATCACTTTTATTATCATTAGTACTCATTTTGGTATAAGTAATTGCTTTGCTGTCAGGTGTAAACTCAAAACTAAATTCACTCCAGACAGGATTTAAATTGTCTGGAAGAAAAGTTTTAGATTCAATATCCATAATTCGGAGGTCACAAACTTCTGCACCATCTTGAGACAATGTAACCGCTAATTTTTTCTGGTCTGGACTAATATTGAAACTCGTAATCGTTGCATCTTTTTTATAAGTATTCGGGTCTAATAATAAAACCTCGGTTCCGTTTAAACCTTTGCGGATATATAATTTATTAATGCTTTCTCCCTTTATCTTTTTGGTGTAGTAATAATTGTCTCCTAATTGTTTTACGTAAGCATAATCATCTCCGGCCAAAGCACTAATTTCCTTCATTCTATTGAAAAGAGCATCACGGCCAGAGATTTTTTTAATGACAGAATTGGTATAATCGCCTTGATCTTTAAACCATTTTTGCACTTCTGGTTTTTTCATATCTTCCAGCCAGCGGTAAGAATCTGTGATTTTTGTTCCGTAATAATCATCTACTACAGGATGTTCAGGTGTTGAAGGATATTGATATTGAGCCTGTGATATTTGACTGGTAATAAAAACTAAAAGAGCGAAAGCGGTTTTTCTGATCATTATTTTTTTATGTTTATAATTATTACTTATGGTTTGTTATATAGTCAAAGACTCAATAAACAGGAAATTGGTGCGTTATTTAGCCGGAATTGTCAATTTGTAGATTTTTGTTTCCAAAAGATCGGTGTCATTATCTTCACAAAGTAAAAACTCGATTTTATTGTTTTCTTTTTTGTAGAAAGTCAAACCTTCAAATTTATTGGTTGAAGTTATTTTTTGAGTGAAATCTATTTTCATGGTTTTAATGTCAATTCTACCAATGAAACTTCCTAAGATTTCTCCGTCATCGTAAGTTGATTTGGTATCTTCTGCGGTTGAAAGGAAATAGATTTTATCATCAACCAAAACGGCATCGGTAAAACTGGAACGAACACCTTTTATTTTTGGAAGTTTGTAATTGACAGAAATCAAGGCGAACTCTTCTCCAAGGTTTTTGGCGTGAATGGTAAAAATGGTGTTTTTGTTTGAAACTCCATTTCCACGATTGAATAAATACCAATTTTCGCCATCGAAAATAGCGCCTTCCAAATTAAAATCTTCTGGTTTTATAGCTCCGAAATTCTGCATTACGGAATATAAATCGACTAAATTGTTTTTCTGTAAAACGGTTTTGGACTTCAAATCAAATTCGATCATTTTGTTTCTGTTTTCGGTTGAACCAGAACCAAAAACATAAAGTGTATCGTTGTGATGCGTTAGCGATTCAAAATCAGGTTTTAAGTTTTTCGGAATATTTTGTGTCGTATTGTCAATTAAAGCGTGCTGGTTCAATTGCTGATTCTGCATATTGTATTCGTAAAGAAATCCGCTGTTGTCGCCAATTACATAAAGTGCATCATTGTTATAAAATAATCCTGATGCCGAACCGATTCCGATGATTTGAAATAATATTTCTAATGTGAATTTTTCCATGAATGTTGTTTTGAAATAAGTGCCTAGCCCTGATAGCAATGAAAATACTTTGAAAAGAAATTGCATTTTTTCCTGACAGAACAAAGCGACCAGCGGAAGCTCTTGTTATGGCTTTGGAAAAAAGCAATTTATTGAAAAGTATTGCAATGAATAGCAGGAATATGCTTCGTAAAAGTAGTATATTTATGATATAAAATTGGAAAATATGAAGTCAATAGACCCAAAAGATTTTAAAGTTGTAGATAAAATAAAATTAAAGAAGCTTCCGACATTATTAAATATTGATGCGGATGATGATGAAAAAGAAGAAAAACTAGATAAAGTTCAGGCAAAATTGAGCGATTTGCAGGATGTAATGTATGCGCACAATAAGTATGCGGTTTTAATATGTCTGCAGGGAATGGATACTTCTGGAAAAGACAGTTTGATTCGGGAAGTTTTTAAAGAATTCAATCCGCGCGGGGTGGTGGTGCATAGTTTTAAAACACCAAATTCAACCGAATTGGAACATGATTATTTATGGCGCCATTATATTGCTCTGCCCGAAAAAGGGAAATTCGCGATTTTTAACAGAACGCATTACGAAAATGTTTTGGTTACGAGAGTGCATCCAGAATTTATTATGGCGGAGAATTTGCCGGGAATTAATTCGGTTGACGATATTAAACCGAAATTTTGGAAGAACAGAATTGAACAAATCAATAATTTCGAAAAACATGTTGCAGAAAATGGAACTATCGTTATGAAGTTTTTTCTGCACTTAAGTAAAGATGAACAAAAAAGTCGTTTACTGCGCCGTTTGGAACAAGGAAAACACAATTGGAAATTTTCTCCAGGCGATCTTAAAGAACGCGAACATTGGGATGAATATCAGCAATATTATGAAGAAGCGATTAATGAAACGTCAAAAGAACACGCACCTTGGTATGTAGTTCCAGCAGATGATAAAGATATGGCGCGTTATATTGTGGCTAAAATTATTTGGGAAGAAATGAAACAATATACCGATATTCAGGTTCCAGAATTAGCTAAAGAAATTAAAGACAATTTTGATACGTACAAAAAGACTTTGGAGAAGAGTTAAAATTAGATAATTTGAAAATGTGTCAATTAGATAATTTTTCTAACGTACAGACCCGACAGGTTTTTAAAATCTGTCGGGTTTAATTTTGGTATGAATAGATTTTATAAAATAAAAAACCCGACAGACTATGCGAGCTGTCGGGTTTTTACCAAAAACAAAATAATAAATTAAACCTATTTTTTAAAGTTTAAAACCGTATGCAACACGAAGTGCTACTTGGTTGGTTCTAAAATCATGATAATCTTCGTAACGAACACTTAAGTCGATGTATTTATTGGCATATCCAATTCCTGGCGCCCATAAAAAAGTAGTGTTATTGTAACCATTTGTTACAGCAAAACCAGCACCCAGTTCTCCTAGCACATAAAATTGATCTTTTAAAACAAAGGCTTTAAAACCTGCTTTAGCTGGAATAAATCCAAGATCTTTTATGTCATTTCCAGCGGCATCTTTTTTACCGTTAAATAAATTAGTAAATCCTGTTGTTAAGGTTAATGATGTCTTTTTAGAAAGGTCATATTGTAAACGAACGTCTCCGCCAAGAGCCCAGTCGTAATCGTTGTCTGTTGGAAGTCCTCCATTTACTCCAAATCCTAATCTAAATCCTTGATCGTAATTTGTTGCTTCTGTTTCTTGAGCAAAAGTTGTGTTAGAGAATAAAAAAGCAAAAGCAGCTAGGCAAATAATCTGTAATTTTTTCATGGCTTATAATTTTGAATTATTAATGATGTAAAAGTAAAATAGAGCACTTTTGAGCTTGTTATATAATTTTTAAAAATCGTTATATAATATTATGGTATGCTTATTTTACCCTTAATAATACCTTATATTTTTATTAATAGGATAGAATTCGAAGCTTCTGATTATCTTTGCCGACTAAAATTGATTACAAGTGAATTTAAAGCAGTACACCAGAGAGTTTTCGTATAATTTAAGACTAGCATATCCTATTATTTTAGGAATGGTCGGCCATACTTTAATCGGTATAGTCGATAATATTATGGTGGGTAAATTGGGAAGTACAGAACTTGCCGCGGTTTCTCTTGGTAACAGTATGATTTTCATTGCAATGTCTCTTGGAATTGGATTTTCAACAGCAATTACACCAATTGTTGCAGAGGGAGATGCAGAAAAAAATGACGATAAAATTCGTTCTGCATTTCACCACGGTTTATTCCTTTGTACCATTTTAGGATTATTTCTTTTTGGAGTAATTATGTTTGCAAAACCAATTATGGAATTATTGGAACAGCCTGCAGATGTAATTGTGCTGGCAAAACCATATTTAGGCTGGGTAGCTTTTTCGTTGATTCCGCTAATAATGTATCAAGGATATAAACAGTTTGCAGACGGAATGTCGATGACCAAATATTCGATGTATGCAATGGTAATGGCAAACGTGCTTCACGTAGGTATTAATTATGTTTTGATTTACGGAATTTGGATTTTTCCGAAAATGGGAATTATTGGCGCGGCACTTGGTACCGTAATTTCTAGAATATTTTTGGTGATGTTCATGCATATTATGCTTTCAAGAAGAAATGATTTAAAACGATTCTTTAAAAACTTTAGTTTCGACGAAATCAAGAAATCAACAATTAAAAAAATCATTAGTATCGGATTTCCATCGGCTATGCAGATGCTTTTCGAAGTGGTATTATTTACGGCTTCTATCTGGCTTTGCGGTAATATCGGAAAAACGAGTCAGGCAGCCAATCAAATTGCTTTGAGTCTCGCATCGATGACTTTTATGTTTGCAATGGGATTAAGTGTAACTTCGATGATTCGAGTTAGTAATCAAAGAGGTTTAATGGATTATAAAAAACTGATAGTTGTAGCGAGATCTATTTTCTTGCTTGCCATTATACTAGAAACAGTTTTTGCAATATTCTTTATTATTTTTCATGATTATCTGCCGTATATCTTTTTGAATATGGAAAATACAGGACAAATTTTGGATAACGAAGAAGTAATAAGTATCGCATCAAAATTACTTTTAATCGCAGCGGTTTTTCAAATTTCTGACGGAATTCAAGTCGTAGTTCTAGGTGCATTACGTGGTTTGCAGGATGTTAAAATTCCAATGTATATTACTTTTGCTGCCTATTGGATTATTGGTTTTCCGATATCTTATTATTTAGGAGAACATACAGAATTAAAAGCGCAGGGAGTCTGGATTGGACTTTTGGCAGGTTTAACTACAGCGGCTATTTTACTTTACATCCGCTTTCATTACTTAACAAGGAGATTAATAACAAAATCGGTTTCAAATACCTAAATTTGAATCCAATATAAATAACAATTAATAAAACAAAATAAATATGGAATTACCTAAATTTTTACTCGGAGATAATACAGATTTTCCAGACGATATCTTTATCATTCACCTTGATTACCCAAGATTTATCATTAATTTAAAAGATGATGAGGTAGAATTTTTAGAAGAACCAGAAGATTTAGATGAAGCGGAATTAAATGCAGAAATGGAAAGCTTGATCGAAAAAGCAAATGATTTCTACGATCGCGAAGTAAACCGTTACGAAGAATAAAGACTGCGCAGTAAAAAACATTATATTCTCTAATGAAAAAATTAAGTTTTTTAAAACCTATATTTAATTTTATAGCAGCCGGTTTATTGATCACTACTTTAAGCCGAATCTTTTTATTTTTCCTTTTTAAAGAAAGGGTAGCAGAGACTCAAAATTTCTGGTATATTTTTCCAATCGGGCTTCGAATGGATTTAATTTTACTTTGTTATTTGTCTTTTCTGCCCGCTTTATTGATTACATTTTTGCCCAATAAATGGATTAAATTCACCAATAAGTTTCTTGTAATTTACAGTTTCTTGTTTCTGTTTTTTATCCTTTTTGTAGAATTAGCTTCTCCAGATTTTATAAAGCAGTACGATACAAGACCCAATAAGATTTTCTTAGATTATCTTATTTATCCAAAAGAAGTGGTTGGAATGCTTTTAAAAAGCTACCTGACTTCTATAATTATTACTTTTCTGATTTTAGGAATTGTGATTTATTTTGCTTTCAAAAAAGGTCAGAAATATTTTCACACCACGAGTACGGAGTATAAATTCAAATTGATGGTATTTCCGTTACTTGCTTTCCTATTGTTTTTTGGAGCACGTTCAAGTTTAACTTCAAAACGTCCTATAAATGCCAGTAATGCTGTTTTTTCAACAGATCAGCTGACTAATACTTTAGGGTTGAATTCATTTTATACAGTTGCTTTCGCAGCATATTCTATAAAAAATGAAGGAAACACCAAAATGTATGGTAAAATGGATGAAGCCGAAGCTGTTGCACGTGTAAAAAAATATATGATCGCCGGTCCAAATGATTTTACAGATGCCGAAATTCCATTCCTGCATGTACAACAGCCAGATTCATTGTTGAAAAAACCTTATAATTTGGTCATCTTTTTACAAGAAAGTTTAGGGGCAGAATATGTTGGAATCCTTGGTGGTAAACCATTAACTCCAGAATTTGATAAATTATCAAAAGAAGGAACTTTATTTACCAACTTGTATTGTACAGGAACCAGAAGTGTGCGCGGTATCGAAGCTGTTGTAACGGGATTTTTACCTTCACCCTCAGAAAGTGTTGTTCGATTAGGAAATTCTCAGCAGGGATTTTTCACTCTTGCAGATGCTTTAAAGCACAAAGGTTACGATACGAGTTTCATTTATGGAGGAATGGCAAATTTTGATAATATGGCATCATTCTTTAATGGAAATGGTTTTACTGACATAATTGACCAGTCAGATTTTGAGTCAGATGGAAATAAGTACGCTTTTAAAGGCACTTGGGGTTATTCTGATGAAGATTTGGTGACGAAAGCCAATCAATATTTTAAATCAAAAGGTAAAAAGCCATTTTTCTCATTGATGTTCTCAACTTCAAATCACGAACCATTTGAATATCCTTCGGGAAGAATTAAACCTTACGATAAAAAAGCAGCGACAGTAAATAATGCGATGAAATATGCTGATTTCTCTATTGGAAAATTCTTCGAATTGGCTAAAAAAGAGGATTATTTTAAAAACACCATTTTTATTGTAATTGCAGATCATAATACCAGAACTTATGGTAAGAATTTAGTGCCCATAAATAAATTTCATATTCCAGCCTTTATTATGGGACCAGGGGTTTCAAAAGGAGCTGTTTATAACAGATTAGCAAGTCAAATTGATATTCCGCCAACATTATTAAGTTATTTAGGAATTACGTTTGAAACGCCAATGGTGGGAAGAAATTTAAGCAAACTAGATCCGAAAGTTCAAGGAAGGGCAATTATGCAGTTTAATGATATAAATGCCTTTAGAGTTGAAAATCAGGTTGTGATTATGCAGCCAAATTTAAAACCGTTACAATTTGAAGTTAAAAATGATACTACTTTAATTCCTGTAAAATTAAACGAAGAATTAGCAAAAGATGCTTTGGCACATGTTATCACAGCGGGGAATTTATATAAGGAGAGTAGGTATAAGCTGAAGGGCAAATAAAGGGTCAAAGGCTCAGAGTTACAAAGGCACAAAGGTTCAAAGAGACGGAGAAAAAACTTTGTTCCTTTGAACCTTTGCTACTTTGCACCTTTATTAAAATACAATTTCAATAATTCAGAAGCAGCTGCAAAAGGTGAAATTTCATTATTTAGCACTGCTTTTTTATTTTGTTCTAAAAGGGAAATAATTTCTGGCTGATTGTAGAAGTTTTGTTTCAACTGTTCGTTGATGGTTTCCATCATCCAAAAATGATTTTGTTCGTTTCTTTTTTCTTGAAAGAAGCCACTTTCTTGGGTCAATTTAAAATATTCAGAAATAGTATTCCAAACTTCAGGAATTCCGTCTTTTGTCAGGGAGCTGCAAGTAGTAACTCTTGGCTGCCAGTTTGATTTTTTTGGCGGAAATAAATGTAAAGCTCTATTAAATTCAAGTTTTGCCTGATTTGCTTTTTTAATATTATCTCCGTCCGCTTTATTGATTACAATTGCATCTGCCATTTCCATAATACCGCGTTTAATGCCTTGAAGTTCATCGCCGGCACCAGATATTTTCAATAAAAGAAAAAAGTCAACCATACTGTGGACCGCGGTTTCACTTTGGCCAACGCCAACCGTTTCGATAATAATAGTATCAAAACCTGCAGCTTCACAAAGAATAATTGTTTCTCTTGTTTTACGCGCTACACCGCCCAAAGTTTCCCCAGACGCACTGGGTCTGATAAAAGCATTTTCATCTTTAACCAATTCTTCCATTCGGGTTTTATCGCCAAGGATACTTCCATGCGAAAGCGAACTGCTGGGATCAACAGCAAGAACTGCGACTTTTTTTCCTAATGCAGTAAGTTGTTTTCCGAAAGCTTCAATAAAAGTACTTTTTCCAACGCCGGGAACACCTGTAATTCCAATTCGAATAGACTTATTTGCATGTTTTAAAGAGCCTTGAACAACTTCGCTTGCTTTTTCAAAATGATCAGGATTGGTGCTTTCAATTAAAGTTATGGCACGGCTTAAAGAAGTTCTGCTGCCCCCTAAAATTCCTTTAATTAATTCTTCAGAAGAAGGCTGTTGCCTGCGTTTGTTTTTGATTTGATTGATAGCCGAAACATTGGTGATTTCGGGAGGTGAAATTCCAGCTTTTTCAGTAATGCTGCTCGACTGTTTCTTTAAACTTGACAAAATGCTTTTTTAGTATTGTAAAAGTACAGAAAACAAAAACAGTTTCAAAAGACAATTGTTCCTTTGAAACTGTGCTGTTAGGTTTGCCACGAATTACTCGAATTTCCTCTAATTTTTAACGCTTTTTTTTCATCCTTCGACTTCACTAAGCATGACATGAGTAACTTAGCTGCTATAAATAGGAACAAAAACAATTCGTTATAATTCGTGTAATTCGTAGCTAAAAAAAATTAATATCCAGCTGTAAATCTAACTTGATGATGTTTTGAATTTTCTGTTTCGTCAGCAATAACAACTGCTAAATCTTCTACAGATAAAATACTTCTTTGTTCATCGTTGAATACTGGATTTTCTAATCCTAAACGATATTTTCCTGTTCTTCCTGTTGTAATTCCGGCATGCATTTCAAAAGCAGGACTAAAAAATGCCCAATCTAAATCTTTTTCTTGTTTAATAATATCTAAATAATGTCTTGCGGCGTTTGCACCAGGGAAAATTTCTTTAGGAAAATTTGGTGTATCAACTGCTTGTAAATCTGGCGCTACAAACAAACTTCCTGCACCACCAATTGTGATAAAACGTTTTACACCCGATTTTTTAACGGCTTCTTGAATCGCTTTAGAACCTGCTAAAAAGTCATCGTAAATGTTTGGGTTTGTCCAGCCTGGATTGTAAGCGTTAATAATTGTATCGTGGCCTTTTAAAATTTCTGCCAAAGCATCAACATTAAAAATATCTGCAGCAATCCAAGTGGCGTTTGCAGTATCTTTTGGAGTTCTTGCAATTGCAGTAATTTCGTGTTTTCTATCTGCTAATTCGTTTAAAATTGCTGAGCCAACAAATCCTGTTGCTCCGATAATTGCGATTTTCATAATATATAAATTTATTTAGTAATAAAAAATGTTACAGTTTAGGTTAAAAAAATAGTTTTAAAATTGATTCGAAAAATCTTCCAATGAAATCCCCTCCAGCTGTGCGCTTACTTTCTGATTCATTTCGCTGTATAAATTCTCCAAATGCTGATTGATGTTTTTTCCAACCGGACAATCAGGATTCGGCTGATTTTTAGCAAAACCTAAACCAATAGTTTCAAATGTCATTTCGAATATTTGTTTTAAAGTCAGTTCAGCAGCATTAACTGCCAATTTTGTACCGCCATTTTTTCCTTCTTTACTTTCTACAATATGATGGGCTTTTAAATTGGCAATTTCTTTTCGCACCAAAACAGGATTTAAATTAATACTTCCCGCAATAAACTCAGATGACAAATAATCATTTGGGAATTTATGGAGCAAAGTAAGAATGTGAATCGTTATGGCGAATTTACCTGAAATCATACTGTAATAAAATATGTTACAAATTTACATCTTTTTGTAATGCAAAAAACTAATTTAACTTTTTTTTAGTCTTTAGTAATTAGTCCTTAGTTATTGGTCCTTAGTTATTGTTCCTTAGTTATTAGTGTTGAGCTTTTTAATGCTTTGTAATTATTACTTTTGCATAATAATTAGTAAAATCATTAATTGTATAAAGAAATGTTTAGCAAAAAAGGCGTTGTCATTTTTAATTTAAATCCTAACAAATTGATCTAAAATAAACTACTAATCACTAAAGACTAAGTACTAAAGACTAAGTACTAAGACTAAGTACTAAAGACTAAGTACTAAAGACTAAGTACTAATAACTAATTACTAATAACTAATTACTAAGTACTAAGCACTATCTACTAAAAACTAATTAATGAACAACTTTATACTAATATTTCTCTTTCTTTCACTTGGCTTAGTTCTACAGCGGGTCAAACAGTTTCCCACCCATATTTATAAGACACTTAATAAAATTGTTATTTATTTTTGTCTTCCTGCGATAACATTATATCATATTCCGAAAATAAAATGGAGCAGTGAACTTTTGTTTCCAATAGGAGCAGGGTGGATTACTTATTTTTTAGCTTTTGCGTTTTTTCATTTTTTAGGAAGAAGAAATGGCTGGTCGAATAAATTGATTGGATGTTTGATTTTAACTGCTGGTCTGAGTAACAGCTCTTTTCTTGGATATCCAATTATTGAGGCTTTATTTGGAAAAAAAGGTCTAGAAACTGCAGTGTTGGTTGATCAGCCCGGTACTTTTGTTGTTGTCTCTACACTTGGAGTTTTTACGGCGGCTTTTTATTCAAAAGGAAGTCCAAACGCTTTGGAAATTTTGAAAAAAATAATTCTGTTCCCGCCTTTTGTAATGTTTGTTGTATCATGTTTAATGAATATTTTTCGATTTGATTTAAATGAAAATATTCAATCATTGCTATTAAAAATAGGCAGTTTAGTAACACCTTTAGCTTTGCTTTCTGTTGGTCTCCAATTAACTTTTGATCGAAAAAGCCAGCATTGGAAATTTTTAAGGCTGGGACTTTTCTTTAAGTTAATTCTAGTTCCTTTCGTGATTTTTGTATTGTATGTTTTTATTTTCAATCAACGTTCCGAAGTAATAAAAATCACTTTAATGCAAACTGCTATGGCGCCAATGATTACGGGTGCAATTTTAGCTTCAACTTATGGTTTAAAGCCAAAATTAAGCAGTATGATGATTGGTTTCGGAATTCCAATTTCATTTGTAACCCTTGCTGTCTGGTACTTTGTGCTAAGTTTTATTTAGCTTAAAATACTAATTATATCGACAAAGTAGAATTTTAACTTTTTTTTAATTCTAAGTTGTTTTCTCAATGTAATTTTTAGTTAATTTTAGAGGAACTAAAAAATTTAAATTATGTCAACATTAAGATTAGGCGATATAGCTCCAGATTTCCATGCAGAAACCACGCAGGGACCAATCGATTTTCATGAATGGCTGGGAGATTCTTGGGGTGTATTATTTTCGCATCCAGCAGATTTTACTCCTGTTTGTACAACTGAATTAGGAACTGTAGCGAATTATGTTCCTGAATTTACTAAAAGAAATACGAAAGTTATTGCTTTGAGTGTAGATGGTTTGGACTCACACAAGGAGTGGATTAAAGATATTAACGAAACTCAAAATACAGAAGTTAATTTTCCAATTATTGCAGATGAAAATAAAGAAGTAGCTAATTTATACGATATGCTTCATCCAAATGCAAGTGACAAATTTACAGTTCGTTCTGTTTTTGTTATCGGGCCTGATAAAAAAATCAAATTGACTTTGACATATCCTGCTTCTACAGGTAGAAATTTTGACGAATTGCTTCGTGTTATTGATAGTCTGCAATTGACTGCAAATTACAGCGTTGCAACGCCTGCAAACTGGAAAGATGGCGAAGATGTAGTTATCGCACCTGCAATTCCAGACAGTGACATTCCAGCAAAATTCCCAAAAGGACATACACCAATTAAACCTTATTTACGTTTGACACCACAGCCGAATAAGTAGTTTTTGAGGTTCTAAGATACTAAGTTTCTAAGGTTCTAAGTTTTTAGCTTGGTTCCTTCTAAAAAAGCGGTAAAATTCATAAATTGAAATCTTACCGCTTTTTTTTGCCTTAGTCCCTTAGAATCTTAGAATCTTAGCATCTTAGAACCTTACTTGGCCGCCAACAAAGCATTCATTTTTTTCTTGTCTCCGACAACCCAGAGAATATCATTTTTCTCCAAGATCAAACTAGATTCTGGGTTTAAGATGCGGTTTCCATTTCGTTCGATTCCTACGACCATTCCGTCTGTTTTTGTTCTAAATTGTCCAATGCTTTTTTGAATGAATTCCTCCTGAGAAACTTCAAGCTGACGCAGTACAATATTGGTTTCTTCTACTTTTCCTGGTGCCTCAGTTTCATTTTGAGTTAAAAATTTAGTGAATTCTACAATCTGAGCATCTGTTCCAATTACGCAGATTTCATCTCCAGGGAATAAACGTTCATTTTTGGTTGGAATTGGTATAGTAACTTCGCCTCTTTTAATATAGGCAATATTAATTCCTAATTGTTCCCTGATTTTTAATTCCTGTAATGTCTTACCAACTAAATTAGATTCTTTTTTAATTTCAAAAAATGACATGTGACCGTCCCACGGCATTAGATTGGCATATCTTCTGTCGATTTTCTTGTTTTCGCGGTCATTAAGATTTTTCAAAAAGTGATTTTCAATTCTATGGTATTGTTCGTTAAGCTTTTTAGGGAAAATTTGATAGGCAGCAATAGCGATAATCAGCGCAACAAATGCTACTAAAGGCGAGAAGAAGATATTTAATAAAAATCCAACAAAGAATAATCCAAGGCTCATTCTAATTAAAATCAACATCAAAAGGGCTCCGCGATATTTGCGTTCCTCCCAAAGTATTTCTACTTCTTCTACTTTAACGCGTCGAAGCGAGAGAGCCCATAAAAACGGCGCAATTATCACCAATGTTAATAAGGCAGCTAAAGTATTTCCAAATCTCGTATCGGCTACTAACGGCGCTACAAATCGAGATGACAATAAAATAATTGCAGCAATAATAATAGTATGAAGAATAATTTGAGTGATTGAAGAGCGAAGTACAATCTGCCAAGTACTCACAGACTTAATTGCCTGCGCATTTACACTATATCGGTTAATATTTTTAACCCATTTTTTGGGCATTTTAGATTCTAAAAATTGCGCAAATGTTTCAGAATATTTGATTAAGAATGGAGTTGTAAAAGTTGTAACTGCCGAAACTGCCACAATAATGGGGTACAAGAAATCGCTGGTTACTTTCAAAGTCATACCAAGAGTTGCAATAATAAATGAAAACTCCCCAATTTGCGCCAGACTCATTCCCGTTTGAACAGATTGTTTAAGAGGCTGACCAGAAATTAACGCTCCAATAGAAGAACTAAAAGCTTTTCCAAAAATAGTTATCAGTGTAATTAAAGCCACAGGAAGGGCGTAAGTCACTAAAGTTCCCGGATTAATCAACATTCCTACGGATACAAAGAAAACGGCGCCAAATAAATCTTTTACAGGCTGAATTAAATGTTCGATTTTCTCTGCCATTGTAGTTTCAGCAATTATAGAACCCATGATAAATGCGCCTAAAGCTGGTGAAAATCCAACATTTGCAGCAAAAATTACCATCATTAAACATAATGCTAATGAAATTATCAAAAGCATTTCGTCTGTCATGAGATGTTTGGCTTTTTTAAAGATGGTCGGAATAATAAAAATCCCGCCTAAAAACCATATAATTAAAAAGAAAACTAATTTTAAAACAGATTGAATCAATTCACCTCCAGAAACTTGGTCGCTTACCGCAATCGTTGATAATAAAACAAGCATTAAAATGGCAACAATATCTTCAACAATTAAAGCTCCAAATACAATACCGACGAACTTTTTACCTTTTACACCCAATTCATCAAAAGCCCTTATAATAATTGTTGTAGATGAAATCGAAAGTGTTGCCCCTAGAAAAATACTGTCCATTTTTCCCCACCCCATCCATTGGCCGACACAATAACCAATCAGTGTCATAAACATAATCTGGGTTATGGCGGTGATAGATGAGGTTCCTCCAACCTTCATTAGTTTCTTAAAACTAAATTCGAGTCCTAAACTAAATAGTAAAAATATAACCCCGATTTCTGCCCATACTTCGACACTCTTCATATCGGTTATAGAAGGGAAAAAATCGAAATGGTTTCCAGCTAAGAATCCTGCAATCAGGTATCCTAAAACTAGAGGTTGTTTCATTTTTTTAAATAATAAAACGGCAATTCCAGCAGTCATAAGGATTAATCCTAAATCACTAATTAAAGGTTGTAGGTGATGTGTACTTTCGGCCGCGGCATTTAATGCAATCATATTAAAATGTGGTATTTTTTTAAGGAGCTGATCCAGCTTTTCATTACAAGCTTTTGTTCAAAAATGCCTATTTTTTCAGCAGTTCCAGGAGCTTCCGCTGGTCGCTCTGTACCAGCGAAAAAATATGGCTTTTTTCACAAAAGGCTTTTCATTTCAATCTGGGCTAAACTCTGATTTAAATAAAAAAAGCTATCTCGATAAAGATAGCTTTTTTTGATAAAATATTTAGTATTTTCTTTAGATTCCTGTGTAATTACTAGGTGTTATCTGCATTAATTCTGCTCTAACAGCATCAGAAACTTCCAAAGTAGCAATAAAATTATGAATTGCATTTTTGTCAATAGCTTCATTTGTTCTAGTTAAACCTTTAAGGGCTTCATAAGGATTTGGATAAGCTTCGCGACGTAAGATTGTCTGAATTGCCTCAGCAACTACTGCCCAGTTTTTTTCTAAATCTTCAGCAAATTTGCTTTCATTTAAAAGTAATTTGTTTAAACCTTTCAAAGTTGCTTCAAATGCGATAATTGTATGTCCAAAAGGAACACCAACGTTACGTAAAACAGTGCTGTCAGTTAAATCACGCTGTAATCTTGAAATTGGTAATTTTGCAGATAAATGTTCAAAAATAGCATTTGCAATTCCTAAATTTCCTTCAGAGTTTTCAAAATCAATCGGATTCACTTTGTGCGGCATTGCAGATGAACCAATTTCTCCAGCTTTAATTTTTTGTTTGAAATAATCCATAGAAACATACGTCCAAATATCACGGTCTAAATCGATAATAATTGTGTTGATTCTTTTCAAAGCATCAAAGAAAGCAGCAAAATGATCGTAATGTTCAATTTGAGTAGTTGGAAAAGAATGCTGCAAACCAAGATTAGTTTCAACAAATTTATTTCCAAACTGTTTCCAGTCAATCTGCGGATAAGCTACATGATGTGCATTAAAGTTTCCTGTCGCACCGCCAAATTTAGCAGCAAACGGAATATTGAATAACAAACGCATCTGCTCTTCTAAACGTTCTACAAAAACCAAAAGTTCTTTTCCTAAACGGGTAGGAGAGGCAGGTTGTCCGTGTGTGCGTGCCAGCATCGGAATGTCTTTCCATTCAACACTTAATTCCTTTAATTTAGAAATTACCGCAATTAAAGTTGGCATATAAACCTGCTCAAACGCTTCTTTTGTAGAAAGCGGAATAGCAGTATTGTTAATATCTTGAGATGTTAATCCGAAGTGAATGAACTCTTTGTGTTGAGATAAACCTAATTTTTCAAAAGCATCTTTTATGAAGTACTCAACTGCTTTTACATCGTGGTTGGTTACTTTTTCTGTTTCTTTAATCCAAAGTGCATCTTCTGTAGAAAAGTTTTTGTAAATACTTCTTAAGCTGTCAAATAAACCGGAATCAATGTCTTTTAATTGAGGTAATGGAATTTCGCATAAAGAAATGAAGTATTCTACTTCAACCAATACACGATATTTTATTAAAGCTTCTTCAGAGAAAAAAGGGGCTAAATTTTGGGTTTTATTTCTATATCTTCCGTCAATTGGCGATATAGCATTCAGTTCGTTTAGAGTAGTCATTGTTATGTTGTTTTTCGAAAGGTGCAAATATAAACAGAATTTGCGGATTTAAAGTAATCAGAAAGTCAATTGAATAAATTTAAAAAGGGAGAAAAGAGAACATAACCCAAATTCCAAGAATTAACACGGATTTTTTGGCTGCTTGATAGATAATGCAAAAGATTCATGTCAATTAGTGAAATTTGTGTTCAATAAATTATGTGTTTAAATTGATTTTAATTTCTCTCTCAAATCTGCAACTCCTTCTGACGCAAATTTGGCAATCGTCTCTACTTTATTTCTGATATTCGGAATGGCAATTGGCTTTGGATCAATATAAAAAACTGGAGTTGTACTTGGAACATAAGAAATTAAGCCCGCTGCAGGATAAACCTGAAGGGAAGTTCCAATTACAGCAAAATAATCTGCAGTTTCAGTTATATCGAGAGCCTCCTCGAGAGCAGGGACTTCTTCTCCAAACCAGACTATATGTGGTCTTAGCTGATGCCCGTTTGTATCAAAATCTCCAGTATTTAAATCTTCCGTCCAATCTAAAATTAGATTTTTATTCTGAATGCTTCTCACTTTTAGCAATTCGCCATGTAAATGAAGCACTTTTGTACTTCCCGCACGTTCATGCAAATCGTCAACATTTTGAGTGATAATATAAACATCAAAATCTTTTTCCAATTCAGCCAGAATAGTATGGCCCAAATTTGGGTTCACTTCTTTTAGCTGCTGACGGCGTTTGTTGTAAAAATCTAAAACCAATTCCTGATTTTTATACCATCCTTCGGGTGTTGCAACTTCCATTACGTCATGTCCTTCCCACAAACCATCACTGTCGCGAAATGTTTTGATACCGCTTTCTGCGCTTATTCCAGCTCCTGTTAAGACTACAAGTTTCTTTTTCATATTAAGAATTGTTTTCCATGCATTTTTGTAAAACTTAATGCATCTTTGATTTTTATTGTAAAAATAGTTTTTTCTTACTTTTATGTTTTATTTTTATCAGATGAAAAAGTTATTTTTAGTAGGATCTCTTTTAGCGAGTATTTCTTTTTTTGCACAAACATTTTCTAAAAATAAAAATTTATTTAAAGAAGAAGACTCTTCTTTAGCTCCATTTTCATTTGTAAAAGAAACAGCATTGAATGTTCAATTTCAAAAGTTTTACAATTCTCCTGTTCCATTTTCTATTTATAATCCGAAACCTGGATTTACTCCAACAAAGATAGAATCACAAAAATATTACTCTTTTGTAAATACAAAATTATTATTAAAAAGAGAAATGAGTAATATAGAGCCAGAACCTATTTTTCCAGATCAAAGCGACAAGAAAACATTTGGAGAGGCCATTTTTCATGATGTCTTAGATGGTCTTTTTAATAAAAAATAAAAGTAAGAAATCTAAATATTTCTTTTAAAATGTATTTTTGCAGCAAACAGAATTAAAATGATTGATTTAGATTACCTCGCATTCTTAGAAAACATCTTAACAGATAATAGAAAAAGCAATTTTTTAAAAGTTTTAGAAAACCGTACAAAGCATTTTACAGTTGCGGTAGAAGATGTTTTTCAGATGCATAATACAAGCGCAGTAATGCGAAGCTGCGAAGTTTTTGGAATTCAGGAATTAAACGTAATTGAACAGCGTTTCGGAAAAAGAATCGATAAAGAAATTGCTTTGGGCGCTCAAAAGTGGGTGGATATCAATCGGTTTGATTCGGTTTCAGGATGTCTTGCAGATTTAAAAAGCAAAGGATATCAGATTATTGCAACTACACCTCACGAAAACGACTGCATGCTGGAAGATTTTGATATTACAAAACCAAGCGCTTTATTTTTTGGAACTGAAAAAGAAGGTTTATCAAAAGAAATAATGGACAATGCCGATGGTTTCTTAAAAATACCAATGGTTGGATTTACGGAAAGTTTAAATATTTCGGTTTCGGCAGCGATTGTCATTCAAAGTTTGACGAATAGATTAAGAAGATCAGATATTGATTGGAAATTGAGTGAAGAGGAAATTTTAGTAAAACGTCTGGATTGGGCTAAAAATTCCATTAAAGATATTAAACGAATTGAAGCTCGCTATTATCAGGAGAATCCGAGATAAAAAAGTCACAGTTTACAGTCTCAGTCTTCAGTTTTGAGATGTTTAATTTAAAATATAAACGCTTAAAAAAAATAAAAAACCGACAGTTTTCGCTGTCGGTTTTTTTATGGAATTTGAAGTATCAGTGTAAACTGTAAACGGTACTGAGACTGTAAACTGCGACTGAATACTTAGAATTTATTCATTAACAATAACCCAAGTTCCAGCAGCTAAAAGACTTTCTGCTTTTTTGAATTTCATTGTTTCTGTTTTACCAGTTGCAACTTCTTGAACTGTTACAGTATCGTTACGATTGATTTTCGGCATATCTCTCACGATAGTTTCAGTTACTTGGCGTTGTTGTGTTTCTCCAGCTTCACGATTAATATTTTCGCTGTTTGGAATTTCGTCTTTAGTTAATTGTAAATTTTCTTTCTGACGAACTTCTCTTGCTTCATGAATTTCAGGAACGTCTTGAGCAGGTAAATCACCTTTAAATAAGAATGAAATAACTTCTTTATTTACGTTGTCTAACATTGATCTAAACAAGTTAAAAGCTTCTAATTTGTAAATAAGCAATGGATCTTTTTGCTCGTGAACAGCCAATTGAACAGATTGTTTCAATTCGTCCATTTTGCGTAAGTGTTTTTTCCAAGCTTCATCAACGATAGAAAGTGTAATGTTTTTCTCGAAATCGGCAATTAATTGAGCACCTTCACTGTCGTAAGCTTTTTTCAAGTCAGTAACAACATTCAAAGTTTTAATTCCATCTGTAAAAGGAACTACAATTCTTTCGAAATGATTGTTTGGCTCTTCATAAACACCTTTAATGATTGGGAAAGCTTCTCTAGCGCTTCTTTCAGTTTTTTCTGTGTAGAATGCCAAAGCTTCTTTGTAAACTTTTCCAGTGATTTCAATGTCAGATGATTTTAAGAAATCTGCTTCTGAAATTGGAGATGTAATTCCGAAATAACGAATTAGATCAAAATCAAATCCTTTGAAATCATTTGCCACTTTATTATTGCTTACGATTACTTCGCAAGTGTCATAAAGCATATTAGCAATATCCAGCTTCAAACGCTCACCAAATAAAGCATGACGACGACGTTTGTAAACTACTTCACGCTGTGAGTTCATTACGTCATCATATTCTAATAAACGTTTACGAACACCAAAGTTATTTTCTTCTACTTTTTTCTGCGCACGTTCGATAGATTTAGTCATCATAGAATGCTGAATAACTTCACCTTCTTTAAGTCCCATTCTGTCCATTACTTTCGCAACTCTTTCAGAACCGAATAAACGCATTAAGTTATCTTCTAGAGAAACATAAAATTGAGAACTTCCTGGATCTCCCTGACGTCCTGCACGACCACGTAACTGTCTGTCTACACGACGAGAATCGTGACGTTCTGTACCAACAATTGCTAAACCTCCCGCAGCTTTTACTTCTGGAGATAATTTAATATCGGTACCACGACCAGCCATGTTTGTTGCAATAGTTACAACTCCGGCTTTACCAGCTTCTTCAACGATTTGTGCTTCTTGTTTGTGCATTTTAGCATTCAAAACGTTATGAGTAACGCCTCTCATTTTCAACATTCGGCTTAATAATTCTGAAATCTCTACAGAAGTTGTTCCAATCAAAACTGGTCTTCCAGCGTTTGATAATTCAGTAACGTCTTCAATAACAGCGTTGAATTTCTCACGTGTTGTTTTGTAGATATAATCTTCTTTATCGTGTCTTGCAATCGGGCGGTTGGTTGGAATTTCAACAACATCCAATTTATAAATCTGCCATAACTCGCCAGCTTCTGTAACTGCTGTACCCGTCATACCACCTAATTTGCTGTACATTCTGAAATAATTCTGTAATGTAACAGTAGCAAAAGTTTGTGTAGCAGCTTCGATTTTTACATTTTCTTTAGCTTCGATCGCTTGGTGTAAACCGTCAGAATAACGACGTCCATCCATGATACGACCTGTCTGCTCATCGACAATCATGATTTTGTTGTCCATGATAACATATTCTACGTCTTTTTCGAATAAAGCATATGCTTTTAAAAGCTGAGTAAGAGTATGAATACGCTCGCTTTTTACACCAAAATCTTGGAATAATCTCTCTTTAGCTTCAGCTTCAGAATCTTTATCAAGTTTTTGTTTTTCGATAGCAGCGATTTCTGTTCCGATGTCTGGTAAAACGAAGAAATCTGCATCAGTATCTCCAGAAAGATATTTAATACCGTTATCTGTTAATTCTACTTGATTGTTTTTTTCTTCAATCACAAAATATAAAGCTTCGTCAACTTTATGCATTTCGCGATTGTTATCCTGCATGTATTGATTTTCAGTTTTTTGAAGTAATTGTTTAATTCCTTCTTCACTTAAAAATTTAATTAATGCTTTATTTTTAGGTAAACTTCTGTAAGCTCTTAATAATAAGAAACCACCTTCTTTAGTATTTCCTTCTTTAATTAATTTTTTAGCTTCAGCTAAGAAACCATTTGCTAACTGACGTTGTTGTGCAACTAAGTTCTCGATTTTTGGTTTCAATTCATTGAATTCGTGACGATCTCCCTGTGGAACTGGTCCTGAAATAATAAGCGGTGTTCTTGCATCATCAATTAATACAGAATCGACCTCGTCGACAATTGCATAATTGTGTTTTCTCTGAACTAAATCGCTAGGCGAGTGCGCCATGTTGTCTCTTAAGTAGTCAAAACCAAATTCGTTGTTGGTTCCGTAAGTGATATCAGCATCATAAGCTCTTTTTCTAGCTTCTGTACTTGGCTGGTGATTATCGATACAGTCCACAGTTAAACCGTGAAATTCGAATAATGGCGCTTTCCAAGTACTATCACGTTTTGCCAAGTAGTCATTCACTGTTACTAAGTGAACTCCGTTTCCTGTCAAAGCATTTAAGTATAGTGGAAGTGTAGCAACTAAAGTTTTACCTTCACCCGTTTGCATTTCGGCAACTTTACCTTCATGTAATACCATACCACCAATTAACTGAACATCATAGTGAATCATGTCCCAAGTGATGTCTTTTCCAGCAGCATTCCATTTGTTAGCCCAAACTGCTTTTTCGCCATCAATTGTAATATATGGTTTTGTTGCTGAAAATTCGCGGTCTTTTGGAGTTGCAGTAACTTCGATATGAGAATTGTCTTTAAAACGACGAGCTGTTTCTTTAACAACAGAAAATGCTTCTGGAAGAATTTCCAATAAAGTTTTTTCTGAAATTTCATAAGCTTCTTTTTCAAGAGCATCAATAGCATCATAAAGATCTTCTCTTTTGTCAATGTCTTCGATGTTTTCTACTTCCGCTTTAAGCGCAGCAATTTTAGCATCTTTGTCTGCTCTAGCTTCTTTTATTCTATCTTTAAAATATACAGTTCTCCCTCGTAATTCGTCATTAGACAGACTCATTAAAGTAGTTTCGAATGTTTTAATTTTGTTTAAGTAAGGTTGTAAAGCTTTGACATCTTTCTGTGATTTATCACCTACAAAGACTTTAATAATACTGTTTATGAAACTCATGATTTATTGTATTTCTTTATTATTTATATGTATTTGAACCAAAAAAAAAGCCTCTGTGATGAGACTTTTTCCTTTGGTTTATTTTTTAATATTCATCCTCATTCCAAAGATAATCTTCGTCTGTTGGATAATCAGGCCAAATTTCTTCCATTGATTCATATATCTCGCCTTCGTCTTCGATTGACTGAAGGTTTTCAACTACTTCTAATGGAGCACCAGCTCTAATTGCGTAGTCTATAAGTTCATCTTTGTTAGCAGGCCATGGCGCATCACTTAAATAAGATGCTAATTCTAATGTCCAATACATCTGTTATCTGTTTAGTTTGTGCAAAAATAAATTTTTTACTGAAAAAGACAAGTAAATTTTGATTTATTTTAATAAAAATTAAGAACGTCTCTTGTTAAATTCCGATATTTTAATTTCAAATTCCAAAAAAGGCCTATGAAAACTCAATATTTAAATTCCAAATTCCAATTTTTACAGCTTTATTTTGCTTTAAAAATCGAAAGAATTTAATTTTTACTTTGGAATTTGGGATTTCAAAAATCTGGAATTTGCAGAAAATTTATTTTCTGGGTATCCATTTCACTTCCTCCGCTTTTAAGTCTGACGACAACTTCCGTGCCAAGACAAAAAGGTAGTCAGAAAGTCGGTTTAAGTACTGAATTGCGATTTCGGGTACATGCTCATTGTGGCTTAAATGAACAGCTAAACGCTCTGCGCGACGGCAAATACAGCGGGCAATATGACAATGTGACACGGTAGGATGACCGCCTGGTAAAACAAAGTGAGTCATTGGCGGAAGACTTTCGTCCATCTTATCAATCTCTTTTTCTAATAATTCAATATCTGAGTCAATTATTCCTAAATTTTTCAGTCTAAGCTCGCCGTTCTTCAAAACTTCTTTTTCTTGCGGCGTTGCCAAAATGGCACCAACTGTAAAAAGACGATCCTGAATTTCTATTAGAATAGTTTTATAACTTGAGTCGATTTCCTGATCGCGGATTAATCCGATATAAGAGTTCAATTCATCAACAGTTCCATAACTGTCAATGCGAATATGGTCTTTTGGTACACGAGTTCCGCCAAAAAGAGCTGTTGTACCTTTATCGCCTGTTTTGGTATATACTTTCATTTTTATTGTAGATTGCAGAGTTTTGATTTTAGATTGTAAAACTGTTGTCTATACTTATTTTAGGTTTAGAAAATAATCTAAAATCTAAAATCAGAAATCTAAAATTATTTAGTTGTATCACTTTCAATTAGCCCGTCACGTAGACGAATTACACGATGCGCATAAGCCGCAATATCTTCTTCGTGAGTTACTAGAATGACCGTATTTCCTTGTGCGTGAATATCTCCAAAGAGTTTCATGATTTCAACGGAAGTTTTACTATCTAAATTTCCTGTCGGTTCATCGGCTAGAATGATCGATGGTTTATTGACCAAAGCTCGGGCAACAGCAACACGCTGGCGTTGTCCTCCAGAAAGCTGGTTTGGCTGGTGATCCATTCTATCGGCTAGGTTTACCTGTTTTAAAACTTCGGTAGCTCTTGCGATACGATCAGATTTTCCGTAGCCGGCATAAATCATAGGAAGTGCAACGTTATCAAGTGCGGTTGTTCTTGGCAGTAAATTAAATGTCTGAAAAACAAAACCAATTTCTTTATTTCTGATTTCGGCTAATTCATCATCCCTCATTTGGCTGACATCTTTTCCGTTCAAAACATAATGTCCCGAAGTTGGTGTGTCTAAACAGCCTAATAAATTCATTAATGTAGATTTTCCAGAGCCAGAAGGTCCCATTAAAGCAACATATTCGCCTTTGTTTATTTCTAGATCTATTCCTTTTAATACATACACAATTTCGTTGCCTAAAACGAAATTTCGTTTAATGTCGGTTATTTTAATTAATGGTTCAGCCATTTCGGTTTACAATTTTGGATTTAAAAGTACAAAACACTTTTGAATTAAAAAGATAAGTAGCTTATTATTGGTTTTTGTTACATGATCCAATTCTAAATTCTGCATATCTTAAATCAAATGTTATCTATTTTAAAACTGTTATGTTATTTTTTAATTGTTTTATATAATTATCATTATTTTTTAAATTTTACAGATTTAATATATTTTAAATATTAAAAATATGGTAATAATGTAATTTAAGGGCATGAGTTTTAAGTATCTTTGAAATGTAATTAATTAAACAATCAAGATTATGAAAAGTATAAAAATAGCCGCAGGAATTGCATTATTAGCATTGAGCTTTACATCGTGTAAAGACGAAAAACAAGAAAAAGCACAGCGTACAATTGATTCTTATGTAACCTACGTAGATTCGGTTAAAAACGTAAAAGCCGAAGATTTAAAAGAAAATTGGAATGCTGTAGAAGCAGAATACGACAGAAGAGCAGCAGAAGCTAACTTAGCTTTAGCAGATATTAAAGATAATGCTGCCGAAACTGAAAAAATAAATACAAGTAAAGCAAAATACGAGGACTTTAAAAATGAAGTATCCACCCTTTTGGCCCCGCCAGCAGCAAGTCCAAAACAACAATTAAGAAACGCTTTATTTGGTGAAGGAAAAATTGGAGACGATATGAGCTTTAGCTGGGTTAATGCTCAGAATATCCATAGCGTTTACCAACAATTCGTACACACAGTTGAAAACAATAAAGATAGTTATTCTAGAGAAGACTGGGATGAAATTAAATTATTGTATGAAGCACTTGACAGCAGAAAAAATACTGTTGAAAAAGAAGGACTTTCGTCTGAAGACAACAGAAAAATTGCTGGTTTAAAAGTTAAATTTGCGCCAATGTATACTGTTAACAGAATGGGAGCAAAATCTGAAGAGAATAAAGAAGCAAAAAAATAAAAAATATTTTTTGAATTAGTAAAAAAATGGCAATCAGAGATGATTGCCATTTTTTATTTTTTATGTTCGAATTATAAAATGTTCTTTTGGTTGTTCGTATCTAAAAAATACAAATCCCCACTGAAAGGTGTCGATGGTTACTTTTACTTTAGGATGATTTTTTATAATCTCCCAAGCTTCTTCCATTTCTGGCGACCAATGAATATCATCAAAAATCCAAACAGAATCGTTGTCGATTGTTTGAAGGAGAACTTCGAAATAAGCTAAAGTTGCTTTTTTAGAATGATTTCCGTCAAAATAGATCAGATTGTAATTTGTGGCTTGAATGTTTTCAGAAATTAAAAAAGATTCAAATTCTGAGATTATAGTTTCAACATTTTTACACTCAAATTTATCCAATTGATTTTTGGCAGTGCCTCCAGTCTGCGGACAGCCTTCAATGGTTACAACTTTTGCTTTTGTGTTTCCAAGTGCCAGGGCAGAAGTCGCCAAACCCAAAGAAGTTCCTATTTCCAGAATATTTTCTGGCTTAAAGTAATTTGTTACGCGAAACAATAATTCGGCTCGCTTTGGCGAAATTCCAGCTGTCTGCGCAATTTTGGAAATTTGTCTTTTGTTTGATTTAAAGACTTTCGAACCCGCACCAAAATCTGTTACCTCAATAAAATTTTTATTTTCTAAAAGCGATTTTCTATAATTTTTGAGAATAGAATACTCTGGCTTTGGCTTCTTATCATAAAAACATTTTGTCAGTAAATTAAAAACAAAAGGGGAGTGAACCGCATGTTCGTTTTTAGATTTCCAAAGAAATTTTAGATAAGATTTTATTTGAAAAAGCATTTAGAAATTTGCAATTGGGAATTAATTTACTTTGATCAATTTTACATCAAATATAAGTACTGAACCTCCTGGGATTGAAGAGTTGCTGCGGCTTCCGTAACCCAAATGAGATGGAATTAGCAATGTACCGCTGCCGCCTTCTTTAAATAACGGAATACCTTCTGTCCATCCTTTAATAACTTGATTTAAAGGGAAAGAGATACCGGCACTACTGCTTTGATCGAATGTTTTTCCGCTTGTAAAAGAGCCAGTGTACGCTACAGTAACATTTGATGAGGCTGTTGGCTGTTTACCAGTTCCTGCTTCATTTATAATGTAATACAAACCAGACTCTGTGCGTTGTGCAGTTAGATTGTTTTTGGCAATATAATCTCTGATTTCCTGCTCATTTTGTTCTCTGTAATCCTTCTCTGGTTCAGAAGCTGTGTCTTTTTCCGAACTTACACAAGAAACAAATAGTGTTAAACTAAATAATGCGGCTAATAATTTTTTCATGTGGTATTTATATTTTAAAAATGCTAATATAATAAAATAGGCTTTTTGGTTAAAAACTTTAAACTTTAAACTGAAAACTGCCACTGCGACTGAAAACTAAAAATTATCCTTCAATTTTAGCAGAAAGCTCAAACCAGCGCTCTTCTTTTGCGTCTATTTTGCTGATGATATTTTGCAATTCATTTGCTTTCTTTTCAATATCAGCATCGGCAACTTTTCCGTCAGAGAATAACTGTTCGATTTTAGTTTTTTCGATTTCTAAATCTTTGATTTCCCTTTCTATTTTTTGATATTCTTTCTGCTCATTAAAGCTTAGATTTCCTGTTGGATTATTTTGTTTCCAATCTTTCTTTTCAGCTTTGTTTTCTTCTTTTTGAGCCACATCTGCACTGTCTTCATAAGCCCTGAAATCCGAATAGTTTCCTGGGAAATTTTCGATTTCACCTTGTCCTCTAAATACAAATAAGTGATCGACAATTTTATCCATAAAATAACGGTCGTGCGAAACTACTAGTAAGCATCCAGGATAATCTAAAAGGAAACTTTCAAGAACATTCAACGTTACAATATCCAAATCGTTTGTTGGCTCATCGAGAATTAAAAAGTTCGGATTCTGAATTAAGACTGTACATAAATACAAACGTTTTAATTCTCCACCGCTTAGTTTCTCTACATAATCGTATTGTTTTTTCGCATCAAAAAGAAAACGCTCTAACAATTGTGAAGCTGAAATAATTTTTCCTTTTGCGAGTGGAATATACTCTCCGTATTCTTTTATAATGTCAATAACACGCTGTCCCGGTTTGGGATTGATTCCAGATTGTGTGTAGTAACCAATTTTAATAGTATCTCCTTTTACAACACGGCCATTATCGGGCGGAATTGTTCCTGTCAGCAGATTTAAAAAAGTAGATTTTCCTGTTCCGTTTTTACCAATAATTCCGATTCTTTCGCCACGCTGAAAATCGAAACTAAAATTGTCTAGAATAACTTTTTCTTTGAATTTTTTAGAAAGTTTATGAAGCTCGATAATCTTACTTCCCATTCTTTCCATGTTAATTTCAAGCTCAACTTTGTTTTCTTTTCTTCGGCTTTGTGCTTTTTCTTTAATTACATAAAAATCATCCTGACGAGATTTAGATTTGGTTGTTCTCGCTTTTGGCTGGCGGCGCATCCATTCTAATTCTTTTACAAACAAGTTTTTAGCTTTGTCAATACTTGAGTTTTCAGAAGTTATTCTTTCTTCTTTTTTCTCTAAATAATAAGAGTAATTTCCTTTATATTGATATAATTTTCCGTTGTCAAGTTCGATAATTTCGTTGCAGACACGTTCTAAAAAGAAACGGTCGTGCGTAACCATAAACAGCGTAATATTTTCTTTGGCAAAATAACTTTCCAGCCATTCGATCATTTCAAGATCTAAATGGTTGGTTGGCTCATCTAAAATCAATAAATCAGGACGATTGATTAGTATGATTGCCAATGAAAGGCGTTTCTTTTGTCCTCCTGAAAGATTTTTTACTTTAAGTTTAAAATCTTCTAGTTTTAATTTGAATAAAATCTGCTTGTACTGCGTTTCAAAATCCCAAGCATTATGCTGATCCATTCCGTCAAAAGCTTTTTGATACGCCTCTTCATCATTTGGGTTTTCAAGCGCTTTTTCGTAAGCTTCAATTATCTTTAGAGTTTCATTATCTGAAGCAAAAATGCTTTCTTCGATCGTTAACTCATCCTGCAGATTATTGTCTTGCGATAGAAACGCCATTCTGATTCCTTTTCGCAGTACAACTTGTCCTGTATCTGGTTCGTCCAAACCATTAATAATGCTCATAATGGTGGTTTTGCCAGAGCCATTTTTAGCAATAAAAGCAATTTTTTGGTCTTTGTTGATTCCAAATGAAATGTTGTCAAAAAGGACTCTTTCGCCAAATGACTTTGATATATTTTCTACAGATAAGTAATTCACTTTGTAAATTATAAGTTATAAATTATAAGTTATGAATGTTTTAGAAAACATAACTTTTTGCAAAAGTAAACTATTATCTTGCGATTTGCGAATTATTTATGAAGATACAAATCTAGGGCACTGCTCAAATCGATATAGTGAATTTGCTGCTTCACATTTATTACAGGTTTACGAACCAAAGCTTCATTAGTCAAAAAATAATGAATTCCGTCTTTGGTTGTAATTCCTTCAATTTGATGAAAAGGAAGTTTTAAGTCAATTCTTCTTTTATTTCCTGACAAAAAATCCTGATGATTAAAATCATAAAGCAGGTATAAAAATGGTTTTCCGACTTTGGTATAACCGCATAAAACAATTAAGTTTTTGTTTTCCAGATAAGTCGCGCCTGTGATTAAACCTTTTGTATCGAGTGTTGATTTTAGTTTTGCAAACTGAGTTCCAGCTTGATTAGGAATGGCATAAATATTAGTTTTAGAAGATTTCCATTGTTTGGTAAACAAATAAATACTGTCTTTTGCAACGATAAAAGCCTCACAGTCAAAATTGGTCTTATTGGGTTTTGAAGCAGAAGAATCGGTTTGGTCAGCATAAGAAAATGAAATCGTTTCTATTTTAGGATTTTCATCCAAAAAAGATTTTTTCTCGATTTTAAGAATTTTAAGATCAGTTCTATTTCCAGAATAATTATTTCCAAAATCACCTATATAAATATGTGCCCTGTCTTGGGTAATTTCTTCCCAATCGTGATTTGAAACTTCATTTAAAACAATTTTTCTCTTGATTATTCCTAAAGAATCTAAACCGTAAATCGTTTTGTCGTGATCGTCATTATGCGTCCAAAGTAGATTTTCGAAAGCAATTAATCCGGAAGTTTCTTTTATAGAATCGCTTAGAATTTTTGAGTACTCGGGTTTAATTTTTAATTTTTTATAACTGCAGCTGCCGTCGTTTAATGTCGCATTCAAATTATAATTTGAAGCTTGAGGATCTGTACATCCTGAATTTTGCGAATAGACGTGTGCTGTAATTGCAAGAAAGAAGAAAATAATTTTTATCATGATTGCAATATTAATTTTGCATAAGCTAAAAGTAAACTTTTAAATAATTAGAATAAAATAACTACAAAACAATATAATTAAAAATGTTACTTTGCAGCAATTTAAATTTTATTCTTTAAGAATAAGATTAATCCAGTTATGAAGATTTTACAAGAACTATCTCATTACCGAATCTCGCGTTACTTCAAACTTTTGTTTGTTGTGGTAGATATTATATTGTTAAATCTGGCTACTATTCTCTCTGCATTGGCAAGATTCGGGAGTTTAGATAAATTATTGTCTAGAGAAGAAAAAACAATTTCTCTGTTAGCAATTTTAATTTGGATAGCATTATTACTTCAAAATGACTCAAATAGAAGCGTTCGTGTCGAGCCTATAGAATCTATTTTATGGAGAACGATTAAGAAGCTGTTAATTCACGCAGCGATAGTTTCTATCTGTGTTGTTTATCTAAAATACGGCGATATATCGAGACTTCGAATGGTATATTTCTATCTCATCTTTTTTGGACTCTTAATGATTTCTAGACTGCTGTCAATGAAGCTTTTAAAATACATTCGGGCGCAGGGGTATAATTTTAAAAAGTTTATCATAGTTGGTGCAAATGAAGCCGGAGAAGGAATTCGAAAAGTGCTTGCAAAAGACCTAACCTACGGATATCGTTTCTTAGGTTTTTTCGACAATCTTGATGCAGTAAAAGTTGTAGATCCAGCTTTAATTGTGGGACAGTTTAATGATGTTGCGAAATTTGTAATTGAGCATAAAATCGATGAAATGTATGTTGCGCTCCATATTGATAAAATCGAAGTAATTAATGAATTGATTAGAATCTGCGAACAAAATATGATTCGTATTAAATTTATTCCAGATTTTCAGCTGTATACCAAAGCCAGTAAAGTTGAAGTTGCTTTTTATGAAAATACTCCTGTATTAATGTTTCGAACAGAACCTCTTGAATTTGCCTCAAATCGGGTTATAAAAAAGGTTTTTGATGTATTTTTTTCTAGTCTGGTAATTCTGCTTGTTTTTCCGTGGCTGTTTCCTATAATAATGATTATCATAAAATTAGAGTCACCTGGACCAGTTTTTTTTAAGCAGGAAAGATCAGGGAGAGATAATAGATCTTTTATGTGTTTTAAATTTAGAAGCATGTATGTTAATGGTTTGGCACACAATAAACAAGCTGAAAAAGGCGACAGCCGAATTACGAAATTTGGAGCTTTTATTCGTAAAACAAGCATAGACGAATTACCGCAGTTTTTTAATGTCTTTTTAGGAGATATGTCAGTTGTTGGACCACGGCCTCACATGGTTAACCTTGCCAAAGAATATAGCGATTTAATAAATAATTATCTGGTTCGCCAATATGCAAAACCGGGAATTACAGGCTGGGCGCAGGTAAATGGTTTTAGAGGCGAAACCAAAGTTTTAAGCGATATGGAAAATAGAGTAGAGTATGATATTTGGTATATCGAAAATTGGAGTTTTCTCCTCGACATAAAAATTATTGTAAAAACGGTAATTAATATTTTTAAAGGAGAAGAGAACGCTTATTGATTGCCTTTTTTAAAATTTAAAAAATTGATTGTTGGTAATAACTGCTTTTAAATGGTCAATGCTGCTAATTTTTATTTTTTTGTCAAAAGCTTCAACATGTTTTCTGTGGTGTATATCAGTTCCGCAAAAATCATACATTCCTTTTTTTAGTAGTTCATCTGCTATTTTGGCAACTTTAGAGCCATAATATTCTACCGTAGAAAGCAGATTTAATTGGAAAACACAACCCGCGTTTTTCAGCTTTTCGTATTCACTAAAATTTTTATGATAAAAAACATATCGCTCAGGATGTGCTAAAACTGGAATGTAGCCCGCAACTCGTATGTCAAAAATAGTTTTATAAAGATTTAACGGAGCACTTAAATAAGATATTTCCACAAGTACATAGTTGTCTTTTAGAGTCAAAAGTTTTTCTTCTTTCAAATGATTTTCAAACCAATTGTCTATAAAATATTCAGCTGCAGCTTTAAAAGGGATTTTAATTTCATTTTCTTCTAATACATTTTGTGTTTCCTGAAGTTTTGATAGTATGATTTCAGAAGAGTTATCCCAAACATAATGACTGATATGCGGTGTCGTAATAATTTGACTAATTCCTAATTCTTGAAAAGATTTAGTAAGCTCAACAGATTTCGCGAGAGATTTAGCCCCATCATCAATTCCTGGTAAAAGGTGAGAATGAATGTCAACAAAACTGCCGTTAAGCAGGTCTTTTAATGCAGGTTTCGACTTAAAGAATGTAAGCATGGGGTAAAGCTGTGTAATTCAATTTATAAGTAACAAAATTAACATAGAAATTGTAATAAGACATTTTAGAATTACACTATATTTGATTTTTAGTAAAAAAGTAAAAAATTATGAAAATAAAAACGAATTTGTTCAATCAAAGAATTATTTCTATTGATGCTTTGCGTGGAATTACAATTTTTGTTATGATTTTTGTTAATGAGCTGGCAAGTATTAAAAATGTTCCTCAATGGATGAAACACATGCCCGCAGATGCAGATGCAATGACTTTTGTAGACTTAGTTTTTCCTGCTTTTTTATTTATCGTTGGGATGTCTATTCCATTTGCTTTTAATGCCAGATTACTAAAAGACGACTCTCCAAAAACAATTTGGACGCATACTTTCAAACGAGCTTTGGCACTTATAATTATTGGTGTTTTTATGGTGAATGCCGAATATGGTTATGAAGCTTCTAAAATGATAATTGCTCCAGCTTTTTGGGGGCTTTTAGCGTATGCAATGCCAATTCCAATTTGGAATAAATATCCCAAAGATTTTCCTTTCTGGCTCAAAAATGTGCTTCAATATGGAGGAATTTTAGTTTTAATTGCGCTTTACTTTTTATACATTCAAGACACTGGAGAAAGAGGAATGACTCCAAAATGGTGGGGAATTTTAGGGCTTATTGGCTGGGCATATCTTTTTACAGTAGTGTATTATTGGCTGGTGTCGGGAAATTTTTGTGCAATGATCGGATTTTTAGTTTTTTGCGTGGTAATGAATTCTTTAAATCTTACCGAAAATTCATTTGTTCAACACATTTCATGGCTTAGCTTTATTGCAGGTCATCTTACACATGCTGCTTTAGCCTCTGCAGGAATCATTATTTCGTTATTGTTTTTTGACCGAAAAATCGAAAACAAAATCAATTGGCCGGTTATTGGTTTTATAGTTTTGTTCTTTGCCGCTGGATTTGCTCTCCGACCTTATTTCGGGATCTCAAAAATACAAGGAACTCCTTCTTGGACAATGCTGTCGGCTGGAATCTGTACAATTCTATTTTACTTTTTGTATTGGTTAATGGAAGTTAAAAAACAGACAAGATGGAGTGATTTTTTCATGCCGGCCGCTGCAAATCCGTTATTGATTTATATTTTGCCGGGAGTTATTTATTATTTTACACTTGCCTTTGATATTCATATTATACCAGAATATTTCAGAGAGGGAGTGCCTGGGATTATTTGGTCTTTAGTCTTTTCTACAATTATGCTTTTGATAATGAAAATTCTTAATAGATATAAAATTCAGCTGCATCTTTAGTTAGTGTTCAGTCTCAGTATTCAGTCTCAGTATTCAGTCTCAGTATTCAGTCTCAGTATTCAGTCTCAGTATTCAGTCTCAGTATTCAGTGTTAAAAACTGAAAACTGCGACTGTGGCTGAAAACTAAAAAAAGACCGATTTTATCCGTAATATATCTCCAGAAACTGGATTGTAATTTACGAAGTTGAATTTGCATAAATTGTGAATATCTAAAACTTTTCCATCTGGAAGTTCATCTTGTTTGAAATTTGACCACGGAATTTTTATAGTTCTAAAGTGGTTTGGAGAGGCAGGAAGACTAACTCTCGGATGCGAACCTCCGTGCACACAGCCTGTTCCTTCAGTATTTCCTTCTCTGGCTTGTAATTTTATAAGCTGAGTCGATTGATATGTAATTTCAACATATTTTGATTCGCTGGAAACATTGGTCGGAATTCCGTCATTCGTCTCAGACGCTGTAATCATTACATTCAGTTCTATTTCTCCTTTTGGGTTATCTTTCGCAGTGACAGAAATAATTCCTTTTTCTATGCGAATAGAATTAATAGTTTCTTCATTTTCTTTAACAGGACCAGCTATAAACCATTTATTCGACTTTACAAGGTTTTGTTTTTGTTCGTCATTTTGAGAAAAACAAAAAAGGGAAAAAATTAAAAAGTAGGCGAATAAATAACGCATAGAGATTTAAAGTCAAATGTTTACATATTCAAATGTAACTTTTTTTCATTCATTTAAAATTCTTTTTTATTCATTTAAATTTTTGGTTATAATTCTTAATAAAGTTTTAAATTTGTAAGAAGTGGTTTTTAAAATATTGTAAGTGAATAGTTTAGGAATTGTATCAGCACTCTCTTTTTTCTTAATCGCTTCGTTTTGTAATGCGCAAAACGACAATATAAATATGGGGAATAGAGACATTCTAGATGTTATTCATAGAATTTTTGATAAAAATGATACAGTCAAAAAAGACAATCAGAAAAAAGTAGCATTCTCTTTGCTCCCAGTCCCTGTAGATGTAAATTCCAGTACAGGTTTAGTGGTTTCTTTTTTAACTACATTTTATTTAGGCGAAGATCATCAAAAAACCAAAATGTCTCAGGTTACATTTTCTCCCTATTTCAGTTTTAGCAAGCAATATGTTTTTCCAATTCAGACTTATATTTATACGAGCGAAGATAAGTGGAATTTTATTGGAGATTATCGGTACATGATTTATCCGCAGCTTACTTATGGCTTGGGTGAACATGATTCAAAAAAAGAAATGTCAACTCTCGATTATCAGCAGTGGCGTTTTTATCAGTTCATAACCAGAAAAATTATCGGAAATTATCGTTTGGGAGTTGGTTTTCTTTTTGATAATTATCAGAATATTTCTGAAGAATCTTATATAGATGAAGAAACAGATTATTTTAAATATATGAATGGCAATTATTCTGATGAAAGTTCTTTTGGTTTTGCCGTTCAAAGTTTATACGACTCTCGAAAAAATATTATAAATCCAGAACAAGGTTTATATATAGAAGCCGATTTGCGGATTAACACCAGCGGAGTGGAAGGCGATAAATGGCAGTCCTTATATATTGATGCTCGAAAATATCATTCATTTAGTAAAACCAAACACAGAGTCTGGGCATCAAGAGCTTTTTATTGGTCAACGTTTGGCGGAAAACCACATTATTTAGATCTTCCAAGTATTGGCTGGGACCGCGAAGGAAAAACAGGGCGCGGTTTTACCAAAAACAGATATAGAAGTAATGCCTTGATTTATTTTGAAACCGAATATCGAACGGATATTAGCCGAAATGGATTTTTTGGTGCCGTATTTTTTACCAATATTTCTTCGGTTTCTAAGTTGGATACTTACGATTTTAAAAAATGGAATCCAGCTGTGGGAACAGGAATTCGTATCAAATGGAACAAACGAAACGGCAGCAATCTCGCGCTGGATTACGGAATTAGTAAAAACGATTGGTCATTGCGTTTGGGGTTATCAGAAAATTTCTAACTTTCGCCCCAAATTTACAGATTAAATATTCATGCAGTTATCGATTATTATTCTCAATTATAATGTCCGTTACTTTCTGGAACAATGCGTTTTAAGTGTTCAGGAAGCGACTGTTGGAATTGATGCGGAAATTATTGTTGTCGATAATAATTCGTCAGACGAAAGTGTTTTGATGACGCAGGAAAAATTTCCAGAAGTTACTTTGATTCAAAACAAAGAAAATTTTGGTTTTCCGAAGGGAAATAATATTGGTTTTCGTCAAGCGAAAGGAAAATACATCTGTATATTAAATCCCGATACAGTTGTGGCTGAAGATACCTTTACGAAGATTCTGGCTTTCGCCGAAAGACAGCCCAATCTCGGCATTGTCGGCTGTAAATTAATAGACGGAACAGGAAATTTTCTGCCAGAAAGTAAACGGGGTATTCCTACGCCTTGGGTTGCATTTACTAAAATTTTCGGGTTGTATAAAATCTTTCCCAAAACAAAACTTTTTAATCAATATTACGCACAGGATTTAAGTGAAAATCAAACAGGAAAAGTCGATATTTTAGTTGGCGCTTTTATGTTTTTAGAAAGTAAATTATATCAAGATTTAAATGGTTTTGATGAAAACTGTTTTATGTATGCCGATGATATCGATTTGTCATATCGGGCGCTTCAGAAAGGGAAAAGCAACTTTTATTTTCATGAAACGACAGTTTTGCATTATAAAGGAGAAAGCACAATAAAAGACGAAAAATACATGAAACGTTTTCAAGAAGCTATGAATTTCTTTTATGAGAAACATTTTAAGAAATCATGGTTTTTTAGTTTTTTTATCCAAATAGGAATTTGGTTTTTCTCTTTCGTAAAAATGTTTCAGGGAAAGGTAAAGGAAAATCCATTACCAGAATCCTATATTTTGTGCTCTGAAAATGCGAATTTATCTGAAAAACTAGCTTCGATTTTAGAAAATAAAGTTAGTTTTTTGGATTTGAAAAAAGAAAAAATGGTAAATTCGTGCCTGATTTTAAAGGGTAAAAAGACAGAGATCATTTTGGATAATCAATATGTTTCATTCAAAAAATGTATCAATCTAATAGAAACTCTTAAAGATAAGAACATTACTTTTAAGATTTTCCCTAAAAGAACAGCTTTTATTATTGGAAGTAATTCAAGAAATGGGAGAGGGGAAATCAGAAAAATTGAGTAAAAATTATGCAAAGTATAATTTATGTTTAATTTTTTCAGTAATTTCGCAATCAGAAAATCAAAATCATCCTTTAGAATAACAATATGGCAAGATTTGAATTAAAACTTCCAAAAATGGGAGAAAGTGTCGCTGAAGCAACTATTACAAATTGGTTGAAAGAAGTTGGAGACAAAATTGAAGCTGATGAAGCAGTACTTGAAATTGCAACAGATAAGGTTGACAGTGAAGTACCTAGCGAAGTATCAGGAATTTTAGTTGAGCAGTTGTTTGGTAAAGATGATTTGGTACAAGTAGGGCAGACTATTGCTATTATTGAAACTGAAGCCGGTGCGACACCAGCTCCAGAAACAAGTTCGGTTGAAGAAACTGCTGTTCCTGTAGCGGCGGCTGAAATTGAAAAAACAATTGAAGCAGTAAAAGAAACTGTAACCACTGCAGAAGATTTTTCAGGATCAGAAAAATTCTTTTCTCCACTAGTGAAAAATATCGCTAAAGAAGAAAATATCTCTCTAAATGAGTTGGAAAACATGGCGGGATCTGGAAAAGACGGCCGAGTTACAAAAGAAGATATTTTAAAATATATAGAAGATCGTAAATCTGGTGTTGCAACTACACCGCAAGCAGTTGAAACTTCTAAACCTGTTGTTGAAGCTCCAAAAGCAGTTCAAACGCCAGAACCAGTTGTTCAAAAAAGCCAGCAGGCAGTTCCAGTTTCTGTAAATGGAGGCGACGAAATTGTAGAAATGGACAGAATGCGTAAACTGATTTCAGGATACATGACAGCTTCGGTTCAAACTTCTGCTCACGTACAATCGTTTATTGAAGTGGATGTAACAAACATTGTAAAATGGAGAGAAAAAGTAAAAACTGCTTTCGAAAAGAGAGAAGGTGAAAAACTTACTTTTACTCCAATTATGATGGAAGCTGTTGCAAAAGCATTGAAAGATTTTCCAGGAATGAATATTTCTGTAGACGGCGATTATATCATTAAAAAGAAAAACATTAATTTAGGGATGGCAGCAGCATTGCCAAACGGAAATTTAATTGTTCCTGTAATTAAAAACGCAGATCAATTAAATCTTGTTGGAATGGCAAAAGCGGTTAACGATTTAGGAAACCGTGCGAAAGCTGGAAAACTAAAACCAGACGATACACAAGGCGGAACTTACACAGTTACAAATGTGGGAACATTTGGAAGTGTTTTTGGAACGCCGATTATCAATCAGCCTCAAGTTGGAATTCTGGCGCTTGGAGCGATTCGTAAAGTTCCAGCTGTAATAGAAACTCCAGAAGGAGATTTTATTGGAATTCGTCAAAAAATGTTCTTGTCGCACTCTTACGATCATAGAGTTGTAGACGGGGCATTAGGAGGAAGTTTTGTAAAAAGAGTAGCAGAATATTTAGAAGCTTTTGATGTTGATAGAGATTTCTAAAAATATATTATAAGTATAGATTCAAATCCGATAAGTATAAAAGCTTATCGGATTTTTCTTTTGTAAGAAAAGGTTAGAAATCAAAGCATGAACTTTATGATGACCTATTTTTGAAAAGTTAAAATTGCAAATTGACAGCTTTTTTCGACAAAAAAAATGAGAATAGACGAGGAAATTCGGCTTTAAAAATTACATTTGTAAACTTATAAAAATTAGAAATGGAACTCAAACTAAACAAACCAATTTGCTTTTTTGATCTCGAAACAACGGGAATTGATATCGGTAAAGATAGAATCGTAGAAATTTCAATATTTAAAGTTTTTCCTAACGGAAATAAAGAAAGTAAAACCTGGTTGGTTAATCCAACAATTCCAATTCCTCCACAAACTACTGCAGTTCATGGTATTACAGATGAAAAAGTAGCCAACGAACCAACCTTTGCAGAGCTTGCTCCGCAGGTCCATAATATGATAAAAGATAGTGATTTGGGTGGTTTTAACTCAGATCGTTTTGATATTCCGCTTCTAGCAGAAGAATTACTTCGTGCAGGAGTCGATTTCGATATGAAAAATAAAGTTTCTGTAGATGTTCAGACTATTTTTCATAAAATGGAAGAGCGTACTTTGAGTGCTGCTTTGAAGTTTTATTGTGGAAAAAGCTTGGAAAATGCCCACTCGGCAGAAGCAGATACAATGGCGACTTATGAAATTTTAAAAGCGCAGTTAGATCGTTATCCAGAATTGGAAAACGATATGAGATCGTTGTCTGAATTTACAACCCGTAAAAAAATAGCCGATTTTGCCGGCATGATCGCCTTTGACAAAGACGATGAAGAGATTTTTACTTTCGGAAAACATAAAGGAGCCAAAGTTGAAAAAGTTTTAGAAGCTGAACCAGGATATTTCAGCTGGATACAAAACGCTGATTTTCCTTTATATACCAAAAAAGTATTAACGGCAATTAAATTAAGAAAACTAAACACTAAATAAAGCTGCTGAGTTACTAAAGTTCTAAGGCGCTAAGTTTTTTTTGCGTAGTTTTTCTTAGAATCTTAGCGTCTTAGAATCTTACAACTTAAAAAGAAATGAAAATTATCTGTGTCGGCAGGAATTATGCCAATCATATAGAGGAATTAAAAAACGAGCGTCCATCAGAGCCAGTGGTTTTTATGAAGCCCGATTCGGCGGTTTTGTTGAAACAGCACCCGTTTGTAATTCCAGAGTTTTCTGAAGATGTTCATCACGAACTTGAAATAATCGTAAAGATTAATAAAGTTGGAAAATATATTGAGCCTAAATTTGCTCATAAATATTATGATGAAATTAGTGTTGGAATCGATTTTACAGCACGAGATCTGCAGAGTAAATTAAAAGAAAAGGGACTTCCTTGGGAAAAAGCCAAAGCGTTTGACGGTTCGGCAGTTATTGGTGATTTTTTGCCAAAAACTAATTTTGTTTCTATGGAAAATCTTAATTTTGAATTAAAGAAAAATGCAGAAACAGTTCAAAAAGGAAATTCAAACATGATGCTTTGGAAAATAGATGAACTGGTTTCTTATGTGTCTCAGTTTTTTACATTGAAAATCGGAGATATTATTTTTACAGGAACGCCAGAAGGTGTTGCGGCTGTAAAACCAAATGATGTTTTAGAAGGCTTTTTAGAAGATAAAAAATTATTCAGAATACAAGTAAAATAATGGCTTTAAAATACAACCTTTCGAAAGTGTATGCGCTTTCAGACAACGATCCTGAATTTGTAAACGAAATTTTAAATTTATTTGTTACAGAAGTTCCCGAAGATTTAAAACAAATTAAAGAGGGGATAAAGAAAAAAGATCATAAATATGCCTATTCGTACGCGCACAAAATAAAGCCTACTTTAGATTTAATGGGATTAAATGTGGCTTTTGAAGAGATTTTGCAAGTTGAAGCTTGGACAAAAGCAGAAGGCAAGAAAAAAGATATAATTGAAACTTTTAAAAGTATTAGAATACAAGTTAAAGAAGCAATCAAAGAAATCAAAAAAGACTTTGATTTGTAAAATATAATACCAACCCAATTCTTGTTTTTTTTAAGAATTGGGTTTTCTTATCTAAATCTAAAAGATTCAATCTTGGTGGTTTGGGTTCGATATGATGAATTCTAAACGATCATCACAAATAACTTCTTCTTATAATAAACCTGTTGGTAGTGACAGGTAATATTCCTTACGTAGATATGAAAGCAGCAATCATAACAATTGGAGATGAAATCTTAATTGGTCAAATCGTAGATACAAATTCGGCTTTTATTGCAAAATCTCTCGACAGAATTGGAGTTGAGGTCGTAGAAATGCTTTCGATAAGCGATGATAAAAAGCATATTTTGGACACTTTTGCCCTACTGCAAAATAAAGTTGATGTTGTAATTGTAACCGGCGGATTAGGACCGACAAAAGATGATGTTACTAAAAAAACTTTCTGTGACTATTTTAACGACGAATTAGTTGTAAATCCAGATGTTTTAGCGCATGTAACGCAATTAATTGAAGGTTTTTATAAAAGACCAATTTCGCAGCTTAATAAAGATCAGGCTTTGGTTCCGTCGACTTGCACAGTATTGCATAATAAAGTGGGAACTGCACCGGGAATGTGGATGAAGAAAGAAAATACCGTTTTTATTTCGCTTCCAGGTGTTCCTTATGAAATGAAATATTTAGTTGAGGAAGAAATAATTCCTAAAATAGTTCGCGAATATAAACGTCCGTATATTATTCATAAAACGATTTTAACTTATGGTCAAGGCGAGAGTTTAGTTGCAGAACGTATCGAACATTGGGAAAATAATCTGCCAGAATTTATAAAACTCGCTTATCTGCCGAATCCAGGGCGCGTACGCCTAAGATTGACCGCAAGAGGAATAGATAAAGAGCTGTTAGAAGCTGCGATAGAGGAAAATGTACGTTCTTTAGATTTGATTATCCATGATATTATTGTGGGATATGAAGAGAATGAAACAATAGAATCTGTGGTTGGTAAAATTTTAACCAAACAAAATAAAACAGTTTCGACAGCAGAAAGTTTTACCGGCGGAAGAGTGGCTTCGCTTTTGTCTGCTGTTCCAGGCGCTTCGAGCTATTTTAAGGGAAGTGTTGTCTCTTATGCAACTGAAGCCAAAATAAATGTTTTAGGAGTTTCAGAAGAAATAATAAAGAAACATTCTGTGGTAAGTGCAGAAGTTGCATCTGCTATGGCTTTGAGTGTGAAAAACTTACTAAAAACCGACTACGGTATTGCTACGACTGGTAACGCAGGACCTTCAAAAGGTGATTCAGATGCAGAAATTGGTACTGTTTTTATTGCTTTGGCAACGCCGAGCGAAGTAATTGTAGAAGAATTTAACTTTGGACAACCGCGTGAAAAAGTGATAGATAGGGCAACAGTTAAGAGTTTAGAAATATTGCAGAAAGAAATTTTAAAATTTGTGCAATAATTTTTTGCTACAATGGTTTATTTTTCTTTTCTTTGCACCCTGATTTTGAATAACGATAAAAGATAAGTATAATGTCAAGAGTTTGTGACCTTACAGGTAAAAGAGCGATGGTAGGAAATAACGTTTCTCACGCTATGAACAAAACTAAGAGAAAGTTTTCTGTAAACTTAGTTAAAAAGCGTTTTTATCTTCCAGAAGAAGATAGATGGATTACTCTTAGAGTAGCAGCATCTACGATAAAAACAATTAATAAAAATGGAATCACTGCTGTTTTGAAAAAAGCACAGTCAGAAGGATTTATCAAATAATCTTTTCCTAAATAAATATATAGCAAGATGGCAAAGAAAGGTAATAGAATCCAGGTAATTTTAGAATGTACTGAGCACAAGACTTCTGGTGTTCCAGGAACTTCTAGATACATTACAACTAAGAACAAAAAAAATACTCCAGACAGATTAGAGATTAAGAAATTTAATCCAATCTTAAAAAGAGTAACTGTTCATAAAGAAATTAAGTAATAATTAGAGATTTTTGTAAATCTCGAATGGTTTTGCCATGAGAGTTTTATAAAAGCTTCAAATAACATTTGAATCATGGCAAAGAAAACCGTAGCATCGTTACAAACATCTTCTAAGAGATTATCAAAAGCCATCAAAATGGTAAAATCTCCTAAAACTGGTGCATATACATTCGTAGAATCTATTATGGCTCCTGAAGAAGTTGATGAATTCTTGAAAAAGAAATAATTACATTTACATTATATAGAAAAGCTACTTTCTTTCGGAAGTAGCTTTTTTATTACCTATATTTGTCTATAAATTTAAAGAAACGCAGTAATTGACTTTTTTTAATATGAATTTCTGTTTAAATTAAGGTTAATTGAAAAACAATTGCGCTTTCTTTAAAGATTTGGATTTCTGATCTAAAAAATCAAGAGATCTAATAAATCTAAAAATCTACAAAAAATGAGTTTTTTTAAAAAATTATTCTCTACCGAAAAAAAAGAGACTTTAGACAAAGGTCTTGAAAAAACAAAAACTACTTTTTTCTCTAAGTTAAGCAAAGCCATTGCTGGAAAATCTAAAGTTGATGATGATGTTTTAGATAATCTAGAAGAAATTCTTGTTGCTTCAGATGTCGGAGTAAATACAACTTTAAAAGTAATTTCAAGAATTGAAAAACGTGTTGCTGAAGATAAATATTTAGGAACGGATGAATTGAATCAAATTCTTAGAGAAGAAATAGGAGCTTTATTATCTGAAACTAATACAGGTGAAGCAACTGAATTTGAAATTCCGAAAGATAAAAAACCTTACGTTTTAATGGTTGTTGGAGTAAACGGGGTTGGTAAAACTACAACAATTGGAAAGCTGGCTTATCAATTTAAAAAAGCAGGTCACAAAGTTGTTTTGGGTGCGGCAGATACTTTTCGTGCTGCAGCAATTGATCAATTACAAGTTTGGGCGGATAGAGTTGATGTGCCTATTGTAAGACAAAATATGGGAAGCGATCCAGCTTCTGTAGCTTTTGATACTTTACAATCTGCAGTAGCTCAAAATGCTGATGTTGTAATTATTGATACCGCAGGGCGTCTTCATAATAAAATCAATTTAATGAACGAATTGACGAAAGTAAAACGTGTTATGCAGAAAGTTGTTGCCGATGCTCCTCACGATGTACTTTTAGTTTTAGATGGTTCAACAGGTCAAAATGCTTTTGAGCAGGCCAAACAATTTACAGCAGCGACGGAGGTTACTTCATTGGCTGTAACTAAATTGGACGGAACTGCAAAAGGCGGCGTTGTAATTGGAATTTCAGATCAGTTTCAAATTCCAGTAAAATATATTGGTGTCGGTGAAGGAATTGAAGATTTACAAGTCTTTAATAAGTATGAATTTGTTGATAGTTTCTTTAAATAATTTACAATGAGTTTTGATTCTTTAAAAAATATACCAGCGATTGCTTTTTATTTCGCAAGTGTGATATGTTTTGTTTTTGCAAATTTATTGAAGGATAATAATCTTTCACTTTATTATGTTTTACTCGTGTCTGGTATAATATTATTCTTTCTAGGTGTTTTGAAAAGGATAAAAACTAATCGCTAGTTTATATTTAGATATATTTATTTCTATAAAAATATTGAGCTTTTAAATAAAATGAATTGATAACTCGTTTTATTTGAAAGCTCATTTTTATTAATACAAGAATTAGATTTTTTTAATGTTGAAATTTACTGATCAGATCCCCATTTTGTGCCGTCAGCAAAGACAATATAATAGGCTCTAATTTTAGTTATTTTATCCGCATCTGTAGAAAAGTCTTCCCAGAATTCTGTTCTGCTTTGGCCAGGTTTTATTGTGGATGTTACATTTTCTGTAAATCTTCCGTCAGCATAAAAATATCTGCCACTTGCTGGTTTGTCAAATGCGTTTTTACAGAACCATTCAAATTTGATGGCTTTAATGTTTTTCTTTCCTGAGTTTTTAAAAGTTAATTTCAGGTCTTTGTGATGGGAATAATCGTTTTTTAATAATGTAGCTGCTGTGATTTTTATGGGTGAAACTTCTTTTTTGCTTTTTAAAGAATCGGTTTTTGTTGAATCAGTATCTTTTATAATTGAAGATGTTGGTTCTGCAATTTGTTTCTTAGCTTTTTCTGGCTTTTCACATTTTGAGAATATTAGTATTGAACTAAAAAGTAATATCAATATATTTTTCATCTTTTTTTTGTAGAGATTTTCAAAGGTAATTTGTATTTGAAATTCATTAAAAATTTCAATATTTTTTACCTTTAAAAGTTTTTATTTTGTTAAAATAGGGTAATTTATATAAGCAGTTGATTTGTTGAAAGGAGTTCTTTAAATGGGTAAAATAATTAAGAGTTAAAGTATTTCTTTTGATGATTATAAGTTTACCTTTGTAGTTCGCTAAATTTCTTTTGAAAACTGAAGCCCTAGCCCTGATGGAAGCGGCATCCTTTTACTTTTTTCTTTAAAAAGTAAAAGATACAGCGGACAGCAGGTATCAGCTCCTAAATATTATAATAATTATGAAGAACACTTTGATGATTTTGGTTTTGTCGATTTTGTTTGTAAGCTGCAAACAAGAAGTGAAACCAGAAGATATTGCTAAATTAAATGGTTATTGGGAAATTGAAAAAGTAGTTTTTGACAAAGGCGAAGAGAAGGATTATAAAATGAATGAGACGTTTGATTTTTTTCAAATCAAAAATAATAAAGGAGTTCGAACGAAAGTGATGCCGCAATTTGACGGGACATTTTTAACTACAGATACCTTTGAGAACGTATCAGTTCGTTTTACTGGTGAACAAGTTTTTTTAGATTACAAAACGGATTATGCAAAATGGAGTGAAGAAATTATTTCGCTTTCTGATAAGCAGTTAGTGGTTAAAAATCCACAAAAAATAGAATATCATTATAAAAAAGCGGGACCAATTAATCTATTGAACGATGGCGAAAAGAATAAATAACGAATCTACAATTAGTGCTGTTTTGCAGCAGATTATTCAAGTAAATAAATTACAGCCTGGAATGGATCAAATTGATGTTCGTGATGCTTGGAAACAGCTTATGGGCAGCGGTGTAAATACATACACAAAAAATGTTGTGCTAAAAGGAAGTACGCTTTATGTAGAACTGGGGTCTGCCGTTTTGCGTGAAGAATTAAGCCACGGAAAATCTAAAATCGTTAAAATGATTAATGAAGAGCTAGGCCGTGAGGTTGTAAGGGATGTGGTTTTGAGATAATATTTTGTAGTTAATACCGACTTTATTGTGATGAATATAAAATCTAAATTTAAAATTTTTCCAGTTTTATTGGTTGTCTATATAAGTGTTTTGCCTTTTTTGGTCGTTTATCTATCGGCTGCATCTCCAGTAGCTGGCTTGATTTTACCAGTTTTATTCTTGGCTTTTATTGTCTTTTTTTGGATGACAGTTTTTAGGACTAGAGCATGTGAGGTTGAAATTAGTGATAATGTTATAATTATAAAACGTTATTTTGGATTAGGAAAATCTATCGATTATGATTTTGATTCATTAGATGGTTTTATAACTTTATTTGAATCGAGTAAGGGAAATGTTTCGGAATCTATTTTTATTCTTAAAAATGGAAAAAGAGTAGGTAGTATTTCTAGTTTTTATCACATTAATTTTAATCAGTTAAAGTTAGTTTTTAAAGAGAAACTGATCGATCTCGGAGAAAGAGAATCTTCTTTTATAAAAGAAAATGCGGAGTTGTTTAGATAAATAAAAAAATCCTGTTTGTTTTTACAAACAGGATTTTTTTATGAATTGTAATACAGAAAACTGTAATTACGATTGAAAACCAATTCTTAGAACTGCTCTCTTCCAGCAAAGTGGAATGCGCTTTCGATAGCAGCGTTTTCGTCACTGTCAGATCCGTGAACTGCATTTTCTCCGATAGAAGTAGCGTATGCTTTACGAATAGTTCCTTCAGCAGCTTCAGCTGGGTTTGTAGCTCCAATTAAAGTTCTGAAATCTTCTACTGCGTTATCTTTTTCTAAAATAGCAGCAACAATTGGTCCGCGAGACATGAATTCAACTAATTCTCCGTAGAAAGGTCTTTCTGCGTGAACTGCATAAAATGCTTTTGCATCAGCTACAGGTAATTGAGTTAATTTTAATGAAACGATTTTGAAACCACCATTAGTAATCATTGCTAAGATATTCCCGATGTGTCCGTTTGCAACAGCATCTGGTTTAATCATTGTAAAAGTTCTATTTGTTGCCATTTTATATTTTATTAAATTTTGTGCAAAAGTATACTTTTTTTATCAATTGATTTTAATAAAATCATAATTAAAACTCTTTAGAATAATGTTTTGATCAAGAAAAGATTATATGGTAAAAAATTAAACTTTAAATATTAATTTGTTTCTGTAGAATATCCATAAAATAAATGTCCAGATTGCTACATATGTCAAAGCGCCTGCAAGAGATGCTGTCATTGGGTTGCTGAAAAAAGGTGCAATTCCGAAGCGGTATAAATAATCTAAAAGATTGGTCTGCTCTTCAGGATTATGAGGATTTTGAAATCGAATCATAGTTAATGCCTGCGGAATAATCTGTGAAGCAAAAAATACAATCATTGGATTTACACCCCAAATTACAAATAATTTAAAGCCTTTTTTATATTCGGCAATATCAATAATGTAATACAATAGGGCAAGACAAGTTGAAGCTAAACCTGTTGTATACAAAACATAACTGCTGCTCCAAAGTGATTTGTTAATTGGAAAAACAAAATTCCAGATTAATCCTCCAATAATTAAAGCAATTCCGGCAATTGCCATTTTTTTTGCCTTTTCGGGTTTTAATATATTTTGGAGTAATAGCTGGCCGATTAGTAAACCAATAATTCCGTTTACAATTGACGGCATAGTGCTCAAAATTCCTTCCGGATCCCAAGTATTAGTCTCATGGTACATATGTCCTTTTAAAAGAATACTGTCAACCCACGCTGCTAAATTGGTTCCTCGTTCCAAATTAGCTTCTCCAATTCCGGGAACAGGAATAAAAGTCATCGCTGCCCAATATCCTAGAAGCAAAAACGCTCCAGTAATAATTTGTGTTTTCTTAGATGTTTTTAAATATAAAAGTGAAACAACAAAATAAACTACTGCAATACGTTGCAAAACACCAGGAAGTCTCACGCCTTCGTAATTTTCGAAACCACCGTATGCTAAGATCAGATATATAAATAATATGCCAAAAGCTAGTATGTTTTTTATTTTAGTGCTGAAATTCCCCATTAGTGCGTATCCAATTGCAATCGTAATGGCTAATCTTGCAATAAGTAATGGAATGCCTTCAAGTCCAAATAACTGAATTTTTCCAAAGAAGTTAAAAAATATTCCAAGACATAACATTCTTAAAGAACGAACAAGGATTTTACTAAATGTAGTATCGTCGTAAATTTTGTCCGGCATTGCAAGAGGAACTGCAACTCCCATTATAAATACAAAAAATGGAAATACAAGATCGGTTGGCGTACAGCCGTTCCAATGTGCGTGTAAAAGCGGCGGATAAACATTTCCCCAGTCACCGGGATTGTTTACAATAGTCATTAATAGAATAGTCAGTCCGCGAAAGACATCAAGCGAAATTAGGCGTTCTCTTACCATTTGGTTAGTTAGTTAATAGGTTATAAAAATAATTCTATTTGGTTTGAGAGAAGCAATAATCTCGGAAATGAGCTGGTTATTTGTTCCGAAATAATTACTTTAATTTTTTAAAGATAATTATTTTAGGTGATTATGATGTTAAAATTGTTTTCCAGCGGTTTTAATTTCTGAATTAATAGTGGAATTAACTGATCTCCGTTTTCGAGATAAAATTCAGAGAAGTTGGCTTGACGTTCTTGAAGACTGTAATTAGGAAACAATTCACATTGTAAATCGGTTACACGCTGTAATTGATCCTGAAGCTTTCGCTTTTGAGCTTTTAATAAACGTTTTTCCAGATTTTCTAACCCTTTTTTCTGCTTTACTTCTTGTGCTTTTACAGCTCCAGAAAAAGATTTGTCTGTTTTTTCGGCCAACTCAAAAAGATAATTGAATTGTTTTTCAAGTGCTTCTTTTTGTTCCGTTAAATCAATTGGAAAAGGAGATAATTTGTGTGTAATTGTATTAGTTAAGGTTTCAGATTTACTGAATAAATCTTTCCAGCTTAAATTTAAATTATCAGCTTTTTTAGCTTGTTTTTCGGTAGCTAAAAGTACAGAGTTTCGAACCAATAAAATTGGGAAAGTAATATTTACGGCATCAAAGAATGCTTTTAGTTCCAGCCAATAAGCAATTTCACCGCCTCCGCCAATGTAACATAAATTTGGCACAATAATTTCCTGATACAACGGACGCATAATTACATTTGGACTAAATTTTTCAGGATTACTGTCAACTAATTTTAGAATTTCATCTTTAGAGAATGAAATTTTGGTGTTGTTAACCCAATATTTATCATCCTCGAAAATTATTCTTTCTCGTAATTTATCTTCTATATAAAATAAATTAATTTCTCGCGGATTTACCTGAACAGTATAGTCTGAAAGATTTTCAATAGATTTTTGAACTTCCTTAAATGACGTTTGATTTTCTAACTCATTTTTTATATACGGAACAAAAGCGCGTTTTAAATCGGCATTGTCAGCATCTATAATAACTAGTCCATAATTTGAGAAAAGACTATTGGCTAGAAAACGTGTAGCATCAGCTAGATTTTCATGTTTTAAGTAGGCTTCTTCAAATAGTTTTTTTAAAGTATTTGCATTTGAACTTGAACCTAATTCTTTAGAATAAACCTCAAATAAATCTTCTAAACCTTTTGGCGATAATCTACCAACAGGACCAGTGCTTTCTGCATTCCAGCGGATTTTTTTTCCTTTAAAATTAAAATAATTAATTTCTTCAAAATCATGATCTTCAGTCGCCATCCAATAAACAGGCACAAAATTATACGAAGGATATTTTGATTTTAATTCTTTAGTTAAATTAATGGTAGAAATAATTTTATATAAGAAATACAGTGGACCGGTAAATAAATTTAATTGATGCCCAGTTGTAATTGTAAATGTATTTTCTAACGCTAAAAGAGTAATGTTGTGTTGAGTTGATTCTGAAACATCAATATTTTCATATTGTTTTTTTAAAGTTTCAACCAATGCAGTTCTATTATTGTTATCAAAATTAGATGCTTTTTCTGCAATCTGTTTTTCGAAATTTTCGAACGTAGGGAAGTTGTTGTACAGCGGTTTTAATTCTGTTTTTTGATCTAAATAATCTTGCATCAATTTAGAAAAATATCCAGAAGATTGAAAGCTGATACAGTCGGTAGGCATAATTTTAAATTTATTTTTGACAGCTGTAAATTTAATGAAAATATACAGTTAAAAACTCTTTTAACGATTGCTTAAGATTTGATTTTTGATTTTTCTTTTAAAGTTCCAGTAATCAAGTTTTTAAAAACAGATTAAATGCTTCTTTTTAAAATGTAAAATACATGAAATTTGTTAAAAAAACATAAGTGTTCTAAAACTAATTCTATTAAAAATGAATTATTAGTAATGAAACTATATTTTTGTAGTCAAAAAAAAGTTATATCTATTTTACATGAAAACGAACCCAAATCAAAAGAACTCCCTAAAACATGTTCTTTTTGGAAGCCTTATTGGCACGACAATCGAATTTTTTGATTTTTATATTTATGCCAACGCCGCTGTGTTGGTTTTCCCTCAGCTATTTTTTCCTAGTTCAGATTCAACAATGGCTACATTAGAATCTTTAGCTACTTTTTCAATTGCTTTTTTATCACGTCCTCTAGGTTCTGCTTTTTTTGGACATTATGGAGATAAAATCGGTCGTAAATTTACTTTGGTTGCAGCCTTATTAACGATGGGAATTTCTACAGTTACAATTGGATTTTTGCCAAGTTATGCGAGCATTGGAGTTGCTGCGCCTTTATTGTTAATGTTATGTCGATTTGGACAAGGTGTTGGTTTAGGAGGCGAGTGGGGTGGAGCCGTTTTATTGGCGATCGAAAATGCACCGCCAAATAAACGTGCTTGGTACGGAATGTTTCCACAATTGGGCGCTCCAATAGGTTTGTTACTTTCTGGTGGAACTTTTCTACTATTAACAGATTCTATGAGCAATGAGGATTTTATGGATTATGGATGGAGAATTCCGTTTATTGCCAGTTCGCTTCTGGTAATAGTAGGATTTTATATTCGAACAAAAATTACGGAAACTCCTTCTTTTGAAAATTCTAAAAAAGAACAAGAAGAAGTCAAGGTCCCATTTTTAGAATTAGTAAAATCATATAAAAACCAGCTGATTTTTGGAACATTTGCCGCGATTACAACTTTCTTGGTTTTTTATTTAATGACCGTTTTTACATTAAGCTGGGCAACTTCGGACTTGGGAATTGTAAAGAGAGATGGTTTATTAATACAATTATTTTCGGTATTGTTTTTTGCGATTTTTATTCCGGTTTCTGCTGTAGTGGCTGATAAAATTGGACGTCGTAAAATGCTTATTATAGCTACAGCAGCAATTGCTGTTTTCGGATTTTTCTTTTCTTACTTTTTAAGTTCGGGAAATATTGTTTTAGTCACCGCTTTTGCCTGCATCGGAATGGCATTAATGGGATTCACTTACGGTCCGCTGGGAACTTTTCTATCCGAGTTATTTCCAACGAATGTCCGTTATTCTGGTGCTTCGTTAACGTTTAACATGGCTGGAATTCTTGGAGCTGCTTTCGCGCCAATGATAGCCATTTGGCTGGCTTCTACTTACAGTGTTAGTTATGTTGGGTTATATTTAACAGCTGCGGCATTTATATCTTTAATTTCATTTTTGGTGATTAGCAAAGACGAACATAAGTTTTAATTTATACCTTGAAAATTTAAGCAAAGTCCGCAACGTATTAATTTACTTTGCGGACTTTCTTTTCTTTATCTTTTTAAACTAAAATGACCTCTAAATTCTGTTCCATTGAATCTTGTCACGGTAAACCAATAATCTGATGCAGGTTCTTGATGTCCAAGATAAGTTCCATCCCAAGAAGTATCGGGACGTAATTCTTTAATTAATTTTCCATAACGGTCAAAAATTCTGATACCGCTGTTAGGAGCTAAATAATCAAAATCAATTGTCCAAGTATCATTATGGCCATCATTATTTGGTGTAAAGAATTTTGGATAGGGAAGCTCTTCAACAAAGTGAATGCATTCTGCTGTCGTCGCTCCAAGTATATTTACAGTTACGGGAATTTTATCACTTTCGCAGTTGCTAATTGTTTGAGAAGCATAGTATGTCATTCCGTTTTCAAGAGTCGTTGATTCAGATAAAAGGCTGTCTGATGAAGAACTTCCATACCATTTTATATTTTGACCGTTTATAGCAATATTACTGATTTTGGCATTTTTTTGAATACAAAATGATTGTGGTGAATCTGAAAATGGAATTTGGGTATCCTGAATTTTTACTGTTACAGCCAATCGTGGGCTTTCACAATTATTTAGAGTTTGTGTCGCATAATAAACCGCAGTTTGTAATAAACTTGTCTCTTGTAAAATATTTCCGTCTGTTGCTTGATCGTACCATTTAAGGTTCGTTCCGGTTATATTAAGGTTTTCTAAAGTAGCAATTTCATCAATGCAGAATTGCTGATTGTTATTACCAGTTGGTAAACTAGTATCATAAACCTTTATCAAAACAGATGTTCGATCGCTCTCGCATCCAACAGTTTGAGAAGCATAATAAGTTCTATTGTTTTCTAACAAAGTGGTATTTGGCAGGGAAGCTGCCGAAAAAGCACTGTCATACCATTTCACATTTTGACCTGTCATTTGAATGTTACTTAATTTCGCATTCTCGCTTTTACAAAACTCTAGATTTCCGTTGGCAGTTGGAGCAGATGGAGTGCTTATAAATGAAATTGTAATTCCCAATCTAGAACCTTCACAATTGTTTTCTGTTTGAGAAGCATAGTAAGTTTTTCCATTTTCGAGATTTGTGGTTTCTAATAATAACGAACCATTACTTAAAGCGTCATACCATTTTATTGAAGTTCCTGTAATTTGAATGTTTGCTAAAGTTGGATTTTGTCCCGTACAAAATGTCTGATTTGCATCGCCAGAAGGAGCATGAGTATCTTGAATTTTTATGGATACAGGAGTTCTTTCGCTTTCACAGCCATCTATAGTTTGAGAAGCATAATAGGTCTTAGCGTCTTGAAGCAAAGTTGTATTGGGTAAAAGGGATCCGTTTGTTAATGCGTCATACCATTTTATGTTTTGCCCTGTGATTATAATTGAATTTAGTGCGGCATTTTCCTGAATACAAAATGATTGAAGGCTGGCTAAAGCAGGCTTTGGAATAAAATTTGTAAAAGGATTGATAGTAACTGTGGCTGCATTTGAAATACAGCCATTATTATTTTTGACCTTGATCAAGTAGGTGTTAGGGTCAAGATCTGATTTCATTGCACTTGTAGTCCAGCTAACACCATTATCGAAACTATATTCTGTTGCAGTGTCGGTAATTGTAATAGTACCTTTAAGATTATTGCAGTCTGGCTGGATAGTTTTAAATAGAGGATTGCTCGGATAATCCGTTGGAGGATTAATGGTTGTAGTTACTGCAGCAGACTCACAACCACTACTATTTTTAACGCGAACCATGTAGGTTCCAGCTATTAAATTTCCTGAATTAGGATTGGATGAATAATTTTTACCATCGTCAAAACTATATTGATCGGACGTGCTTGTAATTAAAATAGAGCCAAATGGATTGCTGCAAGTAATAGGCTGAGTAACAGTTAAAATTGGAGTTGCGGGAGCGTTTGGCGCAACATTGATTGTTGCTTTATACGCTATAGATGCGCAGCCATTTGTATATTTTATTCGGATAAAATAACTTCCGGGAGATAAATTTGCACTATTGCTAGTATCCCAGGTAAGACCATCGTCAAAACTATATAGATTAGCAACCGTAGAAACCACAATACTGCCTTTTGGCGAATTACAGCCAATTGGATCCGTAACTACCACTTGTGGTGCGTCAGGAATTACAGGTGCGGCTTGTATAGTGACTGGTGCCGCCAGAGAAATACAACCAGAATTATATTTAACCATCAAATTATAGGTTCCTGCGGATAGGTTAGATTTTGTATTGGATGTTCCATACGTAATTCCGTTATCAAAACTATAAAAATCGGCTGTAGTATTAATTGAAATGGATCCTGTAAAATCTGTGCAATTAGGCTGGATTGCCGTAAAGGCAGGAGCAGTAAGCGGTGCAAGTGGTGAAATGGTAACTGTAGCAGCATTTGAAACACAACCCGCTGAGTTTTTAATTTTTATAAAATAAGTACCCGGAGAAAGATCTGTTTTTGTATTAGAAAAAACGTAGGTCAATCCGTTGTCATAACTATAAGTTGCCGCATTTGTTGTAATGTTAATAGAACCTTTTGATGAGCTGCAATTTGGCTGGGTGCTAGTAAAATCTGGAGCTGCAATTGTAGTGCCAGAACTCAAATTGACAACAGTTGTTGCTGATTCACAACTATAAGAATTTGTTTTGATTTTAATAATATACGTACCAGCCCCTACATTTATTTTCGTAGGACTTGTCGTCCAACTGTTTCCATCATTAAAACTATAACTTATTGCTGATGTTGTTATAGTTATGCTGCCATCAGTGGCCCCGCAGGAAGAAGGTTGAACTATTTTTACAGCGGGCGCAGCAGGAATTGAAGGGGGAGTATTTATATACATATAACTACTGTAAGAGGTACAGCCTAGAGTGTTTTTTATTATTACATTGTATGAGCCGCCAGCTAAATTTTTCTTTACAGGATTTGTAGTCCAAGTTATTCCTCCATCAAAACTATATTGGTCCGCAGCAGTATTTATTATTAGAGTTCCAGTAGGAGCACTACATGTTGGTTGAATAGCAGATACATTTGGTGAGGAAAGGTAAAATTTGTTTATGGAGAAATACTGTGAATTTGATTTACAACCCGTTGCATTTTTAATAAGGACATTATAAGATGAACTAGCAGGATTTAATAAAATTGGATTTGTAGTCCAAGTACTGCCCCCATCAAAACTATATTGGTCCGCAGGAGTTGTAACAGTAATACTTCCTCCATTTCCGCAGGTTGGTTGTACTACTTTTACATTTGGATTGGGAAGATAATAAGGATTAATATACATCGATAAACCATAAGACTTACAACCCGTTGCATTTTTTATCACGATGTTGTAATAACCAGAAGTAAGTCCTGAAAGAACAGGATTAGTTGTCCAAGTATTGCCGTTATCAAAGCTGTAAGAACTTGCAACTGTTGCGATACTAATACTTCCATTGATTCCACATGTTGGCTGGATTAATGTAAAATCTGGATTAGGTAAATAGTATTGTTGTAGGCTAGCGTATGCGCTGTAAGGGTTAGACATGCACCCAGTAGCATTTTTTACCATCAAATAGTAAGTGTTTGGACTTAGATTAGTAAATGTAGGGCTAGTACTCCAGGTTTTGCCTCCATCTATACTGTATTGTGCTTCAGTTGAAGTAAAGGTTATAGTTCCTCCAACTCCACAAGTAGGTTGTGTAGTTTTAAAAGTGGGAATTGGAAGATAAAATTCTTGAAGCGATACCGAGTTTGAGCTTGAAACACAACCTTGAGCATTTTTGATTACTGGGTAATAATATCCTGCTGAAAGATTTGAAAACACAGGATTTGTCCCCCAATTTATCCCGTCAATACTATAAGAACTTGCAGCAGTATTAATTTTAATACTGCCTTTTGTGCCGCATCCTGGCTGAACGATGGTTAAGTTGGGCTGTGCCAGTTTGGAGGAATCGAGATAAATAGAAACATAATTGGATGTACAATTATCTTTTTTTATCATTAAATTGTAATATCCCGGACCTAAATTATTAAAAACATTACTCGTGCTCCAGTTTGTGCCATAATCAATACTGTAATAATCTGCAGTAGTATTGAATGTAATATTGCCAATATTTCCACAACTCGGATTAGTAACTGTATAATCTGGGTCAGGAAGTTTTGCGTTATTAATCAAAACACCTACAGAGTTAGAAACACAACCTAAATTGTTTTTTATTGCAATGTTGTAATAGGTATAAGAATTAAGGTTTGATAAGGAAGGAGAAGTTCCCCAAGTGTAGCCTCCATCAAAACTATAGAAACTAGCAGTTGTATTTATAGTAATGCTGCCTGCAGATGTACAAGTGGGTTGAACAACTGTATACGCGGGTACATCTATATTTGGATTATTTAGATAAATAGTAGTTGGATAAGAGGTACAGCCAAGGCTATTTTTTATAATTATGGTATAAATCCCAGGAGGTAATGATTTAGAATTGACAGTTGTCCAGGTTGCACCATTATCAAAACTATAAAAATCTGATAGTGAGTTGATAGTGATTTTTCCGTTTGCGCCACAAGTGGGCTGTTCTTGAGTAATAACTGGCGAACTCAGATAAGGCTGATATAAAGAAACATAACTAGAAGCGCTGATACATCCCGCGCTGTTTTTTATTTTTATTTGATAGCTTCCAAATGGCAGCTTTTTAATATTATTGCTAGTCCAAGTTACTCCATTATCAAAACTGTATGAATCTGCTGCAGTAGTAATAGTTATGCTGCCATCTGTTCCGCAAATTGGTTGTTCAGTTGTATATTGAGGATAGAAATCCTTAAAATCATTTAAATAAGCATATGTATAATAAGAAGTACAGCCTAAAGCATTTTTAATTCCTAAAGAATAGCTTCCTGCATTTAAATTACTCATTGTGTTGTTTGTAACCCATGTGTTTCCTCCATCAAAAGTGTAAAAATCCGAAAGTGTATTAATGGTTATACTTCCTTTTGCAGTACAAGCAGGCAATAGAATTGTATAAGTTGGGGTTTGTAGCGTATTACTACTGATAAGTACATTGTTTGCCGATGAAATACAACCTTGTGAGTCTTTGGTACGAATTTTATAATTTGCAGGTAAAAGATTGTTAGCGGTAGAATTATTTACCCAAGTTGTACCGTCATCAAAGCTGTAATATGCGGCTGGAGTTGTAATAGTAATGCTTCCGCTATCTCCGCAAAATAAAGGATTAGTATAAGTGTAATTTGGATACAAGGTAGAAGCAGCTGTAATAGTCACACTTTGAGAGTAGGAAGTACATCCATTTATGGTCTTTATTTTTACTAAATAAGTTCCAGGATATAAATTACTCTTCGTGTCGCTTGTACCCCAAGTAGAGCCATCATCAAAACTATATTGTGATGCCGCTGAGGTTACTTTTATTGTTCCTGTAGAAACAAAACATGAGGGCTGCGTAATCTGTAAGGAAGGAGAAACAGCAGTTTGACTGGGTTCTATGGTAACACTTGCAGTGCTGGTGCATCCAAAAGAATCTGTGACAGTAACAGAATAATCTCCTAACGAAGTTACCGTAATACTTTGTGTACTTCCACCAGTACTCCATAAATACGAAGATCCTGGAGAAGCAGTTAATACAGTGCTTCCAGAGCAGACATTTAAGATACCTGTAATATTTGCTGTCGGATTTCTTACCTCTAGATTGACAGAAATAATTTTGTAGCAAGTTGCGTCCTTGCTCACTCTGACAAAAATAGAAGCACTTGAACTTGGATAACTTGTAAAATTAGTAATAGCATTTAAGTTGGAATCTGCCTCGTTATAATTTTTGAAATAACTAAAATTTAAACCCGTAGTTGAAGGAACCACTAGAGGATTTAGTGTAGACAAATCAAAATTTTCACTTCCGTCACGGTTTGCATCACATTGAGATATTTTGGCAGTTGTTACATTAATGGCACAACTTGAAGAGCAGTTCAAAAAAGAAATATCCCAGCCAGGATTTGCGTCCGAATCTATGGCAGAATTAAATGTGGTTCCTGCACAGGAAGTTCCAGAAATGTCATAATCAATTTGTACGCCTACATTATAATTGGCACTTGTAATATTTGGAAAATCACTATTTTTTAATGTAAAACAGAATTTTTTATTTGTTGTATCTAAACTTGAAGTAGTGGATGTACTATAAATTGACACATTATTACTATTGTAAACATTTAAAGTGATTTTGTTTACAGACGCAGAAATTCCTCCAGAATTAGGAATAGTATAACTGCCGCAAACTGATATAGGTAGAGTAGGACAAACTTTATTCAAAGGATCAAGTTCTATAGAACCTTGCAGATTTTCTGCAGAATGTAAGGTACAAACATCATCAATATACATATACCCAAAATGCCCGCCCAAACCACATCTTGAAGCCATAAATTCAACTGTAAATTCTTCATTATTAGGAATTGATGAAATATCCAATAACCCTGATTGCCAATTACCGGTATATAAAGTAACATAGTCAGAAGTCTGACTCGGAACCTTGCTGAAAATGCAATTTTTTTCATCTCCAACTAAACAAAATTCACTCACAACCTTATTATTTTTATCTAAAATTCGTGCTTTTACAAAAGCTTGATTATCAGTATGACTATTGTCATAAACACTTTGTAATACTGCTTTGTAGTTAAATTTTAGATAATTTTCATTATTTGTTTTAAACCTTTTGCCCTGAACAATAGAACCATAGGTAGAGGAATTTTCATAATTAATTTTAAGAGCATATTGATCAAATGCTTTAATGTCTCCTATATATGGGTCAACCAAATTGGCAGAAACGCCAGTTGCCATAATATTCATGTTATTAGGATTATAGCGATTGATATATGAATCGGCAGTATTGGTGATCGATCGGCATTGCGTTGGTCCGGGAGGATCACCTATTGTGCAAAGAAAATTCTTAAGATAACTGTTTCCGTTTACGGTTTCATATTGCTCAAAACCTCCATTGGTACACATTTCTACTCCTTGAAGAGTAGCTGCTGTTTTTGAAGTCAAATTTCCATCTTTTGAATTTAAAATCACTTTTTTTAAATTCAGGACTTCTTCTTTCATCTTTTCCTCCCTAATTTTCAAAAATTGTTTTTGCTGTTCCAAATTTTGAATTAGATGCCCATTTTTATCTTCTAATAAAAAATTATTGGACGAATTCGGATTAATTTCTTGCCCAAAAACACAAGCACATTTGATAAAAACAATAAATAAGAGTAAAATTTTCTTCATATAGGATATTTAACAGCGAGGCAAATGTAATTAAATATCCTACAAAACAAAATCAAAAACTCAAAACATCATCCAATAAAATCTTTCCCATAAAAGTCTCTAAATATCTCGTATTTTTGCAAAAAATAATTCCTCTTGAAAACGAAACTTTTTGTAATTACGCCTCCTTTTACCCAACTGAATACTCCGTATCCGGCAACGGCATATATAAAAGGTTTTCTGAATACCAAAAATATCGAATCGGCTCAAGCTGACTTGGGTATTGATGTAATTTTGGAACTGTTTTCGAAAAAGGGATTAATTAATTTGTTTCAAGTTTCAAGTTTCAGGTTTGAAGTTGGAAACGTTGAAGTTTCCGATAATTCCAAAAGAATTTTTGCTCTTCAAGACGAATATATTAAAACGATCGATTCTGTAATCCAGTTTTTGCAAGGGAAAAATCCAACTTTGGCTTTACAGATTTGTCAGGAAGATTTTCTGCCAGAAGCTTCTCGTTTTGCACAACTAGAAGAACTAGATTGGGCTTTTGGAACAATGGGAACTCAAGACAAAGCAAAACATTTGGCAACTTTATATCTGGAAGATATTTCAGATTTTATTGTAGAATGTGTTGACGAGAATTTTGGTTTCAGCCGATATGCCGAACGTTTAGGACGAAGCGCCAATTCTTTTGATGAATTGTACGAAGCTTTACAGCAAGAACCAACTTATATAGATTCGATTTTAATTTCTCTTTTAAAAGCCAAAATTGAAGCTGTAAGACCAACTTTATTTCTAATTTCTGTTCCTTTTCCAGGGAATTTATATAGCGCATTTAGATGTGCGCAATGGGTAAAAGAAAATCATCCTGAAATTAAAATTTCGATGGGTGGAGGTTTCCCTAACACCGAATTGCGTTCGCTTTCTGATAAACGTGTTTTCGAATTTTTCGATTTTATCACTTTAGATGATGGAGAAGTTCCTATCGAAGAATTAATTTTTCATTTAGAAAATCCAGACTCAAATTCTTTCAAAAGAACATTTTTATTGGAAAATGGAGAAGTAGTTTATAAAAATAATTCCTTAAAACACGATTATAAACAAGCTTACGTAGGAACTCCAGATTATTCAGATCTGCCTTTGGATAAATATATTTCGGTTATCGAAATTGTTAATCCGATGCACCGAATGTGGAGTGACGGAAGGTGGAATAAGCTCACAATGGCACACGGCTGTTATTGGGGAAAATGTACTTTTTGTGATATTTCTTTAGATTACATCAAAGTATACGAACCTGTTGCTGCAAGTCTGCTTTGCGATCGAATGGAAGAATTGATCGAAAAAACAGGTCAGAACGGATTTCATTTTGTTGATGAAGCTGCACCGCCAGCTTTAATGCGTGCTTTGGCGCTTGAAATTCTAAAAAGGAAACTAGCCGTAACTTGGTGGACTAATATTCGCTTCGAAAAAAGTTTTTCAAAAGATTTATGTCTGTTACTGAAGGCTTCAGGTTGCATTGCTGTTTCAGGTGGTTTAGAAGTAGCTTCAGATCGATTATTGAAATTAATTGATAAAGGTGTTACGGTTGAACAAGTTGCGAAAGTAACCCGAAATTTTACTGAAGCGGGAATTATGGTTCATGCCTATTTAATGTATGGATATCCAACGCAGACGATTCAGGAAACAATTGACAGTCTCGAAATGGTACGTCAATTATTTGAAGCTGGAGTTTTACAGTCTGGATTCTGGCATCAATTTGCTTTGACAGCTCATAGTCCGGTCGGGTTATATCCTGAAAAATTTGGCGTAACCAAAAAAACAGAAGCAATTGGAACTTTTGCCAATAATGATATTGAATATACCGATTCAACTGGAATCAATCACGATAAATTTAGCTTCGGATTAAAGAAATCGCTTTTCAATTTCATGCACGGAATTTGTTTTGATTACGAATTGCAAGATTGGTTTGATTTTAAAATTCCGAAAACCAAAATTCATCCCGATTTTATTTTTGATGCACTTCAGGAACAGAACGATTTTAACACAAAACCAAATGCAAAAGTGGTTTGGCTTGGCGGAAAACCATCTGCTGAAATTTTTATAAAATCGAAAAAAGGAAGAAGCTGGGAAATGATGTTCTTAACTTTTCACGATAAAAAAGAAAGCTTCAATATTCAAACCAGCAAAGAAGAAGGGGAGTGGCTGATTTCAATCTTGTCTAAAATTTCCATTTCAAATGCTAAAAATTATACCTTTCAAGAAGTGAAAAATGATTTCGAAACTTCATTAGAAGATTTCGAATTATTTTGGTATTCAAAACCAGTAAATACGCTTCGCGAATTCGGACTATTATTGCTTTAATATTCAACACATTCCCCGTCTTTCGGAATGGAAGTTTTGGTTAAAAGTCCATGATCTGAAAGAGCAGTTCGTAATTGCAATCTCGTTGTAGGACAATGATTTAAAGCTTCGATATGATTGGCCAGAACTTTTCCTGGAGCAAGGGTTGCAAATTTCAAAATGTCATCCATTCGCATTAATAACGGCTGTCCGATATCTAATCGTGCAGTACCGCAGGCGACAATCGAAATATCTGGTTTAAACTGTGTCAGAACTTTTTCGACATGTTCGGTAAAAATAGTGTCAGAACTAACATAAATTGATTTTTGATCTGCCAATTCGATAAGAAATCCCATTACATTTCCCATTAATCTAGAAATAAAACCATAACCATGAATGGCAGGAATTCCAGTTATTTTTCCGTCTAAAAATTTTTGAGGTTCCCAATATTCTAAAGTTTGAATAACGGTCAGTCCTCTTTGAAGAAGTGCTTTTTCGTCCTTAGAGCTGCAGATTACAGGAACACTTTTTCTTCGTAAAAATACTTCGCCGGCTTTATCAATATGATCTGGATGCAAATGAGTAATTAAGCAATGTGTAACTCGGCTTAATATTTCACGGCTGTTTTTTGGCAGTGCCACCAGCGGATTTCTTTTGGGCTTGTATCTAAAAATAGTAAAAGGCGGAATCGTTTTTCTTTTGCCTAACATTGGGTCCACTAAAATGACATGCTTTTCTGTTTCAATCACCAAAGTGGCATTTCGCAAATGATGTAATTTCATATCGAGGAAATTTAGATATTAAAAATACAAAGATTTTCGAAAATCTATTTACAGATTTTTCTTTATTTTTAGTAGAATTGTGATTTTATCCAATAGAAAATCGAAACCCAATGCCATGAAGGTTTTCTATCGAAATGCCTTCTTCATTTGCTAATATTTTGCGAAGACGCGAAATAAAAACGTCAAGGCTTCTGCCCATAAAATAATCGTCCGTTCCCCACAAAGAAGTTAAAATTTGTTCACGCTTTAAAACTGAATTTTTATGATCTAGAAAAAGTTTCAATAATTCGGCTTCACGCTGGGTAAGACCTACTTTTTCTTCATTATTAAAAAGAATAAAATTTTTAGTGTCAAACTGATATTTTCCCACTTCGTAAATAGTTTTTACAAGCGGAATATTTTTCTGCGAACGTTTTAAAAAAATCTCAATTTTCAAAAGTAATTCTTCTATGCTAAAAGGTTTCACGAGATAATCATCAGCTCCTAAACGTAATCCTTTAATTCTGTCTTCTTTTAAAGTTTTTGCCGAAAGAAAAATAATAGGAATATCAAGATCGATTTTTCTAATAGCTTCTGCCAGATTAAAACCATCCATTTTCGGCATCATAATATCAAAAATGCAGATATCAAAATCTTCTTCTTCAAAAGTTTTCAGTGCCGCTTTTCCGTCAGAACAATGAATTACTTCATAATTATTCTGCTCCAAGTTGTCTTTGGTTAAAAACGCAAGAGTTTCGTCATCTTCGGCATATAGTATTTTGAAATTTCTCATTTTTTATAAGGAATTGATAAGGTTATTGTTACGCCTTTTTCAACATTGTTTTCAGCTTTTATTTTCCAGTTCTGCAGCGTACAGATTTCTTTTACATAATATAAACCGAGACCAAATCCGTTTACTTCGTTGCTTTTTTCGTTTTGGACACGGTAAAACTTATCAAAGATAAAAGATATTTTTTTAGGAGTAATCCCAATTCCATTATCAATAAACTCAAGTTTTAAACAATTTTTTTCTTCTGTAATTTTGATTGTTACTTCTGGTTTTACGCTGCAGTATTTTACAGCATTATCCAATAAATTATAAACTAAATTGGCAAAATGAAAAGTATCAGTTTCTATTGCATAATCATTGGATGAAGTTTCAATTTTAAAAACAGCTTCGGGATATTTTAAATTGATATTTGAAATCGCTTCTTCAATTATCGGAACAATTAAAATACTCTCTTTTTTAAGTTCTAATGGCTTATAATCGGACTTAGCAATATTTAGAATTTTCTCGATGTGCCCATTTAATTTATTTCCTTGATTGATAATTATATCGGTATAGGTAAAAAGCTTTTTGTCTTCCTTAATAGGTTTTTGTTCAATTAAATATTTAGATGCAATCAGAATTGAAGCCAATGGTGTCTTAAATTCGTGCGTCATGTTATTGATGAAATCGCGCTGTAACTCTGAATATTTTTTTTGCTGCAAAAGTTTAAAAATAGAATAAACGTAAATGAGCAAAATCAAAATTAAAGCGGTTGAAAGGACAAACCAAAAACGCATGGAGCTAAATAAATATGTAGTTTCATTTGGAAAACGAACAGCAAAATAATAGACAAGATTTTTATGTTTAGGGAAATAGACGCTTTTTTTGCATTTCTCCTTTTTAGAAAGTGCAATATAATCCCCATAAATCATTTCATCACTCTGACAATTATACATTGCGTATTCAAAATCTGTAGTGATATTCATTTTTTTGAATTCCGTTTTGAGATAAAATTCTAAAATCTCGGGTTCAAATTCATTGTCGACATTTACGATATAATAGTCGTTCGATATTTTCTGTACGGGATTCTGTACCGGCAGTTCATGGTTTGTTCCTTCATAAAGCTTTTTTGCCACTTCCAATAAAGCAATATGTGCTTTCTGGCTCAGTTTTTTCTGTTCTATAGTAAAAGCCTCTTTTGTCCATAACAGCTGCGCAACCAAAATACTTATTATGGCCACCAACCCTAATAGAATGATGCTGTTGAGTTTATTAATTTTCAAGAATAAGGAATTTAAAAGTGTAATATTAATCAATTTTACCCTGAAAATAAGCGATTAACAAGTCATTAACAAACATTTGAAAGCAGTTAACAGCGATTTGATTTTGTCTGAAATACCTTTGTAATATCAAATTAGAACTATAAACCATTTTAAATATATCCGTTATGAAAATGATTAAAATTTCGATGTTAGCTTTAGCTTTAGGCCTAATGTCTTTTTCGGCAATTGCACCAGTTCAATCTTTAGTTTCAGGAACTTCAACTGTTGAAATAGCTGCTTCTACTATTGTTTGGAAAGCAGAAACAATTGACGTTGGACAAATTCCACAAGGAACTCCAAAAGCAATTGTTTACGAATTTAAAAATACAGGAAAAACAGCCGTTGTAATTACAAACGTGCAAGGATCTTGCGGTTGTACTGCAACAGATTATACAAAAGAGCCAATTCAGCCAGGTAAGTCGGCAAAAGTTACTGCAACTTACAATGCTGCAAACAAAGGCGCTTTTACAAAAACAGTTACTGTAACAACTAGTGCAGAAACAACACCAAAAATCCTTACTTTAAAAGGTACGGTTATCTAAGAATTTTAATAGGTTGGTTATATGGCAAGCTCCAGACAAGTAATTGTTTGGAGCTTTTTTTATGGAGTATCATTACTTTGAAAAGAAGAAAAGAAGTTGAGTAAATTTATTTGCGAAGACTTTGATTTAATAGAATTTTTTCTACTTTTAATAAAAAAATCTGGTATGAAAATTTGGTATTCGCTTTTTATTACGGTTGTACTTTTTACTGTTTTTTCGTGTAACTCTAAAGCAGATAAAAGAGAAGAAAATTCGATTAAAACAGTTGAGAAAATTCCAGAATTGAAACTTACAATTGACAGTACTCGAGTTGCTGCATTTTATGAAAGTTATCCGAAACTTGCTAAATTTAAAAGTGATGTAACTTCTTTATATCAAAAAAATAAATCAACTCAATTGTGGCAGGATAACAAAGGAGTTGTAGAATTTGGTAATACTTTATTCAATCAATACAAAAACCTGGATCAAGAAGGATTAAAAGCGAATTTTCCATACAGCGAACAATTGAATCTGGTTTTTGATAATAATGCTGCCAAGAAATTATCAAAGGAAGATACTGATTTACTTCTTTCTAATCTTTATTACTATTATGCCGAAAAAGTATACGGAGGATTTGATGAAAAAACGGTTATTTCTTTAGAATGGCTTTTACCTCGTAAAAAGTTCAATTATCAAGTGCTTTCAGATTCGATCTTTAAAAAATCGACCATTTTAGACGATAAGAAAAGAAAGATGTTCAGCCAATATTATAAACTTCGTGATGCTCTAAAAGAATACAGAGAAATTGAGAAAAAAGGCGGCTGGAAAACCATTGAAACGGGAGAAGATTTTAAAAGTTTAAAATTAGGCGATTCTTCAAATGTTATAGCTCAAATTAGAGAAAGACTTTTTGTAACTAAAGATCTTAAAGAAGATACTAAAAGCGCGGTTTGTGATACGGTTTTAATAAAAGCCATGAAAAACTATGAACTGCGACACGGTTATGCGCCAAAAAACACCATTTTAGCAGAACATATAAACGATTTGAATATTCCAGTTTCTGACAGGATAAAAACCATAATCGCCAATATGGAACGCTGCAGATGGATTGACCCTGAATTGGAAAAAGGGAAAAAGTACATCGAAGTAAACATTCCTGAATTTAAATTGTATTTAATTGAGGATGGAAAAATTGCTTTTACTTCGCCTGTTGTTGTGGGTAAAGCGATGACAAAAACCGTAATTTTCAGCGGAATGATGAACAATATTGTTTTTAGTCCGTATTGGAATGTGCCGCCGAGTATTATTGCAAAAGAGATAAAACCAGGAATGGCGAAAGATAAAAACTATCTGCAAAAGAAAAATTTAGAATGGAATAATGGTGCCGTTCGCCAGCTTCCGGGAAAAAATAATTCTTTGGGATTGGTGAAGTTTTTGTTTCCAAATTCAAGTAATATTTATCTGCATGATACTCCTTCTAAAAGTTTGTTTGAAAGAGAAAGCAGAGCTTTTAGCCACGGCTGTGTGCGTGTGGCAAAACCTCGTGAATTGGCAATTGAATTGTTAAAACCAGATCCATCTTGGAATCCTGCCAGAATCGATAAAGCCATGCACGCCGGAAAAGAAAGCTGGTATACGCTTAAGAAAAAAGTTCCTGTTTATATTGGCTATTTTACAGCGTGGGTAGACCGCGAAGGGCAGTTGAATTTCTACAAAGATATTTATCAAAGAGATGAAAGTCTGCTGAAACTATTGACGGAAGAATAAAAGTTTAAATTCCAATTCCAATAATTCAGAAGGAAAAAATTGAATCCAGAGATTGATCGATTAAAGAGAATTATAGAAAATGGGTGCTAAGCTTTTAATCTGTGGCAAAAACTACTTAGATAAAACATCAATACATTTATAAAAACGTTTGGTATAATGTTCTGTATCAAGAGCTGTAATCGTAACTTGTTGTGCTTTTCCAGATGAAGCGTGAATAAATTTAGAATGCATTCCGTTAGCTTCGCATATAATTCCAAGGTGGCCAACAATAGTTCTGTCTTTGTAACCGTAAAAAACTAAAATATCTCCAACCTTAAAATCTTCAGGTTTTAGAGCTTTTCCCAAATTCTTATAACCGCTCGAACTTCTTGGCAATGTCAAACCAAAATTGCTATACACATAACTTACAAAACCAGAGCAGTCAAAACCTTTTTTCGGGTTACTGCCTGCGTACAAGTAAGGTGTTCCCAAATATTCTTTGGCATATGCAATAATAGAATCCCGATCAATTTCGGCTTTAATTTTAGGATTTTGAGTTATTTTTTGTTTCTCTTCTCTTTTCACAGTAAAAGAAGAAAATAAAAAAAGAGGAAGTAAAAAAATATAAAGGATCGATTTCATTTTTTTTAGTCTTATATAAGTTGAAACGTTAAAGATAAACCGTTATTTTCTTCTAAAAGAACAAAAACACCCTTTAAAAGTACAAATAACATTCGTTATCCTTCAAATGATGTGTTTATGTGGTGTTTTTTTATTGTATTTTGACATTTTAGTATCTTTCTGTCTAATTCATTTCAAATATATTTGTGAATCGTATTTATATTTTAACAAATAAATTATGTTTCCCAAAAAAATAGCTCTTTTAATTTCGTTTTTGCTGATTTCGATCGTTTCGACTTCGCAAACGCAAAATTCAAGTAAAACTTTTTTATACCATGGCCGAATTGATAAACTTCAAAACGATAATGTCATTTTGATAGGGACTGCATCTTCGGTTTCGTTTAATTTTATTGGAAATGAATGTTCAATTGCACTTCAAAGTGTAGATTCTTATCAACATCATAATTATGTTCAGGTGGTTTTGGATGGAAAATATATTGGGAAAATCAGGATAGAAAAAGGCGATGTTCAGACATTTCCAATAAAAGTGACTTCAAACAAGAAAGAACATCGTTTAGAAATCTATAAAAATACAGAAGCGCAAAGCGGTAATATTTTATTTGCAGGAACAACGGCAAAACTGACTACAATTTCTTTTAAAAAGAAAAAGAAAATCGAATTTATCGGTGATTCAATTACTTGTGGCGCGGCAAGTGATCCGTCTGATATTCCTTGTGATAAAGGAGAATATATGGATCATCACAACAGTTATTATGCATACGGACCAAGACTTTCGAGAACACTTGGTGTCGATTATTTAATGAGCTGTGTGTCTGGAATCGGAATGTATCGCAACTGGAATGACGAAAACAAAGACGAAGCAATAATGCCGGATATTTATCCGAATTTATATTTAACGAAAGATCCTTCGAAACCTAAATATGATTTTGCTTTTCAGCCGGATATTATAAGTATTGCTTTAGGAACCAATGATTTTTCTGGTGGAGACGGAAAAAAAGAACGCCTTGCATTTAATCCTGAAAAGTATGTTTCGAATTACATCAATTTCATCAAAATGTTATACCAACACAATCCGAATGTGCAGATTGTAATTACGAATAGTCCAATGGTTGGCGGAGAAAGAGCAGTTGTTTTTGAAGATTGTCTGAACAAAGTAAAATCAGCATTCGATTCTGATAAAACACACAAACCTATTCAGATTTTCAAATTTAAGCCGATGACACCAAAAGGTTGTTCAGGACATCCAGATGTGGCAGATCATAAAGTTTTGGCTGATGAATATGCTCCATTTTTAAAAAGCTTATTACATGAAAAATAATATTTATAAGTTTGTTTTCTTTCTATTGATTTCCAGTACTATGATGGCAAACGTTTCGCTTCCGAATATTTTTAGTGATAATATGGTTTTACAGCGCAATTCTGAAGTGAAAGTTTGGGGTTGGGCAAATCCAAAAGAGGAAATAAAACTGGTTTCTGGCTGGAATAATCAGGAATATAAAACCGTTGCCAATAATCAGGCAAAATGGGAAATCACGATTAAAACTCCAGAGGCTGGCGGACCTTTTTCTATTTCGATAAAAGGCTACAATGAAGTCATTTTAAAAAATATTTTGATTGGCGAAGTCTGGCTTTGTTCGGGACAATCGAATATGGAAATGTCGGCAAGCTGGGGAATTGACAATGGTGAAGAAGAGATGAAAAACGCCTCGAATTCTAATATTCGATTTTTTACCGTTCCGAAATTGACTGCAGAAAGTCCGCAGAATAATTTGCTTGGAAATTGGACTGAATCGACACCGGAAACTATGAAATATTTTAGTGCCATTGGTTATTTTTTTGCCAAACGCCTTCGCGAAGATTTAAAAAATGTTCCAATCGGATTAATTTCTTCCAATTGGGGCGGGACTCCAGCCGAAATATGGATGCCAGAAGATGTGGTTAATAATGATACACTTTTACTGGAAAATGCCAAAAAACTAAACGAACAAGAATACGGACCAAGACAGCCTGGACGCGCTTATAATGCAATGATTTATCCAATTGTCGGATTTAAGATTGCAGGAACGCTTTGGTATCAGGGAGAATCGAATGTAGGTTCTTTGGTTTATGATAAAACTTTAGGCGCCTTAATTACGTCATGGAGAAAAGAATGGAAAGATGATTTCCCTTTTTATTATGTTCAAATCGCGCCTTTTAAAACGGGAACAAACAACTTTTCAAATGTGACGGTTAGAGATTCTCAAAGAAAATTATTGAAAGAAGTTTCAAAAACCGGAATGGTCGTTATCAGCGATATTTCAGACACAATTGATATTCATCCCAAAAATAAAAAAGATGTTGGAATTCGTCTGGCCAAGTTGGCTTTGGCTGAAACCTATAAAGTCAATTCCAATTTGGTAAATGGACCACTTTTTAAAGACATTAAAATTGAGAAAAATAAAGTGGTAGTTTCTTTTGATTATGCTGATGGATTGTATTTTAAAGATAAAAAATCGAATCAATTTGAAGTCGCTGGAACAGATGGAGTTTTCTATCCAGCCGAAGCTTCGATTAAAAATAATGAAGTGATTTTGACAAGTAAAAAAGTTACAAGTCCAGCAAAAGTGAGGTTTGCATGGGGAAATACAATACAGTCAGATTTGTTTAATAAAGCGAATTTGCCTGCATCTTCTTTTACGTCAGAATTTTAGATTTTAGATTTTTTTGTCATGCTGAGCGAAGTCGAAGCCCGCATAGTTTGTCATCCTGAGGAACGAAGGATCACACTCGGGATTCGCCAAAGATTGGGAATATTCTGTGTGTCCCGAAGCGTCGGGATAGTGCGATTTCTCCTTTCAGTCGAAATGACAAGATTGTGTCTTTTGAAAATGTTTGCGTGAAGGATAGCAGTGGAAAGCCCACAGCCTGACGAAGGAAGTGCGAGGACTTGAAACGGATAGCCCGACCCGCCTTTTTCGGCGGGACACGCCCAAAGAAACCTTAGAATCTCAGCATCTCAGAACCTTAGCGTCTTAAAAAAAAACTAACTAAACCACACATATGAAAAATAAAAAAATAATAACTATTGGGGTTTTTGCCCTTTTTACGATTGGAAATATGAATGCACAAAAAAAGCCGTATCTGGATAAAAATAAAACTGTTGAGCAGCGCATAGATTTGTTTTTGCCGTTAATGACGCTGGAGGAAAAAGTTGGACAGATGAACCAATATAACGGTTTTTGGGATGTAACGGGACCAGCACCAAAAGGCGGAACAGCGGAATTAAAATACGAACATTTAAGAAAAGGACTAGTGGGTTCAATGCTGACGGTTCGTGGCGTGAAAGAAGTTCGTGCCGTACAGAAAATTGCAGTTGAAGAAACGCGATTAGGAATTCCGTTAATTATTGGCTTTGATGTTATACATGGTTATAAAACGTTAAGCCCGATTCCGTTGGCAGAAGCTGCGAGTTGGGATTTAGAAGCGATTAAAAAATCGGCAGCAATTGCAGCAGATGAAGCTTCGGCATCTGGAATTAACTGGACTTTTGGACCAAACGTAGATGTCGCAAATGATGCGCGCTGGGGACGTGTGATGGAAGGTGCAGGGGAAGATCCGTATTTGGGAAGTAAAGTGGGGTATGCAAGAGTAAAAGGTTTTCAAGGAGAAACCGTTGCAGATCTTCAGAAAGTAAATACGATTGCGGCTTGCGCGAAACACTTTGCGGCTTATGGTTATGTTGAAGCTGGATTGGAATATAATATTGTGGATATCAGCAATTCTAAATTGTACAACTCGGTTTTGCCTCCTTTTGAAGCTACGGTTGAAGCGGGAGTTCGTACGTTTATGAATTCGTTTAATACTTTGAATGGTGTGCCGGCAACGGGAAATGCTTTTCTGCAAAGAGATATTTTAAAAGGAAAATGGAAGTTTGACGGATTTGTAATTTCTGATTATGCTTCGATTCGTGAAATGATCGCGCACGGATATGCAAAAGATGAAGCCGATGCAACTGCAAAAGCCGTAATTGCGGGTTCTGATATGGATATGGAATCGTACTTATATGTGGCAAAATTGGTTGATTTGGTAAAATCAGGAAAGGTAAAAGAAGCTTTGGTTGATGATGCCGTTCGCAGAATTCTACGAGTGAAATTTGAATTGGGATTATTTGATGATCCGTACAGATATTGCGATGAAAAACGCGAAAAAGAAGTTGTTGGAAGTAAAGCCAACAACGACGGCGTTTTGGATATGGCGAAAAAATCAATCGTTTTGTTGAAGAATGATAAGAACTTGCTTCCGCTAAAGAAATCTGGACAGAAAATAGCTTTGATCGGAGCTTTAGCAAATGATAAAAACAGTCCGTTGGGAAGTTGGAGAATTGCCGCTTCCGATGATACTGCGGTTTCAGTTTTAGAAGGTATGCAGCAATATAAAGACAATCAGCTGACTTTTGAAAAAGGAGTAGATTTATTAAAACAAAAAGCGACTTTTTTAACTGAAACAGTTTTCAACACTACAGATAAAAGCGGATTTGAAGCAGCTAAAACTGCAGCAAAAAATGCCGATGTTGTCATAATGGTTTTAGGCGAATATGGTTTCCAAAGCGGTGAGGGAAGAAGTAGAACAGATTTGAATCTTCCAGGTTTACAGCAGGAATTATTAGAAGAAATCTATAAAGTGAATCCGAATGTAGTTTTGGTTTTAAATAATGGTCGTCCATTAAGTATTCCATGGGCAGCAGAAAATATTCCGGCAATTGTAGAAGCTTGGCATTTGGGAACTCAGACTGGAAATGCAGTGGCGCAGGTCTTATACGGAGATTATAACCCAAGTGGAAAACTGCCAATGTCATTTCCTAGAAATGTGGGTCAGGTGCCGATTTATTATAACAAATACAGCACAGGAAGACCAATTGACAGCGATAAAAATGTTTTTTGGTCGCATTATATGGATGTGGAGAAAACGCCTCAATTTCCGTTTGGTTTTGGATTGAGTTACACGAAATTTGATTATAAAAACTTGAAATTGAATAAAACTGCTTTCGCAAAAGGAGAAAAAGTGGAGGTAAGTGTTGAAGTAACTAATTCAGGAAATTATGATGGAAAAGAAGTAGTGCAATTATATATTCATGATGAATTTGCAAGTATCGTTCGCCCAATAAAAGAATTAAAAGGCTTTGAATTGGTGAATCTTAAAAAGGGTGAAACTAAAACGGTAAATTTTACTTTAACGGATAAAGAACTTGGTTTTTATAATAATGAAGGAAATTATTTAGTTGAACCGGGAACTTTTAAAATTATGGTTGGAGGAAGTTCTGATAAAGGTTTACAGGGTGGTTTTGAGATAAAAGAATAGGTTTTTTGAGGTGCAAAGTTGCACAGGTTCAAAGAAGCAAAGGTTTTTTTCGCCACGAATTCACGAATTAATTGTTTAAAAATTCGTGAATTCGTGGCGATTTCATTTTAGTATAAAAATCTTCGTGTCTTCGTGTCTTCGTGGCAAAACTTCGAGAGTTTTTTGTATTTTTAAAACCTATAAAAACTCCAACCATTAAATTAAAATAATGAAATATAACAGATGCGGAAAAAGCGGGTTATTATTACCTGAAATTTCTTTAGGATTATGGCATAACTTCGGTTCGGTTGATAATTTTGAAAATTGCGAAAGTATTGCCGTAGAAGCTTTTGATAAAGGAATTACACACTTTGATTTAGCAAATAATTACGGGCCGGTTCCTGGTTCTGCTGAAGAGAATTTTGGAAAAATACTATGGCATAATTTTCAGGGAAATCTGCGTGATGAAATCGTAATTTCTACCAAAGCGGGTTACACGATGTGGAACGGACCTTATGGAGATTGGGGTTCGAGAAAATATCTGTTGTCTAGTTTAGATCAGAGTTTGAAACGAATGAGTATTGATTATGTTGATATTTTTTACTCGCACCGTCCAGATCCTGAAACGCCAATTGAAGAAACGATGATGGCATTAGATCACGCCGTAAGAAGTGGAAAAGCGTTGTATGTTGGAATCAGTAATTATTCGGCGGAGCAGACTCGTGTTGCCGTTGATGTTTTAAAACAATTGGGAACGCCATGTTTAATTCATCAGGCGAAGTATTCAATGTTAGAGCGTTGGGTTGAAAATGGTTTATTGGATGTTTTAGAAGAAAAAGGAGTGGGCTGTATTGCTTTTTCGCCTTTGGCACAAGGACTTCTAACAGATAAATATTTAAACGGAATTCCAGAAAATTCAAGAGCGCATAACCCAAACGGACATTTGAAAGAAGATGAGGTTACGGCAGAACGCATTCAGAAATTATTGCAGTTGAATGAAATTGCTCAAAATAGAAACCAGTCTTTGGCTCAAATGGCTTTGGCCTGGCTGCAAAAAGACAAACGAATTACTTCTGTTTTAATTGGGGCTAGTTCTGTAAAGCAATTGTGTAATAATATTGATTGTCTTCAGAATACCGAGTTTTCGAATGATGAATTGAATGCGATTGAACAGATTTTATTATAGAAAATATTCAGAACTGATTAAATGGGAAAAGGTATTAAAATAAAAATAATTGTACTTTTTTTGATCTTTATTGCAGTTGGCTGTGATGGAACGTTAGGAGGATTTAAAACGAGAAAATTTCCTGTTTCGAAGCAAAAGTTAGTTGTTGCAATTGAAAGCTTTTATGAAAGGAATCCACAGTTTATAACTCCTCCAAAATGGAAAGAAGAGCAAGAGAGTTGGAAAAAACGAGGTTATGATTTTTTAGATGCTCGATTTTTTTATTTACAGGATACTCCGGAAGAATTGTATTATGTTTCTTTTATTGGAGATGAAAATGATTCCATTCAATCAAATGCTAATTCTGTTAGTATTGCAATTAGAGCAGTGTTTACAAGAAAAAATAACCGTTGGTTATATGAAAAAGATTTTAATGAAGAAGAAAAAACAAGAATTGAAAATAGATTCAATAATGGTATTATTTCTAAACTAGAAAAATATGTTGGAGCTAAAGCCTTAATTGAAAAAGATTAAAACATATAAATTAAATAAAAAGATTGGGACAATTTGTCCCAATCTTTATTTTATAATCATCGCCAATCCGCCACCGCTTGCTAATCGATACGTTAATTTCGTTGTCGAATCAATTGTAATGATTTCTCTTTTATAATCAATTGCAGCTTTATCTGAATTTAAACCATCAGAGAAAATCTCGGCTTGGAATTTTTTGCCTTTTTCAAGGAAAGAAAAATCAATAGTAATATCTCTGGAGTCCCAATTTGTAATTGAACCTAAATACCACGTATTGCCTTTTCTTCTGGCAATGGAAATGTATTTGCCAACTTCACCATTTAAAGAAACTGTTCCGTCAAAAGTTGTTGGAACTTTAGCAATAAAATCGGTGCTTTCCTGCTCTTTCATAAAAGCGGTCGGACTGTCTGCCATCATTTGCAAAGGTGCTTCAAAAATAGTGTAAAGCGCCAGTTGATGACATCTTGTTCCCTGACTCATTGGGTTGGAATGACTTGGTTTGAATTCGCTTTTTGTGGCATTTCGCATTGCGCCAGGCGTATAATCCATTGGGCCGGCCATCATTCTGATAAACGGAATCGTACAATCATATAATGGAACATCATCATTTGGTGTCCATTTATTATTTTCTAAACCTTTTACACCTTCAAAATTTAGAATATTTGGATAAGTTCGCTGAATTCCTGTTGGTTTGTACATTCCGTGAAAATCAGTAATTAATTTATGATTCGCAGCTCTTTGAGCAATATCGTAAACCGAATTGACCATTTTAGCATCGTCGCGGTCTATAAAATCAACTTTAAAACCTTTTACGCCCAGCTTTGCATAATTGTCAAAAACGCCATCAATATTTTCATGCAAAGCCATCCACGAAGCCCACAAAATAATGCCGACGTTTCTTTCTTTCGCGTAAGCAATCAAATCTTCCAAATCTACATTTGGATTATGTTTCATAATATCGGTTTCTACACTCCAGCCTTCGTCTAAAACCACATATTCCACTTTATTTTTAGAAGCGAAATCAATATAATATTTATAAGTCTGTGTATTGATTCCAGCTTTAAAATCAACATTATAAATGTTCCAGTCGTTCCACCAGTCCCACGCTACTTTTCCAGGTTTTATCCACGAAACATCTTTTATTTTGGATGGCTCGGCTAATTTCTGAACCATATCATTATTGGCTAAAGCAGCATCATTTTCAGAAATGACAATTGCTCTCCACGGAAAACTTCTTGTTCCTTTGGTTTTTACCAAATAATCTGCTCTTTCTGTAATTAATTTGTTGAGGTAATTGAATCCGCCGTTGGTTTCCTGTAATGGATATTTAGAAAATCGAGATTCAAAACCAGTTTTGTTTTTATTATTGGTTACAAACAATCCAGCGTAATCTTCCAGATTTGCTTCTAGGAAAACGGCTTTTTTATGATTTTTATAATCAATTAAAAAAGGTAAAAAGGCTAAAGTATCTTTTTTGAATTCGCTTATTTTCTTGTTTTCATAATGCGATTCAAATGAAGAAATAAACGGATCTTTTGGGTTTCGTAAATCGCGTACGTAAGGCATTAAAGTATTGTAATCCTGATCAAAGTTTAAAACCACTTCTTCAGATTTTACGGTAATATCTTTTTTCTTTTTCGTAATAAATCGGTAGGCAGCGCCGTCATCAAAAACACGATATTCTATGCTGAAATCATTTTTGAAGTTTAAAGTCAATTGATTGTAATTATTCTGAACTGATTTCTTTTTGTATAAAGGTGTTTCAAAAGAAGTGTTTACCGTTTCCTTTTTTGAATTTAAAACAACAGCATTTTTTCCTAAAACAATATTTTCGTCCAAAGTCATAGACATTTCTGATGGAGATAAAATCACATCTTTTTCATGCAAAATTGTCCAACTGATTTTATCATCAACATTAATTTTTACTTTAATTTTTCCGTTAGGAGATTTCAAAATAAAATCCTGCTTCTTCTGCGAAAAAGATAGTTTTACGAAAAATAAAAGCAGCAATATTGTTAGAGATTTTTTCATCAATTTTTGGTTTGTTCTTTACGCATAAGACGCACTGCGGTGCGTCTCCACAGAAAAGGGGGATGAATATTTTTTTATTTCTTCAATTCTAGATTGTATTTCTTAACGATTTCTAAAGTCGATTTGTCGCCGTTAAAAACAGAATTCAAACCTTGTGGTTCTTGCGGAGGATCTGTCGTAAGCGGTTCACCCGGATTCCATTTTCCAGTTTCATTAACGGCTTTTCCTTCACCGCCATATCCCCAGAAATTCGCAGCCTGCAATGGACCTCCATTTTTATGACTTTCTAGAACTCGTCCAAAAATATAACTGTAAAATTTATCTCTGTAGACTGAAGAAGCACCTGCATTTAAGTTTTCATTTTCTCTCGGAAGACCGAATTCTTCAATAATAATTGGTCTCTTTAAATTGTTTGCCACTATAATATGATCGTCAATATATTTTCCAGCGTTTTCGATTGTTTTTGGCATTGTAGCTTCGGCATTGTCGGCTTTAAACCAGTTCCAGTTTTTAGGCCAGATATGCATTGTCAGGTAATCAATATTCGGATTTTGGTGTGTTCTTTCGAAAATCTCCATGCTGTCGTTTGAACTGTTTTTCCCTTCAGAACCCGTAGAAACCAAGTGATTTTTATCTAAACTATCAATTAAATCCACAATATTATTTAGCCATTTTGTGAATTTAGCTTCATTTTCTACCGTAAAAAGTCTCGGTTCATTCCCAACCTGCCAAGACATAATGGTGTTGTCTTCGTTGTATTTCTTTTTAGAGTAAGCATTTGTTCTTCCAATAATAAATTTCACATGATTATTTAAAGCTTCCATACAAGGTTCACAGCTGTGAAATTGTTCTGTATAAGACATAAATTGAGGCCAAGTATTCGGCGGAATATTCGGAACCGGAATTGCACCTTTGCCATTCCATTCTAAATATTGTGACATTCCGCCCGACCATTCCCAGTTGTTTGTCAAGTACAAAACGGCATGCATATTACGTTTGCTCATTTCATTGATCAAAAAATCTAAACCGTCTAATAAATCTTCATCATATTTTCCCTGCTCATATTGCAAAGCTGGGCGAACTGTAAAAGCGTATTTGCCACCATCAGCACCAACCAAAACACGAAGATTATCAATTCCGTTTTTCTTCATTAAATCCAGTTCGCGTAAAAGTCTTTTTCTGTCCCCAATTTTTTTAGAAGCAAGCATACTGCCATACCAATAATTGGTTCCGATGTAGGAATAAGGTTTGTCGCCTTTATAAAACTGCGTGCCTTTTAGCGTTATTTTTTCCTGTGCCTGACAAGCAATTGTCGACAAAAGCAGTGTAAGAGAAAGTGTTTTGAGAAATCTGTTTTTCATGATTTATATTTTAAGGAGCTAATCCCGCTATCCGCTGTATCTTTTATGGTGAACCCCACCATAAAAGGATGCCGCTTCTATCGGGGCTAGGACTTCACGTTACTTTAGACCTTTTTATTATTTCGTTTAAGGATTTTGTTTTAGAAATACTTCTTCTGAAAGCGTTGTTATTTTAATATCGTCAAAAAATACAGTGCCGTTGGTTTGGGCTAAGGCAAGCATTATCCTGATTTTTTTAGCATCTGCAGGAACCTTAATAGCTTTTTTGTAATTAATCCAGCTTGTGGTGCCTTTTGCATTGCCAATTATTTCAGAACTGATTTTCTTTTCAGCATCAGTGGTAAATTCGATAATTACTGCGGCAGCTTTATAATCTTCTTTTTGGATTTCTACACCGTCGGTTTTCATCCAAGCACTGCATTCGATTGCAAAAGTATTTCGCGGAATGGAAACAATTTGATCAAAAGCCCTCCATTCTGCACCCGTATATTGATTGATGAGGGCAGCATTTTTTCCTGTTTTTTTATCATAAATAGAAAGCGCACCATTTTCTTCACCTCTCCAATTTACAAAGTCGTATTCAAAACCTGCATTTTTTAAAAGATTCTTCTGTGCATTTGTAATTGCAGCAGCAAGTAGTAAACTTAAAAGAAAAAAATGTTTCATAGCAGCTGTAAATTAGATTTAAAAATAAATTAATCCTGAATTCTACTGATAAGTTCTAAGCAGGCTCTGCCGTTATGATAAGGACATTTCCAGAATCCGGCTTTGTCTTTTTGCATTAAAGAATAATCATCAAAAATTCCCCAAACCCATTCTCCGTTTTGCTGATCGAGTATGTGTTTTTTTATGAATTTCCAATTTTTGTAAACAATGTCCAGATATTCTTCTTTTCCAGTTAATTGGTAAGCGTTGTAAAAACCAATTAAAGCCTCTGCTTGCGGCCACCAATGTTTTTCTGCAATTAATTTATTTTTTTCTGGATCAAATTCGTACCACAAACCTCCATCAGAATCAAGTCCTTCCTTTGTCGCTTCAGCAATTTGAACGGCGTACTTTTTATAATTTTCGATCAGTTTTTCATTGCCCGAAATTTCCGCACACTGCTGTAAAAGCCAAGCCGCTTCAATGTCATGGCCGTAAGAAACAACATCTGGTTTTTCAATCCAATTTTCGTTGAAAAATAAACGTAAATGACCAGTTTCAATATTAATGAAATATTTGTCGATTGTTTCTAATAATTCAATAATATCTTCAAGCAGTTTTTCATCTTTCCAGACTTTGTATAAATTCACATAACCTTCAATAATATGAAGATGCGTATTCATAGTTTTCTTTTCATTCGCATCTTTTGCGCTCAAACGTAAATCTTCAATTGGCTGCCAGTCTCTTGTAAAAGCCTCAAAATAACCTTTATTTACAGGATCGTAACTGTGTTCTTGAATTTTTAGATATAAATTTTTAGCAATTTCTAGAGCTTTTTCATTTTTTGAAATCACATAATATTCAGACAATCCGTAGATTGCAAATGCTAAAGCATAAATTTGATTTTTGGTGTCTTTTGGAGTTTTATCCTCATTAATACTCCAAAAAAGACCGCCAAATTTTGTGTCATAAAAATAAGCAATGAGAAATTCGAATGCTCTTTCTGCCAATTTTTTGTGGTTTTCGTTTTTTGTGGTTTGATAACTGGCAGAGAAAGTCCAAAGAATTCGGGAGTTTAAAACCGAACCTTTTTCTGCATTTTCAATTCTTTGATCATTAAAATCGATCTGACCTGCAAAACCGCCATTTTGCTCATCAACAGTATGTTCTGACCAATATTTTAAAATGGAATCAAGTTCTGAGGTGAGTTCAGATTTTAAAAGCTTTCTTTGTAATGACACGATATTTTAAATTGCGTTATTTCTTTCGATTTGATCAATAATAGTCTGTACAGAACCTGCAGAAATAAAAGTGTCTGCTGGTGCATTGGTAACATAATCAACTAATTTATCTACAGTTGAAACTGCTACGTGCATTCTGGTATCTGAAGAGGCATAATATACATAAACAGTTCCGTCGTTATCTTCAATCCATCCGTTAGAAAATAAAACATTCGAGACGTCGCCGACTCTTTCGATTCCTTCTGGTCCCATAAAATGTCCGGCAGGAACGTGCGTAACTTTTGTAATATCATTCAAATCTGTCATGAACATATACAAAGTGTAGCGCAAACCTGCAGCAGTATTACGAACGCCGTGTGCCAAATGCAGCCAGCCTTTTGAGGTTTTGATAGGAGCAGGGCCAAGACCATTTTTCAATTCATAAATAGTATGATATTGTTTTCCAAAGATTATTTTTTCTTCTTTAACAACAGGGTTTATCATGTCTTCCACATAACCTAAACCAATTCCGCCGCCACTTCCAACATCAATAAAACCATCTTGCGGGCGTGTGTATAAAGCGTATTTTCCATTTACAAATTCTGGATGTAAAACAACATTTCGCTGTTGTCCCGTATTCGAAATTAAATCAGGAAGTCTTTCCCAGTTTACTAAATCTTTTGTACGGACTATTCCAGCATTGGCTACAGCCGAACTTGTGTCGCCTTTTGGTGCTTTTGGATCTTTTCTTTCAGTACAAAAAATGCCGTATACATAACCATCTTCATGATGAATCAAACGCATATCGTATACATTTGTGTCTGGTTCTTCGGTTTGCGGAATTACGCAGGGTTTGTCCCAAAACTTGAAATTGTCAATTCCGTTTGGACTTTCGGCAATGGCAAAAAATGATTTTCTGTCGATTCCTTCTACACGAACAGCTAATAAATATTTGCCGTTCCATTTCATTGCACCAGCATTAAAAGCAGCATTTATTCCGATTCTTTCCTGCAGGAAAGGATTCGTACTTTCGTTAAAATCAAAACGCCAGTTTAATGGAATGTGGGATGCAGTTACAACAGGGTTTTTGTAACGGTCATAAATTCCGTTTCCAATAATTTCCTGAGCTGCATTTTTTTGCTCAAGAAGCGTTTTATGTTGTTTTTCTAATGCCGATTTTCTTTCCTGAAAAGTGGCTGAAGATGTTATCGTTGTCATATTAATTGATTTCGGTATCTATACTAATTTATTTTTGGTCTCGTTTTTGGTTTAAATCTTGTTCAATTGTTTGAAGTTTTTCTTCAGATAATGGATAAAATGCTATAAAGGCTACTGATATTCCAGCAGCAATTGCCGGCAGTATGCTCAGCATTAATTGAATTCCGTTTTGAGCGGTTGCAGTTTGTTCTACATTTGCCTGAAAACCATAATATCCTAAAAGCCATCCAGCTCCTGCGCCTCCAATTGTCCATCCAAATTTTTGTGACATTGAAGAAGCAGAAAATACTAAGCCTGTGGCTCTGCGTCCTTGTTTCCATTCAGAGTAATCAGCACTGTCTGCATACATTGACCAGATTAATGGGAAAATGCAGCCCGCACAAATACTTATTAAAACTTGGAAAGTCATGATTAAGAAAATATCTTCTTTTCCGAATAAATAGAAAATCAAACTAAGAATTGCCGCCAGTGCCATTGCACCAAAAAAGGTTTTCTTTTTACCAATTCTGTTTGCAATTGGTGTCGCTGCGATCACTCCGATGATGTTGGCTGCCTGTCCTAAAACTAAATATATTGAAGTTGGAGTCATGTGAAAATCGGTTCCGAAAAGCGAAAAATCGAAGTTTATACTGCTGCTGACATAATATTTGAAATAATAAACCGCAGCACCGTCGCGAATTGAATTGAAAACTAAAGCTCCAATTCCAGCTCCAAGTAAAATCCACCAAGGTCTATTTTTTAAGAGATCATTTAAATCTTCTTTTAGATTATTTTGTTCGTCTCCAATTGGCTGTACCCTTTCTTTTGTAAATGCGAAACAAGCCCAGAAAAAGATAGTTGTGATTAATCCGAAAACTGCGATAGTTGCCAGCCAGCCAGCTTTAGAATTTAAGCTTCCGCCGAAGTAATTTACCAAAGGCTCAATCAGCCAAAGAGCCAAAAGGCTACCTCCAAACGCAAAAACCATTCTGTAAGATGAAAGTGTATTTCTTTCTTTTCGATCAGAAGACATTACACCCAAAAGGGATGCGTAAGGAACATTGATTAAAGAATAAATCATCATCATTAAAGAATAAGTCACGTAGGCATAGATGATTTTTCCTTTTTCGTCAAAATCTGGAGTATAAAAAGTCAAAACTCCGATTACGGCAAATGGTATGGCAACCCAAAGTAAATACGGTCTAAATTTTCCCCATTTACTTTTGGTTCTATCAGCTAAAATTCCAACAATTGGGTCAAAGCAGGAATCCCAGATTCTGGTAATTAAAAACATGGTTCCGACTACTGCAGGCGCTAATCCGAAAACATCGGTGTAGAAAAACAACAGATACATGCTGAAAATTTTCCAGAACATAGATGATGCCGCGTCTCCAAGACCGTAACCTATTTTTTCTTTTAAACTAATTTTGTCGTGCATTAGGTTTTTTTTAAAGATTGTCATTTATTTTTGGGCAGTTATTTTAATTTTTTTGGAATATCTTTTTCAAATATAGTTTGATCTAGATTATAAAAATCGACAAAATCTTTTTCACTTACTTGTCCCAAGAAAGGCGCGTAATAATGCATTTTCTGTTCTTTTTCCTGCCAGCCGTGGTTTCTCCATAATAAGACATAAGAAACCTCATAATTTTCAACAGCTTTTAGTAAAGTTCCTGTCCACCATTTAGGATCTGGAACGGCTTCATAACCTGCTTCGGCCAATGCCATTAATTTATTTTTTTTGCTATTGATTTCATTTAGGATTTTAAACTGATTCTGAACTTCGCTGATAAATTTCTGCCCAGTCGAATCGGTATTGTTTTGGTAGGTGTCGAAACTTAAAATATCGGCATATTCGTCTCCAGGATAATTAGCTAAAAAGTCTGATTCACTGCCAAAACTGCTGGTGTTGTACACATAAATTAAATTATGAACGCCTTTTTTCTGCAAATAATCAAACGTAAATTTCCAAGCAGTTTTAAATTCTTCAGGAGTACAGTTCCCTTTTCCCCACCAAAACCATCCGCCGGTAAGCTCATGAAAAGGCCTGAAAAGTATTGGAATGTTTTTACCGTTTTTATCTTTTAAAGAAAGAAAAAATGTGGCTGCTTTATCTAACCAAGAAGTGAATTTTTTGTGGTTTTCGGCTCCTGGTAAAATGGTTTTTAAAGAATTTGGAGTATGATCCCATGCATCTTTTCCAGTAGCTGGATTATCAAAATGCCAGCTTATGGTAGAAATACCGCCGCGTGAATTCACTTCATTAATATATTGTTTCATTTTGACAAAAGGAACGCCGTCAATATTATTTGGTTTATCGTTTTCCAAACCTGCAATATCCCATCCATAAACTGCCGGGTAATCTCCAGCTACATCTTTTATATCGCTTCTGCCGTCTTCATATTTCCATTTTACACCGTATGCTAAATCATCTTGATGACCAAAAAGAAACCCTTTTTTCGATAATTTCTTTAGATTCTTGTACAGCGTTTGAGTTTCTGCGGTAGCTTTTTTATCTGAAAGTGACAAATTAGTATTATCCATACTTTTTCTGGAGAAGCAAGAACTGCTTATAAAGGTTAGGGTTAAAAACGTTAAAATGTATTTTTTCATTAGGTTATGATTAGTTATTTTTTTAGCTAAAAGTAAAATAAACAAGGGATTATAGTATGGTATTTCTATTATTTTATTAGTCGAAAAATCAATATAATATTGTTGTTAAAATTATTAAAACTATAAAAAGTTATTCAATTAAAAATGATTAATGTTTATTATTAATGTTCTTTTTAAAGAAATGATAATTAATTTTTTCAAAGATAAACGGATGAATATCGTGTAATTAATATTATTTTATCAATTATATATCATATTATTGCAGTAAAATAATAAAATAGTAAGTTGAGGAATAATAATTTTTGAGATGAGTACAGCAAAAAATTTTTATAGGGAGATTGCTCCATTAGCAGCGAGTGATAGTTTTTTGGTTTTTGATCGTGTAAAGGACAGCTTTGATTTTCCTGTTCATTATCATCCCGAATTTGAAATTAATTTTATTCTGAATGGAAAAGGAGTTAAAAGGGTTGTCGGTGATAATATTGAAGAAATTGATAATGTTGAATTGGTTTTAATTGGTCCGAATTTATATCACGGATGGGAATTGAGTAAATGCACGAGTAAAAAAATCCATGAAATAACAATTCAGTTCCATAATGATTTGTTTCATGAATCTCTATTGTCAAGACGAATTATGAATCCGATACGTGATATGTTTAATAGATCTATTCATGGAATCCTTTTTTCAAAAAAAACAGCAGAAGAATTAACGCCAAGACTTGTAAGGCTCTCGAAATTAGATGGTATGGATTATTTTTTGGAAATTACTTCTTTATTATATGATTTAGCTAATTCTAGAAATCAGCGCTTGCTCTCTACCTATACTGTTGATTATGATACTTTTGATGATTATGATAAAATGAAATTGGTTTATGAATATGTACAGAAACATTTCGCTGAAAAGATTACATTAGAAGATGTTGCAAATGTGGCTAGTATGTCGATCATTTCTTTTAACCGATTTATTAAAAAACGTACGGGTAAAACTTTTGTCAATTATATTAATGATATTCGAATTGGATACGCGGCGCGCTGGCTGGTTGAAAAAGATATGAGTGTTTCTGAAGTCGCATTCAAATCGGGATTTAATAATATTGCCAATTTTAACCGCAGTTTTAAAGCTACAAAAAATTGTACCCCAAGTCAGTACAGAGAAGATTTTTCTGGATTGAAACGTATTTTATAGTGATACTTTTTTATCACTAATAAATATTATTTTTAACGAAATCGTTTGATTTTACGGTTTTTGTTGATTTTTATGTAAGTGTTAGGTTCTTTTTGAGGATTGTCGTTGCGAATAATTCAGTTTTTATGTGTATTTATTTTCATATATGTTTTTTTATCCGCTTAAAGTAAAAATATTATCATTAAATGATATAATATTATCGATTTGATAATTCTCTCTGTTATAGATTTGTTAAATAATTTAAGAGTTTTAATATACCCTGGCTTTTTAAACTCTTAGATTGGCAATAAAACAAATTTAAACTAACCAAACACTTATTATGAAAAAACTAATGACTAGCTTCATTCATTGGAAGGCTGACCACACGGCTGTTCCTTTGATATTATTTTTGTTACTGACTAGTAATTTTATTACGGCTCAGGTGAAGGTTTCGGGAACGGTATCTGACGAAAAGGGATTATCTATTCCGGGGGCAAACATAATGGTTACGGGAACTAAAAAGACAGCTTCGACAGATTTTGATGGGAAATATTCTATCGATGCACCCGCAAACTCTACAATTTCTGTTTCATTTATTGGATATGTTACGCAGGCCGTTAATGTGAAAAACGGAGGGACAATTAATGTAGTCTTAAAGCTTAGTGCCGAAGATTTACGTGAAGTGTTAGTAAATGTAGGATATCGAAGTGTTAAGCGAAAAGATTTAACAGGAGCAGTTTCTACAGTTACTTCAAAAGATTTTGCAGATTCTCCACAAGTGTCTGTAGATCAGTTGTTACAAGGGCGTGCTGCAGGGGTGACCGTTACAAACAATTCTGGGCAGCCAGGAGGTAGTGTGTCAGTTAAGATACGTGGAACTACTTCTATTTCTGGTACTAATGAACCATTGTATATTGTAGATGGTATTCCGATTTCCGGAGATGCTGCTAATACTGCCACCGGCGGTTCAATCGTTACGGGTTATTTAGGAGCAAACACAGGAAACGTAACTTCTAGCCCGATTGCTTTTTTAAATCCGAACGATATCGAAACATTGGATATTTTGAAAGATGCCTCTGCAACTGCTATCTATGGTTCTAGAGCGTCGAATGGGGTTGTAATTATTACGACAAAAAGAGGAAAAAAAGGAGTAGGAAAAATTGCGTATGATTCATATTTGTCTGTTCAAAATGTAACTCGTTTATTAGACACGATGACTTTAAGTCAATATGCAGAACAGCAAAATGCATTAGCAGCTGTTTATGGTGTAACACCAAGAGACGAATTTGCTGTTCCGTCAGTTTTGGGTAAAGGAACGAATTGGCAGGACGAGATTTATAAAACGGCGATAATGAATAATCATCAGATTTCATTTTCAGGCGCTAAAGAAGGTACTAACTACTATATTTCTGGAGGATATACAAATCAAGAAGGTATTGTTATTGGATCAGCTTTTAAAAGATATAGTTTTAAAACGAATGTAGACAGCAAACTAAAAGATTGGCTTACTGTTGGAGTTTCTCTCGGAACTGGAATTACAAATGAAGATATAACAATTAATGGTGCCAGCAACGGTATTATTAGTACTTCTATATTATCTACTCCAGACGTTGCAGTAAAGGATACTAATGGTAATTATGCTGGTCCGCCGGCTGATGGTTCTATAGGAGTTTGGATTAATCCGGTTGCTTCGGCTTTGATGAATACCAACAAGTTGATTAAGAAGAGTTTCATAGGAAATTTTTACGCTAGTTTTAGACTTGCAAAAGGACTTGAGTATAGATTTGATTTCGGAGGATCTACAAATGTGGATAATTTTGAGGGCTTTCTGCCTACTTATAAATGGGGTGCTGCGGTTAGAGAAACCAATCAGCTGACAGAAAGGGCGAGCAATGTGTATAGCTTAAATATTAAAAACGTTTTAACTTATAAAATTGATGCTGGTAATCATCATTTTAACATTTTAGCTGCTCAAGAAGCTAATGACAGTCACTGGTTCGGGAACTCACAAACAATTTCTGGGTTGTTGAGTAATGATATTCATTCTATTAGTTTGGGTGATCCTGATACACTTGTGGGTTCAGAATACAAAGGAAGTTCTGCTTTTTATTCTTTCTTTGGAACTTTTAATTATGATTTTGATAATAGATATGCGCTGCAGGCAACGATGAGAGCAGATGGAAGTTCTAATTTTGGACCTGGTCAAAAATGGGGGTACTTTCCTTCAATTTCAGGATCTTGGAAACTTTCAAACGAAAGTTTTATGGAAGGAACTCGAGAATATATTGATAATATCAAAATTAGAGCTGGTTATGGTGAAACTGGAAACCAGAATATTGGCGGCGGCGGTTACATGAGTACGGTTCGTGCCATTAAATCAGCATTGGGTAATTTCTTTACGGTTAATAATATTGCAAACCCTGACTTAACTTGGGAAACTTCTGAGCAGACAAACATAGGTTTAGATTTTACACTTTTTAAATCAAAACTTCAGGCATCATTTGAAGTGTACAGAAAACAATCAGCAGGATTTTTATTTGTCTTGCCATTGCCTTATTATGTTACAGGAACAGATGCTTATCAAGGAGGTTTAGGGGCGCCAAGTGTAAACTTAGGAAGCTTAAGAAATCAAGGTTTTGAAATGACTTTGGATTACAATAATAAGTTTGGTAAAGATTTTTCTTGGAATTCAAAAGTAATTTTTACTACCAATAAAAATAAACTATTAAGCTTACAAGATAATTTTGATTTAACAAAAGATGTATTGCTTAATGATTATACTACCAAAGCAGTTACTAAAACGGTGGTTGGTCAGCCAGTTGGTCAGTTTTATGGTTACCAAGCGGTTGGTATTATCAGAAATAATGAACAATTAGCCAACGCGCCAATTCCTTTTACTGGAAACAAAGCAGTAAAAAGTCAATTGGGAGATGTTGAATATGTTGACCAAAATAAAGATGGTCTGATAGACGAAAAGGATTTGACTTACATTGGTAATCCTCAGCCGAAATTCACTTATGGTTTCAATAATACTTTTACATATAAAAACATTGATTTGGGAGTGTTTTTACAAGGTTCTTATGGGAACAAAGTGATGAACTTAACAAGACGTGCTGGAACTAAAAACCAACGTTTGTATGAAAATCAATTGGCGGAAGCTGCAGATTTCTGGACACCAGAAAATACGGATGCAAAATATCCAAGACCCGACGGTGGAGATGGACACCCAAATATAGCAATCTCTGATCGTTATGTGGAAGATGGATCATTTTTAAGAATTCAGCAGGTAACGTTAGGTTATAATATGCCTTCGGATGTGATTTCAAAAGCAAGTATTAGTAAATTAAGATTCTACTTTGGTATTCAAAATCTTTACACATTTACTAAATATACAGGATACGATCCAGAGGTTGGCTCATACAATCAAGATCCGTTATTATCAGGTATTGATTCAGGACGTTACCCAACGAATCGTAGTTTCACTTTTGGAATGAATTTAGAATTTTAATTGCCACTCTTATGAAAAAATATATCAATATAAAAACCTTAGTTCTATCACTAGTATTAGGTTTGACTGCTGCTTCTTGCAGCGAAGATTTCTTGGATCGTCCTTCAGAAGATAGTTACAGCAGTGATCAGTTTTATAATACTGACGAGCAAGTAGCCAGAACCACTTATGGAATGTATGGTGCAATGTGGGCTCCTTATTATACTAAGAATTTTTACGCCTTGTCTGAGTTATCATCAGGAAACTGTCTGGCGTATGCTGATGGACCAGAGTTGATTCAATTTAAACTTACTTCTGATAGTCCTATATTGCTGGATCCTTGGAGAGCTTGTTTTGCAATTGTAGCGCAATCAAACAATTTAATTAACAATATTGAAAAAAATGCAACAGCAGATGTGAGTAAGGCTGTAATTAAAAACACGATTGCAGAAGCACATTTTTTTCGAGCGATAGCATACTTTTATTTAGTTCGTTTGTATGGGCCGGTGCCGATTATTGAAGATAATTTGGCTTTAGCAAAAGATCCTTTAGTTAATACAAATAGAATTGAAGATGTTTATACATTCATTGAAAATGACTTAAAATTTGCTGCAGCTAATCTAAAAACAAAAATTAGATCCAGAACTCCAGGTGGAGATAATGTTTTTGTAACTCAAGGTTCTGCAGAAGCATTTTTAGCAAAAGTATATTTGTATGAAAAGAAATATGCTGATTCTAAATTAATGGCTGAAAAAGTGATTAATTCTGGTGAGTTTGGTTTGCTGCCAAATTTTGCAGATTTGTTTTTGACAAGTAAAAATAATAATGAAGAGTCTATTTATTCTTGGCAATGGTCTGGTGCAATAAATACTTATGGAGGAGGAAATTTCTCTAATATTCAATATGGTTTGGATATTTTGAATGATAATGCTTCATATGGTGCTACTTATATGCCAAGTAATGATGTTCAGGATGCTTTTGAAATTGGAGATTTAAGAAGAAAAGAATCTTTTATGGTTTACGGCGATTCTTATCCAAATTTAAAAGCTAACGGAGAAGTTGGATTTGTAATGGATAAGGATAAATATGGCGATCTATTGGCCAATACTGGTGCTGCGGTTAAGAAATATGTAGTAGGTCAGGCAACTAGTGAAACAGGTCCGGCTGATTCTTGGGGAGGTATGAATAACTGCAATTATATTATGCGTTATGCTGATCTTTTGTTAATTCATGCCGAAGCAACAATGGCTGGAGCTGATGAAACTACTAATGCTGCTGCAAAAGAATCATACAATAAAGTAAGGTTTAGAGCAGGTCTTAGTACTTTGGGTGCTAATGTGCCTTTAACTAAAACGGCATTATTTCGCGAGAGAAGAGTTGAATTTGCTTTTGAAGGAGAATTTTGGTTTGATTTAGGCAGACTGCCGCGTCAGGAAGCGATCAATATTATTTCTCAGCAAGATAGAGGTTTTGATTCTCAAGGAGTACTGCATTATACACCAACTCCAACTGATTTTATTTATCCAAAACCAGATATCGAAGTTAGAAAAAATCCAAAATTAAAAGAGGCGCCGGTTCCTTACAATTTTAACTAATTTCTTAAAAGTAAATTACTATGAAAAATATAAAAAATAGAATGTTATTGAAGTTGTATTTTCTAGCTTCGATTTCAATTTTACTGTTTACTTCTTGTTCAAACGATGATTCAGCAGGTTCATCTGGAAAACTTGAAGTAACAGGAATTAGCAGATCTGTTGTAGATGATCCTTTGGTTGAGGGAGATAGAAAAGTTGATGTTCCTACAGATATTATTAATGCAGGAAATTATTATATCATTAGAGGATCTGGTTTTGCTACGTTAAAATCAATTTCATTTAATGGTTTAGAGTCCTATTTTAACCCTACAATGGTAACAGATAACGCAATTGTTGTGTTAGTAGATTCAAAAACGCCATACTATAATGAAATGGACGAAATGAAGATCGTCACCAATTTAGGCACCTTGAACTATAAAGTGGCTATCAGGCCTCCAAGTCCTAATATTAAAGGGTTTCCGGTCAATTCAAATCCAGGAGATATTATTACTATTACAGGTGAATATTTCTTGCGCCCTGTAGTTAATTTTGGCGATATCCAAGTTGAACCAATATCTTCTACATTAACAGAAATTGTAGTTAAAGTTCCTGAAGGAAGTTATTTGAAAAATTTATCAGTAACGAATGTATCTGGAACAACAGTGGCTCCGCAAGTAATAGGTTCAGAAATTTATGATGACGCTTTTACTAATATTTGGGGCTGGCAGTCTCTTTGGGATGGAACTAATGAGTTTGATGCAGCCTACGCCAAAGATGTTTATCAAGGGACTAAGTGTGTTCAATGGAAAGCTGGTGAATGGGATGGGTATGTTATTGGAATTAACAACTGGTCTTATCATGATACAGGTAAATTCAAAGCGGTAAGATTTTGGGTTAAGGGTGAAAAAGCTGGAAAAGTGAAGTTTTTTGCAAATGGAGATACTGAGAAAAATATCGTGATCGTTGATGTCAGAACTTCGTGGACTTATATTGAGGTGCCATATAGTGTGTTGGGTAATCCAAATGAATTATCTCAAATTGGCTACCAAGAATTTGGCGGTTTTGGAGGAAATGTGATCTATCTAGATGATATTGGATTGGTGTTAAAATAATTGTTAGGATTCAAATAAAGATTTCGATAAAAGTTCAGTCTATTAATCTGAATCCATAATTAAAAACTAAAAGAGAATTTATGAAAAATATATATAATAAAGTAAAGCAGCTTGCACTATGTGCATTTCTGGTTGCTGCAGTTTCTTCCTGTGATAACGAAATTGAAGATATTGGCGGAGCAGAGCAAAATTACAACACAGCCTACGGTTTGCTTCAGGCAAATAGTAATTTAACTACGTTTGCAAAAGCAATACAGCTGGCTGGTTTAGAAGCGACCTTAAATACAACTGATGACTATACTTATTTTGTTCCTAACAATGCTACTCTTGATGCTTACTTGACAGCAAGCGGTTATGTAAACGATTTAGGATATCCAGATATTAATTTGGTTCCAGTAGAAGATTTAAAGCAGCTTGTATTAAGTCATGTCATCAAAGGTGTTAAAAAAAGAGTTGCTAAACTTGAAGGTGTCCAAGCTGATTATTTGGAATCAGGCGATTATTCGACAATGGCAAATGCGGTAAATCCTGATTTATATTTACTTAGTATTAATGTTACCAATAACGTTTTAAAAGTAAACGGATCTGACAAAGAGGCAACGGGATTAGATTATTATGGTACCAATGGTTTTGTAAATGTTTTAAGCAATGTAATTGAATTGACTCCTCCGGCGCCGGCAATTACCACTCTGTCACAAGTATTAGCTTCTCCAGGAGACATTATTACAATTACAGGTCAAAATTTTGTAAAAGTTAAAAGTGTTAAATTTGGTAGTACTGGAGCTGCAATTACAGTAGTTTCCAAAACAGAAATAAAAGCAACTGTTCCGGCAGATTTTGATTCATACGCGCTTATTGTTGTGGAGACTGACTTTGGAATTTCTGCACCAAGCAGTATAGGACTTAAATATTTACTTTACGAAGACTCATTGAAAGGATGGGGCTGGGGCTGGGGAGGCGATATTACCTGGGAAAGCACCGAAAAAGTCAGTAGAGGAACAAACGCAATCAAAAAAGTGGCTGAAGCTTGGAGCGGACTTTTCATGCATTCTGATGTAGTTCTAAATGCAGCGGATTATCAATTTCTTAAAATGTCTATATTCCCAACCGAAAGTACTAAAATCATGGTTACTATAAATAGCGATACCGGCGATTCAAGTAAAGGTACCACGGTTACCCTAAAAGCTGGGCAATGGAATAATATTTCAATTCCGATCTCAGATCTGCATCCTGGTCTTTTAACAGGAGGAACTTTTGATAGTGTGTTTATACAAGAATTTTCTGGAGGCACAATTACTCCGTCTAGTATTCTCTATATAGACGATATAGGATTTTTATAAAAATGATTTGTTTTGAGTTAGTCTAAAAATGTTCCCTGATTGAAAATTAGGGAACATTTTTTTAAAATTTAAATTTAAAAAAATGAAAAAAATCGCTTTACTACTTGCCTTATGTCTTACCAATATGAGTTTCAGTCAAGGCAATACGCACAAACAACAAGCTGGGAAATTTGAAGGGCTGGCAATGACACCGCCTATGGGATGGAATTCCTGGAATACGTTTGCAACTAATATTGACGAAAAGTTAGTAAAAGAAACTGCAGACATTATGGTTTCTTCTGGTTTGGCAGCAGCGGGTTATAATTATATTGTTTTAGACGATGGCTGGATGACACACGAACGTGATGCAAATGGTGATTTGGTGCCTGACCCTGAAAAATTTCCAAACGGAATGAAGTCGCTTATTGATTATGTGCATAGTAAAGGCTTAAAATTCGGATTGTATAATTGTGCAGGAACAAAAACCTGTGCAGGTTATCCAGGAACAAGAGGTTATGAATATCAAGACGCAAGGTTTTATGCTAAACTAGGAATTGATTTTCTAAAATACGATTGGTGTAACACAGAAGGAATTACAGCTAAAGAAGCTTATGCAACTATGAGTAACGCTTTGAAGACTGCTGGAAGACCAATTGTTTTTAGTCTCTGCGAATGGGGAGATAACCAGCCTTGGGAATGGGGAAAACCGGTTGGGAATCTTTGGAGAATTTCTGGAGATATTTATCCTTGTTTCGACTGCGAATTCAAACACCCAGAAAATTGGTCCTCTTGGGGATTCATGAAAATTGCCGATATGCGAAAAGATATTCGTAAATATTCTGGACCAGATCATTGGAATGATTTTGATATGATGGAAGTTGGAAACGAGATGAATGATACAGAAGATAAAACACATTTTGCAATGTGGTGTATGCTTTCTTCTCCTTTATTTACAGGAAACGATTATCGTAAAATGTCTAAAGAAACTTTGGCAATTTTAACCAATAAAGAATTGCTTTCTGTAAATCAAGATAAACTTGGAATTCAAGGTTTTAAATATATCATTTTAGATGGGGTGGAAGTATGGGTAAAACCGCTTTCAGATGGTGCTTGGGCAGTTAGTTTTGTTAATAGAACAGAGACTGCAAAAAAAGTTGCTTTTGATTGGAGTAAAAACAATTTCAAAGATATTGATTTTGGATATGAAGCCGATTTTAGTAAAACAACATTTAAAATAAAAGATCTGTGGAAGAATAAAGAAACTGGAAACACTACAAAAGTATTCAGTGCGTCAATTGCATCGCATGATGTTATTACATTAAAACTAATTCCTTAAAAAAATCATCCTATGAAATTGAATATTTGGTGTTTAGGTTTTTTACTAGTAATGTTAACTGCAGTTTCAAACGCTCAATTCGTAAAAAAACATGGAAAATTAAGTGTGCAGGGAACCCAGCTTGTGGATAAAAATAATAATCCCATTGTTCTCCGCGGACTGAGTTTTGGGTGGCATAGTTTATGGCCGAGATTTTATAACGAAAAAGCAGTAGATTGGTTAAAGAAAGATTTCGATTCTAATGTAGTTCGTGCAGCAATGGGTGTCGAACTCGGAGATCTTTCATATATTAATAATCCGCAGTTTTCTAAAGAAAAAGTTGATGCCGTTGTAAACGGAGCTATAAAATCAGATATCTACGTGATCATAGATTGGCATAGTCATAATATAAACTTGAAAGAAGCAAAAGAATTCTTTGCCGAGATGTCAAAAAAATATGCCAAATATCCTAATATTATATATGAGATCTTTAATGAACCTGATTATGAAACCTGGTGGGAAGTAAAAAATTATGCCGAAGAAGTAATTCAAGTGATACGAGAAAACGATCCTGATAATATCATTTTGGTTGGCTGTCCGCGTTGGGATCAAGATATTGATCTTCCTGCCGAAGATCCCATAACAGGCTACAAGAATATAATGTATACGATGCATTTTTATGCAGCAACCCACGGTAAAGAATTACGAGACAGAACAGATGCTGCGATTGCTAAAGGCCTTCCAGTGTTTGTTTCTGAATCGGCTGGGATGGAAGCTTCAGGAGATGGACCGCTGGATTATAAAGCTTGGCAGGATTATATTGATTGGATGGAATCTAGAAAAATAAGCTGGATTACGTGGTCAATATCAGATAAAGATGAAACGTGTTCGATGTTAAAAAAGACAGCTAAATCTGAAGGGAAATGGAAAGACGAGGATTTAAAAGATTCCGGAATTAAAGTAAGGGAGTATTTGAAGAAGTATAATAAGCAAGACTAAATAATTTATTGGAATTTTAGAAGGAGCCTGTTCATAATTTGAGCAGGCTCTTTTTTTTCTCTATCTATTATGTTTTTTTTGACTTCTATGCTTTTTATTAATATGAGAAATGTAGGTTTTGTAGATAATGTTTTGTAAGAATTTTGTTTGTTGTTTATTTATTGTGTTTTTAATTTTTGCAATTTCAAGTTCTGATTTAAAATTATTTATTTTTAAACTATACCCCTAAAATTTTAGGGGTGTTTGGTTTTTAGTGTTATAGTTTGGCTTTTATATGTCAGTTTTTCGCTTTATTTTTATGTTCTGCCCTTTAATTTTAATTGTTTGTCTTAAAATTTTGTTATTGAATTTTCAAAAACAAATAATTATAAATGTCAAATAACGATTATTGGCAATTTAATTTTTGTAATCCGTAATTCTTCGCCTAAAACGTCAAAAAAGCAGTTCTGAATTATTCTACTCATACAAAAGTTAATAAATTCGCTAATGAAAATGATGATGTTTTAGGGGCGTAAAATAGGGTTTTAGAAATGACTTATACTATTAAATAGATATATAAAAGATTAACTAACCAGAATCAATTAATAACTAAAAACCAATTTAAAACATGAAAAAAGTATTTCACATTTTAGCCGCGATGTTAACAAGTTCTTTTGCTTTTGCCCAAGAAGATGAAGCAGCGGCTTCACCAGCAACCACCTGGGGAGGCTCTGCAGATGCGTACTATAAATATGATTTTTCAAAACAGATGAATGGATTAACGAGCTTTACCAACTCACAAAATTCATTCGAATTAGGAATGGCGTCGATCGAGGCAGGTCATACTTTTGGAAAGGCTTCTGTTTTCGTAGACTTAGGTTTCGGAAAAAGAGCAGCAGAGTTTTCATATAATGAAACACCAGATAAAGATGCAAGTGCAAAATTTTTAATTAAACAATTGTTCTTTACATACAATTTGACAGATGAATTTAAAGTAGTGGCAGGTAGTTTTGGAACTCATATTGGATATGAAGTATTAGATGCTGTAGATAATAAAAACTATAGTATGTCTTACGCTTTTTCTTATGGTCCATTTTTCAATACCGGAGTTAAAGCGCAATACACTACGGGTAAATTTACAGCTATGTTAGGGGTAACAAATCCAACTGATTTTAAATCGGCAATGGATGCGGGATCTTATCAAAAAACGTTCATTGGACAGCTGGGTTACATCGGCGATACAGGAAGTGCTTACTTGAATTTTACAACAGGAAGTACTAATCCAATACCTGGAAGTATAATTCCAGTATCAGACGAAAATAAAACTCAGTTTGACTTGACTGCATCTAAAACAATCAGTGATAGTTTTGGTCTTGGGTTAAATGCAACTTATGCTAAAACTACAAATGATTTTGATAGTGCTTTAGATGGTGAATGGTTTTCGGTAGTGGGATATGCTAATTATTCATTCAGCCCATCATTGCTTTTGGCTTACAGAATAGAATATTTTGATGCTAAAGACGCGGCGCCAAGTATGGGAACATTAACAGGATCTAGTGTATTTGCAAACACAGTTTCGTTAAATTATAAAGTTGGAAAACTTACAATTATTCCGGAGCTAAGATACGATGCTGCTTCTGAAGATATATTCTTAGATAAAGATGCATTGCCAACAGGAGGAAGCTTCTATGGTTTAATTGCAACAACATACTCTTTCTAGAGATAAAGATTGATATTTTTTTTTTTTTTTTGGAGCTGTCGAAACATACTAATGTTTTGGCAGCTTTTTTATTGGGAAGAAGTTTTTTGATTAGTTATGAATTATAAGTTATGAATTATGAATTATTGTGTCGGTTATTTGTAAGTTCTGAGTTATGATGTTTGTCTTAGATCTTTAATTATTGTGTTTATATATCGTAGCTTGTAGAGACGCACTGCAGTGCGTCTAACTTTGGATAGGAGAAAATTAATTGTTCATTATTATTCCTGCTATTAAAACAAAAAAAAACGCATTTCTAAAATCTTAGAAATGCGTTAATTATTTTAGAATTTGAATTTATTTACTGAATTTGTTTTTTATAAATCGAATAAATAGTGTCAATTGTTTTTCTGTCTAAAGTTGAGGTTGCATCAGTTTGAATATAATGTAACTTGAAAGCCTGAATTGCAGAGGATAAATTTTTGGTATTATATCCAATTATTCGCAGTGCAGGTTCAATTTTAAAATCAAATGGTGCAGGTTCTAAAACTTCGTCCGGCCAGATTCCGAATCCTTTCTCAGCAAGTGTCTTCCAGGGAAATAATGCGCTTGGGTCTTGTTTTCTTCCTGGAGCAATATCCGCATGACCTAAAAAGTTCTGAGTCGGAATGTTATAATCTTTTTTCAGTTTCGTAAGCAGAGCAACTAAACTGCTGATTTGTGCTTCTGTAAAAGGTTTAAAACCATTATTGTCCAGCTCAATTCCAATAGAGCAAGAGTTTAAATCTGTTGTTTTTCCCCAAGTAGAATTTCCAGCATGCCAAGCTCTCAGGTAATCATTAAGCATTTGCACTACTTTTCCATTTTCAGAAATAACATAGTGAGCGCTAACTTGAGTTTTAGTTTTTGTAAATGTACTAATGGTCTGCTGAAGTGAATCCTGAGCAGTATGATGAATAATTACAAAGCTTGGTTTTCTTAAATTAAAATTAACTGTACCAATCCATTCTGTATTAATTCCATTTACTAAATAAGTAGAACCCGTTTTAGATAAAGTATCTTTCACGATTCCCAATTGCTGTGCGTAAGATGTATCAATAATAACAGAAGTTGCAGGAATTGGCTTTGCTTCTTTATTCGTAATTTGGTTTTCTAATGTTTTAAGCTGCTGATCGTAAGCTTTTTCCGTATTCTTGTACGGATTAGTAGAGCATGAACTGATTATAACAGCTAAGATCAGATAACAAAAATGTTTTTTTGTCATAATTCGTTGTTTATAGTTTTAAACGATTATTCTTTAATTTTCGTATCTGTTTCTTCCTTTAATTCCTTAGAATCTTCTTTATCTTTATCTTTTTTCTTTTTTGATTTCCCTTTTTTGACCTCTTTAAAAGATTCCATAAAAGTTTTGTATTTATCAACTTGATCTGGATTTAAAAAGGCTCCAATTTTTTTATCAGTACTTTCTCTTAAAGCTTTTATTTGTTCGATTTTTTGTTCTTGGCTGCTGCTTTCGTTTTTCAATAAAATACCTTGTTCTCTTAAACTGTCTGCTAAAACATTTGTAATTGCAATTGCCTGCAGGTCGTCTAGTTTTACTTCTGGTCGCATAGATTCAACAATTTTGGCCGCAGTTTCTTCTACAGGTACTTCTTTAGGTTTGCTTGGAGTGCCTTGCTGCTGTCCAGCCATCATACTTCTGTCCATTCCCATTCCGCCGCCTCTGTTGTATCCATTTCCATAGCCGTTATTGTATCCGTTTCCATATTGTGCAGATGCAGTCGAGAAACAGAATAAGCTTAAACCTAAAATAAATAAAGTTTGAATTGGTTTCATAAAAGTATTTTATCTAATGTTAACTATTGTTCAGCGTAAATTTAAGCAGGTTCCCCGTATAAATCAAATTCTGTCGCCTCAATTATCTTGATATTAACAAATTCGCCAGTTTTTACGTAATGTTTAGAAGCGTCAATCAGTACTTCATTGTCAACATCAGGACTATCAAATTCTGTACGCCCAACAAAATGCGCGCCTTCTTTTCTATCAATAATACATTTGAATGTTTTGCCTACTTTTTCTTGATTTAAATCCCATGAAATTTGAGACTGTAATTCCATGATTTCATTTGCTCTCGCTTGTTTTACATCATCAGGAACATTGTCCTCTAGTAAGTAAGCATGAGTGTTTTCTTCGTGAGAATAAGCAAAACATCCCATTCTGTCAAATTTCATTTCCTGAACGAAATCTTTCAAAATCTCAAAATCTTCTTGAGTTTCACCCGGATATCCAACAATTAATGTAGTTCTAATTGCCATTCCTGGAACTGCAGCACGAAAATCTTTCAATAACTGAGTGGTCTTAGCTTGTGTTGTGCCACGACGCATAGACTTCAAAATCGAATCTGAAATATGTTGTAAAGGAATATCAATATAATTACAGATTTTTGGTTCGCGTTTCATTAATTCCAAAACATCCATTGGGAAACCAGTAGGATAAGCGTAATGAAGGCGAATCCATTCTATACCTTCAACTTTTGCTAATTCTTCCAAAAGTTCTGCAAGATTTCTTTTCTTATAAAGATCAAGTCCGTAATATGTTAGGTCTTGAGCAATCAAGATCAACTCTTTTACTCCGTTTTTGGCTAAGCCTTGTGCTTCTTTTACTAATTTTTCAATTGGCTGAGAAACGTGAGAACCTCTCATTAAAGGAATTGCACAAAAACTGCAAGGTCTGTCGCATCCTTCTGCAATTTTTAAATAAGCATAATTTTTTGGAGTTGTGGTTAAACGTTCTCCAAGCAATTCATGTTTGTAATCTGCTCCTAAAGCTTTTAATAGTTGAGGAAGCTCTGTAGTTCCAAAATATTGATCAACATTCGGAATTTCCTTTTCTAAATCTGGTCTGTAACGTTCAGATAAGCAACCTGTCACGAATACTTTGTCAACAAGACCTCTGTCTTTTTTATCAGCATATTCCAAAATCATGTTTACTGATTCTGCTTTGGCATTATCAATAAAACCACAAGTGTTAATTACAATAATGTTTCCTTCTTTTTCCGCTGGAGCTTCATGTTCAACTTCTTTTCCATTTGCACGCAGCTGTCCCATAAGGACTTCACTGTCATAAACATTTTTTGAACACCCAAGAGTGATTACGTTAATTTTGTTCTTTTTTAAAGACTTGGTTCTCATACTTTTATAAATTGGAGTGCAAAATTACACTTTTTTATTCAAACACCGCTTGTTTCGGTTTTATTTAGATGTTTTTTTCGAACGTTTCTGGGGACAAAAACGTTTTTTTTATAGATAAAAAAAATCCGTCAAAATTATTTTTGACGGAAATTTTCATTCATCTATTTATTCTTAATTACAATTCAAATAATAAAGTAAGTGTTACATTGTTCAGTTTGGAGTTAATGTTCGCTCCGTCTGTAAAACCTGTAGCAAAAAATCCTTGGTTCGATTTTCTCTCTAAATAAGAGTAAGCTAAATCTAATTTAGTGCCGCCGAAATTATATCCTAAACCACCAGAGTAACTGTTTAAATCTCCAATTGTACTTCCGTTTTTATATGGACTTCCTTCAAAACGATATCCAGCTCGCAGGCTTAACTGATTAATTTTATATTCACCACCAATACGAAGTTCTCCAGTGCTTGTCAAAGTATTGCTGATGTCAGTGTTTAAATCTCTAAAACCAACATCATTTGTAGGTTTGAATTTTGCATTTCCATAGTTTTTTACGGCATAATCAACACTTAATAAACCTGATTTCCCAAAAACATAAGCAGCACTAAAAGTCCATTTGTCTGGAGTTTGTAAAGTGTAAGATTCGTAGACGTTTACTATGTTTGGATTTACAGAATTGTTAAAAATCTCACCGGCGCTAGTTTCTGTCGTAGAATATAGACTTTGTGATAGTTCATCATAAAGCTCATACCATGTATTTGATTCGTATGCTACTCCAAGTCTAAAAGAATCAGTAACTTTACCAATTGCTCCAAGTTGGAAAGAGAAACCGTTTCCGTACGTGTATAGTTCGTTGTTAAAACGTACATTCGAAATTGTTTCGTACGTCTGTAAAGGGTTTTTGTTGTACTCATAAAAACTTGATGATCTTCTGTAGTCTGTGACGTGAACATTTAGGTTTGCTCCGAAATATAATCTGTCTTTATATGAGGTTGCAATATTAAAACCTACCTTACTATTATATCCTCTAGTATAGATTTCGTTTTCTTGGAAGTAATTTCCTCCTTCAGGAACATTACTAATGTATTGGCTGTTTTCTGGGTTATTTGTTAAAGGATCAATGACGTATCCTTCAAGTCCAAAAAAAGCCTGTTGTTCTCTGTATTCTAAATCTCTATAATCTGCATTTGAAATGTTTCCCAATGGGATTCCATTTGCAAAAGCCAAGAAATAACCGTCAATAGAATTAGTAGGGTTGGTTCCAGCAGAGAAAGTACTATTGTTGAAATTATTTGTGTTCTCGTATGTTGCTCCAATTGTTATTTTATTCCATCCAGCGTTTGGGTTATTATTTTTGAATACAAAAACACCTCCCGCTTGGTTTAAAGTGAAAGAATTTTCTTTATCGGACGTTTCAGTACCAAAATAATTCGAGTTGTTTTTAATATTCTGATTGCTGAAAGAAATTCCAACTTGGTTGGTATTGAAAACTGCAGATCCCGCTGGGTTAACGCTTAAAGAAGATAAATCGCCTCCAACTGCTCCAAAAGCTCCACTCATGGCTCTAAATCTTGCAGTACCAGTTATATTGTCTTGAGAATAACGCAAAGCATCTGAAACATCTTGAGAGTATGACGCGCTGACAGTTAGTCCTGTTATAAATAGGAAAAATAGTTTTTTCATCTAGATAAATTTTAGTTTTGAATTTAGTTTGCCGGAAGATTATCTTCTTCCACCGCCGCCTCCGCCAGATCTCATTCCACCGCCTCCGCCGCCGCCAGACGATCTCATACTTCCTCCGCCACTATTCATAGAACGCGATGGACTGCTAGGAGTGTAACTTCTAGATGAGTTGCTGTTGTTGCTAGGAGTATAACTTCTATTTGTTGTAGTGTTACTATTGTTATATGATCTTCTGCCGGAGTTGTAATCTACGCTGTTAGTGTTAGCTCTTCTATTAGTAAATGTTGGGCTTGATGTTCCTCTGTTTACAGTTGAGCTTCTTCTGAAATCGCTATAGCTGTTAGAAGATCTATTTGTTGTGTAGTTTCTATTGCTGTTGTACGTATTTCTATTTGTAGTGTAGTTTCTGTTTGATGTATACCCTCTGTTCGAAGTGTAATTTCTGTTAGAAGCATAATTTCTGTTTCCATAATATGCAGCAGAACCTCTTCTTCCGTAGCTGTAGTTGTAATTGTTGTAGCCGTAATAGCCGCCTCCCCAATATCCTGGATAACCCCAGCCTGGTCCCAATAACTTGGGTAGCCCCAGCCTCCTCCCCAGTAGCCAGGATAGCCCCAGCCCCAGTAACCGCCATATCCCCATCCGTAATAAGGATATCCCATTCCGAATCCGAATGACCATGTTGGATCAGAGTAAACATTTACTGAAACTTCAGAATTACTGCTTCCCCATGCAGGATAGCCTACAGAAGCTGTTTGAGTACTGTCGTTTTCTGCATAATTGGTATAGTTGTCAACGTCGGTAAAAATTTCTGTCGGTTGGTTGTCATCTTGCAGTGATCTGAAATAATCTTTGTATTGATTGTTTGTGCCGCTAGACTGCTGCACATATCTGTTTGATGAAGAATTACCATACACGCCATCATTATCATGATAGGATGAATTTTGGTAAGAACCACACGACGCAAGTAATAAACTCAATAATCCAAGTAAGTAAAAATGATTAGAGTTTTGGCGAATAGAAATGTTAGTTTTCATATCTGTGGTGTTTTTTATTGTTGCACATTACAAAAATAGTTAGTTTTGTCAAACTATTTAGTTAAAATTATTAAAACAAAATTTGTGCCAAACTATATAATATGAGTAAGAACCTCACTACAAGATCAGAAGATTATTCGAAATGGTATAACGAGCTGGTTGTAAAAGCAGATCTAGCTGAAAATTCAGGAGTTAGAGGCTGTATGGTAATTAAACCGTACGGGTATGCTATTTGGGAAAAAATGCAGGCTGAATTAGATCGCATGTTCAAAGAAACTGGACATCAAAATGCGTATTTTCCTTTGTTCGTGCCGAAAAGCATGTTTGAGGCTGAGGAGAAAAATGCAGAAGGATTTGCAAAAGAATGTGCTGTTGTAACACATTATAGATTAAAAAACGATCCAGAAAAACCAGGGAAATTAATGGTTGATCCAAATGCTAAACTAGAGGAGGAGCTTATTGTTCGTCCAACAAGTGAGGCTATAATTTGGTCTACATATAAGGGATGGGTTCAATCATATAGAGATTTACCTTTGTTAATTAACCAATGGGCAAATGTTGTTCGTTGGGAAATGCGTACGCGTTTGTTTTTAAGAACTGCAGAGTTTTTATGGCAGGAAGGACACACAGCTCATGCTACAAAAGCGGAAGCTATTGAAGAGTCTGAAAAAATGATGAATGTCTATGCGGAGTTTGCTGAAAATTTTATGGCGATTCCAGTTGTGAAAGGTTTTAAAACCGAAACAGAGCGTTTTGCTGGTGCAGATGAAACCTATTGTATTGAAGCGTTAATGCAGGATGGGAAAGCGTTGCAGGCTGGTACATCACACTTTTTGGGTCAGAACTTTGCTAAAGCTTTTGATGTTAAATTTGCTAATGCAGAAGGAAAGCAAGAACATGTTTGGGGAACGTCATGGGGAGTTTCTACTCGTTTAATGGGTGCTCTAATCATGACGCATTCTGATGATCAGGGATTAGTACTTCCTCCAAATTTAGCTCCAATACAAGTTGTTATTGTTCCTATATATAAGACAGATGAACAACTGTCTCAAATTACAGAAGCAGTTAATGAGTTGACAGCCAAATTGAGAAAATTGAAAATTACGGTTAAATTTGATGACAGAACGACACAAAAGCCAGGGTTCAAATTTGCTGAATGGGAGTTAAAAGGAGTTCCGGTACGAATTGCTGTTGGTCCAAAGGATTTAGAAAATGGAACTTTCGAGGTTGCTAGACGTGATAACTTAACAAAAGAAGTAGTCGAGGCTGGTAATATTGTGGACTATGTAAATGATTTATTGGAGCAGATTCAAAATGACTTATTTAAGAGAGCTTTAGATTACAGAAATAGTCATATTACGGAAGTAAATAATTTTGAAGAGTTTAAGGAAGTTTTAGAAGGTAAAACTGGCTTTTTGTCTGCTCACTGGGATGGAACTCCTGAGACAGAAGAAAAGATAAAAGAATTGACAAAAGCTACAATTAGATGTATTCCTTTGGATGCTGTTGAAGAGGCGGGAACCTGTGTGTTTACTGGTAAACCTTCTTCTAAAAGAGTGCTTTTTGCGAAGGCATATTAAAAAAAAAATATTTTTTTTAGCTTAGCTATTGTGCAACTAAAAAATAGATGTATCTTTGCATCCGCATTAGAGAAGCACGGTCCGTTCGTCTATCGGTTAGGACGCCAGGTTTTCATCCTGGTAAGGGGGGTTCGATTCCCCCACGGACTACAAGTTATATTACATATTGAAAAGTTTCCAACTTAGGAGAATTGAGGTCCGTTCGTCTAGGGGTTAGGACGCCAGGTTTTCATCCTGGTAACAGGGGTTCGATTCCCCTACGGACTACAAATTAGTTGTAAATAAGTTTTGTAAAACAAGAATTGGTGTCTCGGTTTTTGTTTTATTAGTTAAAACCAAAGTGATTGCCTGGCAATTGTGGGAGGTTTTTCTTTTTTAACTAGTATTTATAATAATTATTACATCTAAAATTAAAAGAAATGGCAAATCATAAGTCAGCATTAAAAAGAATCAGAAGTAACGAGAAAAGAAGAGTTCTTAACAGATACCAACATAAAACTACTCGTAATGCTATTAAAGCATTGAGATTAGCTACTGATAAAAGTGATGCTACTGCAAAATTATCAACTGTAATCTCTATGATTGATAAATTAGCTAAAAAGAACATCATTCATGATAATAAAGCTTCTAACTTGAAGTCTAAATTAACTAAACATGTTGCTAAATTGTAATTAATTACAATTTGATAGATATAAAAAGTCCTCTTTTAGAGGACTTTTTTTGTTTTTATCTAAGTGGGGAATCCAAAATCTAAATCTGGAATTACTGTAGATTCAGAAAAAATAAAATCCAAATTCCAACACTTCTATGAAGTTGGAATTTGGATTTTTATAGTAAATGTTCTCTACTGATTCGACCTGGTACTTTTGGAAATTTGAATTTAAATTCCAATTTTTTTCTTAAGATACTCCAGCATTGGTTGTGTAATGGGTTTGGAAAGAAAATCGATGATAATTGGATATTGTTTTGCTTTAGCTAAATCTTCTGGATCAATTGTAGACGATAGAACAATTACAGGAGCAGAATTAAATTCATTATAATCTGAAGAAGTAAAGTGATCTAAAAATTCCCAGCCGCCCATTATTGGCATATTTAAATCTAGAAAAATCAATTCTGGTTTTCTTTTGTTTTTGTCATTGGTGTATTTTAAGGTGTTAAAATGATGGAGGGCTTCTTCACCGTTTTGAGCTGTAATGACTTCATGTGAAAATGAAGATTTAGAGATTACTTTTTTGCATAACATTAATGTGATGGGGTCGTCGTCAATGCATAAAATCTGCTCAAGCATAATAATTAATTTTTAAATGTTATTGTAAATGTAGTTCCTTTATTGACTTCGCTGTCTACTGAAATTGTTCCTCCCATTGTTTCGACTTGAGATTTTACAAGGTAGAGACCTAATCCTTTGCTGTCGGGGTAGTTGTGAAATCTTTGATATAGTCCAAATACTTTATCGCGGTTTCTTTCTAGGTCAATTCCAATGCCGTTGTCTTTAAAGGTTAATATTGTTTTGTTTTCTATTTTTTCTGCGGTTATAGAGATTTTTAGTTTTCTATTTTCCGATTTGTATTTTATAGAATTGGTTAGTAGGTTTAATAAAATGCTTTCAATGTAGGCTTTGTTAGTGATGAGTTCTGGTACTTTATCAAACTTAAGTTTTATAATAGGTTTGTGTAATTCTATTTGAAACGAAAGCTGGCTGAATACATTTTCAAAAACTTCTTTTAATGAGGTTTCCTCTTTCTGCATCGATGGATTGTCTTTAATAATGATAACTTTTACTAAGTCATTAATCGTTTCGTTTAATAAATGTGTTGACTTAGTAAATCCTGTAAGGATTTCCTGGAGTTCCTCGCTCTCTACGGGGATGTCTTCTATTAAGTTTAAAAGTCCGATTAAATTAGATAATGGCGCTCTAAGATTGTGCGATGTTATGTAAGAAAACTGTTTTAAGTCTTTATTGTTTTGAGTTAGTTCTCGGATGAGATGCTCTTTTTCTGTTTCTAATTTTTTCTCATCGGTAATATCTCTTTGTATAGAAATCCAGTGTGAAATAGCTCCTTCGTTGCTGAAAATGGGTATCATAGAAAATCTTACCCAATACTCTTCTTTATTTTTGGTGTAAGTAATAGTTTCTATCAGACATTCTTCTTCATTTTTTATCGCTCTTAAAAGTTTCTTTAACTCATCAGAATCCGATTTTGGGCCTTTGAAGATATTAGGCGATTTTCCGATTATTTCATTCGACTGGTATCCCGACATTTGAGAAAATGCGGGATTTACATATACTATTTTTGGAATTTTTCCTTCCGGGGAATTGGCCTCAGTTATTAAAATAGAATCTCTCGACTGGGTAATTACAGTCTCTAAAAGTTTTAATCTTTGTTCTTCTTCTTTTTGTTTAGTAATGTCTTGGATAGCACCAATCATTCTAATGGCCCTTCCGTTTTCATCTTTTAGCAAAAAACCTCTGTCTAAAACATATTTATAGGTTCCGTCTGCGCATCTAAAACGGTATTGATCCTGCCATTTTTCGGTTTTTTGTTCAATAAATGAATATAATTTTATTGACATTCGGATACTGTCTTCCGGGTGAATTTTGTCAAACCACCATTTAGAAGTTTTGCCTACTTCTTCGGGGTTATAACCAAAAACACTTTCAATACCTTTATTCCAGTTTATCCTGTCCTCTTGAATTTTCCAATCCCAGATAGTATCGCTTGTTGCCTTTGCTACAATGTCATATTTCTCATTAGATTCTTTTATTTCTTCGTTGGTTTTGTTTAGCTTTTGAAAAATGGTAATGCTTCTTTTTTCTTTTTTTGCAAGTATAAATCTAAAAACTAATGCAGTTATTAAAATAAATACAATGTCCTTTATTAGTGATAAGTAAAAGTATTCTGTTGAAGAAAAGTAAGTTATGAGTAATTTATGACATAAGACCGCCATAATTATCGAGATGATTGAGTAAATAAGAGTAATTTGGAGAGTTTTACTTTTCATTACTTCAAATATAGTTAAATTAACTATAACTAAACATATGTTAATATTATTTTGGAAGCTATATTTTGGCGTTTTATATTAACTAATTGATTGTATATACGTAAACTATGTTTAGAAACGTTTTTTATTAAAAAATAAAGTGTACCTTTGCAGCCATTAAAAATCACAGATGGAATCTATTAGAAACATTGCAATTATTGCCCACGTCGATCACGGTAAAACCACTTTGGTTGATAAAATTATGTATCACTGTCAATTATTTCGTGAAAACGAAAACACAGGTGATTTAATCCTAGATAATAACGATTTAGAGCGTGAGAGAGGTATTACAATTACTTCTAAAAACGTATCGGTTCAATATAAAGGAACAAAAATCAATATTATTGACACTCCAGGCCACGCCGATTTTGGTGGTGAAGTTGAACGTGTATTGAACATGGCCGATGGTGTATGTTTGCTAGTTGATGCTTTCGAGGGACCAATGCCACAAACTCGTTTCGTTTTGCAGAAAGCGATTGATTTAGGATTGAAACCTTGCGTAGTTATCAATAAAGTTGATAAAGAAAACTGTACTCCAGAAGAAGTTCACGAGAAAGTTTTTGATCTAATGTTTGAATTAGGCGCAACTGAAGAGCAATTAGATTTCCCAGCGGTTTACGGTTCTGCTAAGAACAACTGGATGTCTGATGATTGGAGAAATCAAACAGAAAACATTGAACCATTATTAGATATGGTTATTGCTAATGTTCCTGCTCCAAAAGTTTCTGAAGGTACTCCTCAAATGTTAATTACATCTTTAGATTTCTCTTCTTTTACAGGTCGTATCGCAATTGGTCGTCTTGAAAGAGGTGTTTTGAAAGAAGGTATGCCAATCTCTTTGGTAAAAAGAGACGGTAAAGTAATTAAATCTAGAATTAAAGAATTACACACTTTTGAAGGTTTAGGCCGTAGAAAAGTAGAACAAGTTATTGCTGGAGATATTTGTGCTGTAGTTGGTATTGAAGGTTTTGAAATTGGTGATACTATCGCTGACTTTGAAAATCCAGAAGCTTTACAAACTATTGCTATCGATGAGCCAACAATGAGTATGTTGTTTACAATTAACGATTCTCCTTTCTTTGGTAAAGAAGGTAAATTTGTTACTTCTAGACATATTCGTGAAAGATTAACAAAAGAGCTTGAGAAAAACTTAGCAATGAAAGTTGGAGAAACTGATTCTGCTGATAAATTCATGGTTTTTGGTCGTGGTGTATTACACTTATCTGTTCTTATTGAAACAATGAGAAGAGAAGGATATGAGCTTCAAATTGGGCAGCCACAGGTAATCATTAAAGAAGTTGATGGTGTTAAATGTGAGCCAATTGAGGAGTTAACTATTGATTTACCAGAAAACCTTTCAGGTAGAGCTGTTGAATTCGTTACTATCCGTAAAGGTGAAATGCTTTCTATGGAAGGTAAAGGAGAGCGTATGATTATTAAATTTAACATCCCATCTCGTGGAATTATTGGTTTAAGAAATCAATTGCTTACTGCTACTGCTGGTGAAGCTATCATGGCACACCGATTCATTGGATATGAGCCTTACAAAGGAGAAATTCCTGGACGTAACAATGGTTCATTAATCTCTATGGAAAACGGAAAAGCAATTCCTTACTCTATCGATAAATTACAAGATCGTGGTAAATTCTTTGTTGATCCTAACGAAGATATTTATGAAGGTCAGGTTATTGGAGAAAATACTCGTAGCGACGATATGACTGTTAACGTTACTAAAACGAAAAAACTTTCTAACGTACGTTCTTCTGGAGCTGATGATAAAGCTAGAATTATTCCAGCTGTTAAATTTTCACTAGAAGAAGCTTTAGAATATATTCAAAAAGATGAGTATGTTGAAGTTACTCCAAAATCTCTTCGTTTAAGAAAGATTTATTTAAGTGAAACTGATAGAAAAAGATATAAAATCTAATTCGATTTAATTTTCAATATAAAAAATCCCAAATTCCATTAAAGAATTTGGGATTTTTATTTTTATGCTTTGATTGAAATTGCTTTTTAAAATTGGAATTTCAAATTTCAAATTTTGGAATTTAAAACGCTATCTTTTCAGAGAAAAATGGCCTTTTACATTTTTTCCATTAATGAATTGAAGAGTAAACCAATAATCATCTGCAGGTAATTGCTGTCCATTAAAAATCCCATTCCAGCCTGTATTGTTTTGATTCATTTGCTTTAACAGTTTTCCGTAACGATCAAAAATTGAAATAGTATAATCCGGCATTTGATCTATATTTTTAATTGTCCATAAATCATTGAAACCATCTTCGTTTGGAGTGAAAAATCGTGGATAATCTAAAACATAAACTAAAAATGAGTTGGATATACCACAGCCATTTTTGTCTCGAGCTGCAACATTGTAGATTCCAGGATTTACTTGTGTAAATGTGGGATTATCTTGAAAAACTGATCCTTCAAGAGAAAATTCATAATTCCCAGCTCCCGTATATTGAATTGATACAGTATTATCTACTCCAGAAAAATCTTTTACTTCAACTCCAGTAATTACGGCAGGTTCGGATAAAATTACTTTAAAAGTCTTAGTTTTTTGACAATCATTTGAGTTGGTAACTTGAACAGAATAATTTCCTGCACTAGTTACTCTTGTTGAATTTGTCGTTTCTCCATTTGACCAAGTGTAGCTTTTAAAGCCAGTTGCAACTGATAATGTTATTTCATCTCCTTTGCATAGATAGAGTATTTCATCTTCAAAATTTGCTGGATCAAAAGTATGTACAACTAACTCAATAGGCACGATGTCATAACAGTCGGATCCATTAGCTGCCCGAGCATAAATAGTTTGACTATTTGGGATCGTATTTTTGAAAATGTTTGGAAGTGCATTTGTTTCTGTTATAGCGTTATCTGCCGTCAAATAATAATTAATAACTAATCCCGTCGGAAGTCCTGTTAAGATTTGTGGTGTAACTTCAGAACTTAAATTAAATTGATACAAACCATCTTGAATTTCATCTCCGTCACATGTTGCTATTGGAGATTGATCAGGAATTATGGTACTAGAGATATTTAAAGTAATTTGTGGGACGGTATAACAGCCGTAAGAGTTTTCAATTCTAGCAAAAACGAGTTGATTAGGTGTTTTGTTAGTGTAACTCTGCGGATTTATTATTGGATTTGTTTTGGTTTGTGCGTCGACTAAGGTTTCATAGTATCCTTGATTGGTAATCTGCGTATTATTGTTTTTTACAATATTTGCAGCTTTTGTCAAATTAAAAATAGAAATTCCATCTGTGTTGTCATCACATTGTAACAAAGAAGTGTTTGTTGAAGCAATTTCAGGGGTAAATTCAACTGTAATTTCACCAACTGATATGCAGGTTGTACCCTTTATAGCAGCTTCAACTTTGTATATTCCTGCAGAAGTTACGGTATAGTCAGGATCAGATTCGCCAGCAATTTGATTGTAATTATTGGATGAATCTTTTTTAAACCATTTAAAATTGTAATCAGCGGGGTTTAATTTAGTATCTAAAACAAAATTTTCCCCATAACAAATAGGATTATTATTGGCCGCTGTTCTGTCTTCCCCAAAATTTATTTTCGATACAAAACTTCCGCCCTCAATAAAAACAGCCGAATTATACTGTCTTGTGGCATCATCCGCAATTACTAATTTCAAATGGTATTTTTTACCAGGAATAACATCAGTGTACGCATTCATGACTGTTGTTTGTCCCGCATAGTTAATGGGACTGGAAGCAGAGTTGTAGCCGTTAAAATAAGTTTCATTTTGGGGGTCACATCCTTGTATTACTCCCTGAGCAGTAGTAACTGAATTTATTCTAGGATGCACAGTAGTTGCAGAAACTGGTGTAGTTGAGTTGGGTAAAACAGCTAAATTTTTATAATCTTCAGAACTGCCTGCTTCTTTAATTAAAAAAGCAAAACCATCTGAAAATCGGCAAGGGTAGTAAGATTGATATTCATTTGAAGCAAACAGATAATTAAAACTAATTGAATTTGTTAAAGCTGTAAAATCAAATTCCAGTACTGTGGCTTGTTTACTGTCGTTGATACCTAATGCGTTATCCAAATCATTATCTCCATTCCATGACTGGACTTGTGTTCCTTTGGAATCTGCTTGAATGTACGGGCCTTCAGCATTTTTACTGGGAGAAGTACTTAAAACTAGTCCGCTCGAAAAAGGGAAATTTGCACCAGCTGTAAATGAAGCATAGCTTTGGTCATTTGGCGTCGGATTTCCTGAGGCATTTATATTTTCAAGATTAATACAAGAACTATTTATTAAAATATTCTGAGCTAAATCTGCAGCTGTTATATTTGGATTAACAGAAATATTTTGAGCTCTGGCCTTAGGAAAGGCACAGAGCAACAGGAATAGAATCAATAAAATTCTTAAATATTTCATAGTATAACAAATATACTACAAATCTCTATTTTTTAATAATTTGTAAGAAAAACAAACAAATAAAGAAGTCCAGATCAAAACAATTAAAACAGCTAGATAGTTTACGCTGTAATCAATATCAGTTTCTATCCCCATCTGTGAACCAATATTTTTAATTACTGATAATCTTGGTCCTGGATTTACAATTAAGTTTGACATAGATTCTAAAGGAAGAAATTGTGTAATTTTCTCATCGGTATTGCTTTCTGGGAAAATTCTAAAAGCCAAAGTAGCTTTTATTATTCCTTCTAGTATGCTCCAAACTAAAAGAAAACCTAATGCAAATGCAGATCTTTTAACTAAAATTCCAAGAAATAAACAGAAAGAAAAGAATCCTGTCAATTTTACGAAAAAAGCCAAAAGGTAATCTAAGTCACTAAAAATAATATCAAATTCGGTATAAGAAGAGAAAAATAACCCTAATATTAAACTCATTACAAAAACAAATACTGTAGAGGCAAATGCAAATAAAACCACCGTTAAAAACTTTGATAAAATAAACTCCTTTTTACTAAGGCCGTCTATCAAGTTTTGTTTTAAAGTTCCGTAACTATATTCATTCGCCATCATGGAGACAATTACAATAGCTAGAAAAAATTTAAGGATGGCAGCAACATAAGTATTAAAATGCCAGATAAAAGGAAAATTAAAAATTCCCATTTCCGCGAGGTGAAATTTAAAAACACCAATGTCAAATTTTATAGCAGCAATTAACGCTATAAATGAAAGTAAGATAAAATAAGTTAGTGTTAATATACGGCTGGCCTTGTTCATCCAGATTTTTTGAAGTTCTATAGAGAGAAGTCTTTTCATGGTTTAGTTTTTTTGAATAATGGCATTTTTGGTTAATTCTAAAAATTGTGCTTCTAAACTATTTTTACGTTTTACTAAATGATTTAGAATTACGTTTTTAGAGAATAAAAATTGATTCAATTCAGAAGCTGATAAGTCAGATTTTAAATACACTAAAACTTTTCCCTCTTCTTCTTTAATTTGAGCCACGGCAGTATGTTCGCTTAAAACAGTTTTTAGAGCCGTATTGTCATCAGAGGAGATTTCAAAGAAACCTTCATTCGATGACATTCCGTCAACAGAACCAGAGTATAAAACTTCTCCTTTTCTTAAAACAATTACCTCAGAGCACACTTTTTCAACTTCATCTAATAAATGTGATGCCAATAAAATAGTAGTTCCCTGCGAAGCAATTTTTTTAATAATATCTCGAATCTGATGAATTCCCTGTGGATCTAGTCCGTTTGTAGGTTCATCCAAAATTAAAATTTCAGGGTCATTTAAAAGCGCAGATGCAATCGCTAAACGCTGTTTCATTCCTAACGAAAAAGTACTGAATTTGCTGTCTTTTCTTTCGCTTAAACCCACCAATTCGAGCTTTTCATTAACTTTAGAATAATTAATGTTTTTGATTTTGCAGACCAATTTTAGGTTTTGCTCAGCTGTCATATACGGATAAAAGTTGGGGCGCTCTATAATTGCACCAACTTTTTTCAAAGCTTCATGCGTTTCTACATTACCGTCAAACCAGCGGTAACTGCCAGAAGATTTATTAACAACATTCAGTACAATTCCTAATGTTGTCGATTTTCCGCTTCCGTTTGGGCCAAGTATGCCATAAACGCGGCCTTTTTGTATGCTAAAAGATACATTTTTTAAGGCTTGAATGCGCCCGTATCTCTTATTCAGATTTTCAATCGTTAAGATGGTTTCCAAATTTTTCTGGTTTTAGTTTTTAGTATGACGAGCCAAATTGAATTTTGTTACTTTAAATTCAAACTTTAATCCTATTGATGTAAATTTGTAATAAAGATATTAAAAATGAGCGAGCCTTTAATGGTTTTAAAAAAACCTTCTTATCCTTTAACGCAGCAGCTTTTAAACTATTTGGAGCGGTACGAACGTATTTCTAAAGTTTCTGTGTTTTATGATGACTTGCTTCGTTTTTCAGGCTCGGTAAATGTTTATGATAAATATGATAATGATACGCTTTGGATTCGCGTCTACTACAACGAATTTGAGCGTAATGAAATTGATTTAAACTTAAAAAAAATATATTCTCTACTGCACTCAGATGGTAACAGCGAGATAATTCAATTTCTTAATATCGATGCCATTGATTATTGCACCTTTGGGAATTCGAAACCCTTTAGAATTAAAGTTCGAAATATTCTCAACGACAATTATGTTCATTTTTATATTAAAAAAGCCGATGCTTCGCGAATTTATGGTTTAGAATTGGAAGATATTCTTTCGCCGGATAAAATCAACTTTTTGGTTTATAAAGACACTTTGATTGAAGAGCATATTATCGGGATTCCAGGTGATGTGTTTATGGATACTTTGTTAGAGAACTGTTCTGAAATGGAAAAAGCGCAAATTGCAAAAGAGTTTGTAAAGTTTAACGAACGCTGTATGATCCGGCTTTTGGGCGATATGCGGGCTTACAATTATGTAATTGTCCCAATTCACGATTTTGATCAAGTAGTGTATAAAATTCGTCCAATCGATTTTGACCAGCAATGTTACGAAGGAAATTTCAAGGTCTATCGACCACAGTTTTTCAAAGAAAATTATCCGATGATTCAGCTCATCAAAGAAAAATTAGAGGAACGTTCTATTATTCAATATAAAGATGAAGAAAGAGCGATTTTGGCCAAACGTATTCATTCGGCAGAAAACAGGATTAAAAAACTCTTAAATATAATGTGTCACGATACTATTTCGACCGAAGAACATCTGAATCAATTAAAAATGGAATTGTACCGATACACTAATGATATGAAATTTAAAAATGCCAAATCAATGGGGCATATTATGCACGCGGCATTTGAATTTATTATCCGTAATTTTAAAAACACAAACTTAGTTTAGAAATATTGTGGTTCCTGATTCTACAGGATGACAAAAAAATATAATCTTATGAAAAAATCTTTTTTAGCAGCAGCTTCTATAGTTTTATTGGCTTGCCAGCAGCAGTCGGCAGATGATTTGAAAACGCTTTATTCGCTTCCAAAAAAATTAAAAGAGGTTTCTGGAATTACTTATTTTCCTGAAAAAAATATAATTTACACGTTAGAAGACAGCGGTAATAAAAATGCAATTTATGCAATTGATTCTAAAGGAAAATTAGAAAAAACAATTACAATCTCTAATGCAGAAAATATTGATTGGGAAGATATTACAAAAGATAAATCTGGAAATATTTACATTGGTGATTTTGGGAATAATGATAATGAACGCAGAGATTTATGTATTTATAAAATTGCGAAAGGAGAATTAAACAAAGATCAGGCTAAAGCCGAATATAAAGTTTCATTTTCTTATACAGAACAAACCGAATTTCCTCCAAAGAAAAAAGAAATGTTTTATGATGTGGAAGGTTTTTTTGAACAAGGCGGCTACTTTTATCTTTTTACAAAAAACAGAAGTAAAGGTTTTGATGGAACTGCATTTATTTACAAAATCAAAAATGCACAAGGAACTCAAAAAGCAGTAAAAATTGGCGAGTTTAAAACTTGTAATAATTACAATCATTGTGTTTTAACAAGCGCCACAATAAGTCCAGACGGAAAAAAAGTAGCTTTATTGAGTCATGATAAAGTTCTTTTGTTTAAAGGTTTTAAAGGAGATTTATTCCACAAAGGAACTCATACAGAAATTAATCTGAATCATTTTTCTCAAAAAGAAGCCATAGTTTTTAAAGACAATAACACTCTACTTATCGCCGACGAAAAAACGAATAAAGTAGGAGGGAATGTTTATGAGTTTAAATTAAAGTGATTTTTTTAGGTTCAAAGAAGCAAAGGTTCAAAGAAGCAAAGGTTCAAAGAAGCAAAGGTTCAAAGTAACAAAGGTAAAAACTTTGAACCTTTGCTTCTTTGAACCTTTGAACCTCCCTTAAAAACTATATGCCGCTCCAAAAATAACTCTTCCTATTTCATCAGGAGATTTAAAATAAGAGATTCTTGCGGTTAAAATATTGATGGCGTTTAACCAAAGTCCGCCGCCGTAATCGTGATGCCATTTTTTAGAATCTTCTCCATCAAGCCAAACTCTTCCGTAGTCGAAACCACCTAAAATTCCATACGTAAAAGGGGCAATCGTTTTTCTGATTCTACCTAAACTTAAACGTAAATCAGAACTTTGAGAGAAATACGAACTTCCTAAAAAGCGTTCATTTCTAAAACCTCTTAAATCAGTATCACCTCCCAGTGTAGCACCTTGGTAAAATTCATAATTGTTATTTAAAATGGCTTTACCTTTAACATAAGTCGCTAAAACCAATTTACCATTTTTATCTAATTTATGTGTAAATCCTAAGAAGCTTTCCAAGGTTGGAAAATTTTGTTTCGTTTCAGATAAATTTGCAGTCCAGGTTGCAGCAAGCATAAAAGCCATGCCCAAATTTGGTTTTGCAGCAAAATCAGAGTTTTTGAAAAGGTATTTAACTTTTAAACCACCAAAATTCTGGGTTTCAAAAACATCTGGATTTACAATATTCGGAATGTCGATGTATCTATTTTCAGTTTCCTCAACTGTCATTCTTTGATACATTGGCTGTATACTAAATTCACTTCCGTAACGACCAACATGGCGAACTGCTCCCGAAGCATTAAATTTACGAATACGAACACGATTGTAATCCAAACTAACTTCGTCATCGTCATAAGTAGTTTCGTTTCCGTATCCAAAATAATTCATTGCAAAATTTGGAGTTGTATAAAGCGATTCCACATCAATAACCCATTTTCCTAGTAGACCTGGGAAATGTGCAGCATAATTAAATTCCAAACCGCCTGTCGCAAAGTAGTAAAAAGCATTTAAAACATGTCTTTGTGTATAAGGATTCTGTTTGAAATTGTTAACAGTATAATTTAAATTAATACCCACTTTTACACCGTCGTCTGGATTAAAACCAATGTTAGGAAGACCAGATACGACATTGTATTTCGGTTTTTCATAGTTATATAGATTCACATCGTAATCGTCTGTTAACTGTGTTTGAGTTTTTGAATCTAAATTATAAGTGTTCTCTTTTGATTTAAAATCATATACAATAACTTTTCTTCCGTTTTCGATATTGTAAGTGTCATTGTTTTGACCTCCGATTAAGCGAACTTTAATTTTAGATTTCTGATCTCCTTTTACTTCAAAAACATCATTATCGTCTAAACCATAAATCCATAAATTTTTGGTTTTGGCATCTGTTACAGTTTTTGAATATTGTAATTCGTCACCTTCTTTTTTTACCCTGAAAACCTGAATTTCAATACTTTTTTTAGCATTATGGTTCAATACAAACTTGTCTTTTTTATCTGTACCGGCAATCATAACCGTTTTGTTCAGCACATCAGAATATTTGGATGCATATTTTTGAAGCTCTCTTTTTCTGTTTTTTAGTTTGGCAATAATTTCTTCGACTGTACCATCCTGAACTTCTTTTGGCATGTTTTTGAAAGCGTTTTCAATATCCTTGTCAGATAAATTTTCTTGGATGAATTTTGCCTGCTCAATCCATTCTTTTTCGCCTGAAGTTCTTAAAAAAGCCAAATCCATTGGGTAAGGTTCTCTGCTTAACCATTTTACGTTGTCTATTTTGTATTTAAATGTACGCATATGGCGAAGTGCAGGAATGTTCATTAAAATGGAAAGCAAAGTCCCATCATATTTTGCAAAAGCCTGATCTCTATCTCTCGGAATTGGTTTATAAATAACCTTTCCATCTTTTTTGTATTCTGCCCAGCGCCATTGGTCACTATGTCTGTCCCAATCGCCAATCAGCATGTCAAACAAGCGGGCTTTAATATATTCTTTTTCATCAACAGAATATTTTTCGTCTTTATGAAGATTCAGCATCATATCAACTGTTCCGATAATATTAGTTGGATTTCCAAAATTTTTACCATCTAAATGATTATCAGCCGGTCTTTCTTCAACCATATACAATTGGTCGCCAAAACCGGCATTAAATTCCCCTAAACCTTTTTGTCTCGGAATATAATATAAAACTGGATTGGTATGTGCCAAACCTATTTTATCTGACATGCTTCCAATTACAAATGGAGCATAGGGATGAGAAGTCGTGTAGAAATCAAACAAGAAATTTTCGGCATAAGTGTCTTCAAATTCATTCACAACATATTGATCTTTAAAAGCTACAGATTGTAAAAATACAGTAGCACTTTTTTTCATGCCGCGCATTACATATTCACGTCCTTTTGGATCAGACATTCTCAAAGAAACAGATTGATGTCCTCCGCCTTCGCGAATAGGTTTCAAACCACCCATTATCGTATCTATAGTCGCTACTTTAGCCTCAATTGGCATACTGTAATATTTTCTGTAATGCTGCCCAAATAAAAATTTATGGAATAAACTTTTATTAGTCATTTTTTGAGAATAGATGGAAGTTGTAATTTTTGATGGAAAACTATTCGGAATATCCGTTGCCCAGTTGATTTCTTTAGCTTTTATAATTTCACGTTCAAAAAGTAGTTTTTCTTTATTGTTTTCATTTCCATAATAAGAAACTTTTGCGTCACCGCTTTTAAATAAAGTTAAGGTTGCATAACCATGTCCTCCATACGAAAAATCATTTTCGTTGACAGCTCTTGCTGCTTCAGATTTTGAACCCGCACCGCTGATAATCTGCTGGATATTTTCTTTACTGATGAATTGCAGATTATGATCATGGCCAGAAACCACAATTACATTTTTCTGCTTTTGCAAAAGTGTTTTAATTCTTTTGGCATAAATCGTATATTGTTTATTCTGAATATCCTGCGGACTCACTCCAGATGTCTTTCGCAGTAAATTAATAAAAGATCCGATTATTGGAAGTGGAATCTTTTTCTCCAGTGGAAATAATTGTTTTTCCAAAGAAAATTGGCCTCCGTGAGTTCCGTTGCTTAATAAAGGATGATGAATCGCTAAGACAACCGTTTTTTCTTGGTTTTTATTTAAGATATTTTCCAGTTCGTCAAAGAAATCTTCTCGAGTCTTAATTTCGCAATTGTCATTAATAGTGGGGTGGTCGTCCCAATCTTCCAGAAACCACTCACTATCAATAGTTACTAACGTAGTAGTACTATCAATTTTGACATCTTCAATCGCACAGGAATTTCTAGGTAAAAAAGCTTTTTTATTGTTAAGCTGTTTCGTTACAAAATCTGCTTGCAGCTCTAAGCCCTTTATACCATTGTACCAATCGTGGTTACCAGGGATAAAAACAGTTTTTCCTTTAAAACCTTTAGCCAGTTTTAATTGATTGTTAAGCTTTGTTTCTGCCAAAGCAATGTCTGCGGCGTTTTTATCACTCGGAAAACCTTTAGGATAAATATTATCTCCTAAAAACAGTAAAGTAGATTTTTTATTCGCCTTTTTTAATTTTTGATGTAATAGCTCAAGTGTCTGCTGAGCCGGCGCTTCATCGGCATTTCCAGCATCTCCAACAAGAAAAAAAGTGTGAGCAATTTTTATAGAATCAGTCGCGTTTTCATTTTCGTTCGCGCTTACATTTTTTCCGTATTGAGGTTTGTGAGTGGCGCAAGAATAAACTAGGAAAAGCACTATTAATGCAGCTGTTCCAGTTTTAATTTTGGCAATAAAATGATTATCCAAAAACAATTTCATAATTTAGTGGTATAAAAATATTCTTTATGAATCTAATAGAACAATCCGAAGATTTCGTCAGTAATTTACTCAAAGATAAACTTTCTAATCTATATTCTTATCATAATTTTAACCATACTTTCACAGTGGTTAATGCGGTAAAAGAACTTTGCAAAAAAGAAGATGTAGAAGGTGATGAAAAAGAGGCACTTTTGGTTGCGGCTTGGTTTCATGACACAGGATATATTGAGGGATATGAAAACCATGAAAAGGCAAGCGCCAAAATAGCGACCGATTTTTTAAGAGAAAAAGGAAAGTCTGAAGATTTTATAGCACTTATTACCAGTTTGATTTTGGCTACAGCCAAAGATTATGAGCCTAAAACGCATTTAGAAAAAATTATTAAAGACGCAGATTATGCTCACTTAAGAGATGAAGAGTATGCTACAACCTGCGAATTATTGCGCTTAGAACTTAAAAATACTGGAGTTGTAAACTTTTCCAGCGCTGAATGGACACGGGAAAATTTAAAATTTCTATTAAACAGACATCGTTTTTACACTGATTATGCATTGAGAAAATGGCAGCCTTTAAAGGAAAAAAACCTGCTTCTTATTCAGAAAAAAATAAATAAACAGGAATTGAAAGCCGCAGCTGCGATTGAGGAAGAAAATAAAAAGAAAGAAAAACTGGAAAAACCAGATCGTGGCATCGATACATTATTTCGTGTTACACTTGGAAATCACACCCGCTTAAGCGGCATTGCCGATAGTAAAGCCAATATTTTATTGTCTGTAAATGCTATTATAATTTCAATTGCATTATCGTCTATAATTCCAAAATTAGATAGTCCGAAAAATGCACATTTGGTTATTCCGACTTTTATAATGCTGATGTCTAGTGTTATTACAATTATTTTTGCAATTCTTTCAACACGTCCAAAAGTAACTTCTGGCTTTTTTACACGCAGTGACGTAGAAGCCAAAAAAGTAAATTTAATGTTCTTCGGAAATTTCTATAAAATGCCCCTCGAAGATTACGATTGGGCAATGAACGAAATGATGAAGGACCGTGATTACTTGTATTCTACAATGATCAAAGATTTGTATTATCTCGGGTTGGTTTTACAACGAAAATATAATTTACTACGAATTGCCTACAACTTTTTCATGTTCGGATTAATTATCACGGTAATCTCGTTTGTAATTGCTTTTAAATCTATTTAAAATTCAAAAGTATTTGACGCTGATTTTACGGATTCGCTATTGTGAAGACGCTTGTAAACTGATTTTTAATTTAAACTAAAAAATCAATCTGCATCCATCTGCATCTTCGCGATAGCGGGTAAGTTCATTTGTGTCCCATAAAAAAAGCTCAACTTTTAGTTGAGCTCATCTAATAAATCTTGATAAGTAATCTTTTTTACTCCTGGTTTTGAATTGTTATTGATCACTTTTACACGAATAGCTCTCAAACCAGAAACACCTTGAAGATCTTCAACTTCAAATTGTTCTATCGAAGGTTCAAGAATTTTCTTGTGCTGTAAGTATTTAATATATTTTAAATACTCTGCTTCTTCGCTGTTTTGAGAATAAACAATTGTAATCTTTTCTTTCTCTGTAATTCTTTCGTTTGTTCCTTTAATGTTCGATTTGTCAATTCGTTTTTTAACGACTTCATATCTGGCATTATAAGTTCCGTCCACATCAAAACGTTTTTCATCCATTCTAAAACGAATTGAAAGAGGCGAACTGAAAACCAAAATCAAAGACGTAACATCCAATTCATAAGGAAGTGATTCCTTAAGTTCGTGATGTTCCAATTCCATTTCGCACAAAGTCTGTAACTGCCACAAACGAAGATTGTGCAGATACATGATATCGAATGGTTTGGTTGGCGAAATTGAAGCACCGATATACAAATTATGCTCTACACCATCCGTTTTAAAACGCTCGTAATAATGCGGATAAATTTGCTGTGCTTCAACTTGTTTTTTATCTAAAACCGTTGCCAGTCTTTTATTAATGATTGACATTGCGTTGTCAAATTTCTTTCTTTCCTGATAAAACATTCCTGTTTTTTCGTCCAGACTTTCAAAGTATAGTTTTTCTAATTTTTCGTTTTTAGCGTTACTTTTTGTGTTTTTAAGAATCGGGTGAATTTCTTCTTCAATATAGCGTTGAATGTGCTGTTCCGTATCAGCTTTTAAAGGGAAATCCAATTCATTTCGAAGCGATTCTAATTCAAATTTTCTTTGTTCCAAAAGAACTAAGTTAGAATTCGGATCCTGATTATCGAAAATTTCCAAAAGAGCGGTAAGCTGGCTTTTTAAATCAGTTTTTACAGTTTCATTTCGATGTTCTGAAGAACTTTTTATATCAATTTGCCCATAAAGCGGAAATACATTTTTAAAAACAATTTCTTTAAAAATATAATCTTTCGTATGATTTAGATTTTGAAAATAGTTCTGCGATTCCTTTTTGAATTTCCAGTAAACACTCGGGTGAATCGTAGTATACTCACGTTGAATAATCGCTTCAACTTGATGCTGCATGTCTGTATTGTAGCGATCTATTGTGTCTGTCAAATAAGGAAGTACCAATTCTAGTTTTGTAGCATTCACACTATTTAAATCTCGTGGATTTTCGGAAACCAATTCTACAACACCTAATAAATGTCCGTTTCTAATAACAGGAGCAAAAATACAGCTGTGAATATTTTGCGATAAAAGATGCTCTCCAAGTCTTTTATTGGTTGATTCTTCTGTAAATTTAGTAACATTAGAAATAACGAAAGGTTCTTTTTTATCTAATAAATTTTCGAAAGAACATCCAAAAAAAGCATTTTTACAATCCACTTCCTGATCGGCAGAAAGTAAAAAACTTTTTAATTGGTTTTCGTATTTTGCCGGTCTAATAAATTTTTCTTCTTCGGGATTGTAAATAATAAAGCCAACTTTTAATTTGGGAAGATTAAAAATGGACTGGAAAATATTAGAAATTTCTTGATCTGTTGTAACTGTTTTGGCTCCAGGTTTCAGTAGGTTACTTTTCAATGTAGAAATAGCGCTTTCTGTCGTCGCATCAAATAAAGAAACAATTCCGAAACCTCTTAAAATCCAGCTTCCTTTTGGGAATTTAGATTTCCACAAATTAATATCATTATAATTATCAATCAACTGATCGATATCTTCCTGAGTTAGCGAGACAGCATTTTCAGTCGGAATAATTTCCATGAAATCTGCATTGTACAAAATTCGGTAATGTTTTTCGACACCGCTTTCGTCTGGAATATCATAAAAAAATGGTTTGTTGAAATCGATATGCTGTTTGTAATAACTGCTCAAAATTAAGCAGCAGTTATTAATGTAAAATTGATGCTCGTCGAAATCACGAATTTCCATATAAAATTCGTCTCCTGCATTTTTTAGAATTTTCTTAAAACGCTCTGAGTAATTAAAGGAGATATTTTGAAATGGAATAGTAACCGCCTTTATCTCGTTATGGGTTAATGCTGTAGGAAATAGATCGGCTAAAATGTTTTTGATTAAAGCTTCATTTTCTTTAATAACCGAATAATCTTGAATTCCAGTTCGTAATTCTGGGATAGATTCGATTTGTTTTAAAATGGCTTTTGCGTAATTCGATCTGTAATCAACATTTGACAAAGCAATTTCTTCAAAAGATTCAATCAGCTTATGAAATGATATAATGGTAGTGAAGGGACTTTCTTTAAAAAATTGAATATCCATCTTAGTTTATTTTTAATGCAAAATTAATGATAAATTAAGAATGATCGACATTTTATCATTTGTTTCGTCTATAGAAGTATAATTTATTTTTAAAGCAAAAAAACCTCAAAGCCAAAGCTTTGAGGTTTTTTATCAGTAAGTAATAGAAAATGAAAACTTCTTAGCTTTTTTCTTCTTTGTTGAAGTAAACTAAGTAGTAATACATTTGTTTTTCTTCATCCCAGCCTTTTTCAACGAATTTTTCTGCGCTTTCTGGATTAATAAAATCCATTTTAATCTGAATGTGAGTATCCAAATTAATAACGTTTTTAATCGATTTTCTCGCGTCAGAAACTGCTGCGTTGGCAATTGGGAATGAGGTTACATCTTCGATGCTGTATTTTTCTCCCTTATCAACTTTATAATTTTTGAATTCAGGAATTAAGTCTGGATTGTCTAATACTTCATTCAAGAAATTCTGCTCTTCAAACTGATCATTTTTAGCGAAATAATTCACAGATCGGTTCATAAACATTACTTCCTCTTTCTTGTCTTCTGCTGGCAAAACCACATCTTTTGCGAAGTTCTGACAGAATTTTAAATATTTTTTAGTGATGAAATTTTCATCTTCAAAAGCATCAACCGATAAAAAGTGCTCTAACCAGTAACGTGCATCATAACGGTTACTGTCTACAGTTAGGATTTTATAACCTTCTTCTTTTTTATAATTGAAAATTAAACAGCCTTTATCCAATTTATTCAAGTTGATTCCCTGCTGTAAAATCATTTCAAGATTGCTGTTTTTTTCTTCAAACTGTAAAAAGTCTGCCTGCAATTCGCTTTTAAAAATCCCGATTGCATCAACAACATTATTATCGATACTTAAGTTGGTCAAATACGTTACATAAACCTCTCCGTTTTTAATATGCGGATGATTTGACTGCTCATACAAATGCTTCGTGATGTTTTTAGAAACCTCATGCACATTTGCCGGATTAGCAAAAATCTCAGTTGCATATTTAAACATATCGTTGTAGTCCAAGTCCACTTCGTGTGCAAACTGATAATAGTTTTCTTCTTTTTCTCTAAAAGGCTTAAAAAAGAATTCTTTTATAAGAGGCACAATTTCATCATTTAAATTAAATGGCTGCTCTGATAAAAAAATAGCTTCGTTACGACTTTTGTTTCCTACGCGGTGAATCGCAAGCGTCTCGATGTGGGTGTTGAATAGGTTGATCATTTTTTTTGTTTAGGTACAAAGATGCGGAGGTTCAAAGGAACAAAGGTTATTTTCTATCTTTTATTTTTCTAATAAAAGAACTTAACATTCGTTCTATTTCTCTGCTTTCTCCATTTATTTTATTGAATTGATACTCGGTTATATATTTTAGATTGAATGAAATTTCAAGCTGAGTCTGTAATTCAAATAATGATGAAATTGAAACATTTAAAAATCTCAAATAATCACTATTTCCATCTCTGCCATATCCTTCAGCAATATTACTCGGTATTGAAATGGAACATCTTCTAATTTGTGAAGATAGTCCATAAATTTCTTCTTTTGGGAATGAATTTGTTAATTGGTAAATTTCAGTTACCAGGGACATAGATTTTTGCCAGATCAAAAGGTCACGAAAAGTTTTCATTTTATATTTTAAGAATTAAAACATAAAAATAAAGAAAAATATTACATTTTAAAATTTTTAGATTTTAAAGAAACCTATGAACCTTTGTAACTATGAACCTTTGAACCTGAAAAAAAATTAATTCCAATTCTCCTCAAATCCGTAATCTTCGAAGCTGTCGTCGCCTTCGAACATGTCAAGATCGTCTTCGTCTAGGTCGTCTTCAAATTCTCCGTAGATATCATCGTGCATATCAGCTTCAAAGTTTTTTTCTACAGCCTCGTCCGGCATTTCACCGTGAGAGAACAAAGTTTCAGGATAAACAGCTCCAACGGCTTCCTCTTCGATTGCGGCTAACTCAACTAAGAAAGTCCACATGCTGATGAAATCGTAAACGTAGATAATTTTAGTGTTTTCGCGGTCTAAGATACTAGACAAAGGATAATCATTCATGGTTCTTATTTCGCCAGGAACATCTCCAGTATCAAAAAGCGGAATTTCATCTTCTTGATTCCAAGTTTCATCACAAGTATAAAATGAAGCGACTTCTGATCCGTCAAAGCCAAAAGCGTTGAAGATTGCATTATGTAAATCCTCAAGAGTATCGTCTTCAAGAATTGCAATGTCTCTAAAAATATCTTCTTCGGCGTCTAGAATTACTCTAAATTTATAAACCATAACATTTGTTTTTATTGAGAGGTCAAAGGTAAAATATAAAAAATGAAATACGAATCTCGAATTACGATTTGTTGAAAAGATTTTTTTCGGTTTTCTGATTAATTAATCTCGATTGTCAGGCTGAGCGAAGTCAAAGCCTAAATCCAATAGGAAAGCCTTCGGCTTCGCTCAGGATGACAAACAGAAGATAAAGCAAATTACTTTCCAGTCAATCTTTTTCGAATTTTATGATAATGTCTGTGATAAGTACTATGACTTGGATAACTTCTGCTTGAAGTCATGTTGTTAAAAATCAATGCGGTGAGAAGTAAAATAAGCACTCCAGTGAAAACAGGAGAAAGCACATACATATAGCCTAAAGCTTTTACTTTTTCTGTACCAATAACTGCAATTAAAGCTGTTGCACCTCCAGGCGGGTGAAGAGTTTTGGTAATCTGCATTAAAATAATAGCAAAAGAAACAGCCAATGGAGCTGCGATATACATAATATCTGGAACCAGTTTGTGTACAGTTACGCCCACAATAGCAGAAATTACATGACCTCCGACTAAATTTCGAGGCTGAGAAAACGGACTTTGAATAATTCCATAGACCAAAACACTCGAAGCTCCAAACGAACCAATTAAGTATACGGCATCACTTCCAGAAAAATGCATCGACTGTACGTAAGCCAGAATTCCAATTCCGACAAATGAACCTAAAAAGGACCAAAAATGCTCTTTATAATCAATTAAAGTTTCTTTGTAAAGAATGTAACGTGTTTTTCTGTAGCTTCTTCTAATTTTCGGAGTGGGCATTTATGTGGTATTTATTGTAAAACTTTAATCTTTTTTTGCCACATCATCAATGATAAACAGATTTTTTAATCATTTTAATCTTTGAAATCTGTAGCTAAATAATTTATTTCGTTAAACTTGGAGTGTAAGAATAAACAGTATACGGGTAAATAGTTTTTGCAGTGTACTTTGAAATTAAACACACTACAAGAATCGGTAAAAAAAGCGTATAATCATTTGTTAATCCGCATACTAAGAATATTGCTGTAAACGGAGCATGAATACTGGCGCTTAAAACAGCCGCCATTCCGATAATCATGAAATTTACTGGAATTACATTTACGTGAAAGAAACTGTTCAAAATTGAGGCTAATAATAAACCTAAAAAAGCACCAATAAAAAGACTTGGAGCAAATACACCTCCGTCACCACCAGAAGCAAGAGTAACTGAAGTTACAATTGGTTTTAAAATCAGTAACCCGATAAAAGTAAATGCCAGAGTTATGGTTAATGGAAGCTGGCTTGAATTCCCAAAAATACCTTTTATAGCATGATAACCTTCTCCATACAATTGAGGGAAAATAAAAAGGGATATACTTAAAACGGCAGATCCAATAATGATTTTATAATAATGGGTCTCTATTTTTCCGAATTGAGATTTGAAAAATAATACACATTTGGTTAAATAAACCGAATTCATTCCCGCTAAAATTCCTAAAAGAATAAAATACGGAATTGCTTTTAAATGCCAGGTTGTAATAGATACAGCGAATAAAGGTTCTTCTTTTAAAATAGTAAGTAAACCAAATGCTATCGAAACAGCAATTACATTTGAAATGATAAATGCGCGTGTGACTTTTCGTGAAATTACTTCAAAAGCAAATAAGATTCCAGCAATCGGACTGCTGAAAAGTGCTGTAACACCTGCAGCAACTCCTGCGCAGATTAACTCTGTTTTATACTGGCGGAAAACATTTTCTTTTTCGTGCGCAACAGAACCAATTGTCGCTGTGGCAACTACCGTAGAAACTTCGATTCCGGTTGAACCTCCAAAAATAACAGTTAATAATCCATTTATGAAATGCGATGGGATTTTGTAAGAAGGAAGATTTTTTGAGTTTTTACCTGTACTTTCAAAAACTTCTTTGATTCCTTTGTTTTCTTTTTTCTTAAAAAGATACTGCCTCAAAAAATAAATTACTGAAAGTCCAAAAACTGGAAATACAATGTAAAATAAAGGGTGAACCGATACTTGATGAAAGAAGATTTCTTCGTAGTATTCCGTTATTTTTTTTAGTGAAATTCCGAGGAAGGCAGAAAGAAAGCCAATTAAAATAGAAACAATTACTAATTTTCGGAACTTAATGAATTGATGATTTTTTTTGATTTGCGCCGTTTTGTTCATCAGAAGTAAATTTGAAATCGCACTTTTTTTATGCGGATTACAAAATTAAGCATCAAATTCGGTTTTTTCTAAGAAATATTCATTTTAGTATGTTAAAATAGGTATAAACAAGAAAAATCTTTCAATCTGTTTTTGTTTGATTAGCTCTTAATCAGGCTCAAAGGTTCAAGGTTGCAAAGGGGCAAATTTTTCTCATTTCTGTCACTTCGACGAAGGAGAAATCACACTAGTTAATCGACAAAGATTGGTAATATACCTTGCGGGATTTCGCGTGAGATTTCTCCTTCGTCGAAATGACAGATTGAACTGTTATTCATTAAATGAAAAAATGAAACCTATGAACCTTGCAGCTTTGAGCCTTTGAACCTCTCATTATCTATCTCTCATAAAACTCAATTGGCAATAAATCTGGATCTGCAATAAAAGTAAAACGTTTATCAGTTGTTTCATCTATTCTAATTGGCTCTGATTCTATATTTTTTGAAGTTAAAAAAGCAACGGTTTCTTCTAAATTAATTACTTCAAAAGCCAGATGTCTTAAACCAACGGCTTCGGGTCTTGAAGGTCTTTGGGGAGGATTCGGAAACGAAAAAAGTTCCACAACATAAGAACCATTCAAAGCCAAATCTAATTTATAGGACTGGCGTTCTTCGCGGTAAATTTCTCTTATAATTGTTAAACCTAAAATTTCAGTATAAAAAGTTTTAGATTTTTGATAATCAGAGCACAAAATGGCAATATGATGAATTTTATTAAGGGTTAGCATTATTTTTTAGTTTCAGTTTCTTGGTTTAATTTTCTAATCACTTTCGCGGGGTTTCCAACAGCTAACGAATTGTCTGGAATATCTTTTGTAACAACCGATCCGGCGCCAATTACGCAGCCTTTTCCGATAGTTACTCCAGGGCAGATTACCGAATTACCGCCAATCCAGCAATCGTCTCCAATGGTGACAGGGTATGCATTTTCAAGCGTTTTTCTCAATTCAGCGTCAAGCGGATGAGATGCAGTATAAATCTGAACGTTTGGCGCAATAAATACATTTGAACCAATATTTACTGGCGCACAATCTAAAACAACACAATTCACATTAAAATAAACATTGTCGCCGCAAAAAATATTATAGCCGTAATCACAGTGAAAAGGAGGTTCGATATATAAACCCTCTCCAGTATTTGGAATAAGCTCTTTTAAAATTTCTTTTGCTTTTTTAGTTACTCTGTATTCTTTTACGTTAAGCGTGTGCAAAAGATTTTTGGCAGTTCGACGGCCTTTTAATAATTCTGGATCAAAGGCATTGTAGTATTCGCCAGAGATCATTTTTTCTTTTTCTGTTTTCATAATATTCACATAAAACTATGTGTGAAATCTAGATTTTTACTATTCTTTTTTGATCAGTTACAATCAATTTTCTATGAGTTTAATATTTTCTTCAAAATAACAATCTGACCCAAATGATACACATCATGCTGAATAATTCCGTGAATATGTTCGTAATAAGTATGACCATTATTTACATATATTTTGGCTAAGTCATCATCATTAAAATCTTCAAAAAAAGCACTCCAAGAATCTTGTGATTTGGCCAGTGTTTGTAGTGATTGTTCCCAAGCTGCTTCTGAAGGATCTAAAACAGGAACAAAATAATTATGATCAGGAGTTATGATTACTTCGCCCTGCATGCGTTCTAAAATGTTTCTTCTCCATTGTATCAAATGATTCACAATTTCCCAAATCGTGTTAAGATTCGGATTTGCTTTTCTGTAAGCCTGTTCTGCCGTTACATTTTTTAAGGTACTGGCTAAATTAACTTCCAGCCAAGGATTTCCATTATAAATGGATTGATATAGATTTGAGATTCTTTTACTTTCTGACATTATAATGCTTGTTTTAATTGTTTGATTCTTAAAGATATAAAAAAAATAAAAGTCGTTAAATAATTTGTGTTGTAACTTTTTCCGTTTCTGTGTTAAAAATAATTACACCTTCTTGTTGATCATCAAATTGAGCCATTAATTTTCCTTCTTTATTCCAAACAGAGCTAAAACCCGCACTAACAAAATTGTCGCATTCTCCAATACAATTAGACATTAAAACGGGAATTTTATAATTTTTAGCAACATCTGGGTAATGTGCGTACGCTTTATCGATTCCGTTTTTCGACTTGGCGACACTGGCAATATAAATTTGTGCTCCAAGTTTAACTGCTTTATCCGCATGGTCCATTTGTAAACTTTCGTAACAAATTGCTGGTGCAATTCTTTCATTTTCAACGTTAAGTAAAATCTGTTCGTTTCCGTTTTTAAAGTAAGGGAATTCATCTTCATGAAGTTGTTGTTTTGAATACACAATTCGAGATTGATCTGGCTGAAAAATCAACATACTGATGAGAATTTCATTATTGCTCAATGTTGGAATTCCAACACCAATAGTAATCTTTTTTAAGTCACTAATTTCTTGAAAAACATCAAATTGATTATCATTTATATTTACAGCCAGTTCTTTAGCCAATTCCGGTTCATAACCCGTTAAAGAAAGTTCTGGAAAAAATATGGAAGAAGCTTTTAGTAAAGATGCCTGTTGAATTACCAGAATATGTTTTTGGATGTTAGCTGGAATATCTCCTTTAACTGGTTTTATTTGTGCTATTGCAATATTCATTGGCTTTTTTATTAATAAAGGAAACAAAAGCTAATATACAAATTAGTAATTTACAACTCATCCTCGAAATTCTACAATTGGGTTATTATATATTTTTTAACAGAAATTGTTAAAATACATTTGCTTCATCAAAAACCAATACCATGAAAACCAGAATTACTTTTATTTTATTATTACTGACTGCTTTTTCTTTTGCTCAGAACACAATTTCTGGGAAAGTAGTAGACCAAAAAGGAAAACCAGTTGCAGGGGCAAATATTTATATTGACGGAACTTACGACGGAGCAACAAGCTCTGAGACGGGAGAATTTTCTTTTGAAACTACCGAAACAGGAAATAAATTTTTAGTGGTGAGTTTTTTACTTTTTGAAACTTTTAAAACTGAAATTGATGTTGCCAACTATAAAAATCAAACGGTAAAATTAAGAGAAAATGTTAATTCGCTAGACGCTGTTGTAATTACTGCGGGAACATTAGAATCTGGAGACAAGGCAAGGGTTTCTGTTTTAAAACCTTTAGATATTGTAACAACCGCAGGTTCTGCCGGAAATATTGTGGCAGCTTTACAAACTTTGCCAGGAACACAAACTGTTGCTGAAGACGGGCGTTTGTTTGTTCGTGGAGGTGAAGCCAATGAAACACAGACTTTTATTGACGGAATTAGAGTAGCACAGCCTTACGGAGCAACAACTAATAACTTACCAACTCGAAGCAGATTTTCTCCTTTCTTGTTTAGCGGAATCGCTTTTTCTACTGGAGGTTATTCTGCTGAGTACGGCGAAGCTCTGTCAAGTGTTTTACTTTTAAATACTAATGACGAAGAAGACCACGAAAAAACAGATATCGGATTAATGACAGTTGGTTTGAGTGTAGGAAATACTCAAAAATGGGAAAAAAGTTCTTTAAGTGTCAACATGGCTTATATTAATTTGGCGCCTTATCAGGCCGTAATTCCACAAAATGTAGATTGGAATAATCCGTATCAATCACTTGGTGGTGAGACAGTTTATCGCCATAAATTCACAAACGGAATTTTTAAATTATACGCTTCTTTCGACTCAGAAAAATTCGATTTGAATCAAAAAAATATCAATTTCGAAAATCCAATCAGAACCGATATGAATAACAATAATTTTTATTTGAATTCTTCATACAAAGGAACTATTGGTACGGGATGGCAGTTGACTTCTGGGATTAGTTACGGTTACAGTAAAAACAAATTAAAATACGATATTACCGATATTGACAGCAACGAAAATGCTGCACAGTTAAAATTAAAACTTGCAAAAAAAGTTTCAAATCAGTTTAGATTGTCTTTCGGTACAGATTATTTCATTACCAAATACAACGAAAATTTTGATGATAATGTCTCTATTAATGGTGCTAATGGTTACGACTCTAATATTTTTGCAGCTTACGCTGAAGGAGATCTTTCTTTCTCTAAAAATTTAGCCTTAAAAGTAGGTTTGAGATATTCAAATAACAGTTTGTTAAACGAAAACAACATTGCTCCAAGAGCCTCATTGGGTTATAAAGTTTCAAAAAGCAGCCAGTTTTCATTTGCTTATGGAGATTTTTCGCAGACTCCTGTTGTTGATTATATTAAATATTCAAAATTCCATCAGTTTGAAAGTGAAAAAGCAAGACATTTTATTTTGAATTACACCTTTACAAAACCAGGCCAGCTACTTAGAACAGAATTGTATTATAAAGATTATAACAATTTAGTTCAATACGATACAAGAGATATTCAGTACAATTCGGTTTTCAATAATAACGGATCAGGTTACGCAAAAGGATTTGATTTACTTTGGAGAGACAGCAATTTGTACAAAAATTTAGAGTATTGGATTTCATATTCTTATATCGATTCAGAAAGACAATATAAAAACTTTCCAAACATGGCAACTCCAAGTTTTATTGCCAATCATAGTTTGTCTGTTGTAACCAAATATTTTATTACAGACTGGAAATCGCAGGTGGGTTTTACCAATAGTTACAGTTCAGGGCGCCCGTACAACGATCCGAACCAGACACAATTTATGAGCGGAAAAACAAAATCGTACAATAGTTTAAGTTTTAACTGGGCTTACTTATTGACCACACAAAAGATCCTTTACTTCTCTGTTTCGAATATTTTAGGAACACAAAATGTTTTCGGATACGATTACGCCAGAAACCCAGATGCAGCCGGTGTTTATCAAAGACAAGCAGTTTTGCCAACCGCAGACCGATTTTTCTTCGTAGGTTTCTTCTGGACGATTAGTCAGAATAAAAATGAGAATCAGTTAAAGAATCTTTAAAAGATAAAAAGGTTCTGAGGTTCTAAGTCGCTAAGAAAAACTTAGAGCCTTAGCCACTCAGAACCTCAGAACCTCAAAAAAAACAATTCATCATCAAAAATCAACAACTCAGTATCATTTAATTTTAAAAGAGTAAAATCCGTAATACTTTTGAAGTATAAATTAGAAAGGAACAAAGAAGCAAAGTGACAAAGGTTCAAAGTTTAAGAATAGTAACAATATCAAAACCAAACCTTTGTCCCTTTGCAGCTGTGAACCTTTGAACCTTAAAAAAAAGAGTTTTAATCATCAGTACAAAAAACTTAGAAACCTAGTAAATCAAAACATTTAAACCATTAAAACAAAGAAATCATGACCAAAATTATCACCATTATTACATTATTTATCTGCAGTTTATTATCTGCACAAACACAATTTGAACAAGGAATGACTAAAGCTTTTGGGCTTTGGAAAGAAGGAAAAAATGCAGAAGCTTCTGCAATGTTTGAAAGAATCGCAGGCGCAGAAAAAAACAGTTATCTGCCTAATTATTATGTAGGTCTGGTAAACACTTTGTCTGTTTTTACAGAAAAAGATAGAACAAAAATAGATTTGTTATTAACGAAAGCGCAGGATGCACTGGATATTGAAATGATTAAAGATCAAAGCAATTCGGAATTGTATGTTTTACAGGCTTTAATTTATACAGGATATGTTGTAGCAGACCCAATGACAAACGGAATGAAATATTCCGGAAAAGTGATGGAAGCTTACGCGAAAGCAAAAGCGCTTAATCCAAACAATCCAAGAGCCGTTTTTGGTGAAGCAGACTTTCAATTAGGTGGTGCCAAATGGACAGGAGTTGATACAAAACCTTTATGCGCGCAAGTTGATAAAGCTATTGAACTTTTTGGTACTTTTAAACCAGAAACGGCTTTTGCTCCAAAATGGGGAATTGAAAGAGCTTTGGAAGTTCAAAAAACTTGTAAATAATAAAAATAAACTAAGCTGATTATATGAAAGATGATGGAACTACATTTTCTGATTTAAAAAATGGAACTATAGCATGTTTCAAGATTGCAATGGTATTTGCAATAATATTTTCAGCTTGTTTAGGAGATGATCTAAATGTTAAAAACGTTCTTTTAACCTTTTTTATAAGCTGTCTCTATTCTTTTGGATTAGGTTTCGGCAACGGATTTATCAATGTATTTCTGGATAAAAAATGGGACTGGCTGGAACAAACCAATCTTAGAGTTTATTACGGAATCTTAGTAACCGTCTTATATACTGTTCCGGTAGTCTTAGGGATAAACTACTTTATTTTCGTAGTCTTGCAAAATGTGACCTTAGAGGTGTTTTTTGGAGCAAGAATGTTATGGGTGCACCTTTTTTACATCATTTTATCTTTAGGAGTTTCGACCTTTATGCAGGCTAGAAGTTTTATGGTAAAATGGAAAAGGGCTTCAAAATTTGAAATTACGCAGCAGAAAATTATTGCAGGTACAGCAAATGCGAAATTTGAAAGCTTAAAAAATCAAATCGATCCTCATTTTCTTTTTAACAGCTTAAATGTTTTAAGTTCATTGATAGAAGAAAATCCAGATAATGCACAACGTTTTACAACTTCTTTATCTAAAATCTACAGATATGTTTTAGAACAAAAAGATAAAGAATTGGTTTCGGTTGAAGATGAATTGTCATTTGCAAAAACCTATATGAATCTGCTAAAAATGCGTTTCGAAAACAGTTTGTTTTACGAACTGCCGGCAGAAAACATAAATCCAGATGCCAAAGTAGTGCCGCTGTCTTTACAGCTTTTGCTTGAAAACACTGTAAAACATAATGTGGTAAGTGAACAAAAACCGCTGCATATTAGAATATTTATTGATAAAGATTATTTAGCCATTCAAAATGATCTTCAGAAAAAAGAAGTACTGCAGGACAGACAAGGCGTTGGACTGCAGAATATTGTCAATCGATACGGAATTATAACCGATAGAAGAGTGAAAGTGGAGCAGGACGAGAAAAATTTCACGGTTAAAATTCCAATTTTAACAAAACAAGTTAGTGTTATGGATACAAATGCAGATTATAACGATGAAGCGAAAGCTTATTATAGAGCCAAAAAAAGAGTTGAAGAATTAAAGGGATTTTATGCAAATATAATTTCATACTGTTGTGTAATTCCGCTTTTAGTTTTTATCAATCTAAGATTTTCACCTGGATTTCAATGGTTTTGGTTTTCTGCTTTAGGCTGGGGATTTGGAATTACAATGCACGCTTTTAAGGTGTTTGGCTATAGTTCAGATTGGGAGGAAAGAAAAATTAGAGAGATTCTAGAAAGAGAAAACAAACAAAAAACCTGGAAATAATCATGGAAAAAGATTTTACAGAAGCAGAACGTTATTATGATGCTCAGAAAAGAGTAAAAGAAATAAAGGAGTTTTACGAACATTTGACCGTTTATCTTCTAACTAATCCAATTGTGATTGTAGTAAATCTGATGACTTCTCCAGGGTATATGTGGTTTTTATGGTGTTTGATGGGATGGGGAATGGCTCTTATTCTGCACGGATTGAGAGTTTTCAGCCTGCCGCCTTTTTTCAATAAAAAATGGGAAGAAAGAAAAATTAGAGAAATTCTAGAGAAAGAAAAAATTAGAAAAACCTGGGAGTAAATATGGAAACAAAATATGATTTCGATAAAGAACAATCTGAATTACAGAAGTTAGCAAGTCGGAAAGTTATTAAACTTAAATCCTTTTACAAACAGTTATTTATTTACACAATCGTTCTAATACTTTATCTCTTAAAAGAATACTCACAATTGCCGCTAAATGTATTCCCTATTAATTTGTTAAATGGTGTAATAATGATTTTATGGGCAGCGGTTGTCATTGGCTCAGCGATAGATGTGTTTGCTTCTTTTAAGATTTTTGATGAAGATTGGGAAGTACGTAAAGTAAAAAGCATTTTAGAAAAAAGAAATAAAAAACAAAAATGGGAGTAGTCATGGAAATGAATTATAACGAAGAAGAAAGATACATTCAAGCAAGAAAAAAGGTTGAAAATTTAAAAGGATTTTATGGAAACCTTGTTGCCTACGTATTAGTAAATGCAATTTTGATTTTTATCAATTTATATACATCACCCCAATATTTATGGTTTTTCTGGCCTTTATTGTGGTGGGGTGTAGGAGTCGTTTTTCATGGATTGAAGGTTTTTGAAGTTTTCCCAACTTTAGGAAAAGAATGGGAAGAAAGAAAAATCAAGGAATTTATGGAAAAGGAAAAACAGAACAAAAACAAGTGGAAATAATTTAAAATAAAAAGATTATGGGACGTTTTAGAAGAGATATGTACGAAGCATATGCGGCAGAATATTCAAAAGAATTTAGTTCAGAAGAGAATTACAATAAAGCATACAAAAAAGTAAAAAAGATAAAAGGATTTTATTCGCATTTAAAGGCTTATCTTATTGTAAATGCAATTATTATAATATCTGGTGTAACAAGAAACAGTGTAATTGGCGGTTTTGATTTCAGCAGTCTTTCAGAATGGCACACGTATTCAACCGCATTTTTTTGGGGAATAGGAATAGCGGTGCACGCATTATCAGTTTTTAGTTCAGATTGGTTTTTTGGTGCAGATTGGGAAGAAAAGAAAATTCAAAAATATATGGATAAACAATCCGAAAATAAAAATAAATGGGAGTAACTTTGAATTAATATTTTTTCAAATTTGACATTATAGTAAATGATCACATTAATTATAGAAGACGAAAAACCAGCTGCAAGATTATTGCAGAGAAAACTTGAAAAGTTAGATGTAACGGTAGAAACAATGCTTCATTCGGTTGAAGAATCTATTAAATGGTTTGAGAATAATCCGCATCCCGATTTAATTTTTCTGGATATCCAATTATCAGATGGTTTGTCATTTGAAATTTTTGAGAAAATAGATATAAAAAGTGCTATTATTTTTACCACCGCTTATGATGAATATGCACTTAAGGCTTTTAAATTGAACAGTATCGATTATCTTTTAAAACCAATTGATGAAGATGATCTAGAAACTGCTGTTTCTAAATTTAAAACTCGCATGCCAAAAGCAGCAGAAACTTCAAACCTGCAATTAGACTTTGAGCAGATACGCCAAATGCTTTCCAATCCTTTTGAGAAAACCTATAAAAAGAGGTTTACAGTTAAAATTGGACAGCATTTAAAAGTCATTACCACAGAAGAAATAGAATGTTTTTTCAGCGAAAATAAGGGAACTTACATTCACACTTACGAAAATCGGGATTACTTGATCGATTCAACTTTAGAAATTCTGGAGCAGGAAATAGACAAAAAGGATTTCTTTCGCGTAAGCAGAAAATTTATTGTGCCGTTAAAAGCAATTAAAGAAATTCAGGTGTATACCAATTCTCGTTTAAAAGTTATTCTGCCAACTTATAGAGAGGATGAGGTTATTGTAAGCCGAGAAAAAGTGCAGGATTTTAAATCTTGGCTTGGATAGGTTATCTATCAAGAGTTGACATAATCTCTATAGCTCCAAATTTCCATTCACTGTTCATTTTAACCGCATCAACAGGTTTTATAAAAGTAATTGATGCGATTTTAAGGGCGCTATCTACAGAAAGATCAATATTTATATATTTCGAAAGTTCTTCATAAGGCTGATTTTTATTTTCAGCCTTACTTCCTATAATACCAATTTTCGATAAAATATCGGTCGTTGGAATTTCCTTTTTTAAAGGGGAATTTTCGATATTATTTTTGTAAAATGCATCTAAAATAAATTTTTTGGTTGTAATTACAACTACACCAGAATTTGAACCATATTTTTTTAGAGCGTCTTCAGTATCTCCCTTAAAAATTCCAAGGGTAGCTAAGTCTTGCTTTTTTATTGTTTTCAAAACATCTTCTGGATTCTTGTAACCTATATTTTTGCCATTAAAAATAACCAGAGGATTAGATGCGTTTTGACCATATATAAAACAAGCATATAGAATATAAAATAAAAAATATACTTTTTTCATCTTCCGTTTTTTAATGGAAGATACATTATTTACTCAATCTATGCAATGTAAAAGTCATGGCGCTTAAAAGGAAAAAAGCCATAATCTGGTGAATTAATCCTAAAGCCAATGGAACGCTGTACAATAATGTAAAAACTCCCAATAAAAATTGGATAAAAACAAAAACAACAAGAGTTTTAATTCCGTTAGATTGTGTATTTGTCAGCGAAATTTTGGTGCTTTTGTAATATAAAAATAGAATAAAAGCTACTACTACATAAGCAAAAGTTCTGTGCACAAACTGAACACCGCTTTTTCCTTCAATAAGATTTTTAATTAATGTTGGCTGTTCAATGTAAACCGAATCATGAATAAATTGCCCGTCGCTCATTAATGGCCAGTGATTGTGAATTAATCCAGCATTTAATCCAGCTACGAATCCACCGTAAATAATTTGGATTAGTAAAGCCACTAAAGCAAATCGCCCGATGTTTCGTAACGGAATATTGATTCTGCTGTTTTTTTCAGGATAGATTAAATCTAAAGCTACCCAAAGCGTATAAGCAAATGTAATGAAAGCAAAAGTTAAGTGTAATGAAAGTCTAAAGTGACTCACATCTGGATTATCAATCAAACCGCTTCTCACCATAAACCATCCTAAAAATCCTTGGAAACCTCCCATCGCCAAAAGAATAACACATTTTTTGATGGTTGCGCGATCCAGTTTTTTTCTGATTAAGAAATAAACAAACGGGACAAAGAATACCAAACCAATGATTCGGCCAATAAAACGGTGAAACCATTCCCAGAAATAAATAAATTTATAATCGGCTAATTGAAAATCGTTGTGAATATTGATTTTTTGATACTCCGGAAATTTCTTGTATTGTTCAAAAGCTTCATTCCATTTTGCTTCTGACAATGGCGGGAAAGTATCTGTTACCAAATGCCAGTCGGTCATTGATAAACCTGAATTGGTTAAACGCGTGATTCCGCCCACGACAACCATTAAAAACAATAAAACACAGCCCGATAGTAACCAAATGATTACTGATTTATTCTCTTTTTTCATTTTATTAATAGTACTTATTTCTCTACTTTTTTTAATCCCAATTTAGCTGCCCTTTTAATCACAAAATCATAAGCTGCCTGATATTCATTCGGAATGTCGCCTTCTAAAATGGCTTCCTTTACCGCTTCCTTTAAAATTCCGATTTCTCTTGACGGTTTTAAATCAAACATTTCCATAATTTCTTCGCCGGAAATTGGCGGTTGAAAATTACGAACATGATCACGTTCTTCTACTTCAACAATTTTCTTACGGACGATTTCGAAATTCTTGTGATATTTTTTAAATTTCGATGGATTTTTGGTTGTAATATCTGCCTCGCATAAAGTCATTAAATTCTCTACATCTTCGCCAGCATCAAAAACCAAACGACGAACTGCGCTATCGGTCACAATATCCTGCGCCAAAACAATAGGGCGCGAACTCATAATAACCATTTTTTGCACAAATTTCATTTTGTGGTTCAAAGGCATGTGTAAACGTTCGAATATTTTCTTAGCCATTTTACCGCCTAGAAATTCATGGCCATGAAAAGTCCATCCTTGTTTTTTAGTGAAACGTTTTGTTGGTGCTTTTCCAATATCATGCAATAAAGCCGACCAGCGTAACCAAACATCATCAGTATTTGGACAAATATTATCGACAACTTCGAGTGTGTGGTAAAAGTTGTTTTTATGCGTATGACCTTCAATTTCTTCTACCTGATTCAACGCTGTTAATTCAGGTAAAATAATATCCAAAAGTCCAGTTTTATATAAAAGTAAAAATCCGATTGAAGGCTTATCTGTAGAAAGAATTTTATTTAATTCATCTACTATTCTTTCGCCAGAAATTATTTTAATGCGTTCAGCATTTTTGGTGATGGCATTTAGCGAGTTTTCTTCAATCTCAAAATTTAATTGTGTCGCAAAACGAATCGCGCGCAGCATTCGCAAAGGATCATCAGAATAGGTAATGTCTGGATCCAAAGGTGTCTTTATTGTTTTGTTTTCCAGATCTATTAATCCGCCAAATGGATCTAAAAGATCTCCAAAATTATTTTCATTTAAAGATAGAGCCAAAGCATTTATGGTAAAATCACGACGGTTTTGATCGTCTTGAAGTGTTCCGTTTTCTACAATCGGATTTCGGCTGTCAAAATTGTAAGACTCTTTCCTCGCTCCAACAAATTCAATATCCGTATCTTCAAAACGAAGCATTGCTGTTCCGTAAGTTTTAAAAACCTGAACTTTTGGGTTTTTAGGAAGTAATTCAGAAACTTTCAAAGCCAGTTCAATACCGCTTCCAACTGCTACAACGTCGATATCTTTTTTAGAACCTCGATTTAAAAGCAAATCGCGAACAAATCCGCCAATAACGTAACTGTCAACATTAAGTTCTTTTGATGCTTTCGAAATAATATCGAAAATTTTGTTTTGTAAAGCAGTTTTATAATTTGTCTGTATAGCCACGAATTCACTAATTTTTATAAAATAATACGTTTATGTTCAAGCGAGGAAGAATTAAAGTTTGCCAGAATAGCTAATTTATTTTTGGAAACTTTTAGATAATTAAGGCATTGTGAAATGTATTTTGGATGTAAATAATCACTTGATTTTATTTCAAGGATAATTTGATCAAACAAAACAAAATCAGCATAAAATTTGTGATCCAATATTATGTCTTTATAATTTACCAAATATTCTTTTTCTCTTTCAAATGGAATATTGGCTTTCTTGAACTCATATTCTAAAGCATCTTTATATACGATTTCAGAAAAACCCCCACCTAAATTTCTATGAACATCAAATAAAATTCCCATTATCTGATAGCTTTCCTGCTGATACAATATTTTTGTCATGATCTAAATTTTTCCGCCACGAATTCACAAATTTTTCTAATTAATTTTAAAAAGTTAATTCGAGAATTCGTGGCTATTATTTAGAATACAACTTTCAATTTTTGCATTGAAAATGTTTTTGGAATTTTATGGTTGCAAATTTACAATATAGAAAATGCCTTTTATAATCTATCGTTCACTTTTTTGAATAAATTCACAATTTTTCAATTGAATTTTAGTAAAATAAAAAACAGTGGTGACGAACTATATGAGTTATTGCAAATTTTCCGCCACGAATTCACGAATTGTTTTAATTAATTTAAAAAAAATGTGATAGTGAATTACCTGGATTTATTCGAAATTATAGTCAAAGGTTTTAAAAATGAATTACTGAATGTTGTCATGGTCTAAATTTTCCGCCACGAATTCACGAATTAATTTTAATCATTTGGAAAAATTAGAGTAATGAATTACCCGAATTTATTCGAAATTATGCTCAAAGGTTTTAAAAGTGAATTCGTGAATTTTGTTATGGTCTAAATTTTCCGCCACGAATTCACGAATTAATTTTAATCATTTCGAATAAACTAGAGTAATGAATTACCCGAATTTATTCGAAATTTAACTCAAAGATTATAAAAAATAATTCGTGAATTCGTGGCGAAAAAAAAATATACACCAATAGAACAAATCAATTTCAAACGATAATTTTTAAAAATGCAATTTGTATTTTTGAGTCATAGAAAAAAGCACACATGAAAATTGTTATATCTCCAGCGAAATCATTGAATTTCGAAAAAGAATTACCAACTACAAAACATACAGAACCTTCATTTTTAAAAGAAGCGCGAGTGGTTCATAAAGTGGTTAAACAAAAAAAGCCATCTGAACTTTCTGAATTAATGTCAATCTCAGATAAACTAGCCGACTTAAACTGGAAACGAAATCAAGATTGGAAAACACCATTTACACCTGAAAATGCACGCCCTGCAATTTATACTTTTGATGGAGATGTTTATACAGGTTTAGATGCTTATACTATTCCGTTAGACAAATTAGGAGCACTTCAAGACAAATTGAGAATTTTATCTGGATTGTATGGTCTTTTAAAACCATTAGATTTAATGCAGGCATATCGTTTAGAAATGGGAACTAAAATGCCGGTTGGGGAATACAAAAACCTGCACGAATTTTGGAAACCAACGGTTACAAAAGCATTAAATAAGGAATTGAAAAAAGATGAGTTATTTGTGAATTTAGCGAGTAACGAATATTTTTCTGCGGTTGATGTAAAAGCTTTAAAAGTTCCTGTAATTACTCCAGACTTTAAAGATTATAAAGACGGAAAATTAAAAATGATTAGTTTTTTTGCGAAAAAGGCGAGAGGAATGATGGTTCGCTATATCATCGATACCAATGCAGAAACGGTAGATGATTTAAAAGGATTTAATTATGATGGATATCAGTTTGATGCCAATCTTTCGAAGGGAAATCATTTGGTTTTTACAAGATAATTTTTAAGGTGCTAAGGTTCTAAGTAGCTGAGGTTCTTGGTTTTTAAAAGAATTATTTAAAAAATTTAATAAAATTATCCTCTTAGAAAATAATATTAAAATAAAAAGCCGAGTTACAGGAAAGTGAACTCGGCTTTTTCGTATTATAAATAATTATTAACATTAATGCATCGCATCTGCGGGATTAATTTTATTCTTCCCTTTTTTGATAAAGAGAATAATCGGTATACAGCATAAGAACATAATTCCTAAATACATGAAAATATCCATGTAAGCCATTACTGTACTTTGTTTCATGACTGAACCTTCTATTGCCTGATATGCTTTTTTCAAAGCAACATCTGCACTATATCCTTTTGCCATAAATGCGTGCTGCATTCCTGCAATTCGCTGCTGCACTTCAAATTTGGCAGGATCAAGATTGTTAATTAAATCTACTCTGTGTGACTGGCTGAAACGTGTGATGAAAGTGGTAATAATCGCAATACCAAATGATCCTCCTAACTGGCGCATCATTCCTGTAAAAGCTGCACCTTCACCAATTTGTTTTCCTTTTAAAGTAGAAAGAGAAAGCGTAGTAATAGGAACGAAAAGCAATCCTAAACCAATTCCTCTTAGGATTAAAGGCCAGTACATATGTTCAACTCCAGTATCTGGTGTCATACGACTGTACATCATAAAGGTAAAGAAGAAGAAAACTAAAAATCCTACTCCAACCATATACCCTTGAGGGACACCTTTTTGAATCATATTTCCAACAAATGGCATCATGATCGCCGTTGTGATAGATCCTGGAATTAATAATAATCCTGCATCAGTTGCGGTCCATCCTAAAATGGACTGCGTATAAATTGGGATAATTAATGTCGAGCCATATAAACCGAAACCAAGTATGAAACACATAATAGTTCCGATTCGTAAATTTCCATCTTTTAAAACACTTAAGTTTACGATTGGATATTTGTAAGTCAGCTCTCTCCAAATAAAGAGGACCAATCCTAAAACAGACACAACACTTAAAGTTACAATAAGTGAATCGTTAAACCAGTCGTCCTGCTGACCGTGTTCTAGTACGAATTGTAAAGAACCAATAAAGGTACTCAACAAAATAATTCCCCACCAGTCAACCTGATTTGCTTTTAATTTTTCTCCATATTTTGGACTTCTTACAAAAGTTAAAGCCAAAATTGTAGCAATAATCCCTAATGGGATATTGATATAGAAAATGTACGGCCAAGAATAATTATCTACTAAATATCCTCCCAAAGGCGGACCTAAAGTTGGACCAACAATTACACCCATTCCGTAAATAGCCTGAGCCATTCCACGTTTGGCAACGGGATAACTTTCTGTAATAATCGTTTGGGCTGTTACCAGTAGCGCACCTCCACCCATACCTTGTACGAATCGGAAGGCTACAAGTTCCCAAATATTACTGGCATTACCACACAAAAAAGAACAGACCGTAAATATTATGATAGAAGCCACAAAATAATTACGTCTACCAAATTGCTGCGATAGCCAGCTCGTCATCGGAATTACAATAACATTCGCAATTGCGTATGCTGTAATAACCCACGCCACATCGGTCAAGGTAGCACCAAGACTTCCGCGCATGTCTGTCAGCGCTACGTTTACAATCGTGGTATCAACAATTTCCAGCAATGCACAAAGTACTGCGGTAATCGTAATTACAACACGTCTGAAACCGTATTCTACTAAATCGTCGTCTGCTTGTACTGCTGCTGCCATTATTTATTTTAAATGTACGTCTACATCAACATTCATTCCTGGTCTTAAAAGTTTAACTTTTTCAGGATCATTAGATTGATCTAAACTAATTTTTACTGGTAATCTTTGAATTGTTTTTACGAAGTTTCCTGTTGCATTATCAGGAGGTAACAATGAAAAACGAGATCCTGTAGCTGGAGAAAATGAAGTTAAAGTTCCTTTAAATTCATAGTTTGGATAAGCATCAACTTTTAAGCTTACTTTTTGTCCCACAACCATTTTATTTAATTGAGTTTCTTTAAAGTTAGCTACAACCCAAGCCTCAGTATTGTTAATGATATAGAATAAAGATTGTCCCGGCTGAACCAATTGTCCCGGCTGAATATCAACTTTAGAAACCTGACCATCAATAGCTGCAGTTACAACTGTATAAGAAAGATTTAAATGCGCAACATCTAACATTGTTTTAGCTTTTTTGATGTTTGCTGCTGCAACTTCTGTCTGTTTGTCTGAAACTTTAGATTTTGACTGGATTACCGATTTTTGGTAAGAACTTGCTCTTTGTTGTTGTTCTAAAACACGTACTTGGTTTTCAGCTTCGTCTTTTGCAGCCTGAGCTTGTTCAAATTGTTGTTTCGTAATAGTATGTGTTTTGTACAAGTTATTGTAACGATTAAAATCGTTTGTAAGCTGTCTCAATCTAATTTTAGCACTTTCAATAGAACCACCTGCAGATCTCATTTGAGCATCAGAAACTGAAATACTTGCATATGCACTTCCTATATCAGCTTTTGCAGCTTCGAATTGACCTTCAGCGCCAAGTAATGCAGCATTAGCTTCATCAATTTTCAACTGATAATCTCTCTTATCGATAGTAAACAAAGTATCTCCTTTTTTTACATAATCGTTATCTTTCACATATACTTTGCTGATATATCCTGAAACTCTCGGGATAATCGGATTCATTTTTTTCTCGATTTGAGCATCATCCGTTTCCTCGTGAGCCAATGAGTGCATGTATTTTGATATTCCGTAAGTTCCCCCCACTAAAACCAAAACGGTTAGTATGATGATGAATTTTTTATTTGTCTTTTTCTTTTCCATGAGAGATATCGATTATATTTTAGAAAGATTGAATGATTGTGATAATTGTCCTGATACTGAAAGTAATTCGTAATATTTTTGGATGATTGTTGCTTTAGCCACGGCAGTATTAATTTTTGCGCTTAATTGCTCAACATCAGCTTCAACCAAGTCATTGGTATCTGCTAAACCATTATCGAATTTATCTTTTACAAGTCTGTAATTTTCTGCAGCCTGCTGAAGTGCTTCTTCATAAACTACACTTTGATTGATCGCCAAGTCGTAATCTTCAAGAGATTTCTGAACTTCAACTTTAATACGATCCGTCATAATAGCTTCTGTGTTTTTTACTTCCAAAGCTCTGCTTTCTGCTTCCTTTACATGTGCACTGTTTTTTAGAATTCCAGATAAGTCATAAGATAAACCTAAACCAAAGTTCATAGCATATTTTACAGTGATAATATCTTTAAGATCTAAAGCAGTATAACCTCCCAATAATGAAAGAGTTGGGTAGTAACCAGATTTAGCTATCTTCACGTTAGCTTCTGAAGCTTTAGATTGTAAACGAATGGCTTCTAAGTCTTTTCTGCTTTCTAATGCAAGTGCATCAGTGGTTGGGGCATTATTTGTCTTTAAATTAAAGAAATCATCTTCATTAACCTGAAGTCTTGTTTCAGGAGCTAATTTCAATAAAGTTGTCAAATAAAAATTGATGTTGTTTAAATTGTTAGTTGCTTCATCAATAGATAATTGAGTTTTTGAAACCATTAATTGTGCTTTCAATAAATCGTTTCTCGGGATAATTCCGTTTTTCTCTAATTCTACGAAGTCTGTTACACGCTGTTTAGCACTTTTTTGATTCTCATTTAAAACATCTAAAGTTTTTTGTGCTTTGTATAATGCTGTATAATAAGTGATTACTCTTAAAGCAACATCCTCCTTTGTTTTTGCAGCATTTGCGGTTTCAGCTTCATATAAGTTATCGTACGCATCAATACTGCTTTGAATTTTAAATCCGGCAAAAATTGGAAGACTTAAATTCGCCATTCCTAACATCGCACGGTCAGGAGATGCCAAAGAAGCACTTTCTTCCTGATTTGGCAGATCTATAGAAGCTTTTGTAAGACGCTGATATTGACCAGAAATTTTAAGGTCAGGATATTGATTGTTTTTTACGGTTGTTAACTCGTGTTTTTTTGTGTTTACCTTAGTATTGGCAAGCGTAACTTCGTTACTCTTCTCCCAAGCCATTTTTACGGCTTCATCTAAAGTTAAACTTGTTTTTTCTTGTGCTTCAATTGAAGATATTCCTATAAAGAAAACTCCAAAGAGCATTAATTGACTAATTTTCATAAACAAGTAGCGCTTTTATAGTTTGTTGAATGTGCTTTGTAAGACTGGTTTTAATATAATTATTATACATTTCTTCTGTATTCAAATTCAGTAATTCTACGAAGAAAGATTTATTCATGTGAAAGTGAAAAAAAGTTCCAATAATGGTCGGGGTTATCAGCGGAATAATAACATCTTTTCTAAAAACGCCTTTTTCCTGTCCCTGTTTAATAATGCTTTCTACAGATTTTAAATTTCCTTTCTTCAATTCTGTAAAAGCAGCCATGCTTTTTTCTCTGTTTTTTGAATTAATTTCAAAATGTAAAACCCTGAAAATCCCTTTATTGCAACTTATTCGAGTAATGTAAATTTCGATTAATTTATTAACTTTATCAAGAGGCTCGATATTTTCCTGTAATAAATTTTCAAGTTTTAATTTTAGGTCAGAAGTTTTGTAAATAATTAAAGACTCCAGTAATCTTTCTTTTGAACCAAAATAATACGAAACCATGGCAATATTAATTTTTGCCTCTTTTGAAATGTCCCGTATAGATGTCCCCTCAAATCCTTTTTCAGAAAATAGCCTTTCTGCAACATTAAGAATCTGAATTTTTTTCTCGTTTAATTCGATTTGTGACATGATATTGTTTCTAATCGAATGCAAAATTAAACACTTGTTTAATTTAAACGCTTGTTTAATTTTATTTTAACATAATATTAACATAAAACGGTGTAGTAAATTTGAAGTTGTTAAATTACCGTTTTATATAATTATTCGACTTGTTTTAAAGTGAGATAAAAGTTGATGTCAATTTTAAAATCAGAGCTAGAATGTTCATTATCAACTTTAAAAGTCTTCCAAGAAGTAGATGGAAAAAGCCAGTTGTCTTTTGAATAATTAGTTTTAATAGGCATAGAGAAGTTTGAATTACAGTTTGAATAACGATAACTTAATTCGCCGTTTTTATATTTATATTCTAAAACTGGTACCTTATTGGTTCTTAAATATTGATCGAATAAATAGTCAAAATCAATTCCTGATTTTTTGCTTATATACGTTTCGATTTCATTTGTTGTCACAGTTTTATTATGAAAATCTTGATTTATGCCACGCAGTATTTTTCGAAACTTATCATCGTTATTAATTATAGTGTCGATCATGTGCAGAACTGCCCATCCTTTTACATAATTGTCGTTGCTTCCGTCTTCATTTATTCCATATCTTGCTATAACAGGTTTATCATTTTGGATCGTTCTGAATCTTCCAGCCATAAATTCGTTGCCAGCTTTTCGGCCGTGCAGGTCGGCAATTACAAGTTCTTCTCCCAAACCTGCAAAACCTTCCTGAATCCATCTATCTGCAATATCTATTGCCGTAATATTATTGCCAAACCATTCATGCGAAATTTCGTGAACAATAATTTTATCTGTTTTTTTCCCCCAGCCAGTATTCGAAATATCACCGCCTTTTTTATTGGTACCGTTTTTATATCCGCCGCCATACGCAATGGCACTCTGATGTTCCATACCAATATAAGGTGCGTCGACAATCTTAAAGCCATCTTCATAAAAAGGATAGGGACCAAACCAATGTTCTAATGATTTAATTGCGGTAATAGTACCAGGAATTAGATGTGATTCTGCCTTTGCTTTATTGTAATCCAGTATCCAGAAATCCATATCCAATTTTCCGTTTTCTCCTTTAAAAGTCTGACTGATGTTTACATATTTACCAGCATAAAATGAAATTCCATAATGGCTGATTGGATTTTTTACTTCCCAATTATAAGTTGCAGTATTATCGCGATTTTTTATTTGGCTGACTAAACGTCCGTTTCCTATAGCGGTTAAAGTGTCTGGAACAGTTATCGAAATTGAAGCTCCTTTATCGGGTTCATCGTACATAGTATTTTTGCAAGGATACCAAAGGCTGGCTCCTTTATATTGGCAGGCAACAGAAATCCAAGGTCGATTTAGTGAATCTTTTGCCCAAACCAAACCGCCGTCCCAAGGCGGTTTAATAGATTCTGTGGGTTTTCCGGAGTAATAAATGAGAATTTTATTGTTCTTTGAAGCTTGCTTTTGAGGCAGTTTTAAATACCAGATATTTTGATTCTGCGTATATTCAATCTTTTTTCCTTGTTGAAAAACACTATCGATTTTAAGCGGACTGACTAAATCAATCTGCATTAAATCAGAATGTTTTGAATTGATTACATTGTATTCAATTTCGTTTTTTCCAGTAATGGATTTATTTAAATAATCTGGTTTTACACTTAAAGCGTAATGCTGAATATCCCACCAAACTCTTTCTGGAGTAATGGAGCCGTTTAAAGTGTCTTGTTTTGTCGGGGTTCTTAAAGTCTCATTTTGCTGTGCTAGAAGTGGATAAAACAGCAAATGTAGAACAAATAGAAAAACTATTTTTTTACTTACTATAAAAGAAATCTGCATACACGGATTTTTTAAAGAATTATAAAATCCGTGTAAATTACAGTTTTTTATCTGATTTCGCTCACAAAATCTTTGATTTTTGAACTCCCGCTTTCACTCAAATGTTTGATAAAAGCACTTCCAATAATAGCGCCTTTTGCATATTTAGTAGCCTGATTAAAAGTTTCTTTGTTAGAAATTCCGAAACCAACAATTTGAGGATTTTTTAAATTCAAATTCGATATTCTTTCGAAGTAACTTTCCTGAACATCTCCAAAACCAGATTGAGAACCTGTAACGCTCGCAGAACTTACCATATAAATAAATCCGTTTGAAACGCTGTCAATAAAACGGATTCTTTCATCAGAAGTTTGCGGTGTAATCAAGAATACATTGATTAATCCATATTTCTCGAAAATTGACTTGTATTCATCAGCATACACATCAACCGGAAGATCTGGAATAATTAAACCGTCAATACCAATTGCAGCACATTTTTGACAAAATGCTTCAACTCCGTATTGTAATATCGGATTAAAATATCCCATAATAATTAATGGAATTTTTACGCTTTCGCGGATGTCTTTCAGCTGGTCAAAAAGAATTTGAGATGTCATACCGTTATGAAGCGCTTGTGTAGAACTTGCCTGAATGGTTGGCCCATCGGCCAAAGGATCGCTAAAAGGCAGACCAATTTCGATTAAGTCGACACCATTTTTTTCTAAATCCTGAATTATCTGTACAGTATCGTTTAAGTTTGGATATCCTGCAGAAAAATAAATAGAAAGTATCTTTTTATCTTCTTGTAATTTCTGAGTTATTCTGTTCATTTTATTTATTTTTTTCCTGCAAGGTTTTAAAAATCATGCAGGTATTTGTATTAATTGTTTGTAGGCTGTAAGGTTTTTGAAAACCTTGCAGGAAGTTCTGCTAAGCGACAATAATTTTACTTGTCCAATTATCATTTCGTTTTTCAACCAACAATAATCCAGAATCTGAGTCATTCATCTGACCGATTAATTCTCCTTTATGATTCCAAAAAGCACTTTGACCCGCTGAAGGAGAACCCCAAGATTCACCACTGAAATTCGACATCAAAACATTCATCTTGTGTTTTTCAGCATAACTTTGCAAATCACGATAAGCATTTGGAATTCCATTTGGTGAAAAGAAAATACTCGCGATGTAAACATCTGTTTTGTTTTTTGAAGCATTTTCTGGATGCTTCGGATTGTCTATATCAGCACAAATTGCAAAGGAAATCTTTTGATTGTCAATGGTAATCATCGGATTATAATCGAATGTTGACTCAAAAAATTCATCTTCGCCTTCGTGTAAAAACTGCTTTGTGTAAATAGAAACCGAATCGTTTGGGAAAATTATAAATTCACCAATAAATAATTGATTTTCAATTAAAATTGGAGCTCCGGCAACAATGATAATGTTGTTGTCAGCAGCCAAATCTTTCAGGTGGTCTATTCTATAATCATCTTCGGCGAAAGCCATTTCCGCAGCATTTTCCCTTTCATATCCCGTAATTGACATTTCAGGGAAAGCTATTAATTGAGCACCATTTTGAGCAGCCAATTCAATAAGACGATAATGGTCTAATAAATTTGAAATAATATTTCCACGTTTTGGTTTGGTCTGTGCGGCCGCTAAAATCATTTTTTAATTATTTGTTTTCTGTATAAACCCAAGCTGTTCTTCCAGATTTTAGTTTGACTTGGACTCTTTTATATGAATTCGATTCGAATTGATCAACTTTTAATAACTCGGTGTTAGTAACCTCAAAAACAGCACCATGTATGTTGTCTTCCAGGTTTTCGCTTGGCACTGCAACAACATAATCTGCCATTCCAAATTCTTCCTCTATCTGTAAGCTTTTTAGCTTATAACCCAAAATTTGATCTTGGGTACCGCTTAAAACTTTATTAAAAATCTGCATCTGAATTTGTTTCGATCTTAATGTTCCGTATGAGAATAATAGTTCCATAATTATGATTTTTCTCGTTATTTGTTTGAGTTTGGATATCGGGATTGGAACGTCCAAATTACAATTTTTATTACAATTTAAAGTAATCTATATAATTATCTAAATCTTTATCTCCACGGCCAGAAAGACTTATAACAACGATATCTGTAGGTTTAAATTTCTTCTGATCCAAAACTGCAAATGCGTGTGCACTTTCGATTGCCGGAATAATTCCTTCTAATTTAGTCAATTGTAAACCAGCATTCATAGCATCATCATCTGTTACCGAGAAAAATTCACCTCTTCCGCTTTGTGCCAAATGTGCGTGCATAGGTCCAACTCCAGGATAATCTAATCCTGCAGAAATAGAATAAGGTTCGGTAATTTGTCCGTCTGTAGTCTGCATTAAAAGTGTTTTACAACCGTGAATAACGCCCACTTTACCTAGTTTACTAGTTGCTGCGCTATGTCCGCTGTCAACACCTTTTCCTGCTGCTTCAACAGCGATAATTCCAACTTCTGGCTCGTGTAAAAAATGATAATATGTTCCCGCAGCATTACTTCCTCCGCCAATACAAGCCACTACATAATCAGGGTTTTCACGTCCTTCTTTTTCTTTCAACTGCCATTTAATTTCTTCTGAAATAATACTCTGAAAACGCGTTACCATATCTGGATAAGGATGTGGCCCAATCGCAGATCCGATAATATAATGTGTATCTACAGGATTATTGATCCAGTCGCGAATCGCCTCGTTTGTGGCATCTTTAAGTGTTCTTGAACCCGAAAGTGCAGGACGAACTTCAGCACCTAACATTTTCATGCGGGCAACGTTTGGTGCTTGGCGCGCAATGTCAATTTCACCCATATAAACAATACATTCAATTCCCATTAAAGCACAAACAGTTGCCGTTGCCACACCGTGCTGGCCGGCGCCAGTTTCGGCAATAATTCTTTTTTTGCCCAAACGTTTTGCCAATAAAATCTGCCCGATTGTATTGTTTACTTTATGTGCTCCGGTATGATTTAAGTCTTCTCTTTTCAAGTAGACTTTTGTATTGTATTTTTCAGATAAACGTTTTGCAAAATACAACGGACTTGGTCGCCCGACATAATCTTTCAGCAATTGGTTGAACTCTGCTTTAAAATCAGGTTCATCCATTATACTTAAATATTTTTGGCGTAGTTCTTCTACATTTGGATACAGCATTTCTGGGATGTAAGCACCACCAAATTCTCCGTAATATCCTTTTTCGTTAACGTTAAAACTCATTTTGTTTAAATTTTAAAAGTTGGCAACATCAAATTTACGCTTGAAATTGCTTAATAGATTTTTATTTTTTAGCCCTGGTTCGATTTCAAATTTACTATTTACATCTACAGCATAAATAGGCAAATTGCTTTTTGAAATTTCTTCAATGGCTTTTAATTCATTCATTCCAATTCCGCCACTCAAAAAGAAAGGCTTTTTTGAATTGTATTTTTTTAATATCGTCCAGTCGAAAGTTGTTCCATTTCCGCCTGGAAGTTTTCCTTTGGTGTCAAATAGAAAATAATCGCAGACATTCTCAAAAGGTTTAATGATTTCAAAATCAAAATTCTCATCGGCCGAAAAGACTTTGATAATTTCAATTTTTTTAGGAAGTTTTTCTTTTAATGCTGAGCAAAATTCAACTGATTCTTCCCCGTGTAATTGAACTGCTTGTAAGTTGTATTTTTCGACTTTTTCTAGAATTTCTTCCTGACTTTGATTAACAAAAACGCCCACTTTTTTGATTGTTTTTATCAATTCGGGGACATTCTCATTGCAATATCTAGCGGATTTTTTCCAGAAAATAAATCCCATATAATCGGGTAGGAGTGCACCTACTTCGAGAATGTTTTCGGGATATTTCATGCCGCATATTTTGAGTTTCATTTTTTTTGATGCTTTAAGCTTTAAGCTTTAGGCTTTCGGCTAAATTAGTAATGTTAAAAAAGGCTTATTGCTTACGGCTTAAAGCCTATAGCTGACTAATAAAGTCAACAGCTGCTTGTCCAGCGTTGTCGGTCTTCATGAAGTTTTCTCCAATTAAGAAACCTTTGTAACCGTAAGGTTTAAGTTCTTGAATGGCTTCAATTGATGAAATACCGCTTTCGGATACTTTTACAAAATCATTCGGAATTTGTGAAGCCAATTCTTTACTGAAATCTAAACTAACTTCAAATGTTTTTAAGTTTCTGTTGTTTACGCCTATCATATCTAAACTTGGCATAATTGATTTTTCTAATTCTTCTTGATTATGAACTTCAAGCAAAACTTCTAAATCTAAACTTTTTGCAAATTCAGACAGAGATTTGATTTCTTCTCTCGTTAAAACCGCTGCGATTAGTAAAATCAAATCGGCTCCGTGAGCTTTTGCTTCTAAAATCTGATATTCGTCTACAATAAATTCTTTTCGCAAAAGCGGAATATTTACTGAAGCTCGAGCCAAAAGCAAATCGTCTAGAGAACCGCCAAAATATTTTCCGTCGGTTAAAACTGAAATTCCGCATGCGCCAGCACTTTCATAACCTTTAACTACTTCTTCAACTGTAAAATTATTGTTGATAACTGATTTTGAAGGCGAACGTCTCTTGTGTTCTGCTATAATTCCAGAATTGCTTTCTCTTAAATTTTGACTCAGAGAAATGGTTTGTTTTCCAAAAAATACAGAAGCTTCCAATTGAGAAACTGGAATGATTGATTTTTTTAGAATGACTTCTCGTTTTTTATCAGCTATTATTTTATCTAAAATGTTCATATTATTTGTAATTCAAAGATTGAAAAATTTAAAGATTGAAAAATTGAAATCGATCTATAAATTAAGCATCTATTTTAGTGTTTAAATATTTTATGAAGTTTGATAAGTTTTGAGATATTTCAATACTTAAATCATAACTTTTTTGAATTTCTAATTGACTGCAAAAATTCAACTCTCTGCATAGTATTAGCATACTTCTGACTTCTGCACAACTCCCTTTTGAAATTTTAAGATACCGTATTAATTGTTTGTTATTATTATATTCTGATCCTTCAGCAATATTATTTGTGATTGAAACAACAGCTCTTTTTATTTGATCTTTGAATCCAAATTCTCTTTCAAAAGGTTGGCTATTCATTAATTCAAAAATTAACTTAGCTAAGAGAATTCCTTTTTTATAGACTTGAAATTCTTCAAAAGATTTTGTCATAATTTTTAAATCTTTAAATCATTAAATCTTTCAATTTGTTTAATGCTTTCAATCCTTTTCCAGACAATAAACTTTCTTTTGCCAGTTCAAAACCTTCTTGTGGAGAACATTTTGTAACGGTTGAAATTGCCATTGCTGCATTAGCACAAACTACATTATTTTGCGCTTCATTTCCTTTTCCAGAAATGATATTAGTAAAGATTTCAGCAGATTCTTCAATTGTTTTTCCTCCCTCAATTTCGGTTTGAGAAAGAAGACGAACACCAAAATCTTCTGGATTTAACATTCCCTCCATATGATTGGAAATTGTTTTTGTTGAACCTGTTAATGAAATTTCGTCATATCCGTCAAGCGAATGTAGGATCGTAAAATTGGTATCTGTATTTTGATATAAATAGGCATACATTCTTGCCAATTCTAAGTTGAAAACTCCAACTAATTGATTTTGTGGAAATGCGGGATTCACCATTGGGCCAAGCATATTAAAGAATGTTTTTACTGCCAATTCTTTTCTAATTGGCCCAACATTTTTCATTGCTGGGTGAAATAAGGGAGCGTGAAGTACACAGATTCCAGCTTGGTCAATACATTTCTCTAAAAACGAAGCATCGTTACTGAATTTAATTCCCATTTTTTCCATTACGTTGCTCGATCCAGAGATTGACGAAACGCCGTAATTTCCGTGTTTTGCTACTTTTATTCCAGCTCCTGCTGATACAAAAGAAGCTAAAGTGGAAATATTAAAAGTATCTTTTCCGTCACCACCCGTTCCGCATAAATCGATGGTGTTATAAGCTGATAAATCAACACGAATACATAATTCTAATAAAGCTTCGCGAAAGCCTGAAAGTTCATCGATTGTAATGCTTCGCATCATAAAAACAGTCAAAAATGCCGAAATCTGACTTGGATTGTATTGACCGCTCGAAATATTAATCAGTACGTTTTTTGCTTCTTCTTTAGTAAGAACTTCGTGGTTGATTAATTTGTTTAATATAGTTTTCATTTTTTTAAAGTTGCTAAGGTTCTGAGGTACTAAGGTTCTAAGTTTTAAGTTTCAAGTTTCACGTTTCAACAACTTGAAACGTGAAACCTGAAACAAAAAAAAACTAACTCCTGATCCAATTCTCTAAAATCCTTTTTCCGTTTGGTGTCAAAACACTTTCTGGATGAAACTGAACGCCTCTTACATCATAGGTTCTATGTCTTAGTGACATAATTTGTCCGTTTTCGTCAACCGAAGTTGCTTCGAGATCATCTGGTAAATTGCTGTCGACAACCCAAGAATGGTATCTTCCAACTTCGAATTCATTTCCTAAACCTTCAAACAAAATCTCGTCTGAAACTACCGTTTTTACATTTGTTGCAACTCCGTGGTATACTTTGTCAAGATTTGAAAGTGTTCCTCCAAAAACTTCTCCAATGGCTTGTTGTCCTAAACAAACACCCAAAATGCTTTTCGTCGGACTGTATTTTTCGATTACAGCTTTTAATAAACCCGCTTCATCTGGAATACCAGGTCCTGGAGAAAGTAAAATTTTATCAAAAGAAGCGATTTCGTCAATTTCGAATTCGTCGTTTCTGTAAACCGTTACTTCGCAGTTTAAATCTTCTAAATAGTGCACTAAATTGTAAGTGAAACTATCGTAATTGTCTATAACTAGTATTTTTTTCATGTCTTTTTTTGTTTCAGGTTTCTATGTTTCAAGTTTCACGTTCCAACAACTTGAAACTTGAAACCTGAAACTTGAAACCAATTTTATTTTTCTCGAATGTATTTTTCTGTAATAATTCGGTTGATTCCTAATTTTTCTACTTTCTCAACACCTTTTTGTATTAAGGTGTCGTTTTGAACTTTCACAACAAATTCAAATTTGCCATTTTCCCAATCGCGGTTATTAAAATATTCTAGGTTTTCGGTATAAATGCTGTCTTTCAAAGTATATTTTCCTCCTCCCGCGAAATATACGGCTGTTGCTGAATCTTTTCCGTTTTTCAAATCATGATTCAAAAAAGCAAAATGGCTGTCATTTATTATTTTAATCATTTTTGTGTTGGCATTGAAAGTCGAAAAAGTAGAATCTTTCTCGGTGGTTTCAGCAGAAATAAGACGCCAGGTTCCTTCAATGGAATTTTGCTTTTTTTCTGAATTACAAGCTGTGATCATAATGATTAAAACTAAAATTGAAATTGCTTTTTTCATGGATTATTGATAGTTTGTGGTTTGTTGTTAATTGTTTAAAGTTTCAGGTTTCAGGTTTCAAGTTCTGCTACTGAAAACTGAACACTGATGACTAAATTTTCTCCGCCATTTCCAGGGCTGTATTTAAAGCTCTTAATTTATTATAAACTTCCTGCATTTCGCTTTCTTCGTCTGAACTTGCTACAATTCCAGCACCAGCCTGACAATGGAGTTGGTGATTTTTAGAAAGAAAAGTTCGAATCATAATGGCGTGGTTAAAATTTCCATCAAAATCCATAACACCTATTGCGCCTCCGTAAAAATTACGATTGGTTTTTTCGCAGTCTTCGATTAACTGCATGGCTCTGTGTTTTGGAGCGCCGCTTAATGTTCCCGCTGGAAAAGTATCTGCAACGACCTGCATGGTTGTTGCTTTGTCGTGTAGATGTCCAGTTACTTTTGATACTAAGTGAATTACATGCGAAAAGAACTGAACTTCTCTGTATTTTTCAACATTTACATCATGTCCGTTTCGGCTTAAATCATTTCTCGCCAAATCGACTAACATAACGTGTTCGCTGTTTTCTTTTTTGTCTTCAGAAAGTTCTTTGGCCAAAAGAGCATCACGTTCATCATCTCCCGTTCTTTTAAAAGTTCCAGCGATTGGGTGAATTTCGGCTTTTCTATCTTTTACTATAATCTGTGCTTCTGGCGAAGAACCGAATATTTTAAAATCGCCATAATCAAAAAAGAATAAATATGGAGAAGGATTGATGCTTCTTAAAGCTCTGTAAACATTGAATTCATCGCCTTTAAATCCTTGTGTAAATCGGCGTGATAAAACCAATTGAAAAACATCGCCTCTGTAGCAGTGTTTTTTTGCTAAAGCCACATTTTCTTTAAATTCTTCGTCGGTTAAATTTGAAAATCCTTCGCCTTCTTTGGCAAATTTGTATGAAGCAATATTTCTAGATTGTAATAATTGTTCGATTTCTGCAATGTTATTTTTTCCGTCTAAACTATGGCAGAAAATATAAGCCTCATTTTTAAAGTGGTTGATTGCAATGATGTTTTGATAAACGGCATAAAAAACATCTGGAATTGCAGTTGCATTGTCTTTTTTTGCAATAGAAACCTTTTCGAAATAACGAACAGCATCATAAGAAATGTATCCGAACAAGCCGTTATTGATAAATTTGAAATCGTTCTTCTCAGACTTAAACTGACTTGAAAATTCTTGAATTACCTGCGGAATATTTGTAGAAGCATCTATATTGATTTTTTCTGAAGTTCCGTCAGGAAAAGTTTTGGAGATAACTTCGTTTTCAATTTTTATAGTAGCAATCGGATTGCAGCAGATGTAGGAGAAACTATTGTCATTTCCGTGATAATCACTACTTTCTAATAGCAGACTGTTTGGGAATTTGTCTCTAATTTTAAAATAAATGCTTACTGGAGTAACCGTATCTGCCAGAATTTGTTTGTAATATGTATTAAGAATAAAAGGTTTCAAAATGTATAGTTTTATTTAGTTCGTTGTTTTTTCAATTTAAATTTTGACCAAAAAAAAAGGCTTGTCGTGATGACAAGCCTTTTATATTTATAGTTTTACAATACCATAGGAAGCTTTGTTCACGACGTCTGACGTAAATTGTTCCACCACCAAGTATTGTTTAATATTGTTCTCATTTCTGTTTTTGTTGAGACAAAGATATAAATGTAATTTGAATTGAAGTACATAAAATTTGAAAAAAATCTTTTCGAAACTGCGAAATTTGTTAAATTTTAATCAAACCAGCTATCATAATCTCTTAATTTCCAATTGCTATCGTGTTATTTACATTCAACCTAAAATCTGGATTTCCTTTAATATTAGGAAGTGTAAATAAGTCATTAAGCTTAATTTTAGTAAATTCTATTCCGTTTCCAGGATTGCTGTAATAGCTTTTTATGCCAGGATTATTGCTTGCAGATTCGCTTTCAATCTCACCCGTGCAATTGTTGGCAGCAACATTTTTTAGATTAATCTTAGCTAAATTAGCTTCTCCATTTCCAATATTTCCTTCCAGTAAAATGAAAGGAGTGAAACCAGAAACTATGCTGTTCGTAAGATTAAAAAATGTGTTTTCTTTGATGTAAGCAGATTCTCTAACTAGTCCCTGATTGTTTTCTTCCAAATTAACTAATGTAATATTGGAGGCATTTATTTTGGTCATTTTTTTGGTCATATCAGTATTGGCTACTTTTTCATAAGAATCAACCTCAAAACATCTTGAACCCGAAATATCCGAAGAAAATGGATGACGAATAGCAATACTGTTGCTGATATTAATTTGAGCTCCTTGTGTAAAATCAAAATCATCATCAGTTGTTCTATAAGAAATTAAGTTATTCATATTCAAATCGCCACCGTAACATTCGAAAGAATCATCATTAGAATAACTAATTTGTACATTACTGATGATTGTTTTTCGTCCTACACCTGCAAGCGAAAGACCATTTAGTTCTTTTGATGCACTTAATTTTCTTCCAGCATATTCAATTCGAACATATTTTAAAATTCCAGAATTATCTTCGACGTCGGCACCTCCGTAATGATTTAAGTTTGCTTCTAAATCAAAAGGCAGAGTATTAACACCGCCCAAAGAATTTATAGGAGCTTTTCCTAAAACAATAATTCCGCCCCAGTCGCCTGGTTTTCTGTTGTTTATTTCTTTTTCAGAAGTAAAAATAATAGGATCAGTTTCAAGTCCTTCTGCAATAATTTTTGAACCTGATGTAATAACAAGAGTTCCGCATGTTTTGTCGTCTCCGCGAATTACAGTTCCAGGTTCAATAGTCAAAGTCGCATTATTGGTAACGTATACTACACCTACTAAATGATAAGTATTTCGTTTTAATAATTTAGTGTCTTTGTCTATAGTTCCGGCAATTATATTGGTTGCTTCGCTATAGTCATTAGCAGCAGGTTTAAAGTTGGTCCAATTGTTCATCCAGTTAGTATTTCCAACAATTCCTTTTGGCTGGTTTTGTGCTTGTAAAAAAAAGCTGATAGTGAATAGAATAGAGGCAATACGTAATTTTGTTTTCATAACTATGATTTTAATTTCTAGTTGTTGATTTTTTTAATTTCCCCAAAATTAGAAGCCGTATGTTAATCAAAGTCCTGATGCTTATTACGAAAGGGTTATGTTACTATTAAGAACGTTAAGTTTTTGAAAAGAGTTAATTTTTTTTTTAGGTTGTAAATGCCTATTTCAAAATTGTATGCAATTAAATTTTCATTTGAAGATAATTTGTAACTTTGATAAAAATAAAAGAAATGGATTTAGATACTCGAAAAGTGATTTTTATTAGAGACTTTCTTAAACTTGAAAGTGAGAAAGCAATTTCTCAATTTGAGAAACTGTTAAAAAAGGAAATTAAAGCAGATTTAGAATTAAAGCCAATGTCTATTGCCGAATTTCATAAACGAATTGATACTTCTATAGATGATTCAAAAAACGGAAGAATTACAGATGTTGATGAATTAATTTCTGAAATTGAGAAATGGAGTTGAAAATTTATTGGACTGATTTTGCTAAAGCTGAATTAAAAAAGATTTTTGATTTTTATAAGAAGGAAGCTAGTGTAACTGTTGCAAAAAAACTTGTAGTCGGAATTACCAGAGAGACTCTGAAATTAAAACCAAACTCAACAAATGCGATAGGACAAAAAGAAGAACTTTTAGAAAGTTACTCCGAAGAGATACGTATTTGGTTTATAAAAATTATAAAATTATTTATTGGATTAATTTAAAGAAAAATTCAATTGAAATTTTAGATGTATTTGATACAAGACAAAACCCAATAAAAATTAAAAGAAGTACATAAATAATAAACCCCAACAGCTTTAAACTGTTGGGGTTTATTGTATTTCTGAATTAGTAAGCTTGAAATATTAGAATTTTAAAGCAACAGTCAATTCAAATTCGTCATTGATAGTTTTGTCTCCTAAACCTTCGAAGAAACTACCTGATCCGTATTTAATATCGTATTTAGTTCTGTCAACTTTGAAAGCAGTTGTAGCAGTGTTTCCTTTTACAGTAATATCAAAAGTTACTGGTTTAGTGATTCCTTTGATAGTTAAATCTGCAGTTACAGTGTAAACGTCAGTAGATTTAGCACCAATAGTTTTGAAAAGTAATTTTGAAGTTGGGAATTTTTCAGTTCCGAAGAAATCATCAGCTTTTAAGTGACCGTTTAATTTTCCTTGGTATTCTCCAGTTAAATCAGTTGCAGTTAATGAAGTCATGTCAACAGTAAAACTACCACCAACTAATTTTTTTCCTTTGAAAACAACAGCTCCGTCTTTAAAGTTTACAGTTCCAGAGTGCTCTCCAGTTACTTTTTTACCTACCCATTTAATAGAAGACGCTTTTACGTCGATTTTTTTTGTTTGAGCGTTTACTGAGATACCAGCTGCTGCTACGAATAATGCTATTGCAATAGTTTTTAAATTTTTCATGTTTGTTAAAATTAAAATTTGAATTTGATTAATAAATAATTATAGTGTGATAAATAATTCTTCGTGAGATTTTCTAACTTTTTTAAAGTGCTGTGTACTGTCTTCTTCATGTCTGTAACCTACAGTTGCAATTACAGAAGCATTTAAACCTAACTTATCGAAACCTAAAATTTCGTTGAATTTAGCAGCATTGAAACCTTCCATTGGAGTAGCGTCAATTTTTAATTCAGCAGCGGCGTTCAATAAGTTTCCTAAAGCTAAATATGTTTGTTTTGCAGTCCAGATATGTTTTGCTTCTACAGGTAAATTTGAAATTACACCTTTCATCATATCGCTGAACCCACCCAATGCATCTGCAGGAACACCTCTTGTTTCGCTGATAGCGTTGATGTATTTGTCAACAGAACCTGCGTCAAGGTTTAAATCGTTAGCAAAAATAAATAGGTGAGAAGCATCAGTAATTTGTGTCTGTCCGTAAGCTGCACCTTTTAACTGCTCTCTTAATTCTGGATTTTCAACGATAATTACTTTATAAGGTTGTAATCCGTAAGAAGAAGCGCTTAATCTAACTGCTTCTTTCAGAGTATTTAAAGCATCTGATGATATTTTTTTTGAAGCATCAAATTGTTTCGTTGCATAACGCCAATTTTGATTTTCTAAGAAATTGCTCATAGTTATATAATTTTATTTATTGGTTCTGTATTTTTCTAATAATTGATTTAAGAACGTTAATTCTTCTGGTTTTAAATTGTCGGCAAACGTTTTTTCATGTTCGTCTACTTTTGGATCTAATTCCTTCAAAACATCTAATCCCTTTTGGGTAATCAAAACTTCAATTTTTCTTCGATTATCCGGGCAAACATTTCTAGTTACAAATTCTTTCAATAATAATTTGTCTACCAGCCGTGTTGTGTTGCTCGTTTTAGCAAGCATTCGCTCTTGTATTACGCACATATTGGCAGGTTTCCCTTTTTGCCCTCTTAATATACGTAACACATTATATTGTTCTCCAGATAAATCATACGGTTTAATTAACTCGTTGAAATGATCCTGAATCACATTCTGCGTGTACATGATATTCAGAATAACTTTTTTCGCATTATCCATCTTAACCGTACTCTTAATAACCTCTTCAATTGTCATAGTCGTAAGTGTATAATTTGTATATACAAATGTATAACTTTTAATAGTTGTATATACAAATGTTGTGTTAATTTTTTGTTAATATAGCTAAATACGCTTTTTCTAAGAACTAAATGTATCAATTTGGATATAAAAGTAAGATATTTTTTTAGTGTAAACTATTGGTTTTATGATGTTTAATGATTTTTTAAAATCAGAAACTAATTTTTTGATTAGAAAAAACACTAAATCATATTTGTAAGATAGTTTTAAGCTAAAAAATCCTCAAAGTCAAGATAATTTAAATTTTTTGGAATTCAGAAAGGAGAAAACCTTTCGCAATTTGTTTAAAATTAGCAATTTCTGTCGTAATCCAAGCTTCATCATGACCAAGTTCTTTGGCAATTGTTTCTGCTGTTTTTTCTGCAGCTTCAATTGCAGCTTTGGCATCTAAGAATAATAATCGTACTCGTCTTGCCAATATATCATCAATAGTTCTTGCCATTTCATAACGAATCGCCCAAACAACTTCAGCCATTGTAAATTCGTAATCAGGATGCAGCTTTTCTTTTAACTCAGGTTTGCTTTGCTGTAATTCGAGTATTTTTGGAATATCAGAACCATATATATAAAGGTGATTTTCTCTAGCGAGAGAAGTTGTAGGTTTATTTCCGTGAATAGAAAGATGTTCTGTAACGCATTCCTTTTTTGTTAATTTTCCCGTTTTAATAGCTTTGTCTATTAGGTCTTCGGCAATTTTTCTGTAAGTTGTCCATTTTCCTCCAGTAATAGTAATTAGTCCCGTTTCTGAAACAATTATTTTATGGCTTCTGGAAACTTCTTTGGTACTTTTACCTTCTTCTTTCGGAGCGGCTAACGGGCGTAAACCTGCAAAAACTGATAATACATCGGCTCGTGTTGGTTTTTTGGCTAAGAATCGTTGTGCTGTATCCAGAACAAATTCAATTTCACTTTCTAATGCAATTGGTTCTAAACTTTGTTTTTTAATTAAAGTATCTGTCGTTCCCACTACAATATGATTGTGCCACGGAACAGCAAACAAAACTCTTCCATCTTTTGTTTTCGGAATCATTAAGGCATTTCCGCCGGGTAAGAAAGATTTATCAAATACTAAATGAATTCCCTGACTTGGAACAATATATTTTTTGTAAATATTATCATTGAGTTTCATGATAGCGTTTGTAAAAACTCCAGTTGCGTTTATAATGGCAGAACCTTGTAGCTCATATTTAATACCGCTTTCTAAATCTTGAGCTTGAACACCAATTACTTGATTACTATTGTCTTTTAGTAAATTGACAACTTTTACATAATTTAAAATACAGGCTCCATTTTCTGCAGCGGTCTGAGCCATGTTGACTGCTAGACGAGAATCATCAAATTGTCCATCGTGATAAATAACACCATTTTTCAATCCGTTTTCCTCAACGTTAGGAAGCAGTTCAATTGTTTTCTTTTTCGAAAGATATTTAGAACTTCCTAAACTCAAACGTCCTGATAATAAATCGTAAATTTTTAATCCGAAAGTGTAAAAATAACCGCCAAACCAATGGTAATTTGGAATAACAAAAGATTGATTTTTTACTAAATGATTGGCATTTTGAATCATTAAACCTCTTTCTTTTAAAGCTTCTCTTACCAAATGAATATCTCCTTGTTCCAAATAACGCACGCCGCCATGAACCAGTTTTGTACTTCTGCTTGAGGTTCCTTTTGCAAAATCTACAGCTTCTAATAAGATTGTTTTATAACCTCGGCTGGCAGCATCAATTGCAGTTCCTAAACCGCTGGCACCGCCGCCAATTATAATTACGTCCCATTCTTGTGTATTTTGTAATTGAGATAACTGTTCGGAACGGATCATATTTTTATTTTCTAGGAAATGTTGTTCGAAAGCAAACTTAACGAAATGAAATTAAAAAGTGATGAAGAAAAAATTTTTGGTTTTATTTGTTTCAGGTTTGAGGTTTCAAGTTTCAGGTTTTAAGTGATACTTGGAAGCTATAACGAAATGGGAAGTTCTATGAAGAAACGATCTTTTTTATTCCGTAGGAATATTTCGTCGGTAGAAAAATGATAGTATTGTTTTGCATTGTGTCCTGTAGGGACACTTGATTTTTAGAATATATATGTTTATTAATCAAATGTTCCGATGGAACATAATGATCGTAATGAATTTTAAAATTCTACCGACGAGACATTCCTACGGAATGAAATTAAAAAGTAATGAAGAAAAGTTTTTGGTTTTTATTTGTTTCAGGTTTCAAGTTTCAGGTTTCGGATTTGAAGTGATAGTGGAAGATATAACTAAATGGGAGTTCTATGAAGAAACGAATCTTTTGTATTCCGTAGGAATATCTCGTTGGTAGAAAAATCATAATATTGTTTTGCATTGTGTCCTGTAGGGACACTTGATTTATGAAAATAATGCATTTGAAATAATGTATCAAACGTTCCTACGGAACGTATAATCGCAATCACATCTAATTTTCTACCGACAAGACATTCCTACGGAATGAATCTTTTTTAAAAGAATAAACCCGACAGGTTTAAAAAACCTGTCGGGTTTACGTTATGTTAAGTTAATCTGAAATCTGAAATCTGAAACCTGAAACCTGAAACCTGAAACCTGAAACTTGAAACTTGAAACAAAAATTTTTAATGAGGCAGTTTATCTTTAATCAAACCATAAAACCAAGTTCCAGCAATAGCACTTAATAAAGTAACCACAATTACAGTTGCTCCAGTTCCAATTTGCGCGAAAAGCGGACCTGGGCAAGCGCCAGTAATCGCCCATCCAAAACCGAACATAAGTCCGCCGTAGACTTGCCCTTTATTGAAAGTTTTAGGCTGGATCTCGATTTTTTCGCCTTGAAGCGTTTTGGTATTGAATTTTTTAATGATGAAAACAGAAACAACGCCGACTGCCACCGCGCTTCCAATTACACCATACATAAAGAAAGACTGCAGATGAAACATTTCCTGAATACGAAACCAGCTGATAATCTCTGCTTTTACAAACACAATCCCGAAAAAGATTCCGACGATTAAATATTTAAGGTTTGCAAATCCAGTTTCTTTTTTCTGACTTGCGTTGATTCCTTCTGTATCAATATTTTTATTTTCTAAATTATTCATTTTTGAAATTTTAAAGTGAAAGAATATAAGGTAAAATCAAAAGAGACATTACAAAACCGCCAATCATAAAACAAATTGTAGCCACAACTGAAGGCCATTGTAAATTTGAAATTCCCATAATTGCGTGTCCGCTCGTACATCCGCCCGCATAACGAGTTCCGAAACCAACTAAAAATCCACCTACGACAATCATGATAAATCCGCGAAGCGTTAATAAACTTTCCCAAGAAAATAATTGCGAAGGAACTAGACCAGTATGATCTGTAATTCCGTAACCGGCCAATTGTTCTGAAAGCTCTGGAGTAATCGACACAGGATTCGGATTCGATAAAAAGTAAGCTGCGATTACGCCGCCAAGAAATATTCCGAAAACAAAAAATAAATTCCAGCTTTCTTTTTTCCAATCATACTTAAAAAACGAAATATTTGACGGAATACAAGCCGCGCAAATATGACGAAGAGAAGAACTAATCCCGAAAGATTTATTTCCGATAATTAATAAAATTGGAACAGTCAATCCAATCAACGGACCTGCAACATACCAAGGCCATGGTTCTTTGATGATTTCTAACATATTTTTTTAGGTTCTAAGTTGCTAAGATTCTAAGGTACTAAGCTTAAGGTTGAAAATCTTAGAACCTTAGAATCTTAGTAGCTTAGCATCTTTATTTATTTCAATACTTTACTCTGACAAACAAAATCTGATTTTGGAAGATTCGTTTTTGAAATGGCTCCAAAACCGCCATCAACTTCAGAAAAATTTCTAAATCCGCGTGCCTGTAAAATAGAAGCGGCAATCATACTGCGGTAACCGCCTGCACAATGCAGATAAAAATGCTCATTCGGATTAATATCTTTCACCCAGTCATTAATATAAGCCAAAGGTTTGCTGTAAGCATCATCAATATGTTCGGCTGCGTATTCGGTTTCTTTACGAATATCGATAATTTTATCTGTCTCGATATTTACTTCGTTTGCAAATTGTTCGGCTGTAATTCGGTTTACGGTATCTGTTTCAAAACCTGCATTTTGCCAAGCTTCAAATCCGCCTTCTAAATGCCCGATAATAGTATCAAAACCTACACGGCTTAAACGTGTTACGGTTTCTTCTTCCATTCCATTAGCTGTAACTAATACGATTGGCTGCTTTACATTAGCAATTAAAGTTCCAACCCACGGAGCAAAATCACCGTTGATTCCAATATTAATAGACTGAGGTATAAATCCTTTGCTAAAATCGGCAGCACTTCTGGTATCCAAAATTAAAGCGCCCGTTTCTTCTGCAACAGCTTCAAATTCTTTTACATTTATAGCTTTCATTCCGTTGTTTAAAACAGATTCAAAACTTTCGTAACCTTGTTTATTCATAGCAACGTTCATGCTGAAATAAGCAGGAGGAGGCAATAATCCATCCGTTACTTCTTCAATAAATTCAGCTTCGGTCATATTGGCGCGCAAAGCATAATTTGTTGCTTTTTGGTTCCCGATTGTCGAAACAGTTTCTTTACTCATGTTTTTTCCGCAGGCACTGCCGGCACCATGCGCAGGATAAACAATTACATCATCAGCTAGAGTCATAATTTTATCTCTTAAAGAATGAAATAAAATTCCAGCCAATTGATCTTGTGTCATTCCCGCAGCTTTTTGTGCTAAATCTGGACGGCCGACATCTCCAATGAATAAAGTATCTCCAGAGAAAATTGCATGATCTTTTCCGTTTTCATCAATCAATAAAAAAGTGGTGCTTTCCATAGTATGCCCAGGTGTGTGCAATACTTTAATAGTCACTTTTCCGATTTTAAATTCTTGTCCGTCTTTTGCAGAAATGCAGTCAAATTCGCAGGCTGCGTTTGGTCCGTAAACGATTGGAGCTCCGGTTTCTTTGCTTAAATCAACGTGGCCCGAAACGAAATCGGCGTGAAAATGTGTTTCAAAAATGTATTTCAATTTTACTGCATCGCGTTCTAAGCGATCTAAATAAGGCTGTATTTCTCTAAGCGGATCAATTATGGCCGCTTCGCCATCTGAAGTAATATAATAAGCACCTTGTGCTAGACATCCGGTGTAAATTTGTTCTATTTTCATGATATGAAATCTAAAATATGTGGGATACAAATGTAATGCTGTTTTCTCAGAAAATAGGTGACTAATGTTACAGAAATTTGATTTCTGTTAAAAAATAACATTGATTTTATCATACAGGTTATATAAAGTGATTTAAAGTTGAGCAATTAAGCTTTTACTTCTAATTTTGCATATGACGAATGTCATTTTAAGAAAAAAAATCATTTATATGAACACAAAAGACTTATTAGATCAAATTGCTTTTATAAAAGAAATTGATAAAGTAAAATACATTCAGCGTAAAACAAAGTTATTTAACAGCGACCGATGCGAAAATGACGCTGAACACAGCTGGCATTTGGCATTAATGGCAATTGTTTTAGCAGAACATTCAGATGAGCCGATTGATGTTTTGAAAGTCGTTAAAATGGTTCTCATTCATGACATTGTCGAAATTGATGCTGGTGACGTTTTCATGTACGATACGTTAAAAAATCATTTAAATACAGATGAAGAGCGATTAGCTGCTGCTAGAATCTTTGGTTTACTGCCTAAAAAACAAGCTGAAGAATTTATTAGTATTTGGGAAGAATTTGAAGCTGGCGAAACCAACGAAGCCAAATTTGCAAAATCTATGGACAGGCTAGAGCCTTTATTACAAAATACTTCTAACAATGGCGGAACTTGGAGAGAATTTGATGTGAAGTATGACAAGGTTTATGAGAAAAAGAGCGTAATTAAAAATGGTTCGAAATCATTGTGGAATTATGCCGAAGGTTTGATTAATGATAGTGTAGAAAAAGGGATTTTGAAAAAATAATCAATAATAATCACGCAATCAAAATCAAAAATAGCCTGCGGTTTCAACCGCAGGAACTCATGCATAATCACGATACGTTTCCCGCGGTTGAAACCGCGGGTTATGTTTTATCACGTAAATCTAATCTTGTTATTTCGATCCCGAAGCCTCGGGATCGAAATGACAAACTGTATGTACTTCTAAAAAAGAACAAGTGTCATTTCTACCCTTTAGATTGTTGAAAAGTTTAACAAATATCGGGCGATAAACTTTTTTTAAAGCGCGTTAATTCGGGTTTTAATGGGTAAATTTGTGGAACTTCATAAACAAATTACCTATTATGGAAGAAATGCTCTTTTATGATCGAATGCAATTTGCCTTCACCATTACTTTTCATTATCTTTTTCCACAGCTTACAATGGGTCTTTCGCTCATCATTGTTTACTTCAAATGGAAATACTTAAAAACCAATAACGAACAATACAATCACGCCACCCATTTCTGGATGAAAATCTTCGCCCTGAATTTTGCAATGGGCGTTGTCACGGGAATTCCGATGGAGTTTCAATTTGGAACCAACTGGGCAAAATTCTCTGAATTAACAGGCGGAATTATTGGTCAGACGCTCGCGATGGAAGGAATGTTTTCTTTCTTTCTCGAATCTTCATTTCTCGGAATATTTTTATTTGGAGAAAAACTCCTCGGACATAAATGGCATTTTGTAACTGGAGTATTAATCATGATTGGTTCTTGGGCAAGTGGTTATCTTATTATCGCAACACATTCCTGGATGCAGAATCCTGTTGGATATGAAATTCTGGAAAACGGAAAATTTGTACTAACCAATTTTAAAGCTTTATTTTTAAATCCTTGGCTTTGGCCTTCTTATCTGCATAATCAAGCCGCTTCTTTGGTTACAAGCTCTTTTGTTGTGGCTGGAATTGGGGCTTTTTATATTTTGAGTCAGAAGAATGTTTCTTTTGGGAAATTGTTCTTGAAAACAGGTGTAATCTTCGGATTGATTTCGAGCATAATTGTGGCAGTACCGACCGGAGATTTACTGGCAAAAAATGTGGTAAAATACCAGCCGGTAACTTTTGCAGGAATGGAAGGGATTTTTCATACCGAGAAAAGAGGTTCTGAAATTGTTTTAATTGGTCAGCCCGATGTAAAAGACAAAAAACTGGATAACAAAATTGCGGTTCCTAATATTTTGAGTTTCCTGACTTATGGAAATTGGGATCAGGAAATAAAAGGTTTAGATCAGTTTGAAGAAGATCTCCATCCAACAAATATTTCAGGATTGTATTATGCATATCATATTATGGTTGGACTTGGAACAGTTTTTATCGGTTTAATGGTAATTTCCCTTTTTCAATTGGTTAGAGGCAAATTGTTTCAAACCAAATGGATTTTATGGTCACTAATGTTCATGATGCCATTTCCCTACATCGCAAATACAACAGGCTGGTACACGGCCGAATTAGGAAGACAGCCTTGGTTGGTTTATAATTTACTGAGAACATCTGCAGGAGCTTCGCCAACGGTTTCTTCTGGAAATACTTTGTTCACATTGCTTGGATTCATAGGGTTGTATCTTTTGCTTGGAATGCTGTTTTTACTTTTAATTGGAAAAATTATCAATAAAGGACCGCATCATGTGGAACTTTCAACAGAAAAAATATAAGTATGGAATTTTTTTGGTACGTAGTTTTAATGGGAATTCTGGCTGTTTATCTGGTTTTAGACGGTTACGATTTTGGTGCAGGAATTATTCATTTATTTTTTGCAGATACAGAGCGAGATAAAAAAGTAATTACAAACTCAATTGGACCGTTTTGGGATGCTAATGAAGTCTGGCTGATTGCTGCTGGAGGTGTTTTGTTTTTTGCATTTCCAACACTTTATGCATCATCTTTCAGCGGATTTTATCTGCCTTTGATTATGATTTTATGGCTTTTGATTTTTCGTGCAATTGGGTTAGAAATGCGCGGACAAGTGCATCATCCTATGTGGGAAAGTATTTGGGATAAAGCGTTCGGAATTGCCAGTTTGCTTTTGGCTTTGTTTTTTGGAATCGCATTAGGAAATATTGTTCGCGGCGTCAATCTCGGAATGGTGCAGAATGGTGTTTCTACACAGGAAGCACATTACTTCTTTCTGCCTTTGTGGAATCCAACTTTTAGTCCGCAGGCCAATGAGTTGGGAATTATCGATTGGTTTACGCTTTTCCTAGGAATTGTAAGTACTGTCGCTTTAACTATTCATGGAGCAAACTGGATTATTTATAAAACCAATTCAACACTAAATCCGAAATTGAAAAAAGTAGTTTTTGCCTTGAATATTGTTTTGCTGGTTTTAGTTTGTATTTCATTGCAGATTTGGCATTTTATCGAGCCAAAGCCATTTCATAATTTTGTCGAAAATCCGATTTTATGGTTTTTCCCTTTACTAACTTTTGTTGGAATTTTAGGATTATTCAAAGTTCGTTCGTTTAAAAAAGACGGTCACGGATTTATTTTTTCGACGCTGTTTTTACTCGGCGGATTCGCTTCGACAGCGGTTTCTATTTTCCCAAATGTACTGCCTTCAACCAATAAAGTAAATCCGTCCTTAACAATTTACAACACCGCAGCACACGAATACGGATTAAACGCAGGTTTGAGCTGGTTTTTTGTCGCTTTGTTTTTGGTGATTGTTTATTTTATTATTCAATATCGTGTTTTCAGCGGAAAAATGGATGATATTGGGTATGGGGAACATTGATTTTATTTTTAATATTTTTTTAAATGAATATATTCGATTTTATAAAACATAGTCGAAATCAATTTGATAACAAGAAGAACATTTGTTTTACAATTGACTTGTCCTTAAATGAATATGCATTTGATGTTTTGGAAGATTTTTATAAAACTAGTATTCATGATATTGCCAAAAAATATCAATTTGATGTTTTTACAGATGAGCTAATAAGTAAGTTTGAATATCTAATAAAAGAAATTAAAGCTTCAGAAAACCATATTTTAGTTGCAAATGCTGGTTACAATGTTAGTGATTTTAAGATAATTAATTCTTTACTTGCTAAAGAAAATTTGCATATTCACACCATTTTTATTCGATCGGAAGAAAGAAGAAATGCTGATTTGACTGAAGGACAGAAAATGTACCAGAATTTTAATAGATGGATTGATTTTTATCCCGGACAAATTGAAGATGTTCATCAGGAAAAAGAAGATAACTTAAAAGAAATTAAAGATTACTTTAAATCAACAAATACAATTATTGCGGAGGTTTAATCGTTTTAAAAAACATATTATTGCCTCCAGTTTTTAACTAGAGGTTTTTGTTTAGATGGATCATAAGGCTTTGGCTAAAGCCTTTTATTTGTATAAATTTGTTTATCCCAGCTAAAGCTGGAGGCAATTCATTGAAAATTTTAAACCAAAAACGTCATTTTACCTGAGTGTGCGTTAGGGATAGGAGCGGTATCCTTTTTCTTGTTTCTTTAACAAGGAAAAGATACAAGTGGATAGCCCGGCCGAAGGAAACGCCCATATTAAAAATCTCCTGAATCAGGACATTTTATTACTAATAATTTAAATAAACGATCAATAAAGATTTAATTACAACTAACAGTTATATTCTATAATTTGAGTTGTAAGAAAAACAAGAAGTTAATGCTTAATATTGCGTAGCTAAGAATTTCCCCCCAAAGATTCTTAAAAAATAATTTATACAAAAAACATTTAAATTTATTTTTACCTACAAATCATTATGCCTTTAACAATTCTTCCCGACAAGATCAGATTTCACTACAAATCTGAAAGTTGGCAGTACAATTTTGATGAAATAAAAGAGATTGGACTGCTTAAAAAAAAGAAAAAATACTTTTTGGAAAATGGCGCTTTTATTGCCGTAACCGCAGCAGCTTATTACTGCATGATTTTCTTTGATCTAGAGAATCTCTATTATATTATTCCTGCAATTTTATGCTACAGTCTTATTGTAGCTGCCATGTTTAATGATAAAACAGAATCTATATATTTTGTTTTTGTAAAAGACATTTATAAAAATCAAATAAGAACCAAAATAGAATCAAAAGACCGTACTTTGATTGGTAAACAGATAGATTATTACTTAGAACTTCAGTTTGAAAGAAGTATAAAAAGAACTGCTTAAATAAAGTTGAGAAATATTTGTACATACTATTTCCCCTTATGATATAGTTTTCATAATGGCAGCTTTGATGTATGGTTATTTCAGTACTAAAAAAAAATTAACGAACTGCTCCTTTATAAATTCCCAATTATAGAGTAGCTTTAGAATACCCAAAAATAAGTATAGGTATGCTGTTAAAGAGTTTAACAGCTGGCTGTTTTAACTATACATGACCTCCAAATCAGAAAAAATTATGGCCGCAACGATTAAAAACAAGATTAAAAATATTAGAGAGTTAAAAAATTATACTCAAGAATACATGGCAGAAAGATTAGGTGTAACGCAGGCAGGTTACAGTAAAATTGAAAAAGGAAAAACTTCTTTGAGTTACGAAAAATTGGTTGAAATAGGAAGAATTTTGGATGTTAGGGTTGAAGATATTATAAGCTTTGACTACGATAAATATTTCAATAATTATAATAAAATTACTGGTAACAATAACGGAAGTATTTTAATTAATACTGATAACACTGCCATTTTAAAAGAGCTTTACGAAGACAAAATTCAACTGCTGGAAAAACTTCTCAATAGAACCGAAAATGAGCTTGAACGCTATAAAGACAGGTTTGGAGAGATTTAAATAAATACTTTTTAGTTTCATCTTTGTCAAAGTGTAAAAACTTTGACAAAGATTACTCTACAAGTAAAACTAAATTCAAAATATTTAAATAAAAATCTAGACAGATTGGCAATCTGTGTCAATTTTAAAAGTTAAAACAAAACTTCTTTTGCAATAATGTAAATTCCCATTACAAGCACAAACCATCCAAAGAGAGGTTTGAGTTTTGCACCGTCGATTTTTTTAGAAAGCTGGCTTCCAATAACCATTCCGATTAAAGCCATTGCAGAAACGCTTAATAAAAAAGTATAATTGATTGGTGTTCCAATATATAAATCGCCTGCAAAACCTATTGAGGAATTAATTGTTATAATTAATAGTGAAGTGCCGACTGCCTGTTTCATAGGTAAATTGGCAAAGAAAAGAAGAGCAGGAATAATTAAAAATCCGCCGCCGGCGCCAAGAAATCCCGTAACGATTCCCACTAAAAATCCAATTAAACTCAGCTGCAGATAATTGGTTTCTGTTGTTTTTATTTCAGGCTGATTTTTTTTGATCATCGAAATTGCTGCCGTAATCATCAATATCGAAAAGATAATCATGATTAGAAAATCTTTGGAAACGGTATAAGAAGCCACACAGAATAAAGTTGCAGCAATTTGAGGAAATATGACTTCGCGAATTATTAAAATTGAAATAACTGACGGAACTGCAAAATATAAGGCCGATTTCAATTTCAGATTTCCCATTTTATAATGGCTGTAACTTCCTGATAAAGCTGTTAATCCAACAATAAACAGGGAATAAGAAGTTGCCTGATCTGGATTTACTTTAAATAAATAAACTAGAATAGGAATAGTCAAAATAGAACCGCCGCCGCCAATTAAACCAAGCGAAATTCCGATTATGATTGAAGCAAAAAAGCCTAAATATTCCATTGCATTTCTTTTGATGCAAAGTTGCTTCGGAAATTAGAATTCCACAGTAACATTTATCACAGAAGGAATTTTAAACACGAATTTCACAAATTTTCACGAATTATGCTGTCTGCATAAATTTTAAAACCATAGAAACATTGCTTTATTAGTACTAAAGCTATGTTTCTATGTGTTTAATAATAAATATAAAGTTTGTCAAATTGAGCGAAGTCGAAATGCTATGTGGGTTCTCTCCTGAAGCCTCGGGACGTTCGAACAGAAAATCATTTTCAGAAATAGATTATTGGAATTAGTGTTAATTCGTGAAATTCGTGTTTAATAACTCAATCTGGTTTCGGTTTAGTTTCACCAGACCGCGTTGTTCCATTTTTTTTAATAATCGCGAAATCACTTCGCGTGAAGTATTTAATTCGGTTGCGATTTCTTGGTGTGAAAGATTAACTTCAGAACAGCCGCAGGCATCAGAATGTCTTTTTAGGTAAAATTCCAAACGTTCATCCATAGAGCGGAAAGCAATATTATCGACTACTTCCAGCACTTCTTCAAAACGGCTTCTATAAGTTTCGATAACAAATTCGTACCAGCTTCTGTGTTCCATCATCCATTTGTCCATTAATTGCAGCGGAATCATCATAACAGAAACATCTTCTACCACTTTTGCCATAATCTGGCTTTTCTCACTTTTTGCAGTGCAGATCATAGAAATGGCGCAGGCTTGGCCCGGCTGTAAGTAGTACATTAAGAACTCGCCGCCATCTTCGCCCTGACGATAAATCTTGATTTTGCCTTTGGTTATTAATGCGGTATTTTTAATGTACTGACCCATTCGCATTAATATTGTTCCAGCTTCAAAATCCTGCAGGCTTCCGTTTTCTTCTATAGTGGCAATAAGTTCGTTGGAGAAATTTGGAAAGATGGTTTTTAAGGAATTTTGCATTGCTATAATAATTTTGCCGCATCGATCGGAGTCGAGATGTTTACGGTTCTCGAGTCTGCTCAAACTGGCAGATGGTACTTTTGGTTTTTAAATTTTTATCAAAAAGAGATTAAAAATTGTAATTGTTTGCAAAGATAATAGTTTGATTTGGTATTCATTGTCATAAAACTAGATTTAAGATGTAATTTGTGTAAATGAAAAAATCCTATTTTCTACCGATTTTGTAGACTGAATTTTTAAAAATAGTAAGTAAATTTGTAAAACACTGATTATAATACTTTCTCTAAAACGTTTTCTGAGAATAATAATCGAAATCGCATTTGGTACGTTTTTTATAGAAAGAAACGTCGTAATTTTACAAAAAGACATTTTATTATGAATTTATCACAAGAAGATTGGGTTGCACAGTTAGAAGCTGACGAAAATGCAGTTATACTTGACGTAAGAACTGAAGACGAATTTAATGACGGCTATATTGAAAATGCTTTAAACATTGATATCAATAAAGGGCAGGGGTTTATTTACGAAATCGAAGAATTAGACAAAAATAAAAATTACTATGTATACTGCCGTTCTGGAGCTAGAAGTGCAAAAGCATGTCAGATCATGAACGAACTGGGTATTCAAAATGCCTACAATCTGCTTGGCGGCATCCTGGATTGGGAAGGCGAAACAGTACAACCGTAAAAGAAGAAGAGGCAGCTAAAAGCCTCTTTTTTCTTTTGAGATAGAATTACCAGACTATTAAATAACCAAATTATGAGTTTTATACCAGAAGAATATCAGATTAATACGCTGATAAATCAAGATTCTTATCTTGTAAACGGAGAATTGAAACAATGGACAGGGCAAACCACACCTGTGTTTTCTACTATTTCTTCAACAGAAAAATATTCGCCGACTTTATTAGGATCTATTCCTTTTATGGGAGAAAAAGAAGCAGCAGAAGTTGTCGAAGCTGCAACCAATGCATACGATATGGGACAAGGTTTATGGCCGACTATGAAAGTAGCAGATCGTATTAAATGCATGGAAAATTTTGTGAAAAAGATGAAAGAAACCCGCGAAGAAGTGGTTAAACTTCTGATGTGGGAAATTGGAAAAAATCTTGGCGATTCGCAAAAAGAATTCGACAGAACAGTAGAATATATTCACGATACTATTGACAGTTATAAGGAATTAAACGGACGCAGTTCGCATTTTGAAAAGGTGCAGGGTGTAAACGCAATGATTCGCCGCGGACCTCTTGGGGTTGTATTGTGTCTTGGACCTTACAATTATCCGTTGAATGAAACTTTTTCATTGTTAATCCCAGCTTTAATTATGGGGAATACAGTGATTTTTAAACCTGCTAAACATGGCGTTTTATGTATTACACCATTATTAGAAGCGTTTAGAAGCAGTTTTCCAAAAGGTGTGATCAATATCGTTTACGGCAGAGGACGTGAAGTGGCTTCTCCAATTATGAAATCTGGAAAAATTGATGTTTTGGCATTAATCGGAAATAGTAAATCGGCTATTGCTTTACAAGATCAGCATCCAAACAAAAATAGATTACGTTTGATTTTAGGTTTGGAGGCTAAAAATCCAGCAATCATTTTACCAGATGCCGACTTAGATTTGGCTATTCAGGAATGTATTACAGGAAGTTTGTCTTTTAACGGACAGCGCTGCACGGCTTTAAAAGTATTATATGTTCATGAATCTGTTAGAGAAGAATTCAATAAACGCTTTTCTGAAAAAGTAGATAGTTTAATTTTCGGAAATCCATGGGAAAAAGGAGTTTCCTTAACACCGCTTCCAGAAACCGAAAAACCAAGCTACATTCAGGGATTAATCGATGACGCAACAAGCAAAGGAGCGAAAATCATTAATGAAAAAGGAGGAAAACATACTGATAATTATATTTTTCCAGCAGTTTTATTTCCAGTGAACAAGGAAATGCGCGTGTATCATGAAGAGCAATTTGGACCAGTTGTGCCGGTTCTTTCATTTAAAGATATTAAAGAGCCTTTAATTGATATGGCCGAATCTAACTACGGACAGCAGGTGAGTTTGTTTGGTAAAGACATAAAAACACTTGCACCGCTTATTGATTCCTTGGTAAATTTAGTTTGCAGAGTAAACCTTAACAGTTCTTGTCAAAGAGGACCAGATGCATTTCCGTTTACAGGTCGTAAAGATTCGGCCGTAGGAACTTTGAGTATTCCAGATGCTTTGCGTTCTTTCTCAATCCGTACGTTTGTAGCTTCAAAAGATATCGATTATAATAATGAAATTCTGCAGGAATTGCTAAATAGCAAAGAATCGAACTTCATTAATACCGACTATATTTTGTAGTAATCAAGGTTATATATTAATTGTAGATACCGTCTGTTTCTCTTGGAGCAGGCGGTTTTTTTTCTGAGATGCTGAGGCTCTAAGTTTTTTAGAGTTATGAGTAATGAATTATGAGTTATCCACTAGCAACGAAGAATCAACCACCAACCATCAACCACCAACCATCAACCACCAACCATCAACCATCAACCATTAACTATAAACTACTAACTAATTAACCATTCACAATTCACAATTAATAATTAATTTTGTAACATTAGCATAAAAAAGCACACTAATCTCTTATCAAAAACTAATTTTAAAGACCTAAGAATAACTTATGGAAAAGAATATATTGCAATTTGCAGTAATAGCATTTGTCTTTTTTGCCCAAAGCAACTTTGCGCAAGAACTTTATATGCCAAGAAATATAAAAAAAGCGTACGCAGAAGGAACACGTTCTAAAGACGGAAAACCAGGAAAAAACTATTGGCAGAATCACGGAAAATACAACATGGAGATTGCTGTTGATCCGAAAACTAAATTGGTAAGCGGAACAGAAACAATTGTTTACGAGAATAATAGTAAAGATACTTTACGGAACTTGGTAATTCGTTTTGTAAATAATCTGCATAAACCATCATCTCCTAGAGGCGGCAGTGTAAGCGATGATTTTTTAAGTGAAGGTTTGACGATTACTTCTTTAAAAATTGAAAATGAAGTCTATAAAGAAGATGCCAAAAACTGGGGAACTGTTGGAAATGTAAAATTAAAAAAGCCAATTTTGCCGCATTCTAAAGCTGTCTTAAATATCCAATGGAATTATCCTTTATCTAAAGAAAGCGGCAGAGAAGGACAAATAGATGAAACTACATTTTTTGTTGCCTACAGCTATCCGCGTGTTTCAGTTTTTGATGATTACAACGGATGGGATAGATTACCACATACTGATCGTCAGGAATTTTATAATGATTTTAATGATTATGTTTTTTCTGTAAAAGCTCCAAAAAATTATGTGGTGTATGCTACTGGAGATTTACTAAATCCAGATGAGGTTTTACAACCAGAATTTGCAGCAAGATTGAAAAAGTCTTATACAACAGATGAAATTCTGCATATTGCAAATGAACAAGAAATGAAAAGCGGCATTGTTACCAAACAGTACGATTGGAATGTTTGGAAGTTTGAAGCTAAAAATATTTCAGATGTAACTTTCGGTTTAAGCGATCATTATTTATGGGATGCAAGCAGTGTTGTAGTAGATAAAAAGACAAATCGCCGTGCTAGCGTTCAGGCAGCATATAATGTTACAGGAACAGATTTTGTAAATTCAGTAAAAAACAACCAATATGCTTTAGATTGGTTTTCAAATAACTGGCCTGGAGTTCCTTATCCGTTTTCTAAAATGACGGCTTTCCAAGGTTTTGCAGATATGGAGTATCCAATGATGTGTAACGATTCACAAATGGGAGATCCTGTTTTTGCACAATTGGTACAGGATCATGAAGTTGCACATACTTATTTCCCTTTTTATATGGGAATAAATGAGACACGTTATGCATTTATGGATGAAGGCTGGGCAACAACTTTTGAGTATTTAATTGGAATTGCAGAGCATGGTAAAGAATCTGCGGATAGATTTTATAAAAATTTTAGAGTAAAAGGATATATCAACGATCGTTCTGCTGAGGAAGATCAGCCGATAATTTCAATGTCTACTCAAGTTTCTGGAGCAGGTTATGGTAACAATTCATACGGAAAAGCTTCTTTGTCTTACTTGGCATTAAAAGATATGCTTGGAGATGATTTGTTTAAAAAAGCGCTTCACGATTATATGGATACTTGGAACGGAAAACACCCAATTCCGTGGGATTATTTTAATTCATTTAATACCTCAACAGGAAAAAATCTAAACTGGTTTTTTAACAATTGGTTTTTTACCAATAATTACTTGGACCTTGCAGTTAAAAATGTTTCTGCAGACAAGAAAGTTGTCACTGTAGAAAATATTGGAGGTTTTGCTATTCCTTTTGATGTTATTATTACTTACGCTGATAAAACGAAAATTACATTGCATCAAACACCAGCTGTTTGGGAGAAAAATCAAAAAACAGCAAAAGTTGCTCTAAAAAGCACTAAAAAAATTGAGCAGATAGAATTGGACGGCGGTATTTTTATGGATGCAACGCCGGAAAATAATATTTTGCGTGTGAAATAATAAAGTTTTTTAAATTTCTAAACGTCTTTTTTCTTTGAAAGAAGGCGTTTTTTTATTTTGAATGATTAAAAATAATTCATGATTTTAAAAAAAAGTAAGAAACTTTCGTCAAAATAAATTACGTTTGCAAAAACAAAAAACCTACTAATTTGATGAAAAAAACATTACCCCTAATTGTTTTTTTGATTACTCTTCAGTTTTTCGGACAGAATGATCAAAAAACTGCATTCCAGAAGAATAAATACGAATTGGCTGTTTCGTACTATAAAAAAGCCGATTTCGTTAAGGCTATTGAATTATTTTCTTTAGCAGCGAAAATTAAACCTGATAGCGAAGTCGCTCAGGAAGCATCTAAAAAAGTAGATACTTTAAAAGAAGTTTTACGAAAAGAAATTTTAAATCAAGCAAAAGGAACTTGGAAAAAAGCAGGAAATCAGCCTGTTTGGGCAACAACCGCGACAAAGAAAGATGATCAATCTTCTTCAGATGAATTTGTTGAAATAAGTGAAAATGAAATCTTGTTTTATGAAGTTGATCGAAAAACTAAAGAAAAGAAAGTTCTTAAAACAGAGAATTTAGTTTACAATGACAAAAAAAGTGCAGTTTCCTTATTTTCTGAAATTGTACTTTCAGATGGAACTATTTGGAATTGCAGTATTAACGAAAAATCAAATGTTTTACATGTTATCAATGTAGCTGTAGAAACAGAGGAGGGCATCGAAAAAATAGACAATGATAACTTAGAAAGTTATTACACTAAGATATAATAGAAAGGGAATCGTTTGATTCCCTTTTTTTATGAATTATATTTTATAAGAATTTAAATCCTAGCGAAAAATTGGTAATTCCAGTTTTAATTTCTCCGTTTGAAGAATCAATATCGGTTAATCCTGCCAGATATCTTACATCAAAAGTAAGTCTCCAGATATCAGCGCCAACTCCTCCAAGAATGCTGTGATTATTTTTTTCTAATGCGATAGAATTAAGATTGTTACTTTTACTAATGTCCGAATAATTTTTCCAGTTGTAACCCACAAACAATCTTATATTTCCGGCTTTTCCCAGCGGAATAAGTTTGTATCCAGCAATTAATGACGCATCTGTTCCTCCCAATTTAAACTCTGTTTCTCCGACACCATTTTGATAAACGCTGAAATTAGATTTTGAATATCCAAATTCGCCTTGACCATAAAAAAGTAAAAGATTTACTCTGGCAAATGCAGCAAAACCAATTCCTGTATTAGTATGATCCGAACTAAAATTTTTGGCATTTACAGAAGTTATATTAGTCGAAATTTGAGGTCCAATTTGTATCAATTGTGCAAAACCATTTACACAAATACATAAAAATGATGCTAAAAAGAAATTTTTCATAACAGAATAAATTTGATTTTGGTACTATAAAAATAATGATAATTGATTTAAATTGAACGATTTGTCTGATTTATTTTACGCTAATTTTTGAATCACCATTAATAGTTTTGTTCTTTTGGATTTTATAAGTTCATCGTAAAATGCATTACTTTTGGATAACTTCTAATATTTAAAAATGGAAATTAAACCAATCAATGCATCCGATACATGGCAGATCAGGCATGAGGTGATGTGGCCGGATCAGCCTTTTGAATTTGTTCAGCTTGAAGAAGACAATTTGGGATTTCATTATGGAGTTTTTGAAAACGACAAATTAGTATCTATTGTTTCTTGTTTTATAAACGACGACGAGATGCAGTTTAGAAAGTTAGCAACTTTACCTGACTATCAAGGCAGCGGAATTGCTTCGTCATTGCTGAATTATATTTTTAATATTGCCAGAGAAAAAAAACTCAAAAGAGTTTGGTGCAATGCCAGAGCCGAAAAAAAGAAATTCTACGAAAAGTTCGGAATGGTGGTTATTGGCGATGCTTTTACCAAGGCAGGACAGGAATTTATAATTATGCAATTGGTGTTTTAAGTTGTTGGTTTGTAGTAATTTGCATTGCTTTTATTCTGAAAATATGATACTCTTAAATTTATTTTAAAGTGAAAACGTTTTCGTTTAAAATTACATGTTAAGACTTTCTTATTTTATTTTTTTTATTCCAATCTTTTATTACTTTCGCACCCAAATGAGAAAGTTAATAGTATTTTTAGTATTCATGAATATGCTTCTGTTCGGCGGAGGCCAATATCTTAATGCTAATACTTACGGCTTACCTCAGCACCACAATCTTGAAAAGAAACATCGAGTTAAATTTACCAGTCAAGACAGAGGATCTTCAATAATTGAAGATGCCGATATTGATGTTGAAGAAGATTTTCTAGGAAATGATGATGTTGATGGACTTACGAATAAAATTTTTGCAGCGTCTTACAGCCTTGTAGACGACTTATATCTGTCTTTATCAGATCAATCAGCTGCAAATGATTCCAATCGTTTAAAAATTTCTACGTCTTTATTTGGGCATTCAAATCCTATCTATATTACTCAGAGAGTATTAAGAATTTGATTTTAAAATATACATCGGTTGCCTAAGTTGCGATCCTGCATATCTTGCTGCTGTATATTTTTTTTCTTACTTCCGCTTATATGACAATTAAGGTCAGACCACGGCTTACTGATGTTTTTATCCATCTTTAAGGAATCTCTGTATTCCAAGCATTCAATCGCTTAATTTCCATTTAAAAATCATGAAAAGAATCATCTTGTTCACAGGCTTTATGGCCTTGGTGTGCTTAACCAGTTGTACACAAAAAAAAGAAGAAAAAGAAGAAGCGGAAAAGTTCACTGTGACTAATCCCGTAAAAATTGACACTTCGTTTACGAAGGAATACGTTTCGCAGATTAAATCTGTCCGAAACATCGAAATCCGTGCCCAGGAAAAAGGTTTTTTGCAAAACATTTATGTTGATGAAGGGCAGTTTGTAAAAAAAGGACAGCTGTTGTTTAAAATTATGCCAAACATGTATCAGTCTGAATTGCTTAAAGCGCAGGCAGAACAAAAGTCAGTAGAAATTGAATTACAAAATTCAAAATTATTGGCGGATAAAAATATCGTTTCTAAAAACGAACTAACTGTAGCTCAGGCAAAATTACAATCTGCAAAAGCTGAAGTTGCATTAGCAAAATTACATTTATCATTTACAGAAATCAGAGCTCCTTTTGATGGAACAATCGACAGAATTCCGTTAAAATTAGGAAGTTTAATTGATGAAGGAGAATTACTGACAAGTCTTTCAGACAACAGTCAGATGTTTGCCTATTTCAATGTTTCGGAGCCAGAATATATCAGCTATGAAACAAATATTAAAGATCGTGCTGATAATAAAGTGAATCTGGTTTTAGCAAATGGAGAAATCTTCAAAGATAAAGGAAATGTTGAAGTTATAGAAAGTGAATTTAACAGTGAAACTGGAAATATCGCTTTTAGAGCAAGATTCCCAAATTCAGGTAAACTACTTAGAAATGGTGAAACAGGACAAGTTCAAATGAATGTTCCGTTAAAAAATGCTATCGTAATTCCACAAAAAGCTACTTACGAAATTCAGGATAAAAAATATGTTTTTGTTGTAGATAAAAATGACAAAGTAAGCTCAAGAGAAATCACAATTACAGGAGAAATTCCGGATTTATATGTGATTAAAAGCGGCCTTAATGAAAATGACAAAATCTTACTTGAAGGCGTTCAGAAAGTAAAAGAAAACGACAAAATTAAATACGAGTTTGAATCTCCTAAAAAGGTAATTAATAACCTTCGTTTAAAAGCGGAATAGGTCTTTGTTTTGATAGTTTCAGGTTTCAGGTTTGAAGTTTAGTACTGCAAACCTGAAACTTGAAACCTGAAACACTTTTAAACTTCAAATAAGTTTAATCATTAAAAAATATAAAAATGTTTAATAAATTTATTCAAAGACCAGTATTGTCGATAGTGATATCGCTGATAATTGTCTTTTTAGGGGTTTTGTCTGTATTGAATTTACCAATTACACAATTCCCTACCATTTCACCTCCAATGGTGAATGTTACCGCAGATTACCCAGGATCTAACGGTGAATTGATGGTTAAAGCGGTGGTTATTCCTTTAGAAAGAGCCTTAAACGGAGTTCCAGGAATGAAATACATGGCTTCTGACGCCGGAAATGATGGTGAAGCTACGATTAAAGTAGTGTTTAACTTAGGCACAGATCCAAACCAAGCGGCTATTAATGTGCAAAACCGTGTGGCTTCGGTTACCAATAAGTTACCTCCACTGGTAATTAGAGAGGGGATCAAAATTACCCGAGAAGTACCGAGTATGTTGATGTACGTGAATCTTTACAGTACAGATAAAAATACCGACATGAAGTTCTTGTACAACTATGCCGATATCAACGTTCTTTCTGAATTGAAAAGGGTAAATGGTATTGGCTCTGGAGATATCTTAGGAACACGTGAATATGCTATGCGTATTTGGTTAAAACCGGATCGTATGTTAGCCTATAAAATTTCTGCTGATGAGATAATGGAAGCATTATCTAGTCAAAGTTTGGAGGCTTCTCCGGGTAAAACAGGAGAAAGTTCTGGTAAACGTTCTCAGGCATTCGAATATGTATTGAAATATTCTGGGCGTTTTACAACAAAAGAGCAATATGAAAACATTGTAGTAAAAGCAAGTCCAGACGGAGAGCTTTTGAGATTAAAAGATGTTGCAAAAGTTGAATTTGGAAGTTCGATGTACGATATCTATTCTAATTTGAATGGAAGGCCATCTGCCGCTATTGTGTTGAAACAATCTTTTGGAAGTAACGCGAATCAGGTTATTGAGGAAGTTAAAACTAAATTGGAAAAAATCAAACAGAGATTTCCAAAAGGAATGGATTACGAAATTTCGTATGACGTTTCTAAATTTCTTGATGCTTCTATCGAAAAAGTAATTCACACTTTGGTTGAAGCGTTTATCTTGGTGGGGCTGGTAGTATTTCTTTTCTTAGGAGACTGGCGTTCCACCGTTATTCCTGCAATTGCGGTACCAGTATCGTTGGTAGGAACTTTTGTGTTCATGACATTCTTCGATATTTCATTAAACTTAATTACATTATTTGCTTTAGTATTGGCAATCGGGGTCGTCGTCGATGATGCGATTGTGGTTATCGAGGCTGTCCACGCCAAGATGGAAGAGGAACATCTCTCGCCATTTAAAGCAACCAAAAAAGCAATGCATGAGATTGCAGGGGCAATTATTGCGATTACATTCTTAATGGCAGCTGTATTTATTCCCGTTGCATTTATGTCTGGTCCTGTTGGGGTATTTTACAGACAATTCTCTGTAACGATGGCCACTGCGATTATTCTTTCTGGTATCGTGGCTTTGACATTGACACCAGCACTTTGTGCAATGATGTTAAAAAATAATCATGGCCAGCCTAAAAAGAAAACACCTGCAAATAGATTTATTGATGCTTTCAACGAAAAATTCAATTTAGCACAAGGTAAATATCAAAATCTGTTGGCTAAAATTGTTGACAGAAGAGTTGTGACAATTGTGGCACTTTTAGGTTTCTGTGCTGGAACATGGTTAATAAGCAGTTCTGTTCCTTCAGGATTTATTCCGAATGAGGATCAGGGAATGTTTTACGCCGTAATTCAGACGCCTCCAGGTTCATCTTTAGAAAGAACGAACAATATTGCAGAAAAAGTTCAAAAAATTGCTGAAGATATTGATGGAGTAAAATCGGTTTCGTCATTAGCTGGTTATGAGATTCTGTCTGAAGGTACAGGAGCCAACTCAGGAACTTGTTTGGTGAACCTGAAAGACTGGAGTGACAGAAAAGAATCTGTTGTGGAGATTATGCATGAAATGGAGGAAAAATGTAAAGATATTACAGGAGCGAATATCGAATTTTTCCAACCGCCTGCTGTACCTGGTTATGGAGCGGCAGGAGGATTTGAGCTTCGTTTGTTAGATAAAACGGGTTCTGTTGATTATAAGAGAATGGAACAGGTAAATAACGACTTTGTTGCTGAATTGAATAAACAGCCGGAATTATCAAACGTATTTAGTTTCTATAGTTCTAGTTTCCCTCAATATATGATGAAAGTCGATAATGACTTGGCACAGCAAAAAGGTGTTTCTATTGAAAATGCCATGAATACTTTGTCAACTCTTGTGGGAAGTAACTACGAAATCAGTTTTATTAAATTTGGTATTAACTATAAAGTAATCGTTCAGGCTTCGCCAGAATATCGTGCGCAGCCAGATGATATCTTAAAATTGTATGTAAAAAACGATCGTGATGAAATGGTGCCTTTTTCTGCCTTTATGAAATTAGAAAAAGTATACGGACTTTCGGAAATTACGCGACATAATATGTATACCTCAACACAAATCAGCGGTTCACCGGCTGCGGGTTACAGTTCTGGTACTGCGATTAAAGTTATTCAGAGGGTTGCGGCTGAAAAATTACCAAGAGGATATGATATTGACTGGGCGGGTATTTCTGCCGATGAGGTAGCACAGGGTAATCAGGCAATCTGGGTGTTCTTAATCTGTTTAGGATTTGTTTACTTAGTATTGGCTGCCCAGTACGAAAGTTTTATTCTGCCATTATCAGTAATTTTTTCTTTGCCAGCGGGTATTTTTGGAGCTTTCCTTTTATTAAAATTAACGGGATTAGAAAACAATATTTACGCTCAGGTGGCAATGGTAATGCTTATTGGATTACTAGGTAAAAACGCCGTATTAATTGTTGAGTTTGCTATTCAGCGACATGCTGCAGGATTATCTGTTTTACAATCTGCCATGGAAGGAGCAAAAGCAAGGTTCCGTCCAATTCTGATGACTTCGTTTGCATTTATTGCAGGTTTATTACCGCTTGCTTTTGCAACTGGACCAGGTAAAATTGGTAATAGAACTATTGGTACAGCAGCGGCAGGAGGTATGCTTATCGGAACTATCTGCGGTGTGTTTGTAATTCCGGGCTTGTATTTCATATTCGCTAAAGTTGCCGAAAAATACAAACTAGTAAAACATGAAGAAGAAAATCCATTAACAGAAGAAATTGATAACAATCATGTATAAATTCAAAACCTACCAATATGGTATTGCTTTAGCTATTTGTCTTATTGCTGCAGGGTGTAAAACCCCTGCACCTGAGGCAGCAATAACCACAAGCACACCAGTTCCTGAGTCTTTTGGTACAACTGCCCAAGCTCAGGATGCAGACAATAATACAGCATCGTTAAACTGGAAAGATTACTTTAAAGATCAAAATCTTATAGATTTAATTGACACAGCGCTGAAAAACAATCAAGAACTTAATATCACTTTGCAAGAAATTGAAATCGCAAAGAATGACATTCGTGTTAGAAAAGGGCTTTTACTGCCAACAGCTGGTATTCGTGCGGGAGCAGGAGTAGAAAAAGTGGGTAGATATACCAGTCAAGGTGCGGGTGATGCTACAACCGAGATTAAACCAGGTGTAGAAACTCCTGATCCTCTTGGTGATTTTACCATTTCGGCTTATGCGAATTGGGAAGTAGATATCTGGAAAAAACTGCGTAATTCTAAAAAAGCAGCTTTAAACAGATATTTAGCTTCTGTTGAAGGTAAAAACTTTGTGATTACGAACCTTATTGCCGAAGTTGCTGATTCATATTATGAATTAATAGCTTTAGACAATCAGCTGGATATTGTTAAACAAACAATCAAACTGCAGACTAACGCATTAGAAATTGTAAAAGTTCAAAAACAGGCTGCAAGAGCGACAGAATTGGGAGTTAAGAAGTTTGAAGCAGAAGTTTTAACTTCACAAAGCATGGAGTTTGACATTTTGCAGCAAATAAAAGAAACAGAAAACAAAATCAACTTTTTATTGGGAAGATATCCGCAGGAAATTAAAAGAACAAACAACAATAATTTCTTAAGCTTGCTGCCAGCTGTAGTAAGTTCTGGAATTCCGTCCCAATTATTAGCGAATCGTCCAGATGTGAAACAGGCAGAGCTGGAGTTAGCAGCAGCGAAACTAGACGTAAAAGTGGCTAGAGCAGAGTTTTATCCTTCTTTGGATATTTCTACGGCTATCGGTGTGCAGGCTTTTAAACCTTCTTATTTATTTACAATGCCAGAATCACTTTTATATTCGTTGGCTGGAGATCTTGTTGCGCCATTGATTAATAGAAATGCAATTAAAGCTGAGTTTGCGAGTGCAAATTCAAAACAACTTCAAGCATTATACAATTACGATCGTACGGTTTTAAATGCTTATTTAGAAGTTTCAAATCAATTGTCTAAGATTGAGAATCTTCAGAAAGGATATGATCTTAAATCGAAACAAGTAGACGCCTTAAATACTTCTATTGATGTTTCTAACGATTTATTTAAATCCGCGAGAGTTGATTATTTCGAAGTTTTAATGACACAGAGAGATGCTTTAGAAGCAAAATTAGAATTAGTTGACACTAAAAAAGAACAATTAAACGCTGCAGTCCATGTTTACAGAGACTTAGGCGGCGGATGGAAATAATATTGCCTGTTAATTTGTAGTAAAAAGCCTTTCGAGAGTAAAATCTGGAAAGGCTTTTTTATTCAAAAAACATTCCGTAGGAATGTTTGATCGGTAAAAAAAACGGATTTTTTTTCATTGTGTCCTGTAGGGACACTTGTTTTACGCCTTATAATCCTATGCCGTCAGCCAAACGTTCCTATGGAACGTAATTCAACGCAATTCTGTTTTTTTGTACCGATGACATATTGCTACGGAATATGGAATAATGTGTTTAAATGCAATTCTTATCGTATTATTCGATATTTACTCAGGAATAACTATTTTTGCTTTAAAGCCTCTATTGGGTTCTGTATCGATATCTATAGATCCCTTAACGGCCTGCGCACGGTTTACCATGTTTTGAAGTCCGTTTTTTGCAATCGTACTTTTTTCACAGCCTTTTCCGTTATCGGTATAGTTTATTACGATTGTTTTTTGGTCACTCTCAAATTTTATTACAACAAGGCTCGCTTGACTGTGTTTTTTCATATTGACCATTAATTCCTGTAAAATTCGGCTGATGGTAACTTTTTTTACTTCATCCATTACTTCCCAATTTACATTTTCGATATTAGTGGCCATAATATTTCTTTCGGCTGTATTATAGGCAGAAAGCATTTCTTTAATGCTTTTTGTAAAATTTGCCCCCGTATCTATGCTGTTGTTTTCTCTTGAAATACCTCTTACACGCCCGTAAATATCATCTAATTTTTGGAGCAGGTTTTCTTTGGTGTTTTCTTTAGCTAATGGCTGAGACTCGGCAAAAGCAATGACTTGAAAAACATCATTGGCCAGCTCGTCATGGATTTTTTTAGCAATACGGGTTTCAGTGTCATACGAACTTTTGAATTCAATGGCTTTGTTCTTGTTTTTATAATAGCGGATTAAAATGGCTATTAAAATCACTAAAAATATAAAGACAATTACAAATACAATTCGCATATATTTTGCTCTTTGAAGAGATAAGAGATTTTCTGCCTTTTCTAAACGAAGCTTTTCGTTCTCATCTTTTTCTTTTTTAGCATCATATTTAATTTTAGCGGACTTATTTTTAAAGTTGTTTCTAACTTTGATAATGCTGTCATTTAGCGTAAAATAATGTTGTATATATTTGTTTGTATTTGGACTGTTGTCATTAGAGATTAAAATTTGAAGAGCTTCTAATCTTTCGTCTACACTATTAAGTTTTGTAGCAGTTTTATAAGCCAAAAGAGCATTTTCATCTGATTTTTGTACATTCTTTTTAGAATAGTAATCCGCAAGATGAAGATAACTTTCAATGCTGCCGTAAATATCTTTAGTATCAAGTCTGATTTGAAGACCTTCATTCATTAAATGAAAACCTTTATCTTCCCATCCGTTCTTAAAATACGCGTAACCCAAATTATCCTGAAGAATAGATTTATCTCCTGGTTGAGCTTTTTCTTTTATTTCTTTAGTTGAAAGAGATTGTAGAAGAGAATCTAAGATACGGATTGCATTATCATATTTTTTTTGATGAATATAAACAACTGCAATATTTTGTATAGGATTATGTCTTAAGAGAGGGTCTTTGTATTGCTTTGCTGCTTTTTTGTAATATAAAATGGCATCATCATAAAGAGCAAGTTCTTTATCAGCAATACCCAAAAAATTATTAGCGCCTGCAGCATAAACATCTTCTTTTGTGTATGGCAATGCTTCAGTCACGATCTCTTTACTGCCGTAATAATCGCCATTTCTCTGATGAATTTCTGCAATTTTTATAAATATGTACGAGATATTTATACTGTCTTTTATCACTTCGTAAAGTTCCTTAGCTTTATTAAACTGGGAATAAGAAGTGTTATAATTTTGTTTGTCAAAACTTTCAATAGCCTTATTACGTAAGGTAAGTGCCTCTTTTCGTATAGATTCTGTATTAGTGTTAATCGTCTTTTTTTCTTTACACGAAAAAAGAAAAAGAAATATGATAAAACAAAAAAACGGGGACCGTAACATATAAATTTACTTTCCCCGAAAATAGTAATTAATTAAACACTAAAAATATTTTTTTATCATGGAGCTGGTGGAGGATTATTTCCTTTGTCACCAGGACCATCAGGGTCTGGTGTTGGAGGCTCCGGATCTGCTGGCGGTGAGAAGTTGATATTCTTCTTTGGCTGCGTTTCATACTCATCAGGAGTACAAGAAAATATAGAGAACAATGACGCAAAAGCGAACAATAGTATTAGTTTTTTCATTTTGATTTAATTTAGAAATTAGACATAGGTGTGGCTGTCTGGAATGATCCAGAGAATATTAAGGCGACACCAAATTGATTTTGGGAAGTGATGCGTGTAGAACCGTAAGACGTATTTTATACTTCCCGAATAAACTCGGTCTTACGTTTTTTCACGCTGATAATTAGAACTAGTTTTTAATTTGTTTTAGTCTGCAGACAAAACTGGTACTAATTTCTTTGGCAAAGGAATGGCGTTTCAAGCTATTGTAGATAAGGAATTCCCAGAATTCCCGCGTTTCCTTAAGATTCCCGTGAATTCCCAATTCAATAAATAAGAAAGCCTGCTTTGAGTTTTTTAAATTATTATTTAAGTTTAGATAGTCTCTATTATTATAGATGTAACAACTCAATAAAAAGTTGGTTTCGGACTTTAAATAATATATAAATAATATAGAATTGTAGAATGAATTGAAAGTGCTGGAAAGAATTTGAGTGTCGAAGTTGAAAATACTGGCATATAAAAAGTGTTTTGGTGAATACTAAAAATGAAGAGGCGAAAGAATATCCCGAAAAAAGGAAATCTTTTAAATTTTAAACAATAAAATAATTTACGAAAGAAATTGAAACGGTCGTTTCGGTCTATGCTGCACGTTTAATATTTGTACAGAGAAAAGATTATTTAGAATAATTTCTAAATGAAATGTAAAAGCATTCTGAAAAATGAGATGCTTGAAGTGGTAAAAAGAATAATTTTTTAAAGTGTAATTGAGGCTTTTAAATAGTTTGTTTTTCGGCATATAGGTACTGTTATTTACTCTATAAAGATAAGAAAAAAATACCGATAAACCTAATAAAATCAATGAAATAGCCAAATTTTTTAGTCTTTTTTTTGAAGTTTTTTGATGCAGTTTTTTGTCTCAACGACTGTTTTTTTCCGCTTTAAAAGTTCACTTTTCTTTCTAGCGATTGTGATAAATTTATTTATATTTATAAAAACATATTTCGACTTCTAATAACTATCAGTTTAAAATACCTTTTATGAAAAAGCTTCTATTACTATTAATTGTTTTATGCACTTTTGGCTGTAAAAAATATGTTGTTTCGTTTGAGCAGCCGACAAATATGGAACTTGATAACTTAAAGCTGGAAATACTTGTTGATAAAGAAAAAGTTCAAGAAATCAACTTAAAAGCAACAAATGCAATGCCTAGTTATGAAACAACGGCGCTGTCCATTTCAGATGATGGAAAACACCTGCTTCAGTTCAAAGTGAGAGATACGATCTTTAGTTATGAAGTAAAATATCCAGAAGAAAAATATATTCTAGTTACGGCCCATTTAAAAAAGAATGGAAAAGTTCATGTCGGAATCTTAAAACAGAATTATAAATTCAGAATTCGTTAGGAAACTAATGAATTTTAAACACAAAAAAGCCTTTTACAATTTAGCTGCAAAAGGCTTTTTCGTATTTATGGAATTCAGGATTACGATAAAAAATCCTTAAACCATAATCCTGAGTTTTTAATGGTTCTTTTTTGTGTTTCAAAATCGACATGGATTAAGCCGAATCTGGCGTTGTAACCTTCGGCCCATTCAAAGTTATCGGTTAAACTCCATACAAAATAGCCTTCAACGTTTAAACCTTCTTCTTTTGCCTTTAAGATTTGCTCTAAATGGTCCTGAATGTAATGTGTTCGTTTGATGTCAAATACCTTTCCGTTTGTTACTGTATCGGGAAAAGCAGCTCCATTTTCGGTAATGATGATTTTTTTAATTCCTTTGTATTCGTTGAATTTTTTCAAGACATGATACAAGGCAGGCGGATAAACTTCCCAGCCCATTTCGGTTGCAATCACATTTCTTTTTGCAGCACTGACCAATTCGGCGCCAATATACGGAATCAGTATGGCCGATTTGACAACTTCTCGAGTGTAGCACTGAAGTCCGATGAAATCAAAATCGAAATCGAGATTGTCTAAATCGTCTTCAAGAATATAATTATTGAGTTTTTTTAGCACAGGAAGATCCTTCTGCGGATAACCTAATCCTAAGATCGGTTCTATAAAAGTTCTATTCAGTAAAGTGTCCACACGTTTTGCGGCTTCGATATCTTTCGAACTTTCGGTTGCAGGTTCAATATGAGTGCAGGAAAATGTAGTTCCGATATTCGCATCAGGAATTTTGTTTCGCAATATCTTCGCGCCCGCAGCCGTTGACAAAGTAACATGATGCATGGCTTTTAGGTAATTGGTAATGCCTTTTTTACCTGGAGCATGAATTCCTAAAAAATAACCTGCACCCGTAAAAACAGAAGGTTCATTAATTACCATCCAGTTTTTAACACGATCGCCAAAATACTGCGCGCAGACTTCAACATATGCTGAAAACCAAGAAATCGATTCACGGTTTGTCCAGCCTCCTTTGACTTCAAGAGCATGCGGTAAATCCCAGTGATAAAGTGTAACCCAGGGGTCGATTCCAGACGCCAGTAATGAGTCTATGATTTTATTGTAATAATCTATTCCGGCTTGATTTACAGGATGAATTCCTGTAGGCATAATTCTAGTCCAGCTGATTGAAAATCTAAAATTCGGAATATTTAACTCCTTAATCAGATTGATGTCATTTTGGTAAGAATTGTAAAAATCGCAGGCGGTCAGTGCATGATGTCCGTTTTTTATTTTTCCCTTTTGAGAAGTAAAAACATCCCAAATAGAAGAACCTTTTCCGTCAGAATCATGTGCACCCTCAATTTGGAAAGCGGCGGTAGAAACACCCCACAAGAAATCTTCACCAAATTGGTTTTTGTTCAAAAATGAGTTTTCAACTTTATTCATTCAATGGTACTTTCCTTTATTTTTACATGATTTATTAATGAAGGAAAGAAGATTGCATAGCTCTTAAAAAAAGCCATTCTTTGAATGATACCAGGAATTTTAGGTTAAAGAATTTCATAACGATTAGTTTTATATCAAATTAATAAAACTAATGTGAATTTATTGTAAAGTGATTATTATCAAATAATTAAATAAAAAAAAGGGAAGCTAATTAATCTTCCCATCCACAAATTGTTAATCCAAGACCTTGTGCTTGTTTAAGCGTTTTTTTGACCACTCCATGACTGCAGGAACTTAAACCTCGACAATTTTCATTGAAATGATATTTTTTTGCACCAGTCGGCCCGCAGATAAAAACATTGGTTTCCGGCGGATGAAAAGAGTTGAAAAAAATAAATAGTAAGAGTAAAGTATATTTCATTCGGTTGCGTTATTTGACAATTAAACTGTATTCGTTTCCTTTTTTATCGACGGCTTTTAATTTTCCGTAAGAGATCCACTCCGTATTAATTTCTGTTTCTGCAACGGTGTCGCTTATTAAAATTCCTGCGCCGTATTTCCCTTGAACATTTATATTTCCAAAAACAGAATCGCCTTTGGTATTAATTCCCTTTACATCATAATTATATTTGTAATGCCCGGGATTTCCCGTTCGGTACTCGTATTTGTGAGTAGTAGTAACATGATATGTTCTGGCTTCATCTGGAGTTATCGTTTTACGATCATCTGCTGTAATTGCCGTTTTGTAAAATGAATTTATTTGCGGTGGAGGCGGAGCAGATGCTTTTTTGCAGGAATAAAACGTTACTAATAAAAGTAAGATGAGGTAGTTTTTTAGCATAGGCTTTTGTGGTTTTTTGGTTAGTCAGTTTTGTGATAAATCTAGTTAGAATTCAGTTCTTTAAAATGCGTACTTACACGTGATTTATTCTGTTTCGTAAATATTTACAGTTTCAAGTAGTTCTTTTTCAAATTGATAAATATCATCGATTGTTGTAATAGAAACTTTGGATTCTGTTTTATTATCATTGAATAAGCTTAGATATTTTTTCCCGCTATTAAGATGTAACCTGCACAAAGGTTTGCGATTATTGTCATCTAATAGAATTCCAAAATAGGATTGCGTATCGCGATAGACGATTCTGCTAATGGGTAATTTTCTGCGTAAAATTGCAACTACAATGCGGTAGCCATCCAGTTCTTCTTCAGTTGTTACAATTTTATTGTCATCTTCCACAATAGTAATTTGTTCATCTTGCTGTTTTATGGTTTCTTTAGTTAAAGCAGCATTTAGCCGGTCATTAATTTTATCATTAATAAATTGGCTGACAGATTTCTGAACCAAATCCTTAAATTCATCAACAACTTTTTCTGTTAATCTTCCGGTATAGATTTTACCTGCAAATAGTTTTGTAAAATCGTTTGACGGACTTTCTAATTCTGCATTTATCAGTTTCTTAATTTCTTTAATGTATTTTAATGAGCTGGCATTGCTTACAATATTATCTACATCGAAATTGGCTTTATGAAATTTTGCAATTTCATTTATAGTATTTTCTTTTAGATTGCAGATGTCAAATTCTAAAAATGGTTTTTCATCCATTTTGTTTTGATTATCCAAGTCAGTGAAAAATTGATAAGTGATTCCGTTAGTTAAAAGTGCAAATCGAGTTTTTGTAACATGGAAATATCGAAATAACTGCGAATTATGAACAGTCAGTTTTTCTTTCCAGCTTTTGCACTCAACGATTATAATAGGTTCTCCATTTTGAAAAATAGCATAATCTACTTTTTCTCCTTTTTTTAAGCCAAGATCTGCCGTAAATTCTGGAACAACTTCAAGCGGATTAAAAGCATCGTACCCCAAAATATGAATAAATGGCAGTACAAAGGCATGTTTAGTAGATTCTTCAGTTTCGATTTTACTTTTCAGCTGATTTATTTTATCGGCTAAAGATTTAAGTTGAATATTCATTTCCATTGGTTGTAGTTTTAAATTATTAACCAAATGTAAAACCAATAAAAACCAGTATTTTACGGAAATCCATAATCCGAAAATTTAATTTAAGTAAATAAAAAAAGCTCCCGAAGGAGCTTTAGAATTATAATGAAACAGGATTTAAATAATCCCCATATCTTTTGTAATAGAAACCAAGTGGACGGTATTATTGGCTTTAAAAAAATCTTTTAATTTTGACAATCTTTTTTCTACGGCACTTTTACTATTAGGCTTAATATCTGAACTTTTAAAAATTTCTATGATTTCATCTTGAGAAGTTCCGTCAGATAAATATTTTAGAATTTTAATATCGACGTCGTCAATTTCGAAATTGTTTTTTTCCTGAAGGGCAGAAGCAACTTCGGGCGAAATAAATTTTTGATCTGAAGTTGAAAGCAGATGAATTGCCTTTTTTAATTCTTCGATACTATTTAAGCTTTTTAAAACAAAAGCATCGATTTCGGCATTTTCAAAAAGCGATTTAATTCGGAAACTTTTGTCTTCGACAGAGTAAGTTATGATTTTAATATCAGGCTGAAGTTCACGAACTTTTTCAACCAGTTCGTCTCCGCTCGAAATTGTAACTTTACGATGATCTGTTTTAAACGAAAGATCACTGATTAGTAAATCGAAAGGTTCATTTTGATTAATTGCGGCGCGTATTTTTAGGAATGCATCATCGCAGAATTTCGAATGTTGAAAATTTTCAATATTTAAATCTTTTAAAACCTGTTGAATTCCTAAATTCATTGCATCAAGATCTTCAGCTATAATTACTTTTTTAAACATAGGCTTTTATTTAGGCATGGATATTTTTACTTTAAAACCTTTATTAGGTTCTGTGTCAAAAGTAATTGTTCCTTTTATAGACAAAATACGGTTTTCCATATTTTGGAGGCCATTTTTAATAATTTTTGATTTTTCGCAGCCTTTTCCGTTGTCGGTATAGTTTATGAAAATTTTGTTAGCGTAACTTTCAAACTTTAAAACAACTACAGAAGCCTGACTGTGTTTTTTCATATTGACCATTAATTCCTGTAAAACCCTTTGTATTGTGATCTTTTTTAGATCTTCAATTAAGTCCCAATTTACTTTTTCAATACCATTAATAATCACATTTGTAGTATTGTTGTTATAAGTAGAAAGCATCTCTTTTAGATTAGCAGCATAATTGATTCCAGTATCGATATCATTATTTTCTCTGGAAATACCACGAACTCGAACATATATGTCATCCAGTTGTTGTAACAACGTATCTTTATTGCTTTCCGCGTTTAAAGACTGTGTTTGAGTAAAGGTTATGGTATGGAAGACATCATTTGCTAATTCGTCGTGAATGTCTTTTGCAATTCTTGTTTCTGTATCGTAAGCTGCTTTAATTTTCTCTACGCGATTTCGGTTTTCATATCTTTTTCTCAAGTAAGCCAATAAACAGAAGAGAGAGACAATGCCAATTATAAAGAATATCCGTTGGTATTTAACTTCCTGGAGGGCCAGCAAATTTTCCGCTTTTTCTAATCGTAGTTTCTGGTTTTCGTCTTTTTCTTTTTTAGAGTCGTATTTAATCTTGGCAAACTTGTTTTTATAATTGTTTCGAATACTAATAATACTATCGCTGATCGAAATATATTTTTGGGCATATTTTGTTCCAGAACCATTTGAAATTAAAAAAGACAATGCTTTTAAGCGTTCATCGACACTATTAAATTGAGTTGCGGTTTCATACGCTTTTTGCGCGTAGTTGTTTGATTTCGAAATATCTGTTTGGGAATAAAACTCGGCTAAGTGGAGATAACTGCCAATTGTACCATAATCATCATCGATTTGGATTCTTAGCTTTAAACCTTCATTTAAAAATTGCAGGCTTTTTTCTTTCATTCCTTTTTTAAAGTAAGCAAAGCCAAGATTATCGATTACTCTAGATTTACTTTTTAAGGATGAAATTTTATCATCAAAAACATTTTTGCTTAAAATAGATTCTAAAAGCTGAATTGCTTTATCGTACTTTTTTTGTTTGATGTAAACAACTGCAATATTGTTTAAAGGAGATTGTATTGATACAGAATCTTTTGATGTTTTAATGGCTTGATTGTAATAAAAAACCGCATCATTATAAAGAGATAGTTCTTTATAAGCAATTCCGAAGAAATTATTAATTGCTACAGCATAATTTTTGTCATTTTTGCTATAAGGCAGTGCTTCAATTAAGGTTTCTTTACTTCCGTAATAATCACCATTTATTTGCTGAATGTTAGCCATTTGAATGCAATTAAAAACAATATCAATACTGTCTTTAATTTTTTCAAATAATATTTTGGATTTATTAAATTGATAAAAAGCCGTATTATAATTGTTCTTTTGAAAATGATTCACAGCGTTTTGCTGCAAAAGTCTTGCTTCTTTATAAGAGGAATCATCCTTAGGCGATAAAGGTTTTTTCTCTTGGCAAGAGAAAAAAAGAAGAAAAATAAATGCACAAAAAAACGGGGATCGTAACATGAATACTACTTTCCCCGAAATTACTAATAAAATGATTATTACAGATTTTATTTGTTATTTTTTTGGAGGTGGAGGTGTAACAGGTACAGGATCATCGTCTGGACCTGGACTTGCCATTGCTTTAACTGATTTTAATTCTGTTTTTTTTGTTTCAGTTTCAAATTCGTCAGCAGTACAAGAAAATAATGTAGTTGACAATAGCGCGCACGCTCCCAATAGATATAATGTTTTCATTTTTTTAAAATTTAAAAGGTGAATACAGGCATGGCCGTTCAGAACTATTCTGAAACTTTTGAGCACGATGCCATTTGTTGGGAAGTGAAGTGCGTAGAACTATAAAACTTTATTTGTACTTCCCGGATAAACTCCGTTTTACGGTTTTCCGCACTTAGTGACTGAACTAGTTTTGTACATTTGTTTTTGACCTGCAGATCAAAACGATAACTAATTTTGTTGAGGCAAAGTTATGTGGGGTTTAAGGCTGTATTAATCAGAAAGTCAGGAAAGTTTAATTTATTTTTATAAAGTCGAGATAAGTTCTAATAAGTCATAAAAAGTAGAATAAAGTACTTTATAAAAAGTTTTAAAAAGTTCAAATGCCTATGTCAAAGTTTACTTTTGAAGATTATAGAAATGCTATTAAAGCTAAATATGAAGAGGAAATAGAAGGGGAATATGCAAATAATTTAATTTCGCCAACTACTGCAAATCTTAGAAATTTATGTATCAAAAGATTCATGTCAAATACTAATAAAGATGACTTAAATACTTTCGAATCTTTTTTTGAATTTCCATTTGATAAGGATAAAAAAAATTTGTTTGGAGATGATGAGATGAATAAGTTAGAAGCGGTTAAGAGATTTCTTTTAGGAAGAACTGAGAGACCAGCAGAAGATACTATTCAATTAGCTGCAATACTTGTAGATCTTCAACCAAGACCTTTTAGTGAATTTAGGAAACAAATTGATGAAGAAGATTCGAAATTGATAGAAGACTTAAGAGATACTAAATCTTCTAGAGAAGTTTCTTCTAATGAAATGAGTGATGTTATAGAAATCGACAGTTCGAACGATCCAGAACCAACTGCAGATGATCAAGAATCAGAAGCGTCTCAAATCCCAGATTCAGAACCAACAGAAATCCATAATGAGGATGACAAACCAAAATCTAAAAAAATGAGATATGCAGCGATTATAGCAATTCTGATGGGATTAGGATTAATCATTTACTTAGCCCTACCCAAAAAAGAATGTATGCAATGGTCAAACGATCATTATGAAATGGTAGACTGTGATTTAAAGGTAAATAGTTTAGGAATTATGACCCCTGTTGAATTGCTGGATGAAAGTTTAATTAATCTAAAAAAAGTGCAAGTTTGTGACACAACATCCTGTTTTGATAAGAACGGAGATGCAATAATTTGGTATGCAAAAACTGAAAATGGAGTCGATTTTTTTAATGGTCATGGAAGGCATCCAGAGAATAATCGTCCTTTAAAGCCTGTAACAAAGTACATTATCTCCAAATATGTAAAAAAATAAAATTTCGTTAAAATGCGATTTATGTAAGATTTTGTTGAAATCATAGAATTTTTTGTAAGTGTATCCCTGTAATTTAGCATTATTAAATTAATTCAATAAAAAAAACAAATCAACATGAAAAGTAGAAACATATTATTTGCAATGGCTTTAGGCTTAGGAATGTTTGCAACGTCTTGCAGCAGCGATGATAACGAAGGAGAAACAATTGTTCCATTACAAGGAAAATACAACTTAAGCAAAACAGGTACAATGGTTGGTACTGAAGAAGTATTAATTGACGCTATAGAAAATGCACCAGGATGCAGCAGAGATTATTTAGATCTAAGATTAAGTAATGCGGCAGTTTATGGTGATTATGATGGAAGTAACTGTGCATTAGTAGAAACTACAGGAACTTATGTAAGATCTCATAATGATTTAACTGTTACTATTGGTGGTATTACTACAACTAGTGATATCATGAACCTTACAAACAAAGAACTAAAATTAAAAGATAAAGCAACTGGTGTAATTACTGTTTATACTAGATAATTAGTTTTCTTTTAAGAAAATAAAAACGGAAATAGCTTTAAAGTTATTTCCGTTTTTTTTTATGAACTCAATTTAAAATTTTAGCTTACCGGAATATAAATATCGAAAGAAGCTCCTTCATTTTGTACTCCTGAAGCGCTGATGATTCCGTTATGGTTTTCTACAATTTTTTTCACAATTGCTAAGCCAATTCCAGTTCCGTTATACCGGTCTCGTCCATGTAAGCGTTGAAAAACTTCAAATATTTTCTTGTTGTATTGGGGTTCAAAACCAATTCCGTTATCAGATACTTTGATGTGGCAGTATTTTTTCGCCGGAATCAATTTTTCATTTTCAAAATTTTCACCCAGAGAAATATCGCTGTTAATTTTAATCACAGTTGGAACTTCTGGATTTGAAAATTTCAACGAATTGCTGATCAAATTGTATAATAATTGCTTGAATTGAAACGGAATTATATCAACTTCCGAAGTCTGTTGTATTTCAATAACAGCAGATTTTTGTTCCAATTCTTCTTTTAAATCTTCTTTTACTTCTTCAATTATTTTAGAAAGATCTGTTTTTTCAAATACACGTTCTTGAACATTTGTTCTCGAATAAGCAAGTAAATCATTAATCAAAGTCTGCATACGCTGTGCTGCGTTTTGCATTCTTTTAAATTTATCCTTTCCATTTTCCGATAAATTTTGAAATTCCTTCTCCATGATCTGAGACGCAAAAGTCTGGATTTTACGCAGCGGTTCCTGCAAATCATGACTAGAAATATAAGCAAATGACTGAAGTTCTTTGTTCATTTCTTCCAGTTCATTGTTTTTTTGCTCCAATTCTAAAGCGTTCATTTTTAAGGTATCATCGGCTCTTTTTTTCTCCGTTAGATCGTGCGTCACTTTAGAAAAACCAATCACTTCGCCTTTTTTATTATGAACAGCAGTAATAACAACACTTGCCCAAAATAAGTTTCCGTTTTTTCTGGCGCGCCAGCCTTCATGAATTGCTTTGCCTTTTTCTCTAGCCAGTTCTAAAAGCTTTTGCGGCAGTTTATTTTTCTGATCCTCTTCGGTATAAAAAACAGCAAAGAATTTTCCAACAATTTCCTCTGCTTTATAACCTTTTATCTTTTCGGCTCCCACATTCCAATTTTCAACAACTCCTTCAGAGTTTAAGTATAAAATGGAATATTCCTGAACTTCTTCGACCATTAAATGATAACGTTCTTCACTTTTTTGGAGTGATTCGTTCATTTGGATTAATTCTTTTGTTCGAGCCGTAACTTGTTGTTCCAGCTCGTGTGTAAATGCTTTTTCGGTATGAATATCGGTAAAAGCACCAACCCATTTTATAATTTTATTGTCCAGATTGTAAATTGGTTCTCCAATAGCAGTGTGCCATCTGTATGTTCCGTCTTTTCTTCGCATTCTAACATCAGATCGATACATTTCTCCAGTGGAAAGGGAATGTTTCCATATTTTGATATTTTCCTCAAAATCATCTGGGTGAATCATATCTTGCCAAGATCTTTCATGTTCGGGTTCAATACCAGTATATTCAAGCCATTTTGCCGATGTAAAAAGGGAATTTCCTTCAGCATCTGTTTCCCAAATCAGCTGCGGAATACTTTCTGTTAAAGAACGAAATCTCTTCTCGCTTTCTTCGATTTTTTTTCTGGCTTCAACTTTTTCTGTAACGTCAATAAGCGTCAATCTAATTCCAGAAATTGAATTATCGCTTTCGCGGAGGGGCGCAAATTCAAAATCAACATAAAATTGTGAGACAGAATTGATGTCATTTATATAAAGAAGCGATTCTGATTCTGAATAAGTTATTCCAGAGTCATACACTTCTTTTAACAAGCGTGCGTATTTTTGTTTTGCAAGTTCAGGAAATAATTCTAAAATATTTTGTCCTGCAACATCGGCTTCCCTTTTTTTCCAAATATTATTTAAGAGGGCAAAATTCGCCATTTCGATTACAAAATTATCTCCTCGTAAAATTGCTTTAGGCACAGGTGACTGCATAATCAGATTGCGTAATTTTTTTTCGCTTTCTTCAATTTGCTGCTGATATTTTTTTTCTTCCGTTATTTCCCTAACAGTTCCAATGAGTTTTTCAGCTTCTTTATTTTCATTATAAAAAACTTTACCTTTTCCTTCTACCCAGTGCACCGATTGATCTTTCCAAATCACTCGTGCTTCGTAATGAAGTACACCAGAACTTAATGCATCTTTAAATGCTTTATTTCGAATATGCATATCATCTGGGTGAAGATGTGCCAGTAATTCTTCATGAGTAAGCGTAACGTCTTCTGTATAACCGCCAATAATTTCGAGATATCTTTTAGAATAAATTGGAAATCTGTTTTTAACATTCAGTTCCCAAGTTCCCAATTCGCTGGCTTCTACAACAATTTTAAGACGGTCTTCGTTTAGTTCTATTTGTTTTCTAGCTTCTACTTTCTCGCTGACTTCTGTTACCGTTACGATAATACCAGTAATTTCGCCATTTTCTTCCTTCAGCGGATGATAAAGAAAATCAAAATACCAGATTCCTTGTTTGCCATATCGATTTAAAGGAATAGCCATTTCGTTTCCATGATACGGAATTCCAGTGGTAAAAACAGTATTCAAAAGATCACTGACAGAATCTTTTACTTCTGGCAAAGAGTCAAATAAAGGTCTGCCTACAAAAGTACTTTCTTCGCGGGCCACTAATTTTAAATAAGCTTCGTTGGCCATTTCTACTACGTGGTTGGGACCGCGTAAAATTGTAATTCCAACGGGAGCTTGTTTTACGGTATTTCTAAAACGTTTATCTGCTTCTTCAATTTCTTGTCTGGCAGTAACTTGCGGAGTGTTGTCTAGAACCCAAATCGCTATTTTGGTAACCTTATTATCTATATTTTTTAAGGGAGAATAAACAAAAGTGACAAATATTTTTTCTTTTTTGCCATGTCTGATAAGTTCCATTTCTACCTCGTTGGCATAAAACGGAATTCCTTCATCAATTACTTTTTGAAGTTCTTTTTCGTAAAACGGTTTTACTTCGGCAAAAGTATCCCAATAGTGTTTTCCAGCAATTTCTTCATAAGGTTTTCCGGCAACTTCGACAAAACTATCATTTACAATTTCGCTTATCAACGTAGCTGCATCAACTAAACAAATTCCGATTGGCGCCTGAAGAACGATACTGCTTAAATTCTGCTCATTTTCTTCTATTATCTGTTTGGCCGAATATAAATCTGTAAGGTCTGCGGCGGTATTCATTACGCCATAGATTTTTCCGTTTACGTCATACAAAGGCGTAAAGCTGTAATTGAAATAGAAGGGCTGTAATAAATTATCGACTACAATGTCAACTCGGCTGTTTCTGGAATGAAAGGATTGTCCTGTTTCAAAAACAGTGGCAACCTGTTCAAAAATAGATTGATTGTGTAATTCGGGAAGAATTTCTTTATATGTTTTTCCTATTACGTCTGGACCTTTTCCCCAAATTTTTATAATCGATTCATTGGCAAGTTCAATACGCATTTCTTTACCAGTATAAACTGCGATAGGAAATGGGGCATTTTCAACCAATTGTCGTATTTTTTGTTCACTTTCTTCAACTTTAGAACGTGCGAGAACCTGCGCTGTAACTTCGGTTGCAATTGCTGCGACACCAGAAATTGTTCCGTCTGCTTCTCTTAAAGCTTCATAAACAAAATTGATATAGGTGTTTTCTGTCTGCCCATTTCGATTTAGTTGAACAAACAGTTCGTCAGTTGTAATTTTTTCGCCGTTACTAAAAACAGTATGCAGAATTTTGTCAAGACCTTGTTTTTTTAATTGAGGCAGAGTCTCAAAAATGGGCTGGTTAATAACGGTTTCTGCCTTTGTTCCCCAAAGTTCCAGCATTTGCTGATTGGCGATTTCAACGATATGATTTTTTCCTCTAAAAATACACATCGCGATAGGCGCCTGCATAATATTTTTGACAAATCTTGCATTACTTTCCTGTAAGGCATCTGCAACAATTTTCTTTTCTGTAGTTTCTATTACGGTAACCAAAATACCGCCAACTGAACCGTCTTCGATTTTAATTGGAGTGTACGAAAAATCAAAGAAACAATCTTCTGTGTATCCATTTCTGTGAAGCGAAACTTTAAAGTCTGGAAAACTAACCGATTTTCCTTTCATTACATCTGCGAACATTGGACCAATGGTATCCCAGATTTCGGCAAATGTTTCCCGCGAATTTCCTCCTAATGCGTCTGGATGTTTTAAAGCACCTAAAATTGGTCGGAAGGCATCATTGTACAACTGCGTATGATTTTTCCCCCACGCAATATACATTCCAAAAGGATTGCTGAGCATCATGGCAGTCATCGTTTTTAAACTCTGAGGCCACTTCTCTGGATCTCCCAAAGGCGTTTTACTCCAGTCGGCATCACGAATTAAATCGCCCATTTCTCCTCCTTCGGACAGAAAATAATGTTCCTTTTTTTTACGGTTCATTCCAAAGAAGATTTAGGGTTGCAGTATAAAATGAGCTCTTTCAGGCTGTTTAAAATTATTTTCGGATGCGTTTGTCAGTGCGTTTTCAATTACTTTTTTAAGTTTGGAAAAATCACCAGGTTTTCGAATGTAGAACGAAGCCCCGTTTTTATATAAATTATTTACAATTTCGCTGTCTAAGGAAGTCGAGAAAATTATAATTGGAAGTTCTTTCAGCTTTTCATCATCTTTGATTTCAGCCAGACATTCCAGACCGTTTTTTCGAGGCATATTTAAGTCAAGAAAAACAACATCTGGAAGTTTTGATTCGTTCGCTTTTAAATAATCCATCAATTGTACGCCGTCGTGAACCATGTTAAGGCTAGTCTCAATGGAAATTTCATCGAGGGCTTCCTTAAAAAAATCACAGTCATCTTCATCATCATCAGCTAACAAAAGATTGTAATGCTTTGTATTCATTGTTTTTAGTCTCCTAAAATTTATTGTTAATTATATCTCGATAAATTTAACTTTTTTAAGTAAGAATTCCTGTTTTTTTATCAAGAATGTTTTTTTGATTGGTGAAAAAAATCACATCATACAATTAAATTCAAAATTTTACGTTAGTATACTATAGAATTGTTTTGCTTAAAATGATTTTTTTAGAGCTATTTCTTTTAAGCTTTTAATCGAAAGAAATTTTTAAACAGAAGGGAACAATAAACTCTCAAATCCCTTTTAGAATCTGGCTTTTTTGCTCCTTAATTTTGTTTTTTGCTGTATACTATATGCACAAAGTGTAAAATAATTACACACTATTTCTCTGCCTGTTTTTGCTAAAAGCCTCTACACCAGTTTTAAACCGTATTGGCACGACGCTTGCAAATTGTGTTTATGTCAAAATCTTTGATGCGTTTGTTTTTATTGTTGCTCACCCATACGAGTTACAAATAAATTAAGAAAGAAAAGATTTTTACTAAAAGCCATATTCAAGAAATCAAACAGGTATAAGCATGGAAAGCGAAACAATTATCTCAGAACAATTTTACTCGAACAATAGTTCGGCTATCAGCGAAAAATCATTAAACAGTTCTTTTTTTGGAACTAAAGAAAAAACACAAAAAGTACACGTAGAAAGACCAACAAGTCCGTTTGGATTAGCGGTTCTTATTGCAACATTTTTATTGATGATTGCAGGTGTATATTTAGTATTTCAACTGCAAGACGATTTTGAGCAATTTCATTTTGAAAGAATTGCTTCAACATGGGGATTGCCATTTTTAATTATAACTACAATTTTATTCTTTTATCAAACAGGAGTTTTCTTGTACAGCTCTTATTTATACTTAAGATATAAATCAATTCCATCTGTTTCAGACGATTTACTGCCAACGTGTACCATCATCGTTCCTGCTTATAATGAAGGTAAACTAGTATGGGATACTTTAATGAGCCTTGCAGAAAGTGATTACCCAGCAGAAAAATTACAGCTTTTAGCTATTGACGATGGAAGTAAAGATGATACTTGGTATTGGATGCAGGAAGCAAAAGCAAAATTAGGAGATAGAGTAACCATTTTTCAACAGCCTAAAAATGCAGGTAAACGCCACGCCTTATACAGAGGATTTAAATTAGGAACAGGAGAAATCTTTGTAACTGTAGATAGTGATTCTATTGTTAAAAAAGATACTTTAAGAAACTTAGTAAGTCCGTTTGTAGTAAACAAAAAATGTGGTGCTGTTGCAGGAAACGTTCAGGTTTTGAACAATAAAAAGGCAATTTTACCAAAAATGCTTAATGTAAGTTTCGTAATGAGCTTTGAATTCCAGCGTTCTGCAGAAAGTCAGGCAGGATCTGTATTATGTACTCCAGGAGCTTTAGCAGCTTATAGAAGAGATGCAGTATTTAACTGTCTCCCAGAATGGATCAACCAGACTTTTATGGGACAGCCATCTGATATTGGTGAAGACCGTGCCATGACCAACATGATCTTGAAACAAGGTTTCCATGTATTATTTCAAAGAAATGCAGTTGTATTAACAAACGTGCCGGAAGATTACAAAGGATTATACAAAATGTTTATCAGATGGAGCAGAAGTAACGTTCGTGAAAATCTTATGATGGCTAAATATGCTTTTAAAGATTTTAGAAAAGAATCAAAATTTGGAGCAAGACTTTTCTTTTTAAATCAGTCTTTTAAAATTATAATGACGTACCCGTTCTTATTATTTATGTTGTTCTTTATTGTGGTTCATCCAATATTATTTTTAAGCTCAACATTATTAGCAATCTTGGTTTTCTCAAGTTTTACTATGTTGTTTTATGCAAAAAGATATACGCTTTCAGAATCTTTCTGGGCCTATTCATACAGTCTTTTTTATACTTTCAGTTTATTCTGGATTGCACCTTATGCCATAGCAACAGCTAGCAAAAGAGGTTGGTTAACAAGAGGCTTATAAATTTCGAACACTTTTTATTTCACTATAAAACTCCACCCAAGTGAACAATAACCCGTTGTATTTTTTTACAGCGGGTTTTTTAATTCTACAGCAGCTCTTTTCATAGTAAAGTGTATGTAAAATTAAAATTTGTCATGCAGTTATGTGTTCCCTCGGAACGTTTCATTGGTAGAAAAAATATAATAGCCATTACAAAAACGTTCCGTTGGAATGTTTGTTACTTCTGATGATTAAAAAAGATATTAAAATCAAACGTTTCTATGGAACTTTAAAAAATAATTCCAATTTAATTTTTTTTATTTTGTTTCTAAAGCGGCAATAATCTGCTTTTTCATGGAAGTATGAATATAATCTAAAGCTTCAGCGTAAGAAATAGCATAACGTCTTTCTATATTTTGATAGTCAACAGGAAATTGACTTACAATTTTATCGTAATAAATATCCAGCTGCTTTTCAGACGGCATTTCATATTTCAAACGAAGCTGAAATCTTCTTAATAAAGCGCTGTCAATAATTTCATAATGATTCGTGGCACAAATCAATAAACTATCAGCGGGGAAATAATCAAAAAGCTGAATGATAGTATTGACCAAGCGTCTCATTTCGCCTACATCTTTATCATCGCTGTCTCGGCTTTTGCCTATTTGATCAAATTCATCCAAAAATAAAACAGCTCTTTCTCGAATAGCTTTGTCGAAAATTGCTTTTAAATTTTTTGAAGTTTCTCCAATTCTCGCATCGATTACCGTGCTGAGGTTTACAATGATAATTTTCTTATTTAAAGTATTTGCAATTGCTTTTGCAGTCGTCGTTTTACCACATCCAGAACTTCCGTGCAATAAAATCTTATTGTCAACTTTAAGATTGTATTTCTTTAATTCCTCCATATATTCATGCTCTTTAATAATTTGGAGTAGTGCCAATTTATTTTCATCAGTAAAAAACAAATCGTCTAAAGCAATTTTTTCGGTATCGATTACGGTAAGATCATTCAGGTTCATCTGCTGTTTAATTTGCTGCAAAATTAAGTTTTATTCTGCAATGTTTTCATTCCAGATTTCCTTTCCTAAGAAACGGTTTCCGAAGATAGACGTTCCAATCCTAACTATATTGGAGCCTTCTGCAATCGCAAGTTCAAGATCTTGAGACATTCCCATAGAAAGTTTTAAATCGGTTAATCCTTCAATTCCCTCCGCATAAATTTCGTCGCGAATTGTTCTTAAAAGTCGTAACGATGGAATCATTTTTTGTTTTTCAACATCTAGTAAACCAATTGTCATTAAACCTTTGATATTTAAGGTTTCGTAGCTTTTAATTTTTTTAATGAAAGACAAAACTTCATCTGGCGGTAATCCGAATTTGCTCTCTTCGTAAGAAGTATTGACCTGCACAAAAATGTCCAGTTTTCTGTTTTGATTTTGTAATTGCTTATGCAGTTCATCAGCAAGATTTAATCGGTCAACAGACTGAATGCAACTTACATATTTTAAAACATCTTTGACTTTATTAGTTTGAAGATGACCAATAAAATGACGCTCGACAGGCATATTTTTCAACTCAAAATCTTTATCCCGTAATTCCTGCATTTTATTTTCGCCCATCAAAGTTTCACCAGCCTCTATTGCAATTTTAATTTTTGCAGCAGGAACTGTCTTTGTGGCCAATAAAAGCTGTACATCTTTCGGATTTCGTCCGGAGATTTTACAGGCATTTTCAATACGCTGATGCACCTTTAGTAAATTAAAAATTATATCGTTTTTCATAATGCAAAATTAAATCTAAACCACAAAATTCTACTGGACCAGTACATTTCAAAAAATGAAAAAACTGGATGATCCAGTAACTTGAAACCCGTTATAACTTTGTACTATAATAAAGGAAGAACGTTAACAACTAAAAAAAATAAATTATGAAAATAGCAGTTTGGGATACTTATGTAACCCGCAAAGACGGAAAAATTATGCATTTTGATATTTTGGTAGATGAAAATATTAATGATGCGGAACAAGTTTATGAATACGGAAAAAAATACCTGAAAAGTGTAGCGCAGGAAGGACAGACTTTATCTTCTAAAGAATGCCGTTTCTGTCACATCGATAAAGCACCGATTGAAGTTGAAAATCAAATTCGGGAAAATGGATTTTCTATTATTGAAATGGAAAATTGTAATTAAAATAATTGCAAGCAGATAAAACGGATTGCTCTCGCGAAAACGCTGATTTACGCTGATTTTAAAATCAGTTTTATCTGTGTCTTTGCGATAGCAAATCCGTGAAATCTGCGTTTAATTTTATAGTAATCTTGAAAGCGCTTTTAAACCTTCTTCCATTTGTTTTTCTGAAAGAGAAGCATAACCAAGACGAAATCCTTTAATAGGTTTCTCATAACTAAATTTTTCTGGACTCATAATCTGAATGCCTTGTGATTTTAGTTTTTCGTAAACTTCCAAAACATTTATTTCTGATTTAGGAACGATCCAAAAAGCTAAACCTCCTTCTGGTTTGGTAAAAGTGATTTTGTTTTGAAGATATTGATTTAAAATACTTTCGAAATAATCTCTTTTGGTTTTGTAAACTAAATTGGCTTTCTTAAGATGCCGTTTTATTTTCCCTTCATTAATAAGATTTAAAATCGCTTCTTCCATAATATTATCGCCCTGGACATCGATAATTTTTCTATGATTTCCTATTTTCTGAATATTTTCAGCAGTACTCACTAAATAACCAATCCGCAGCGCGGGAGCAACGATCTTACTAAAAGTCCCAATATATATGTAGTTTCTCAAACCCGAATAACTGGAAATTGGAAGAATTGGTCTTTGTCCGAAATGAAATTCATTATCATAATCATCCTCAATAATAGTAAAACCATATTGATTGGATAATTCGATCAATTTTAATCTCTTTTTTAAAGATAAAGTTACAGTAGTCGGAAATTGATGATGAGGTGTAACATAAATCGCTTTTATATTAGAATGTTTTTGAAGATAGTCTTCGACTTGCTCGATATTTAATCCGTCAGAATCCACATCAACAGGAAGCAATTTTGCGCCTGCATTTTCAAAGGCATCCCAAGCGGGTTTATATCCAGGATTTTCGATTAAGATAGCATCTCCAGAATTCAGAAGACAATGCGAAGCAAGATACATCGCCATCTGGCTGCCGCGAGTAATGCAGATTTGATCTTGAGAGATACTCATGCCGCGTTTAAAATTCAGCATTTGAGCAATCGATTTTCTAAATTCCAAATTTCCCAATTCACTGCTGTAGCCCATAATCTGCCAGCGCGATTTCCGACTGAACAATTCGCGATAGGCTCTTGCCAAATCATTCATTGGGGCAAGTCGGCTGTCTGGAAGTCCGTCATCAAAAACTAAAAAACTTTTGGGTTCTTCAACCGTAGTTTTTATATCGTTTTTAGTTTTGGAAGAAGGAATTAATTGTGGAAGTGAATCTGTTACAAAAGTTCCTTTTCGGTCAATGGTTATCAGCCAGCCTTCTGCAGTCAATACATCCAAAGCTTCCACAACAGTATTTCTATTGACTTTTAAAAGTTGGGCAAGCTGCCTGCTTCCCGGAAGCGCATTACCGCTTACCAATTTTCCTATTTTTACGGCATCAATTACAGCATCGGCAATTTGCAGATAAACTGCTTTATCTGATTTTTTGTCTAGCTGAATTTCTAAGGACCAAGGACGAAGCATCTGGACTGTTTATTATTGGTTTACTGTTGAATAAAAGTAGTCCAAATTTACAATAATTATAAAAGGAATGATTTAAATTTTGTTTAAGGAAAAATTTGAATATGGAATTCAATATTATAGTCGCTATCTGACTTATATTGCGCGTAAAAAAAAATCGGTTATCTCAATTTTGAAATAACCGATTTTTAGAGACCTAAGAGAGTATTAAGAAAGAACAGCTTCTGGCTGTCTAACGGCTTTTTTAGTAAAGTTTAAAGTCATTTGATCTAAATGTCCGTAGAAAAAAGTATCCAGAACTTCTTGAAAAACAGGATCAGCATTTTCTACTTGAACAAATAAACTCATTGACGAATGAAGTTTTCTTGCACCAAGTTCTCCCAAAATACCTTCTGCTGACTTTTTCTTTAAAGTCAAAAGTAATTTTGAGATTTCAATTAAATGTTTGGCTAAAATCGGGTGATTTAAAAATTCAGTTGCCTCTTTAAGATCTGCAACTGCATAATAATCAGAGAGTGCACTTTTTCCCAATCCTTTTATCTGCGGAAAAATAAACCACATCCAGTGTGTTTCTTTTTTTCCTTTTTTTATCTCAGAAAGAGCAGTCAGATAAAGTTTATTTTGTGCATCTAAAAATCGGGTCAAATCATTTTTTGCGTAGATCATCTCTTGATTATATATTAAATGGTTTATGAATCGGGTTTGTTTAATCGGTAACACTTGTTTAATCTTTTATTAAATTTTATCGAAAATTTCGATTATCAAAAGTAGAATTCATATCTATTTGGGAGTTATAGAATTACAGCGTGGTGTTATATAATTTCGATAATTTACAAAGTGTAGGAATGTCCTGTTAATTTATTTTTAAAGTTTTAAAAACAGTTAAATTCTAATGTTATTTTAATGTTCTGCAAAAAAAATGGCTCTAAATTGCGCGCTCATAAAAATTAGGATGATTGCTCTAAATCACTGAGGTTTTGGATAAAATCGAAAGTGGTTTTTTAGACTGAAAAGTAAATTTAGAGGCAAAAAAGACTTAAGAATATTTAAAGTGTTTGGTTAAAGTCTTTCGGGAATTTTATTGGCGATGTAACTTTTATTTTTTAGAAAATGTTGAATAAGATTAAAAATAGCTTTTTTAGCAAATGCCTTCAGGTGTTACTAGTCGGCTATTTTTTAATCAGCAGTGTAAACATTTCTAATAGTTTCGGAAGAATTATAAGCGATAATGCCGAAACCTATACCGTAAAGGGAATTGCATGTAATTTTCTAAAGAAAGTTTTTAAGTGTGACGGAATTCCAGAAGAATTGGATGACTACGAAACAAAAGACACAAAAACGGCGAAATTAGCGAAAGGAATTCCAGCAATGGAATACTTGATTTCGATAGAATCAATGATGCCTAATTTTTATTTTCAAATCGAAACAAAAGGGAAAAACTATATTAATAACCCCATTTTCTCGTTTGGTTTTCATGGTAAAATTCATTTACCGCCTCCTCGGATGAATTCATAGATACTTGTTTTTTTTAGGGATTAGGATAAAAATCTTAATCTCGAATGCGGTTTTTGCCGTATATTTATTCTATGTAATAATCTTGTATTTATACTTACATTCATGACACCATTAAAACGTTTTTATAACTTATTGCAGCTCGATAAGCGCGATGTATATCAAATTATCTTCTATGCTGCTTTTGGAGGGTTAGTCAACCTTTCACTCCCTTTGGGAATCCAGGCTATTATTAATTTTATTCAAAGCGGACAGCTGAGCGTTTCTTGGATCGTTCTCGTAGTTTTAGTTACAATTGGAGTTGGTTTTGGCGGGATTTTAACGATCTTACAGCTTCGTATAGTAGAAAATCTGCAGCAGCGAATTTTCGTTCGTTCTTCATTTGAATTTGCATACAGAATGCCTTTAATTAAATTTAAAGAAATGTATTCTGAATATGCGCCCGAAAAAGCCAATCGTTTCTTTGATACTCTTATGGTGCAGAAAGGAACGGCAAAATTACTGCTTGATTTCTGTACAGCATTTCTTCAAGTGGGTCTGGGTATTATTTTATTAGTACTGTACCATTCATTCTTTATGGTTATCGGACTTCTTTTCATTGTTATCTTATATGTCATTTTTAAGTTTTCGTACAAAGATGGTCTCGAAACCAGTTTGAACGAATCGAAGTTTAAATATAAGGTGGCAGCATGGCTTCAGGAAATTGCCCGCAATAGAGAAAGTTTCCGCAGAAAAGGTGCTTTTGAATATGCCTTAGATAGAAATGACGGCTATGTAAGCCAATATGTAAATTACCGTGAAAAGCACTTTCAGGTAATGAAAAAACAATATATACAGCTGACTATTTTTAAAGTAATTGTTACCGCTGCCTTATTGTCTATCGGTGGTTTTCTGGTAATTCACCACCAAATGAACATAGGGCAGTTCGTAGCAGCTGAAATTGTAATCGTATTATTGATTAACTCTGTTGAGAAAATTATCTTCGGACTGGAATCTTTCTACGATGTTTTGACTTCTGTTGAAAAAATTGGACAGGTTACTGACATGGAGATTTCATGTATTCCGCAGACTTCTGATAAAACGGAAAAAGGAATTAATATCGAAACAGAAAGCATCAGTTACCATTATCCAGAACATGGCAAAAAATCGCTTAAGAATATTAATTTGAAAATTTCTCAGGGCGAAAAAATTATTCTTACAGGAACAAACGGAGCTGGAAAAAGTACTTTATTGCGACTTCTCTCTGGAGTTTTAGAGCCAGAAAGCGGCGCTATGTATGTTACCGATAATTATATGAACCGTCTTAACGAAGATACTTACAGAGCTCAGGCGGGGACTTTTCTTCAAGGCGATACACTTTTTGCGGGTACAATCCGCGAGAATATTGTTTTCGGAAACGAGACATTAAACAGTGATGATTTAAAATGGGCTTTAGATAATGTTGGTTTAACGCCATATATTAAAACTTTTGAGAACGGACTCGATAATCAAATTCATCCAGGCGGACGCGAACTTTCTGCTTCAGATGTACAGAAGATTCTTTTGGCCAGAAGTATAGTTGGGAAACCGAATATCTTATTCTTGGAAGATCCTGTTGATAAAATGGACGAATTAACTTCGAACAAAATTGTTGATTTTTTACTTTCTGATGAAAACGACTGGACTGTAATTGTAACTTCTAAAAGTGATATTTGGAAAAGCAAATGCAGCCGTATGATCACGATTGATGACGGAAAAATTATTAACGACATAAAGCTTTAATCATGCTCAATATATCCAAAGATAATAACGTACTTATAACTCCGGGCAAATACAAATCGATTACAAGCGTTGCCCGCAGACCACATTATAGAATTTTAAATAAAGTCATAATCGGATTTTTGATTTTTCTTGTCTGCTGTCTTTTTCTGCCTTGGACACAGAATATTTCAGGAAGCGGTTCTGTGACAACTTTAAAACCAGATCAAAGACCGCAAACGGTTCACAATGCGATTGCAGGCCGTATTGAAAAATGGTATGTAAAAGAAGGTGATTATGTAAAAAAAGGAGATACTGTTCTTTTCATTTCAGAGATCAAAGAAGATTATTTAGATCCAAATTTGGTTGCAAATACCAAAGAACAAGTTGATGCTAAAAAAATGGCAGCAGAATCTTACGGCGACAAAGTAGGTTCTCTTGACGTTCAGGCACAGTCGCTTACAACAGAAAGACAATTGAAATTGCAGCAGGCGCAGAATAAAATTCGTCAGGCACAGCTGAAAATAAAAAGTGACAGTATGGACCTTGTTGCAGTAAGAACGCAGCTGCGAATTGCAAAAACACAATTCGATCGTTCTACAGCATTAAATAAAGAAGGTTTAAAACCAATGACAGATGTCGAGCAGAAAAGATTAAAACTGCAAGAATCTGAAGCATATATTATTACACAGGAAAACAAACTTTTAAGCAGCAGAAACGAACTGATAAACGCTAAAGTTGAAATCAATAGAATTACGGCTGAATATGCTGAAAAAATATCAAAATCAAGAAGTGATAAATTTACAGCTTTAAGTACACAGTACGATACAGAAGCTCAGGTAAATAAACTGGAAAATCAGTATACCAATTACAGATTGAGAAATGGTTTATATTACATTACAGCACCTCAGAGCGGTTATGTCAATCGTGCTTTGCTGGCTGGTCTTGGAGAAACTATTAAAGAAGGAACACCAGTTGTCAGTATTATGCCGTCTAAATATGATATTGCGGTAGAAACTTACGTAGATCCTATCGATTTACCGCTTGTTCACCGCGGTGCAAAAGTTCGTGTTTGGTTTGACGGATGGCCTAGAATCGTATTTTCTGGATGGCCGGGATTATCATACGGGACTTATGGAGGTAAAGTCGTGGCGATAGAAAACTTTATTAGTCCAAACGGGAAATACAGAATTTTGGTTTCGCCGGATGGAGCAGATCGTCACTGGCCAAAAGAATTAAGTATTGGTGCCGGAGCACAAAGTATTGCTTTGCTCGAAACGGTTTCTGTATGGTATGAAATTTGGCGAAACTTAAATGGTTTCCCGCCAAACTATTACAATTCAGGTGAAAAAGAAGAAAAAGGAAAGGAGAAAAAATAAAATGAGAAATCTTGTAAAATTGCTTTCTTTCTTATTTCTACTGAGTTTTTCTTCGCTTCAAAGTCAGAATTTTAACGAAGAAGAGCTGAGTTTCAGCGAGTTCTTAGGATACGTTAAAAAATACCATCCGCTCGTAAAACAAGCCAATCTTGAAGTAAGCAATGCGCAGGCGAGATTAATGGCGGCGCGTGGGGGCTTTGATCCAAAAATTGAAGTAGATTATAATAAGAAAGAATTTAAAGGAACCGAATATTATTCATTATTAAACAGCAGTTTCAAAATTCCAACTTGGTACGGAATAGAAATTAAAGCTGGTTTTGATGACACAGACGGACAATATTACAACCCGCAGAATCGTACGCCGGAACCAGGTTTAACATCGCTCGGAATCAGCGTTGCTTTAGGACAGGGAATGTTTATCAATCAGCGAATGGCTGATTTGAGAGAAGGAAAACTTCAGGTTAAATTAAGTGATGCCGAAAGAAAACTAAGAGCTATCGCCGTTTTGTACAAAGCTAGTGAAGCTTATTTCGACTGGAGAAGAAGCTACAACGAAGCGGAATTGTATAAAAATTACTTAGGCTTTGCAAGTACACGTTTTTCTGGCGTTAAAAAATTAATTGAATCTGGAGATTCGCCTGCAATTGACAGCGTTGAAGCTCGAATTACGGTAAGAAACAGAGAATTAAATGTAGAAAATGCAAATCTGAAACTGGCAAAAGCAAAACTTAATCTGGCTAATTATTTGTGGATCGAAAATGTTCCGGTTGAATTAGGAGATTTTGTAAAACCAGAGCAGAATTTAGGTCAGACGATTGAAGAAACTTTAAGAACAGATGCTATGATGGTTGATGTTGAATCGCTGGATTCGCATCCGAAAATACAATCGTTAGAAACTAAAATGTCTATTTTGGAAGTGAACAGGCAGTTAAAAGCAAATTCACTTCTGCCTAAAGTAAATGTTGGTTACAATTATATTTCAGAACCGCAATACTGGAATACTTTTAATGCAGATGATTATAAGTTTAATATCGATTTTAGTTTTCCTATTTTCTTAAGAAAAGAAAGAGGAAATTTAAAAATGGCTAAAATTAAAATTCAGGATCTGCAGTTCGACATTGGACAGCAGCGATTGGAACTTAAAAATAAAATAAAAGCACAGCAGACAGAAATCGCATCTTTAAGAAGACAGAAAACTGTAATCGATAATCTTGTTAACGATTATATGACAATGCTGGATTCAGAAGAGAAACTGTTTTCATTTGGAGAAAGTTCTATTTTCTTAATTAATTCGAGAGAAAATAATCTGGTAAGTGCCAAGTTATCTCAAATCAGTTTAGAAAATCAGTTTTATCTTTCTAATGCCGAGTTGTACAAAATATTGGCAAATCCAGACTAATACCTATTCAAATATGCAGTTTGCAATAGCTGTACTATATTAATTTTCAGAATTTAAATTCAAAAAAGCTTCAGATTTTTTCTGAAGCTTTTTTATTTAGAGAAATAATGCGACCTTTCTCTTTTCATTTCTGAGTTAAAAATTAAAAGAAATCAATTAAAGATGAAGCAGGCAATTGTAAATGCTGTTGTGCATACAGGTGACGAAATAGTGGAGAATGGAGTTGTAATTGTAGAAAACGGAATTGTTATTTCGGTTCAAAATAAAATTCCAAATGATATCGAAAAAATTGATTTAGGCGGCAGTCATCTTGCAGCTGGTTTTATAGATATTCAGATTAATGGCGGCGAAAAGTTTTATTTCAGTCAGACTCCAAACGAGGAAACTATTCAGGATATTTACGATTCAAGCTTGAAATACGGCACAACACATGTTTTACCTTGTTTGATTTCTTCTTCAAGAGAAACCATTTTAGAAGGAATTGAAGCCGTTCGTGCGTACATGAAAAAGTATAATAATGGCGTTATCGGAATGCATTTGGAAGGTCCGTTTTTAAATCCGTTAAGGCGTGGCGCTCACAGTATGGATCAAGTTCGAAAACCAACAAATGAGGAACTGAAAGAAATTATCGAAAAAGGAAAAGATGTCATAAAAGTAATTACCATCGCTCCCGAGTGTTTTACAGAAGAACAGTTAAATATGCTCATCGAAAGCGGTATCACAATCTCAATAGGACATTCGACCATAACCCATAAAGAAGCACAGTTTTATTTTTCCAAAGGAATAAATCTTGTAACGCATTTATTTAACGCCATGACACAGTTTGGGCATCGCGAACCAGGTTTGGTTGGGGCAGTTTTTGAAAACGAAGAAGTTTACGCTCCAGTTATTCTGGACGGCGTACATTGTGATTATGCAGCGGCCAAAGTGGCTTACAAACTTAAAAAAGACAAATTCTTTCTAATCAGCGATGCAACTTTTTTAGGCCGAAAAGTATCCAATTTTAAATGGGAAAATTTTGATGCTCATTTAGAAAATGGTTTCTACAGAAATGAAGACGGCAATCTGGCCGGTGCGGCAATATCAATGGCAGAAGCAGTGCAAAATGCCTATAATCATCTTCATGTTACAGCAGATGAAGCTGTAAAAATGGCATCTTCAAGAGTTGCAGCAGCAATTGGGATGCAGGATAAAATCGGAAAAATTAAAGTTGGATTTCCTGCATCATTTGTAAAATTTAATGCTGATTTATCTAGAATCGAAACGTTAGATTTAACGTAAAATACATTTTTTTTAAGCTTAAAATATAACTTTTAAGTACTGTAGCGTCTGGATAATTTTACTTTTAGTACAATTAATTTCATACTTTTCTTTCAATCTGTTTGTTTTTAAAAAGCATATTGATAGTTTTGTGCGCATATTTAACCCCAAACCTACTTACTTAAAATGAGAAAAAAAACTCACTACATTGTACTTGCGTTACTTTCAAGTATAATTTTTGGCTGCAGTGACGATGGAGATTCGTACAAACCAAATTACCTTCCAAGCATTGATGCTGCAGCTTTACCCGCAGAAAATCACCCGATGACCATGTTTGCTGATGACGAAGATCCAGCAAGAATGTACGATAAAACAGATCGATGGTTTAGAGTAAATGAGCCGCTGCAGGTGATTCAAAAAGGAAAAGATTCTGTACAGATTTCGCTTTATTCGCCTGTTGGACTTACTGATGTAAAAATTTATGCAAAACTGCCAAATTACGATAAGAGATTTTTGCTTTACAGCTTTTCAAAAGTTCCTGCTTTTCACCGTTCGTTTCATAAAATACCTTTAACAGAACAGAAAAATGATTATTTGTTAGAAACTGGAAACACGGTAACAATTGACAAAATCGCAGGATTCTCTTCGGGCGCAATTCAATTTTCGGTTGAATCTGAAGATCCTCTATTTCAAAAACTCAAAAAAATAAAATCAAATCACTTGGTTCAGTTCCATGATGGTTATCATATTAACGAACTTGGCAAATATCTTCCAATGAACCCAGCTTTGGCAAAAGAAGCTATCACAATGATTATCAATTATTCTTATGCTTTGAGTCATCCTTTATATTACAGCACTTTTACCAATTTTGATAAATACAAAGAAGAGCAGGCTGCTTTGGCGGGAACTGCTGTAAACGGAGCGTTGAACTGGCACGGAAATGCTGATGACGTTGACGGAGTTTACGATTATCTTTCAAAAGAAGAAATTGAAAAAATATATTGGAATTATCTGGACAAAAGAGCCGTTTATATGGCAATGGTTGGCGGAGACTCTGCATGGGGCGGGGGCGCATTGGCATCGCAGTGGGAATCTGGATATGTTACCGGACATTGGTTAGGAGAAATGTCAGTTTGGTCGCATGAATATTCGCATCACATTGGTTTCAGCCACAGCAGTAATTTGGCAAATAGCGGAGAAGGAGGCGGACAGCAGGAAATGCTGACTCATTTTTATAAATATTTGATTTATTTAAATGACCTTCCTTTTACAGATCCAGATGTTTTAAAAACCTATGCTAAAACAAATTATGTAAAAGGAACTTATAAAAAGCCAGTATTCACCGTTAATCCAAAAAATCCATTTTTGCTTAAATACAAAGGCGACGGAAAATGGAATTAAAATATAAAATAGATATGAAAAATATTTTGCCCTTAATTCTTGTACTTTGCTTTTTTACCAATTGCAGCAAAGATGATATCGAATCTAAAAATTACGATTATTATTATCCTACTGAAGAAGCTGTTCTTAATACAGAAAATATTCCAGGAAGCACAGAAGCATTTGATCCTAAAGGAATAGCAGTCTCAAACGAGAAATTATATGTTGTTAATGGAAACGTTTTGGAGATTTTTAATGCTGTTACTTTCGCTCATATTAAAACGATAAAAGAATATGTAAAAGGAACAACTACAATTCCGTTAACGAGTTTGACTTCTGTTGCTGTTGACAATGGACGTATTTATGTTGGAAGCACCGAATCGAGATTGTTTGTTTTTGATGAAATAACAAATGCAGGAATCAGTACTGTTGGAAACGGACAATGGTGGAAGACTTTTGTACACGTTTTTGGCGTAGTTGTAAAAGACGGATTGATATTCGTGAAAGAAAAAGAAAAGTTCATCAAAGTATTTGAAACCTCTCAAATTACAGAGACAAGTGATTGGGATTTACAGCCTATTGCCAAACTAAATACTTTAAACGGTTATACAGAAGTATACTCTATGGATGTTTACGGCGGCAGTCTTGTGGTAGCAGGAAGAGATGCGAAAAGCTATTTGTACTATAATATTGCCAATATTAAAGCAAATGCAGCGGCATCTTTAACAACTCCTATCGAGCCTGAGAAAACACAATTTTTAGATATAAAACCAATTGCTGTTTCTTTCAGCAAAGATTGGGCAGTAACTTCAGAAAATGTGGGAAGTGCGTCGTATTTAAGATTATATCCAAAAGAAGATTTTATCAAACAAAATTACAAAGCGGTTGTAAACGCTTCGGATATTTTAGGACAAAATCCATTCGGAACTATTGTTGGAACGGCACAGCTTAATGATGTTATTTTTCTATCGGACAATACCAATAAAAAAATCAGGATTATAAAACTGAATAAAGCTGTTATTGCAGAGCAGAATAATTAGGGTTTAAAGTCCAAATCAAAAACTTTAAATAAAATTCCAAATTCTAAATTCCAAATTCCAATTCACTCTGGAATTTGGAATTTGAATTTTTTTATTTTCAAAAAGTCTACTATATTGATAGGTTAATAAAAGTTTTGATAGTTTTTACAGAAAAATTGAAAATAACTACTTAAATTTGCAGCGGCAATGAAAAATAGTAACCAGAATATGAAGAATTATTATAGCGGCAGTATGTGCTGTGATGCTGTTATGAATCGTATGGATCTGGCTTATATATAAATGATACATTTATTTCGAAAAGCCTTTCATAACTATTTGAAAGGCTTTTTTGATTTTAAAACTTAATTAAATAATGATTGAATTAAAAAATGTAACCAAAACATTTCATCAGAAAGACAGAATTGTTGCTGCTTTATCTGATGTCTCGCTTAGAGTTCCTCCAGGGAAGATTTTTGGTGTAATTGGAACTTCTGGTGCTGGAAAAAGTACTTTAATTCGCTGTGTGAATTTATTGGAAAGACCAACTTCTGGAGAAATTATTGTAGACGGCAAAGCGCTTATGCAGTTATCAAATTCGGAACTGGCGATTGAAAGAAGACAAATCGGAATGATTTTTCAGCATTTTAATCTGCTTTCTTCGCGAACTGTTTTTGAAAATGTTGCTTTTCCATTGGAATTAGCAGGAACTTCAAAAACAGAAATTAAAACGCGTGTTTTAGAACTGCTTCAATTAGTTGGTTTAGCAGAAAAAGCAAATGATTTTCCTGCAAGTCTTTCGGGAGGCCAGAAACAAAGAGTTGCAATTGCAAGAACTTTAGCCAATAACCCGAAAGTGCTTTTGTGTGATGAAGCTACAAGCGCGCTGGATCCTGCAACTACCAGATCGATTTTAAATTTATTGAAAGACATTAACAAACGTCTGAATATTACCGTTTTATTGATAACGCACCAAATGGAAGTTGTAAAATCTATTTGTGATGAAGTGGCGGTAATCAGTCACGGAAAACTAATAGAGCAGGGAAGTGTGGGCGAAATCTTTGCCGATCCGAAACATGAATTGACTAGAGAGTTTATTTCATCTTCTTTACATATTGATATTCCATCCGTTTATCAGGAAAAACTAAAACAAGAAGATAACGGAACTTTGAACCCGTTATTGAAATTAGAAATGACTGGAAAATCGGTAAACGAACCTGTAATTTCTGAAGTATCAAGACTTTTTGATACTGATTTTAAAATTGTCAGTGCACAAATGGATCAGGCAGGCGACGTAAATTTTGGTGTAATGCTGATTGAATTATCAGGAAAACGCGAAAATTATAGTGCTGCGATTCAATATTTTAATTCAAAACATATTAAAACAGAAATTATAGGTTATGTCTGATTCCATTATAGAATTATTGTTAAAAGGAACATGGGAAACCATTGTTATGACTTTTGTATCGGGATTTTTTGGTTTTTTACTAGGACTTCCAACAGGAATTTTATTGTTCCTTACGCGTAAAGATCAAATCTTAGAACAGCCGGCTTTAAACAGAACATTGTCTGTTATAGTAAATATTTTTCGTTCGATTCCATTCATTATTTTAATCGTTTGGATGATTCCGTTTACGCGTGCCCTTGTAGGAACTTCAATTGGTGTCAGCGCGGCATTAGTTCCATTAAGCATTGGCGCGGCGCCATTTATCGCCAGATTGGTCGAAAATAGTTTATTAAGTCTTCCTTCTGGATTAATCGAAGCTGCAAGAGCATTGGGAGCAACGCCGCTTCAAATTGTTTACAAAGTATTACTTCCAGAGGCTTTACCTTCATTAATAAATGCTGCATCGATTACGTTAATTACGCTTGTAGGTTATTCTGCAATGGGCGGCGCTGTTGGTGCGGGCGGACTCGGACAAGTGGGATATCAGTACGGATATATTGGTTATGATGCCGTAACGATGAATTCGGTTCTGGCGTTACTGGTAATTTTAGTATTCCTGATTCAGTTTGCAGGAGACAGATTATCAAAGCGATTTGATCACAGATAATTATCAATTAAAAAATTAGAATTAAAAATTAAAAATAGAATTGTCATGAAAATAAATTTCTTGAAAACAGCCGGAATTTTAGCTTTAGCTCTTGTTGTAACAAATTGCGGAAAAAGCAAAAACAATGATCCGCATTTTATAAAAGTTGGCGTGGCTTCCGGACCAGAATTAAAAGTAGCAGAAGCAGCTAAAAAAGTAGCAAAAGAAAAATACGGTTTAGAAGTGGAATTGGTTTCTTTTAACGATTATGTGATTCCAAATGAAGCTTTAAGTCAAGGAGATATTGATGCGAATGCTTTTCAGCACAAACCATACTTAGACGAACAATCGAAACAACGCGGTTACAAATTGGCAATCATCGGAAAAACGTTTGTTTACCCAATTGCAGCTTATTCTAAAAAAATAAAAAGTCTTTCGGAATTGAAAAACGAAAGCACAATCATTATCCCAAATGATCCAACAAACGGCGGACGTTCTTTATTGCTTTTGCAAAAAAATGGTTTGTTGAAATTAAAAGAGAATGTAGGGCTGCTTCCTAAAGTTACAGACATTGTTAGTAATCCTAAAAACTTGAAAATTTTAGAATTAGAAGCACCGCAATTGCCTCGTGCTTTAGACGACGAAAATGTTTCTATTGCTATTATCAATAATACTTTTGCTTCTGCAGCAGGATTAGTTCCTTCGCGCGATGCTTTATTTGTTGAAGATAAAGATTCTCCGTATGTAAATTTAGTGGTAAGCCGTGAAGACAATAAAAACGAAGAAAAAGTAAAACAGTTTTTACAAGCGTTTCAATCTGCTGAAGTAGAAAAAGCTGCTGAGCAGGAATTTAAAGGAGGAGCTGTTAAAGGATGGTAAAATTAAAATTAAAATCTTTACTTATAGTAAGACTGTCTTTTGGGGCAGTCTTTTTTTTTAAACACTATTGAGAGCTCCAGCGGAGCAAAATATTTATAGAATGTAATGTAAGATTTGAAAACAGAAGCTCCAGCGGAGCGAAATATTTCGCTCCTCTGGAGCTCTTTTACACACAATGTATTTTTTATCTATAAATATTTCGTCCCTATGGGACTTGATGAAAAATTAATTGTCACGATGTAAATTAGTCTTTATTTTATAAATTAATCGATTCATTTTGTAACGTTTATATATCCTATCTCATTTAATTTAGGGAGATATTTCTAATACAAAAATCATGAGATCAATTTGGACAGGTTCAGTTAGTTTTGGATTAATTAATATTCCGATAAAAATCTTTTCTGCAGTAGAGGAAAGCAATCTTGATATGGATATGCTTGATAAAAAAGATCATGCCCATATTAAGTTTAAACGAGTCAACGAAGACACTGGTAAAGAAGTTGATTTTGCCAATATAGTGAAAGGCTATAAATTGGATGACAAATATGTCATTCTAGACGATTCAGATTTTGAAGCGGCGGACGCCATCAAAACGAAAACTATCGATATTGAAAGTTTTGTTCTTGAAAAAGAAATTCAAAGTATTTATTATGAACAGCCGTATTATCTGGAACCAGACAAAGGTGCAATGAATGCTTACGGACTGCTTCGTGATGCGCTTCAGGCTTCAGGAAAAGTGGGCGTGACACGTTTTGTTTTAAGAAATAAAGAAAGTCTTGCGATTTTAAAACCTTATAAAGATGTAATTGTTTTAAATCGAATTCGGTTTGAACAGGAAATTAGAAGTACAAGCGAATTAAAATTACCGCCAATGTCCAAAAAATCTACCAAAGAAATGGATATGGCCGAAAAACTAATAGATCAGCTTACAGAGAAATTTGACATCACAGGATTTAAAGACGAATACACTGCCAAACTTTTGGATATCATTAAAAAGAAAGCCAAAGGAAAACCTCAAAAAGCTTCTCCAAAACTTAAAGTCGTACACAAACAAAGTGATGATTTAATGGAAATGCTGAAAGCAAGTCTTGAAACTAAAAAGAAAAAATCATCTTAACTATTTTTCATTTCTTCCAGCTTTAAAATAATCTTTTTAATATTGGCTCCTTTTGATAAAACAGGTTTCCACAAGTCACCTTTTTTCTCAAAACGTCCCAATACATTTTTAATGGTAAATTGTGAAGGATGCAGTTTTTCTGTGACTTCACTCCATTCTAATGGTGTTGAAACTGTAGCGCCAGGTTTTGGACGAACAGAATACGGCGCAGCCAAAGTTTGTCCTCGGCGGTTTTGCAGAAAATCTATATATAATTTATTTTTTCTTTTCTTGATGCTTCGTTCAATCGAAGTAATTTTTGGAAGTCTCGCATGAACTTCTTTTGCAATTAATTCGGCTAGAATTTTAATCGAATCATAATCGTACTGCGCTCCAAGCGGAATGTAAATGTGAAGTCCGGTAGCGCCAGAGGTTTTGCAGAGGCATTCTGTATCCAGTTCATCCATCACTTCTTTTACTACTAATGCTGTTTGTACAACTATCGGAAAATCATTTTCTGTCGCAGGATCTAAATCAATTACCAGCCAGTCTGGATTTTGAATATGTTTTATAGTCGAGTTCCACGGATTCATTTCTATACAGCCGAGATTTGCCATATACAAAAGCGTTTCTTTATCATTACAAATCAAATAATTGACATCGGCATCGTTCGACTCAGAGAATATTTTTTTGGTTTTCAGCCATTTTGGTGTTTTATCCAGATCAATATCTTTTTGATAAAAACTTGGAGAATCAATTCCGTTTGGAAAACGATTCATAGATTCTGGGCGGTCCTTTAGATACGGAAGTATAAGCGGTGCCACTTCATTATAATATTGAATAACATCCCCTTTTGTAATTCCGTCCTTCGGAAAATAGATTTTATTCTGGTTGGTTAAATGCAAGGTCGTTTTACCAATTTTCAAATCATAATCATTTTCAGTTTTATGTTCTTTTGAATCTTCCATTGCAGTTGTGTTATCATTGCTTTTTTTATTCTCTTTCATATTGCCGATGAAATTGACTTCGCTGGCTTTTTTGTCTATTCTCAATCCTAAATAAACGGGATGTCTTAAATTTTTATCCTGCGTCCATTCAGAATATTTTACCTGACAAACCAGTTTGGGTTTAACCCATTGAATTTTATCACGTAACGGAACTTTTTCTTTAAGTGGTGATTGGTCAGTAAAAAGAGGCTCTAATTTGGTGTAAAGTTCTTTTAAAACCGATTCTGTAAAACCGGTGCCGCATTTTCCAATATACTGCAGTTCTTTTCCATTGTACTGCCCCAGCAGAATAGCGCCAAAATATTTTCTGGAATTTTTAGGTTCTGTTACTCCAATTATAATAGCTTCTTCTTCGTTAGAAATTTTAATTTTCAGCCAATTATTACTTCTATTGGCAACAGAATAAGAGCTCTCTGCTTTTTTAGCAATAATGCCTTCGCTCTTACTTTTTCTGGCATTTTCAAACTGTTTGATTCCATCTCCGATTGTATGTTCAGAATAAAAAATATTTGAGAAATCATATTTGTTAAATAAGATCTTCAGCAGTTCTTTTCGGTCAAGAAGGGATAAATCGGTTATTGAATTTCCGTCAAGATTTAGTAAATCAAAAACATAATATTTTAAATTACCGATTCCTGTTTTAATGTAATTTTGAAGCATTTGAAACTCGGCTCGGCCAGACTCATTTTCAACTACAACTTCGCCGTCGAGAATCACCGTATGATCAATCTTCTTTAATTCCTCGGCAATTGGTTTAAAATTAGTATCAAACGAAATTTTATTTCTGCTGAATAATTCTACTTTGGGCGGATTAATTACAGCAATTGTACGATAGCCGTCATATTTGTTTTCAAAAATCCATTCTTCATCATCAAAAGGTTTTTCAGTGGTATTGGCCAGCATTGGTTTTAAAAATACTGCTTCCTCTGCTTTTGTGATAGCCTTTTTTTTTGCGGGACTTTTAGTTTTGCTCTTTTCCTCAATTTTGGCAGTTAACTTTTCAGATTTCTCTTCTAATTGCTCCAAAGTCCTTTTAGAAATAACCGATTTATCGTTTTCTAAAATATCAGAATCAGTTGCATATTTATCTTGTTTTTTAATCAGCAGCCAGGCATTTTCCTGTTTTCCATGAAGTTTTACCAAAGAAAATTCGCCTTTAAGTTTTTTTCCCTTTAATATAAAACTCAAACGTCCTTTTTTAAGATCGGATGCTAATTGCTTTTCAGCAGAGGCTGTTTTTTCGTCTGAAGTATAAGTTCCGTTATCCCAAACAATTACATTTCCTGCGCCATAATTTCCTTCTGGAATGGTGCCTTCAAAATCTTTGTAACTGTACGGATGATCTTCAACCATCATCGCAAGGCGTTTTACTTCAGGATCCATTGAAGGCCCCTTTGGAACTGCCCAACTTTTTAAAACACCATCCATTTCTAATCTAAAATCATAATGCAAGTGTGATGCAGCATGTTTCTGAACCACAAAAATTAACTTATCAGCCGATTTCGCGATTTCTCCTTTCGGCTCACGTGTTTGTTTAAAATCCCTTTTCTGGTTGTATTTAGACAGTGACATAAGTTTTCTTAGATTTGAAGATTTAACATAACAGCATAAAGTGCTGTCGCGATAATAGCAAAAATGATATGGGCAAAGAACAGCTGAATATAATAGCCTCTAAAATCAATTGGGGGTTGATGATGAGTCATTTTGAAAATAATTATCCAGCTGATTATGCCAATTACACCGCTGATTGCCCCTAGTAGCAGAGCGCTTAGCGGTGAAATTGGAGCAATATCCTTTACCCAAATAATATGATATCCGACTACAAAGCAAAGTCCGATTGCATAATGCAATATCCAGCCCCAATTTATTTTTGCCTGCGTCGAAAGATCAATTTTCATTTTGTCAATAGCGTAGCTCAAAAGCACCGGCTCTTTATACAATTCCCTGAAATTTTGTGACATTGCATAACTAAACCATGTCATGGCTGATGTTGCTGCAATAGATACTAATAGTAATTCTAAAAAAGTATAAAGCATGACGAGGTGATTTAGAGATTAACTGATATCAAAGTTAGTTTCCAAAGTACCTCTTCTGCTTATAGGATTAGATTTACAAATTACATAATTGACAGTATATGAGATACTTTATATGAAATTATAAATATTAAATTGTAATTTTTATAAATTTAAGAAAGAACAGTTTCTAAACTTAATTTGAGGATTGAAACGGCTTTTTCCATTTCCTCTTTTTCTAAATGTCCAAATCCCAAACGGGTGGCGGTAAGATTTTTGGTTTGGTACAAAATAGTCTTCGGCAGGAATAATCCATTATTCGAACATTCTTTTTGAAATTTTATAAGATTGAAATCAGCAAGCCATTCTACCCAAATTGCCAGACCTCTTGGCGGTACTTTAAATTTAATTTTGTCTGCAAGTTTTTCGTTAAGTAACGAAACAAAATAATCTCTTCGTTCTTTGTAAATCTTTTTATTTTTTTTCGAAAGACGATGCACTTCGCCTTCCGTAATCCATTCTGTTAAAACCTGTTCTTTAAGGACATCGATGCTGGGTTCAAGTATGTTTTGATGTTTTTCGAGTTCTTTAATAAAGTCTGATGGGCCGGCAACAAATCCGTAGCTGAATCCCGACGGAAGCGATTTTCCAAAAGATCCTATATAAACCACACGCTGGTTAGAATCAAATGCAGCTAAAGGCAGAACTGGATTATTATCATAATGGAAATCAAAGTCATAATCATCTTCGAGAATCACAAAACCATATTGATTTGCCAATTCCAGAACCTCAATTCTTTTTTTAGCGCTGAGCAAAATTGTCGTAGGATAATGGTAATTTGAAGTAAGATACAACACTCTAATTGCAGAAGTTTCGCAGATTTCTTTTAGTCGTTTGGTATCAATTCCGTCTTCATTTACTGGAATAGAAATAATCTGCGCTCCAGTATTGGTCAAAGTCATATTAGACATGTAGTAACCGGGAGAAGCCACCACAACTTTATCGCCAGGACTGATAAGAACTTTTGTTACCAGATATAAACTGATTTCGTGACTGCTGGCTGTGAGCAGGTTTGAAGTCGAAATTCGAATTCCTCTAGTAAGATTTAAATAATTGGAAAAATGGGTTTTAAAATTTAAGTGGGAACGCAGCTGAATTTGTTCGTATGTTTTGGAAGTTTTTCGTCTTTTTAATTTGGAGACGTAAAGTCTAGCGAGAACATCTGTTTGTACCAATCGCAAATCGGGCATTCCGTCATTAAATTGATAAGGCAGATTACTAATTTCTGTTGGATTTTCGAGAATTGTAGAACGCTGAAATGCAAAACCAGTGTTTAAATTTAATTCAGATTGATTTTGATCTTTTGCAAAAGTATATTGAGTTTGGCTTTTTTGTTTTTGCTGTGATAAAATAAATGTTCCTTTATTAGGAAGCGTTTCAATCCAGCCCTGCGATTCCAGATCCTGAAAAGCCTTAATTAATGTATTTCTATTAACAGACAATACTTTACAGAGTATTCTTGTGCCGGGAAGTTTGGTTCCTTCAGGCAGAAAACCAGTTTGTATGGCTTTGATAAATTCAAAAACAAGCTGCAGATAAATTGCTGTGTTTTCTTCTGGCTTAAGCTGAATAAAGCTTCTAAAAGGAATTTCAACCGGACTATCCATAATTATAAAACTGGTATACTTTATTGGTACGGCAAGGTACTACTTTTGCCAAAAAAACAATAACCAAATGAAAAAAATCTATTTTGCTGTTTTTACAGTAATTTGTACCAATTTTTACGCACAGACCCAAAAAGATTCCATTAATAATATGGAGGAAGTTATAATTAATGAAAACCGATTTAATACACCAATTTCAAAACAAAATAGAAATGTGTATGTAATTTCAAGTGAAACCATTAAAAAACTTCCAGGAAGAACGCTTCAGGAAGTACTGCAATACGCAAACGGAGTTGACATTAGACAAAGAGGTCCGTTTGGAACTCAGGCAGATATAAGTGTAGACGGAGGAAGTTTTGAACAAACTGTTGTTTTGCTAAATGGAGCAAAAGTAATCGATTCGCAGACTGCACACAATATGTTAAATCTTCCACTTCCGGTTGAAGTTATTGAAAGAATCGAAGTAGTTCGCGGACCGGCAGCAAGAATTTACGGTATCAACAGTTTAACGGGAGCAATTAATATAATCACTAAAAAACCAACAGATTCTGGATTTTTGGTAAGCACTTACGCTGGTTCTAATTTTGAAAAAGATACCCGCGATACAGGAGACACTTTTTACGGAACCGGCGTTCAGGCTGGTGCTGTTTTGGGGAAAGAAAAACAACAGCATTTGATTTTTGCTTCTCACGATAAAAGCAATGGCTACCGATACAACACCGCATTCGAAAACAATAAAATTTTCTATCAAGGAAATGTGCAGCTTAATGACTCTAATGAAATTTTAGGTTCAGCGGGTTACATCAACAACGGATTTGGAGCAAACGGATTTTATGCAGCACCAGGAGATTTAAATTCTACTGAAATTGTCCAGACTACATTTGCCAATATTCAATCTAAACATGCTATTACAGAAAATTGGAAAATTATGCCGAGAGTAACATACCGATATAATTATGATGATTATCGTTACTTAGGAAACTCAAATTTAAATGTTGGAAGAAGTCAGCATTATACTAATTCTATCGCTGGAGAATTGAATTCGACGGTTAAATTATCTAAAGGCGAAATTGGTTTTGGAGCTGAATTTAGAAATGAAAATATTCATTCGTCTAATATTGGAGATCATGACCGTGAGAATGTTGGAATCTATGCAGAATACAGAACGAGTTTTACAGATAAGCTTGATGTGAATTTAGGAACTTATTTGAATTATAATTCCGATTATAAATGGCAGGTTTATCCTGGAATTGATGCTAGTTATGCCATTACAGATGCCTTTAAAATCATTGGAAATGTTGGAACAAGCCAGAGAATTCCATCTTTTACAGATTTATATTTAAAGCAGACAGGAAATATTGGCAACGCCGACTTAGATTCGGAAAATGCTTTTCAAAGTGAAATTGGTTTTAAATACAACAAAAAAGCTTTAAGCTTTAATGCTAATTATTTTTACAGAAAAATAGACAATTACATCGATTGGATGCGTGATTTGACAACGCAGCCATGGCAGAGTCAAAATACAGGAGATTTAAAAACAAACGGAATCAACCTGCGAGGGAACTACAGATTTGATTTTTCTAAAGATTCAAGATTGAATATCCTTCTAGCTTATACGTATTTAGATTCTCAGTTTGAAAGTTCTCGAACAGAAATATATTCTAAGTATCTTATTTCTTCATTAAAACATCAAATAACCAATACAATAGATTATCAATACAGAAATTTTTCAGTATTGTTTGCAACACGTTTTAACGAAAGAATTACTGGGCCTTCTTACTGGGTTAATGATTTTAGAGTAAGTCAGTCCATTCAAAAATTTACAATCTTTTTAGATGCGCAGAATATATTTAATGCCACTTATTATGAAGTAGGAGCGGTGCCTCTGCCGTCAAGATGGTTTACTTTGGGAGTGAAATTAGTGACTTTTTAAGACGAATATCATTTTACTTTAGTTAGTTACAGAGCTTGGAAACTTAATTGTTTTCAGGCTTTTGTGCTTTAAAAAATTAGTTTTCATATGAATGTTTATGTAAAAATTTCTAAAAATACTGTAAGATTAACTGTTTTATAAGTAGTTACTTAGCTTTTGCAAACATTAAAACATTTATTATGAAAGCTTTATTGAAATCAAAAGTCATACTTTTTGTATTTGTAACTGGAGTCCTGTTTTCTTGTAAAAAGAACGACGGTTACAGTGATCAAATAGAAACTTCCAGCGTTCCTCTTGACACAACACAAACAGAACAAGTTTCTGATACTGCCACTACATCGACAAATATTGTAACTACTCAAACTCCAACAACTGCAAATGGTAATACAGATTCTTTAAGTACTGCCGGCAGAGGAAGCGGGCCAGGAGAAAGTGTACAAGATGGTTCGACCTATACGCCTGCAAAAGGAGTGCAAAAAGACAGCGTTAAACTGCAGACAGAAAGTGCTAAAAAAAGAAAGAATAAATAATTATTCAATCAGAACAATTATAAACTCATTTCAAAACGAAATGAGTTTTTTTATGCCGTAAAGAATTTAAAACTAATTTTCTTTTGGAAATTCTTTGTAAAAATTAAAATTCTTTAAATTTATTTTTCATTTTAAATTGTTGTTATTCAGTGTTTTTACAAGGGTATAGAGCAATTCTTAAAATAAAATTGAAAAAAATATTATTAAATACTACTAATTTGATAGAATTAGTATGTATATTTGTACCACAGAAAATTTCTGAATGATACTTATCCAGAAAGACCGAGGGAATAGGCCCATTGACGTCTTAGCAACCTGTTACCGAATAAGGTGCTAAATCCTTCCACTATAGTGGACAGATAAGAAAGATTTCCTCCAAATCTGAATAAGGTCATATTTTTAAACTTTTATTTTTTTAAAATGAAAACCGAATCAATCTTATACTCAGGTTACGAACTTTTGAATTTAATTTTCGAAGAAAATAGTCTTGCTTTTTTCCGAATGTGAAGAAATTAAATTCTCCCAATATTTTTATTATTCGACAATTTCTAGAAGCCTTTTCACATTTGGGCTTGAATATCTTTATATCCATTATTAACCAAAATCAAAATACAATGAAAAAAATACTATTAGGCTTTGCTTTCCTTTTTGGCTTTAGCCAAACTCAGGCACAGGAAAATAATTTGCAGTTAAAAGGAACTGTTGTAGATACAGTTGTTAACTATGTTTACCTGCAAAAGTTTCATAATAAAATGTTTACCACAATTGATTCGGTAAAAGTGAAAGACGGAAATTTTAGTTTTAAAACTAAAGTGAAAACGCCCGAATTGTACGGTTTAAGTGTGAATACAGAAAGCAGTCCTTTGTATATTTTTCTTGAAAAAAGCCCTATTACAGTAAAATTAAATCCGAAGAAATATTACAGCAATTCAGTAGTCGAAGGTTCTGCTTCTCAAGATTTATTTGAAACTTACAAAAAATCGAAAGATGTAGAAATCAGTAAATTCATTACAGAAAATCCTAATTCAATTGTTTCGGCTTATGTATTGTACAGAAATTGGTCTTACAGATTATCACCAGAACAAATTAGACAAAATATTGCCTTGCTCGATAAAACCCAGCAAAATACTACTTACGTGAAAGAGCTAAAAGATCTTGCCCTTGTTTTGGACGGATTGGCAGTGGGGAAAAAAGCTCCAGATTTTACAGCCAATAATCCAGAGGGAAAACCAATCCGTTTTTATGAAAATTTAAAAGGTTACACTTTAGTCGATTTTTGGGCTTCGTGGTGCGGCCCATGCCGAAGAGAAAATCCAAATATCGTAGCCGCTTATAAAGAATTTCACGATAAGGGATTCAATATTGTTGGAATCTCTTTGGATAAAAAGAAAGAAAACTGGATCAAAGGAATTCAGGATGATAATTTGACTTGGCTCCACGTTTCTGATTTACTTTTTTGGAACAGCGCCGTTGCGAAGTTATACGGAATAAGAGCAATTCCTGGAAATTATTTAGTCGATTCAAACGGAATAATCGTAGCCAAAAATCTTCAGGGCGAAGAGTTACAGTCTACACTTAAATCGCTTTTAGAAAAAAAAATATGAACGTTTTAAACACATAGAGTCAAGTCAAAATGCTTTACTCACCAAAAGATTAAAGTTCATCAATAAAAAAATTAGTTAATTTAAAATGATCAGGAAATGAATGCAATTGAGACAACAAAAGAACCAATTGAGTTAGAATGTTACTTCTCTAAGTTTAGAGAAAATACAGTAGGTGTAAATCATACGTATAGATCGGTATATGGTAAACAAAATCTGCTTTACGCAGATTGGGTTGCCAGCGGAAGATTATACAGTCCGATCGAGGATATTATGCTTAATAAAATGGGACCGATGATTGCCAATACGCATTCGCTTTCAAGTCAGACCGGGAAAACGTCTACTTACGCATATCAATATGCCAGAGATAGTATTAAAAAATCGGTTAATGCAAATGAGTGCGATGTCTTAATTACAACAGGAACGGGAATGACTGCTGCTTTATCGAAGCTGCAAAGAATCATGGGACTGCGAACAAGTAATGAAGAAGATAAACCAGTAGTTTTTATTACACATATGGAACATCATTCGAATCAGGTTTCCTGGTACGAAACAAATGCAGAAGTTGTGATTCTTCCTGCAGATGAAAATAATTTGGTCGATCCTAAAATTCTTTCCGAAGAAATTAAAAAATATGCTGGCAGAAGCTTGAAAATTGGTTCTTTTACGGCCTGTTCTAATGTTACTGGAATTATTACGCCTTATCATGAACTGGCTAAAATCATGCATCAAAACGGCGGACTTTGCTTTGTAGATTTTGCAGCTTCGGCACCTTATGTTAAAATCAACATGCATCCAAAAGATCCAGAGCAGCAGTTAGATGCTGTTTTCTTTTCGCCTCATAAATTTCTTGGCGGACCCGGAACATGCGGTATTTTGGTTTTTAATGAGAAATTATACAAATCAGATTTTCCGGATAATCCAGGCGGAGGAAATGTAAAATGGACCAATCCGCTGGGTAAATATTGTTATAGCGAGGTCATAGAAGTTAGAGAAGATGGCGGGACGCCAGGCTTTCTACAAGTAATAAGAACTGCCTTAGCTTTAGAATTAAAAGATAAAATGGGAGTTTCAAACATTAAAAACAGAGAAAAAGAACTGCTTGATCTTTGTTTTTCAAGACTTCAAAAAATAAAAGGTTTGTCCATTCTAGGAGACCTTAAAACAGAACGAATCGGCTGTGTTTCTTTTGTAATCGAAGATATTCACTACAACTTAATCGTAAGACTTTTAAATGACCGTTTCGGAATTCAGGTTCGAGGCGGATGGTCTTGCGCGAGTACGTATGCGCATTATCTTTTCAATATAGATGAAAATAAATCGGCAGAACTTACAAATGAATTATTAGAACGAAATCAAACGAATAAACCAGGCTGGGTTCGTTTGTCACTGCATCCAATCATGACAAATGATGAGGTTACATTTATATGCGATGCAATTGAGCAAATCACGCTGCATTATAAAAAATGGCAGCATGATTATGTATACAATTCAGCTTCAAATGAATTTGAAAATCCCGAAATAAAAGAAACAATTACAGAAGAAGTAAATGAATGGTTTAGACTGGATTAAAATCTTATAAAGTAACTTAACAGGTTATAAAAAACTGTTAGGTTACTTTATTTTCTCTTTAAAAATATTTAAATCACAGCTGTAAAACATGTTTCAAATAACGTTCGTCAAATTGAATATTGTTGCAAATTATAATTTGCAACCTCTTTCTAAAAAAAACAGTCTTTTAAATTTATAATTTAGAGGTGAAATGATTTACAAATAATTGCTGAGGTATCTTAGGAATTAATTTCTTCGCTTAGAAAGTGTTTAATCGCGTAAATATTTTACCTGCTAAATTCCAAATTATGTCTGTACCTGAAGAGTTATATAATATCAGATTTGCGGAATACTTTGAATCGATCAAAGTACTGTACTTAACCAATGAGAAGTTCAGATCAATTTGCGATGATTACTGCACCAACGTAGTTGATGCTCAAATTTATAAGAAAAAATTCGAGAAAAATTTCCGCCGTAAACTAGAATGTGAAAATTTATCTAAAGAATTAGAAGAAGAAATCTTGTTTTTTGTCGTTAGAAGCACTTAAGGTTTATTCAGAAAAGGTTTCAGTCTATTCCATTTAAACCCAATTTAAATACATCAGATAATGTCACCCTTTTCTGTATGTTTTAGTTTTTAACATAAAAAATGTTTAATATTGCGTTTTTTGATCCTCAACCCTTTTTATTAATGCCTCTCTATAGCGAATATGCTGATGATATTTTATTACGTCTTCTTAAAGAAGATGATCAATCGGCCTATACAGAAATTTTTAAAAGGTATTCTAAACTTCTAATTAATCATGCCTATAAAATTCTTGAAAATCAAGATGAGGCCAATGATGTTGTCCAAGAGGTCTTTCTCTCGATCTGGAACAAACGTAACGAATTAACAGTAACCGGATCTCTTTCTTCTTATTTATACAAAGCGGTAAAAAATAGAGTACTCAATTATATCGCTCATGAAAAAGTGGTTTCACGCTACGCTGATTCCATTTCCAATTTCGTAGAAAACGACTATGTCTTCGCTGATTCTAAACTTAGGGAAGAAGAATTAGAATCGATTATTGCAAAAGAAATTGCTTTACTGCCCGAAAAAATGCGCGAAGTTTTTCTTTTAAGAAAAGTAGAAGAACTTTCGTATGATGAAATTGCACTTCAATTGAATATTACAGACAAAACAGCCAAACAGCAGGTATATAATTCCGTTAAAATATTACGCGAAAAACTCAAGAATTTTATGGGTGTTTTTGTGTGGTAACAAAGAATTGTGTTTTTGTTAATTTCTGTGATAAAATCTAGCTATATCGTTGTAATCCGTAAAGAAGAGTTAATACTATTCCGGCTTTATTAATGATATAATAATAATTTTTTAATTTTTTTTTGTCATTGTCTATGACAAAGGTCATTTCTAACTGTCTTACTTAAAACAGGACAAAACTTCGTGTTGTAATTATGAATGAAACTGAAATCTTAGCATTGCTGAAAAAATATCAGAAAGGTACTTTATCGAATGAAGAAAGCGACAAGCTTGATGCATGGTATCTGAATAAAGCTTCTCGCAGCAATTTACAGCTCAGCGAATACGAACTGGAAGACAGTTATAATTATTTACAATCGAATCTGCCGTTAGAGAAAGATAAAAAAGTCATTTCTCTTTGGCCGCGCATTGCTGTGGCTGCATCAATAGCAGTACTACTAGGTTCTGGAATATTTTATTTCACCAAACCCAAACAACAAAATATTGAGGTTGCAGCAAAACCGCAAGAAATTGCTCCCGGCGGTACAAGAGGTATTTTGACCCTTTCTAACGGAAAACAAATTGTTCTTTCGGCTATTTCTGGAAAAGATACCATTGCCAAAGAAGGAGACGATCAAGAAGTGACCATTAAAATGGGGGCAAATGGTGTTATTACATACGTGATCAATCCAAATGCTGATAATTCAAAAAACGATCCAGATTCTTTTAATACACTTTCGACACCAACAGGCGGTCAATACAATATTGTTTTGGCAGATGGAACCAAAGTTTATCTTAATACAGTTTCCTCAATTAAATATCCAACGCAGTTTAACGGCGATCAAAGAATTGTAGAATTAGAAGGAGAGGCTTATTTTGAAGTTGCCAAAAATAAAAACAAACCTTTTATTGTAAAATCGGGCAGTCAATCTATTGAAGTGCTGGGAACTCATTTTAACGTACATGCTTATACCAACGAATCGGTTGTAAAAACTACATTGTTAGAGGGGAGCGTTGCGGTTTCTTATAAAAATCAAAAATCAATTTTAAAACCAGGACAGCAGTCTAGTATATCTGACAACTTTAGTAAAATTAAAATTAAAGAAGTGGATACCGAAGCCGCAGTCGCTTGGAAAAACGGCCGTTTTAAATTTGATAACGCCGACTTAAAAACGGTCATGAAACAATTGGAACGCTGGTACGGAATTAAAGTAGAATACCGCGGCGATGTTTCGGATGTGAGATTTAACGGAGGAACGTTTATGAATAAAAATTTGTCTGAAGTATTAAAGGTACTTGAGCTTAGTAATATAAAATTTAAGGTTGAAGGAAAAACAATTATTGTATATCCCTAGATCGAAATTTACCGTATATATTGGTCTATAAACTAAAAAACCAGAGGCAGTTGCGATGCTTCTGGTTGTTATAAAGGTTTATAGCCAGTATAAGTTGTACACCTATTGTTTAACTATAACCAATGTAAATGTATGAAATTAAATTTACAACCAAAAAAACCTTACAAAAATTCTGAAAAAAAGATCCCCAGATTTAATTTTTCTATTTGTTTAAAGATCTTCGGTGCACTTGTTATACTGCTTTGCAGTTATTCGGGACAGGCACAGAATATCAGCATTAATTTCAAAGACGCATCACTTGAAACGGTTTTGAAAGAAGTTGCCAAACAAAGTAACTACGAAGTATTTTATACTCAGAAACTGCTTAAAGATGCAAGTCCAGTTACTATTAATGTAAAGAATTCGAGTTTAAAAGAAACATTGAACCGGATTTTTAATTCCCAAAATTTAAAATATTCCATTACCAATCAAACTATTGTGGTAACTGCGGGAAAAGAAAAAACCGAAAATTTGGGAAACGGACTAATCGACGTCCGAGGAAAAGTATTAAATAATAAAAACGAGCCTTTTCCTGGAGTCATTGTTACCCTTGTAGGAACCAACAGAAATAGTATAACCGATTTTGACGGAAGTTTTACTTTTGATAATGTTCCAGAAAATGGTATTCTAGAATGTTCTGGATTGACTATTGAGAAAAAATCTTTTGGTATCACAGGCAGAACCCAGTTGACTCTAGTTGTGGAGGACAAAGTGGCTGCAATGAAAGAAGTTGTGGTAACGGGATATCAAACCATAGCAAGAAGCAACTTTACTGGAGCAATTGCCAAAGTTGATGAGAAAACATTAAATGAAAACATCAATGCTGATTTATCAAGCGCGCTTGAAGGCCGTGTTGCAGGTTTGATGTTTCAGAAAAATCCAAGCGGCGCAGCTGCCGATAAACCTATTTTAAGAGGTATCGGTACTTTCTCTAGTGACCAAGTTGGTTATAGTCCGCTTTTAGTAATTGATGGTTTACCAACAGAATTGACTCTAAACGATATTAATCCTTATGATATAGAAAGTGTAGACGTTCTTAAAGATGCGGCTGCAGCTTCTATCTATGGTTCGAGAGCGGCAAATGGTATCATTGTATTAACGACCAAAAAAGGAAATGGAAAATTAAAAGTAAGTATCAATTCTGATTTCTTTATTGCGGAAAAACCGAACATGAGAGATATGAATTACGCTTCTACAGGCGATATAATCGATCTTGAACAGGCTGTTTACAATAGAGAAAGAGCAAGATTTGCCAACACATCGACCATGTTTAGCAATTATGGAGATATTGGGAACAGCAGTATGAAATACTACAGTCCGCTTTACCAGCTTAACAGGAATTTGGAAGAAGGAAAAATTAGTAATGCTGATTATGACAGTACGCTTTCGCAATGGAGAAAAAACGACTACATAAAAGATTATCACGATAATGTATGGCAGAATGAATTCAGACAGCGTTACAATGTAGCCTTTTCTGGTAGTACAAGTAAACAGAATACTTACGTGTCGTTAAATTATGACGAATCAAAAAATCGCGTGAAATTCAACCAAAGCAGAGCATTTAATCTATATGCAAAAAGCAGTTTTCAGATCAACAACTGGCTGAATGCAACATTTGGAGTTAACGGAACTTACAGCAATGATGACGTAACCGATGGTGATTATAACGATTACCTGACTATTCAAAAAAGATACGAGCGCATTACAGATGATAACGGGAATCTGGTTATAGCACCTTTTGTCGGAATTAGAGATGGTTTTACTTCGAGCGGTGTTATTAATCCGGCTGTTGCCGAAAAATTAGCAGGTTTAAGTGGGTTTAAACCAATGTCTTTTAATGTTTTAAACTCGCTTCAGGAAGGAATCGAAAAACAAAATTCACTAAGTTTAAGAGCATTTGCCAACATAAAAGCCAAAATTTGGAGAGGTCTAAGTTATAATACGCAGTTTCAATATGAGGTAAGAAGAAACGATAATGAGCAGTATTATGACATTAACTCTTATAAAATGCGCTATGCAATTAATACCCTGACAGGATATAATGCAGCTACAAATGTGTATACACCAGTAGAAGGTTTTTCTACAGGAGGACGTTTCGAACAATCCAGTAGTCAGGCTACTAATTACTCTTTTAGAAATCAGTTAGATTATGCTGAGGAATTTGGGGAAGGCAAACATTCTATTAATGCTTTGGCTGGTTTTGAAATGCGCGAAACATTTCTTCCAAGAACTGTTGAGTCGCTGCGTTATGGTTACGACCCTGTAACACTTACTTCGGCTGTAATGAATAATCTTGCATTAAGTCAAACAGGAGTTTCAAGTTATATATTCGGAAATAATAGAACTTTAGGGGCTTTAGCCAGAACACAAAAAGAAATATTACACCGTTATTTTTCAGTTTTTAGTACTGCGAGTTATACTTATTTATCAAAATATAACGTGACAGGAAGTTACCGTGTAGATAGAGCCGATTTATTTGGAGTAGATCCAAAATATAAAAATCGTCCTTTATGGTCTGCAGGTTTAGGGTGGAATGTAAGCAATGAAGAATTCATGAAACCTGTCAAATGGGTAAGCATGTTGAAATTGAGAACGACATATGGTATTAACGGAAATATAGACCAAAGTACAACTCCATACATTACCGCTACAAGAAGAAACGATAACTTATACCAATCTTTACAGTATACCAATATTACAGCGCAGCCAAATCCGATGTTGAGATGGGAGAAAACGCAAAGCACAAACGTTGGTCTGGATTATAGTTTGTTTAGAGCAAAATTAAATGGTAGTATCGATTTATATCGTAAATATAGCAGCGACTTATTAGCTACAACAGATTTAGATCCTACAGTGGGGGCTTTGACAAGAAGAATTAACGCTGGAGCCTTATTAAATAAAGGGGTAGAATTTACAGTTGGATCTGAATGGTACAACAACGGTAGTTTTCGTGTAGCTTCTAATATTGTATTTGCTTACAACAAAACAACTGTTAGAAAAGTGACACGAGCACAGTCATCAGCTGCTGTATATATTTCTTCACCTATCGATTTCTTTCAAGAAAATGAATTGTACAATAGTTTATATGCATACCAATATGGCGGAACAACTAATGGATACCCTTATGTTTTAGATGAAAATGGAAATCCGTCTATCACTTTTGATGCAAATGGCAATCCAATTTCTACCAGTATAAAAACGGTTACAAATCCGGATGCATTAGTAAACATGGGAACTTTAATACCAACTTATACAGGTTCGTTGTCACAACGATTTTCTTATAAGCAGTTTGATTTAAACTTCTTGTTTGTTTTCTCTGGAGGAAACGTAATGCGTAAAGAAGTTCTGGCTATGGATACTGATGTGGTAAACCTATCAGGGATTGCTGATCGTTATACAGATGCCAATCCAAATGGGAATACTCGTTTATACGTAGACTTAGACGAAAGTGTTAGAAATTACGCATCTACAATCAGCAGCCAATGGAGAAATTCAAGTGCAAATGTTGTAGATGGAGATTATATCAAACTGAGAAACATCTCATTAGGATATAATCTGCCAAAAACCTTTGCGACTAAAATGAATATTTCATCGGCTAAATTTACTTTCCAAATGAACAATATTTGGTATTGGAGTGCAGCCGGAAATCGTATTGATCCAGAAGTTTATAGCGCAAATTCAGCTACACGTAATCTGCCATCGCCAAAAACATATTTACTTGGCTTTAACCTTACACTTTAAAAAAATGAAACAGATATATATAACACTGCTGTCGTTCATGATGCTGACAATATCATCATGCGAAGATTATACAGATATTACACCGAAAGGAGCTTTAGTTATTGAAACACCTGAACAATTTCTGGAATTAGTTTCACTGCCAGGAAGAGGTTATCCAATCAATAACTTTCAATATTTATCAGATGACCAATGGATGCGTGAAGCAAACGTAATAGGAAGAACTCCAAACGTTGATATCATCAATTTTACTTTTGATGAAAGTGTGGATAGGGTTTCATTACTTGGAACTTCAAGTTTTTATAATCAGGCATACACTTACATTAACAGATGGAATACCATTATTTCATTAGTAGATGAAAGTAAAGGCGATGAAAACACAAAACGTCTGGCAAAAGCAGAAGCCAAAATTTATAGAGCTTACGATCACTTTTTATTGGTGAATACCTATGCAAAAGGTTACGATCCGCAGACGGCTGCTACAGACGGAGGAATCTGCATTATGGATAAATTTGATTTAGAAGCACAGCCTTCAAAATCTACCGTAGCCCAGGTTTACGATTTTATTCAGAAAGATATTGAAGACGCGCTGCCGTTTCTACAAGAAAAACCTATGGATGTTTATCATCCGTCATTAGCATTTGCTTATGCATTTAAAGCTAAAGTTCATTTATTTAAACGCGAAATTGCCAAAGCGAAAGAAGCAGCAGAAAAATCATTGAGCTACAACAATCAGATATTTGATATGGTAGCTTATAACACGCAGGGCGGACCAACTGCGCTTGCTGTTCCTGCAGCAAATAATGTTGAAGTGCTGAGTTATATGTATATGACGGGTTATAACGAAATGAATTTTGGACAGCTTTATATTATCAGTCCAGAGTTACGAACGTTGTTTGGTACTAATGACGCACGTTTCAATTTGTTTTTCAATTCTACAAGTACAACCAACTTAGATCAAGGCTCAAACACAGCATATTGGGGAACTCAATACACAAGGTTCTTTTATCCTACAGTTGGAATGAAAACAACCGAAGTATATTTAATTCTGGCCGAATGTTATGCAAGAGAAAACCAATTTAATGAAGCAGTTTCGGTCTTAAATACTTTACGAGCAAAACGTATCTTATCTGGTACTGTAAATTTAGCTGTTCCGGCAACAAGAAAAGAAACAATGGAACTGGTTATTAACGAACGCAGAAAGGAATTGCTTTTAGGTTTTAATCGTTTTTTCGATTTAAAAAGATTGAATACGGAAACAGAATATGCAAAAACAATTACAAGAGTTTTTCCAATTGTAAACAAAACCGTTCCTCAAAAAACGTATACGTTACAGCCAAATTCTCGATTATACATTATACCATTTCCTTTATCTGTGCTGCAAAAGAATCCTAAACTTACTTTAAACACAGACGAAAAGGTTCCATTTTAATTCCAATGAAGAAATTATTTATTTTAATAATCATGCTGGTTTTTGCCAACCAGCATGGTTTTGCACAAACACCCGTTGAAAAAAAAGCGGATAGTGCCAGTGCACCGCAAAAAGGTTTACAAGCCTACGAAAAGATCATTAAAGAAAGTTCTAAAAACAAAGTCGGACTTTTTACGGTTAGTCAGGTAGATACTAAATATTATTTTCAAATTCCAGACAGCTTGTTCAACAGGTATATGCTGGTGGTAACGAGATATCTTTCTACTCCTGAGGGAATTGGGATTTTTGGCGGAGAAAAAGCCAATGAACAGACTATTTACTTTGAAAAAGGAGCAAATAACACTGTCTTTTTAAGATCGTTACAATACAGACAAGATGTAAAAAATGCCGACTCGATGCTGGCAAAAGCACTTGCTGGCAGTAACGAAAATCCAATTGTGGCTGCGTTTCCTGTCAAAACTACTAATCCCACTACGGGAGATGTTGTTATTGAAGTAACAGATGCTTTCAAGAAAGATAACGCTATGTTCTCTTTGGAAAGTAAAGAGAAAACAGAAAAAAAATTAACCTCTCTTGCAGATGATAAATCTTTTATCGAATCTATCGATACATATCCTATTAATATTGAGGTAAAAACAACAAAAACATATACCAATTCGACAGCAAGCAGCGGCAGTGTAACACTTCGCTTAAACACATCGATTGTACTGCTTCCAAAAACTCCAATGCGCAAACGTTTTGCCGATGAAAGAGTAGGTTTTTTTGCTAATAAATATGTTCTGTTTGATGACGATGAACAGCGTGCTCAAACAAAATATATTATCCAGCGTTACCGCCTCGAACCAAAAGACAAAGACATTAAGAAATACTTAAGCGGTCAATTGGTAGAACCTAAAAAACAAATTGTGTACTACATTGATCCGGCAACACCAAAAAAATGGAGACCTTACCTAATTGCAGGAATCAACGACTGGCAGAAAGCTTTTGAAGCGGCTGGTTTTAAAAATGCAATTGTAGGTAAAGAATGGCCGGAAGATGATAAAACAATGAGTTTAGAAGATGCAAGATATTCTGTAGTAAGATATTATGCATCACAAACTCCAAATGCTTACGGGCCACGAGTAAGTGATCCAAGAAGCGGCGAAATCATCGAAAGTCATGTGGGATGGTATCATAATGTGATGAAATTAGTGCAGAAATGGTACATGATCCAAGCTGGAGCTTTAGACCCAAGAGCAAGAAAAATGCATTTGGATGATGAATTAATGGGACAGTTAATTCGTTTTGTTTCTTCTCACGAGATCGGACATACTATTGGTTTACGTCACAATATGGGAGCGAGCAGTGCTACTCCGGTAGAAAAACTTAGAGATAAAAAATGGGTAGAAGCAAATGGGCATACAGTTTCTATAATGGATTATGCTCGTTTTAATTATGTGGCACAGCCAGAAGATAATATTAGTCCAAAAGGAATATACCCTCGAATTGGAAGTTATGATAAATGGGCTGTTCAATGGGGGTATGGTTATTATCCAAATGCGAAAGACGAGTTTGAAGAAGAAAAATTACTGGCCAAATTAACAACAGACAGCTTAACAGCTAATCCGAAATTATGGTTTGGAGGAGAAGGAAAAGACGAAGACCCGCGCAGTCAAAAAGAAGATATTGGAGATGATGCAGTAAAGGCAAGCGATTACGGAATTAAGAATTTAAAACGTGTAGTGCCCAATCTTATCACGTGGACTTATCAGCCAAATGATGCTTATGATAATTTAGCAGATATGCATAAAGCAGTCGTATCGCAGTATAATTTGTATTTGTACCACGTACTGAAAAATATCGGAAGCAATTATGTTACCAAAAGAACAGTTGACGAAAAAGGTGCTGTTTACAGACCGGTTCCTAAAGCAAAAGTAAAAGCGGCAATAGATTATTTAGGAAGACAATTGTTTGTTTCGCCGCTTTGGATGTATCCGCAGGAAATCGACGATCTTATTGCCTTGAAAAGAGAAGAGCAGATTTCTGACCAGCAGAATCAAGTTTTAAATATGCTCCTTAGCTCAGGAATGCTTTATAATATTAACCTAAAATCAATGCAGTTTGAAGGAGCTTATACAGTTCCAGAGTTTTTAAACGATATACAGCAAACCGTTTGGGTAAAATTTAGCGGCGACGAAAAACAAGATTTTTACAGAAGAGGATTTCAGCGCGGTTATATCGAAAAATTAGGCTTGCTTTTATTGCCAAAAGAACTAGAGCCGGGAAGAGCTTCTAATGCAGCACAGCGCAGCGATGTAAAACTTTATGGAAAACAACATCTGCTAAAATTAAAAACAGATATCGAAAAAATGAGAGATTCTGCAGCCGGAATCAACAAAGATCACTTTGAAAGCATTCTGATAGACATCGATAAAATTATTACAAAATTAGACAAACCTACATCATGAGAAATTTATTCATTATAACCTTTGTTTTCTTTAGCTTTTTAGCGCAGGCGCAATTAACTTCTAAAGAAGAAGTAACACCAGAATTAGCGTCAAAACGCGAAGCGCAGAAAAAGGAAATCACAAGTAATTATCTGGCTTTAAAAAACAACCTATTAATTTCAGATAGTCTGGCTGTAGTTAAAAACGCCGTGGCATTACAAGCTTCATTAAAGAACTTTAAGTTTAAAAAACTGACTCTTCAAAAAATGAATGAAGCGACAGCAGCAAGAAAAGAAATTATAGAGCTTGCAGCTGCAATTGAAGCAACCAAAAACATCAACAAGCAGCGCAAAGTTTTTCAATCACTTTCTGTTAAATTTTGGGATCTTGCTCCTAAATTCAAAGCAGAAGATACCGCATTATTTTTGCAGGTTTGTCCAATGACAAGTGCAGAATGGGTAAGTGACAGTAAAGAAATCAAAAATCCATACTATCCAAAAAATATGCTGACCTGTGGTGAGGTGAAAGCAAGTTTATAATTTTTTTTAATTGAATTAGTTTTGATAAGTGCAGTTTCCTGAAAAGGAGCTGCATTTGTTTTTTTAAATAAAGAAGAATATCCGTTATTGTTGATTTGTTAATGGGATTGTTGGGGTGATAGTAATCTAATTGCAAATAACTTTATTATTTACTAAAATTAGACCTTTTATACTTATTGTACTTTCATCAGAACTTGAACTTAAAAAGATATATCCTTCCTTATCCAAAAGTAGTAAAGCATCTAGTACCCTCGCTTGTTTTTTCCTTTGATCAGCTATACTGTTTTGCAGGAGTGTGTAAGTATTAAAAACCGGAGTTAAGAGACTTGTTAGTTCTTCTAAAGTACAGCTCATGCCGTATCTGTCGGCAAGTATCTGCAGAATTTTTACAAGAAAGGTTGGTAATGTTTCCATGACAACAGCTTTTTCTTGTATATACGAAAATTGAGTGGGAATAGATTTCATTCAAGACAAATTCCTGCCTCAGCGAATACCAATAGAAATGAAGGGAAATATCGGTTGTTATTGGTATTTTGAAGGTATTTTTGGTATAATGCAGTTTGGATAACTTTTGAATCCCGATCGCTCGGATATTTGTAACGATTACTCGAAAATTCTTTCCGTTTGCGTTTCTATAGTTAAATACTGGATTTTTTTTAATATGTTGAGCTAGACTTTGCGAGCACGTATTGCAAATCCAATTTTTACAAAAATCCGGCAAACTAAATGTTTGCAGGATTTCTTTTGTCTTAAAAGTAATAATTCTTTGGTTTCGAACTAATTTAACTGCTCAATGTAATTATTGTCATGGAGTATAATTTTATCCCCTAAAAGATCTTTTAGTAAAGCGAGGCAAGGTACATCGGAATCAAACTGTAAACCTTGAGCGAAGTTAAATGCTCTTATAGGTTTGTCTTTACCATTTGAAGTAATTCCATGTGCGATTTCAAAGTTTTCCACATGAACATATCGTCTAGCCATTCCGTCCATAATTTGATTTGCGGAAACGATCTTGTTCCAGATAGAACTATTTAAAGTCCAGGCACTATTAATTGAATTATTTTTGTTTAATCGTGTATCTGAATCATGTATTACACAGTGGTTTATATGGAATGCCGTAAAAATCTCTTGGAAAAATGGTATGTTGTTTTTTGAACCTGAGTTTAGAACGTAAACTTCGTAGTCGTTATAGAAGCGTTTAATTAAATCCCTGAAAACTATAGCTTCAGTATCTCCTTCAACAATAATTACCATTTTCGCATAAAATGATTCACATACATGGGGATTGAATCTATTTATCATTTGAATACGTTGCTTCCGATCTGAATCACTTCTAAAAACTTCATCTCCCACTTGGTAAGTAAATGTTGTTTCGTCCTCTTTTTTAATTACTCTTACTAATGAGGAGTGTGGTTTAGAAATGTCAATCATAAGAGGTGAGTGAGTCGCGCATATAACTTGAAATGGAGAGTTGTCAGCTAGATCATATAGACTTGTTCTCAATTTAAAAGTAATTTCAGGATGTAAGAATAATTCAGGCTCTTCATATAAGATAATATATTCTTTCTTTTTTCCTTCACGAGATCTTTTTAGGAAAGTTAAAAAATTATATAATGCCTGACGAATTACACCGTGTCCGTATTGTGTAAAAACCTCATTTCTATCAATTCCATCTTTACTAATTGTAACACTGTGATTTTTTTTAAATGAATCTTCCAGTTTTATATTATCATCATCTTTAGGTGAAAGTTTTAAAGTGAGATCTGAAAATACCTTTTTAAAATATTCATTTATTTCCTCGTTGTATTTAGTAACAATTTCTGAATCTGCTATTTTTTGTTGCAACCTTTTAACGCCAGTGACCAGCTCATTTAAGTCTTCGCCATAGTCGTCTTTTAATTTTTTCAGAATTTCATCTTGAATTAATTTATTAACTTTTTCTTCAAGACTGTTTTCAGTTTCCATTGCACTTATTAAAATAGGTGTTGGAGAATGTTTTTGGAATAGTGAAGGCATTCCGCCAAAACCGTTTAGCACCCATTCGTCAGTTTCAGGAGAAAATGTGAATTTATCTGCAGTATTAGTTTCTGTCCAGATTTTTTTTATTCGAATAAAATTATTTTCATCAACCCATTTTTTAATCCAGTCTGGATCTGTGCCTTTGCCTTTAGAAGCAGCTGCTAATTCGTCATCATCATCGTCATATTCATCTTTTAGAAAGACACCTTCTATCTCAATAGGTATATTGATGTCATAATTGTAGAAATCTGAGGTATTTGCTTTTTGAGCAGAGTTAATAAAAAATTCATATGCACGTAGAAAAGAAGATTTACCAACATTATTTAGTCCTATAAGAAAAATAATGTTTGAGGATGAGAAGTCAATGATGTTATTTTCTCCTTTTAGTCCTCGAAAATTTTTAATGATAAGTTTTTGTAGTTTCATAAATAGTTAGGTTTTAATTTCTAAAAATATAACTTTATAACTATTTAGTTTAGAGCAAAACTACTTGATTTGGTTGATTTGTAATTATTATGTGGCAAATTAAATTTATTAACACTTAAAATATTTAAGTAACATTGTTAATTGAAAAAAAGCCTGTAAATACTAACTTTACAGGCTTTTTGTAGATATTATAAAATCAGACTTTGAGCTGTCTGGAGAACTTTATTAAGTGCAAAATGCTTTATGTCTTTATTAAACTTTATTTTTTTGCAACAATTTTTACTTCTACCATTTGTCCCGGTAAAGCAAGTTCAGTTACTCCAACAATGCTGCTGGCAACTCTCTGTGGATCTGGATAAAAGTCTTTCCCTATTTTTTTTCTTGCCTGAAATGCAGCTGCCATGTCAGTTACATAGATAACTTCTTCTACAATGTCATCCTCATTCATGCCAAAATTATTCAACAAAGTTCTAATGTTGTCATAAGTTTTCTCGAACTGATTTTCCATTCCCTCAGCAAGATTTCCTTCAGTATCGTGACCCAATTGTCCAGAAATCCAAAGAGTGTCTCCATTCTTTACTGCTTGAGCATAACCATATTCTTTTTCCCATGGCATACTTAATGTTCCCAATTCTTTTTTCACGTTTAGCATAATTAAGGTTTTTAAAATTTTATTTCCTTATGCCAATTATTACACCAATGCTGCAAGTGGTTTAATTTCAGTGAAAAAACTAAATAAAGAGAAAATAAATTTTTCGATATTTCGTAATATTATTAAGTGGATTATAGATAATCTACACCCTTAAAAAGAAACCAAATTTTAAGTCTGATTTTAGTTTCGTTATTTAATAAGGATTTAAAATAAAAAAAGCCTGTAAACAATAAGTTTACAGGCTTTTTTGTGGAGTCGCCGAGAATCGAACTCGGGTCCAAACAAGCAACTAAAGAGCTTTCTACACGCTTATTTCCTGATTAGATTTTCGATGTTAAGCTAGGCCAGAAACAGCCACCGAACACTTATCTTCTTAATTTTCGAAACCCACCCGAAGCTCATGGATTTCTAGGTTTATTTTTACGGTTCTCCTTGACGGAACGCCACAAACCAAGGCTTTCCAGGAGAATCCAGCTTCTCTACCTTGTAGAGACGTGGCGCAATCTTACTATGATTCGGATTATGCAGCTAAAGCGTAATTATTTTCGCCGTGTAAAAGTTCGAGATCTTATATTTACGAGCAAGGTCTCAATGCTCGACGTGCTTACTGTTCAATTCGACTTGCTGTCAAAACCAGTCGACCCCAAAAATAGGATTGCAAATTTATGCTATTTGAAATTACTTTATGCTAAAATTTTCAGAAAAATTAGAAAGTCAAAAGTCATAAAGTCGAAAGTTGTAAAGTCGAAAACTGTAACTTTTTAAAAGTCAAATATTTGAGGGCTGTTATGTCTTTTTGCTTTAAGACTTTCGACTTTTGACTTTATGACTATTTTATTCTTCGTCTTTAAAATTAAATGGGTAATCTCCGAAAATTGGCGCTAGTTTTCGAACAGCATAAGTATTTCTTGTCATTTTATTAGAAAGTGCAATTATGGTAACTCCTTCTTTCTTTAAAGTGATATAAGATGAGGTATTACCATGCCACCATCCGTTATGGAAGTAAAAATTCTGCCCAGTTTCCCAGTTAATCATTCGAATTCCAAGACCGTAGTTTTTAGTGCCTTTGCGCTCGTTACTGTAACCAGTGTAAACTTGTTTCAATAATGCAGGTTTTAAAAAATCTGGTGATTGTCTCGCGCGGTCAAATTTTAAAAGGTCTCTTGCCGTTGAGAAAACATTTTTATCTCCATACACATTGTCTAAATAGTCAAAACCAATTTCTACACCATTCCCTTTGTATGATGGAACAATTTTTTTTCTGTCCTTATCATCGTCAAAAACATAGGTGTGAGTCATTCCTAAAGGTTTGAAAATCATCTCAGCCATTGCTTCTTTGAAACTCAAACCAACAACTTTCTCGATAATAAGTGCCAGCATAGCATAATTGGTGTTGCAATAACTAAAACGAGTTCCAGTTCTAGATTCCAAACCAATATTTTTAGTGGCCAAAATATCCAGGATATCTTTGTTAGTTAATTGGTTATGTCTGTCCCAAACCGATTTGTCACGGTCTGTAAAATAAGCATAATTACGCATTCCTGTACGGTGGCTCAAAAGCATTCTGATCGTACAGTCTTCGTATGGAAATGTTTTTAAAATCGTATTTACCTTTTGGTCTAAGTCAATTTTGCCTGCATTTACCAATTTTAAAATCGCCGTTGCTGTTAAAACTTTACTTACTGAGGCAATCTGTACAGGTGTATCTGGAGTTATTTTAGTACCTTCATTTTTATTGGCAAATCCGTTGTATTTTTCAAAAATAATCTGTCCGTTTTTAGCGACTAAAAAACTTCCGTTCATCGAATTATTCGGCCAGTTTTTATTATAGAAATGGTTAATTCTGCCAGTAACCGAATTTTTATAAGCCTGTGAAATTTTCTTTTCAGGACCTAACGGTTTCATTTTAGGTAATGTATCTTCGACTGCAGGGGTATTAGCGGTTTGTTTATTTTTGTCTTTGCCACATGAACTCAAAACTAGGATTGAGAAAAGTATTTGTGGTATCTTTGTTTTTTTAAGGAAAATCATTTGCATCGTTCTTTAAAAACAAATATATCGAATTCAATTTTGTTGTTTTCTCAGTTTAGACGGTTTAAATTACTTTTTTTAACATAATTTTAAGAATTGTAAATTTTACTTGTTTGTTTTTCAGCTTGTAACGTTTTTGAAGCATTCTAAATAGTATTTTGGAAAGAAAAATTTAACTAAATTTGTTATATTTGAAACAAATACAATGTAAAAAGTTATATTATTGAATATTAAAATCATTTTTAAATGAAGTTTGGAATCATAAAAGAAAGAAAAAATCCGCCAGATAGAAGAGTTGTATTTTCTCCAAATGAACTTACAAAATTAAAGCAGTTATATCACGAAGCTGTTGTAAAGGTCGAAAGTTCAGATATTAGAATATTTTCGGATGACGATTACAAAAACATGGGAATAACGGTTTCTGATGATGTTTCGGATTGTGATGTTTTATTTGGGGTGAAGGAAGTTCCAGTTGAGGACTTGATTCCAAACAAGGCTTATTTCTTTTTTTCTCATACAATTAAAAAACAGCCTCATAATAGAAAACTACTTCAGGCGATTTTAGAAAAAAATATTGATTTGTATGATCACGAAACTATTGTTGATGAAAATGACCGCCGCTTAATTGGTTTTGGAAAATATGCTGGAATGGTTGGCGTTTACAACGGAATTCGTGCATTCGGAATTAAATTTGAATTGTTCAAACTGCCTAAAGCTGAAACACTTTCTGGAAAAGAAGCGATGATCATGCATTTGAAACGTATTACAATGCCTGCTTTAAAATTTGTGATTACGGGAACTGGAAAGGTTGGGAGCGGAGCAAAAGAAATTTTGGACGCGATAAAAGTAAAAGAAATTACAGTTGACAATTATTTGACGAAAAAATATGCTCAGGCTGTTTATGTACAGCTTGATGTTTTAGAATATAATAAAAGAAAAGACGGACAGGTTTTGGATTTTACAGATTTTGTAAATCATCCAGAAGAATACGAATCTGATTTTGAAAGATTTACTAAAGTTTCTGATATCTATTTTTCTGGTCATTTTTATGCAAGCAATGCACCAATGATTTTAACTAAGGAAATGCTGAATGCCAGCGATTGTAAGTTAAAAGTTGTAGCAGATATTTCCTGCGATGTAAATGGCCCGATTGCCTGTACAGTTCGTTCTTCGACAATTGCAGAACCTTTGTACGGATATTTTCCTTTAGAAGATAAAGAAGTCGATTTCTTCCATCCAGCAGCAGTTGCAGTGATGGCAGTCGATAATCTTCCATGTGAAATTCCGAAAGATGCGAGCGAAGGTTTTGGCGAACAATTTATGGAACACGTAATTCCAGCCTTCTTCAACGGCGATAAAGAGGGAATCCTAAAGCGTGCACAAATCACAGAAAACGGTAAATTGACGGCGAGATTTAGTTATCTGCAAGATTATGTCGACGGGAAATAAGAGTTTTTGTTTCAGGTTTCAAGTGTCACGTTATTAAAAAAGGGAGAAAATTTTAATTTTCTCCCTTTTTTAATAATAAGTCATTTCTATTCATCCATGATTTCAAACCTGAAACCTGAAACCTGAAACCTGAAACAAAAAAAACTAAACCATCTCCTCAGGCTTCACCCAAGCATCAAAATCTTCGGGAGAAACATATCCTAAACGAACAGCTTCGTCTTTTAAAGTAGTTCCGTTTTTGTGCGCGGTTTGAGCGATTTCGGCAGCTTTGTAGTAGCCTATTTTGGTATTTAAAGCAGTTACTAACATTAATGAATTGTCTACTAATTCTTTAATGCGTTTGTGATTCGGTTCGATTCCCTTCGCACAATGCTCATCAAAAGAAACACAAGCGTCGCCTAATAATTGTGCCGATTGCAAAAAGTTCGCAGCCATAACTGGTTTAAAAACATTCAATTCGTAATGTCCCTGCATGCCTCCAACGGCAATTGCCATATCATTTCCGATAACTTGCGCGCAGACCATAGTAAGGGCTTCACATTGTGTTGGATTTACTTTCCCTGGCATAATAGAAGAACCAGGTTCATTTTCTGGGATATGGATTTCTCCAATTCCAGAACGCGGACCAGAAGCTAACATTCTGATGTCATTTGCGATCTTATTTAATGAAACGGCTAATTGTTTTAAAGCTCCATGAGTTTCAACAATTGCGTCGTGTGCAGCAAGAGCTTCAAATTTGTTTTCTGCTGTTACAAAAGGATGATTCGTAAATTCAGCAATATATTCGGCAACTTTTACATCATAGCCTTTTGGCGTATTTAATCCCGTTCCAACTGCGGTACCGCCCAAGGCAATTTCAGATAAGTGTGATAAAGTATTTTTAAGGGCTTTTAAGCCAAAAGCTAATTGTGCTGCATAACCAGAAATTTCCTGACCCAATGTTAAAGGTGTTGCATCCATTAAATGCGTGCGTCCAATTTTTACAACATCTGCATATTCTGCTGCTTTTTTAGCTAAGGTAGCATGCAGTTTTTCAACACCCGGAATAGTTGTTTCAACAACCATTTTATAGGCGGCAATATGCATTCCGGTTGGGAAAGTATCATTGGATGATTGTGATTTATTTACATCGTCGTTGGCTTTGATGAATTGCTCGCCTTCGCCAATTTCAAAACCTTTAAGAACCTGTGCGCGATTTGCAATAACTTCGTTTACATTCATGTTACTTTGCGTTCCAGAACCTGTCTGCCAGATTACCAGAGGAAATTGATCATCCAGTTTTCCTTCTAGAATTTCATCACAGACAGCAGCAATAGCATCTCTTTTTTCTATTGGCAGAACTCCTAAATCGTAATTTGCATAAGCTGCAGCTTTTTTTAGATAAGCAAAACCTTCTATGATTTCCTTTGGCATTGAAGCCGACGGCCCAATTTTAAAATTATTTCTAGAACGTTCTGTTTGTGCACCCCAATATTTATCGGCTGGGACTTGAACTTCTCCCATGGTGTCTTTCTCTATACGGTATTTCATTTTTTTGTTTGTAAAATGTTATTTGAAAATTTGAAATGTTTGTGAATTAAAAATTGAAACTTCTTTTGAAAATGAGTGCCCTAGCCCTGATGGAAGCGGCATCCTTTTTGTTTTTTCTTTAAAAACAAAAAGATACAGCGGACAGCAGGAAACAGCTTCTGAAAATTATTATGATTTGAATGAACTCTCTGTTTAAAAGGTTTCACGTTCAAAAAAAAGCTTATTTAAAATGAGTATAAATATACGGATAAATGTTATTTAACGAAAATTGATTTAGATTTTATTGCTGAGAAAAAATATATACCCTACATTTGTCGTAACATTCAAAAATTCCGGAAAACATGTTTGAATTTTCACAGTACTTAGGCTTTTTACTTTTCTTAACCATACTAACTATAGGGTTTTGGTTAATGTTTTTCTTAGTTGGTTTCGTATCTTACTGGGTTACGGGAGCAAGCTGGGAAATGTTCAAAGAAAAGAGAGCTAAAAAAAGACAAGAAGAACAATCTATTAAATACTAGATTGATGTCATAAGAAAAGAACCCTTTTGGGTTCTTTTTTTTGCTGCACAAAAAAAATAAATTCCAATACTATAAATTCCAAATTCCAATTTCATTTGGAAAATTCCAATTCTTGAAATTCTAAATTCCAGATATAAAAGGTTAAATAAAAAATCCCAAATTCCAATTTATAAGATTGGGATTTGGGATTTTTTGTATTATAATTTATCTCGAAGAGATTGGAATTTGGAATTTGAATTTTGGAATTTAACTAATGTTATCCAGGAAATTCTCCGCCGCCTTCTCCGCCGCCTTCATTGTTTTTTGGCATATTTTTATCTCGTTCACCTTTTGCTTTGTTGAAACGGTAAGTGAATGATAAATTAAATTGACGTTTACGGAATTGGAATTCGCTGTATGAATTTACATTATCCAAATACGTATAAGATCTCATTTTTCTAGAATTAAAGATGTCGCTGATATTGAATGCAATTGTAGCTTTATCTTTTAATACATCTTTGCTTAAAGCAGTATTCATTCCGAACATTCCTAGGTTTTTACCTTGAGCTGTTTTTTGCTCGCCATTGTACATTCCTGTCAATTGCCAGTCAATTTTGTATGGAAGCGTAACCTTAGAGTTGATTCTTGCAAACCAAGAATTAGCCTGATTATCTAAATTCTGAACAATAAGATTTCCTTGTGTATCTGTATAACTGTTTTCTCCAGTTGTTTTTACGTTGAAAAAGTTGAAGTTACTGTTTAATTTCCACCATTTGAATGGAGTGTAGTTAAATGTAAATTCAAAACCAAATTTTTGCTCTTTACCTAAGTTGATAGGAGAACTTTTGATCACCGGAACTCCGTTAACTTCGTCTCCTGTAGGAGATCTCACAAAGCTGAAAACATCTTTTGTATCTTCAAAATAAGCCGAAGTATTAAAAGTTACTTTGTCCCATCTTTTAATATATCCAATATCATATTTGTCTGTTAAAGACGGGTCTAAATCTGGGTTTCCTTGAAAGATATTGATGTTACTTGCATAGTTTACTGCAGGGTTCATGAAACGTCCTCTTGGTCTAGATAAACGCTTACTGTAACTTGCAGAGAAATTACTTTGATCTGAGATTTCGTAACTTACAAAAGCACTTGGAAACAAGTTGTTGTATTTTTTAGTGTTGAAATCACTGTTGTCTAATAAGTTAACTTCGATATTAGTGTCTTCCCATCTTAAACCAAATAAATAAGAGAATTTATTTACTTTAAAACCATATTGTGTGTAAAGCGCATTGATGTTTTCTTTGTACTCTAATGTATTAGACAAATTAGTATTTACTACACCTTCGCTGTCTGTTACATTGTACACATTATTCAAATCTCCAAAGCTTCCTTTATAACCAGCCTCAAACTGACCGCCTTTACCTAATGGCAGTACGTAATCGGCTTGTAATAAAACTTGTTTCTGGATTTGATCGTTTAAAGTAGTGTCAAATCTTGGAGAATCTGTAATGGTACTATTGCTGTCGTCTGTATTTCTTGAAATAGAAAGATCGGCAGTCAATTTATGTCCTTTATCGTTGAAATTTTTAATTAAGTTCGATGTAAATTCTACATTTTCACTATCACTATCACCATTATTTAAACGGTAAGTTGTTCCTGTAAAAACTCTGTCAGCATCGTAATTATAATAGTTGATTAAATCTCGGTCTTCACCATTGTTTTTTTGATAGTTGATGGCATTTGTCCAGAAAGTTGTTGGAGTAATTGTCCATTCAACTCCAGCTCTTCCGTTAAATCCGTTTCGCGTACGTTTAGTATCACGATCTTCGTCTAAGAAACTTTTTGTTGTTCCGTCTGGATTTAAATATTCAGAGTTTGTTTTACCAGCTCCTTCGTTTGTTCTGTAGTTATATCCAGCAGTTGTGAAATAGTTTAATTTTTCAGTTTTATAATTCACATTGGCACTTAAACCATAAGTTTCTGGTAAACCTGTTGAAGCAATAACAGTTCCGTTAAAGCCTTGGTTTTTTCCTTTTTTAAGAACAATATTGATGATTCCAGATCCACCTTCTGCATCGTAACGCGCTGATGGATTAGTGATTACTTCTACTTTATCAATCGCATCTGCAGGAAGCTGTCTTAAAGCTTCTGCCATGTTTATAGCCTGAGAAGGTCTTCCGTCAATTAAAATACGAATGTTGTCGCTTCCTCTTAAACTTACATTTCCTTCCGTATCAACAGAAACAGATGGAACGTTGTCTAAGACGTCGCTTACGCTTCCGCCTTTTACAATCATATCCTGACCAACATTGTAAACTTTTTTATCTAATTTTATTTCTACAGATGATTTTTCAGCACGAATCACAACTTCGTTAAGCTGTGCAGCGTCTTCAGATAAATTTACTACTCCTAAGTTTGTATCACTCTGAATGCTCTTTTGTTTGATTTCATTTGATTTGAATGAAATAAATTCAATTTTAATATCATAAGTTCCAGGAGCAATAGCAACTTCGAATTCTCCTTTTGGATTGGTGATACCTCCAGCAAGAACTTTAGTATCGTTTGGGGCAGTTATAGAAATTGTAGCATATTCTAAAGGTTGTTTGCTTATTTTTTCAAAAACTTTTCCGGTGACCTTCACTTTATTTCCACCTGGGCCTTGTTGAGAGTAATTGTAAAAACTTGTAAACAAGAATACAAGTAATACGGCAAATTTGATTTTTTTCATTTCTGGTTTTCTTTTCTCTTTAGACGGCAAAAGTAGTTTTTGGTTTAAAGAGAAAAATCACAAAAATATGTTAATACTGTATTTTAGAATCAATCTAAAAAAGAAGCTATAAGATCGGGATCACGGCCAATTATGGCTTTTCCGTCTTTAACAACAATTGGACGTTCTATTAAAATTGGATTTTCTGCCATTGCCTTAATAATTTGATCGTCAGTTAATGTTTTGCCCTTGAAATTTTCGATCCAGATTTTTTCTTTGGTTCTAACTAATTGAAGAGGCTCTAAATTGAGTTGTTTTAATAGAATTTTGAGCTCGTCAACAGACGGCGTTTCTGTTAAATAAGGAATAATTTCAAACTCTTGGTTAGATTGTTCAATAAAAGCTAGGCAGTTTCTGGATTTTCCGCATCTCGGATTATGGTAAATTTGTATCATTTTCTTATATTTAGATATTCAAATAGTCTTGTAGCAAAAAGAAGTATTTTTGCACTGTCAAAAATAAGGCTAACTTACCAAATTTGAATTCTCATTTTTTTAAATTTTTAATGTATGTTTTTAGAGCAAGGAATTAAACCCGAAAATAAGTTTTGGAAATATCTGATAGGATCTGTTTTTATTATTGCAGCTTCTTTCGTAGGGCAGATTCCGATTACTGCTGCTGTATTTTATAAAACATTTGTTGAAAAAAAAGCCTTTCCAACGACTGATAAAGCGATTATGAAAATGTTTGAACCTAACGTAACTCTTTTTCTGGTTATGATTTCGTTTGTCTTTGCTTTTGCTGGAATATATTTTGTTGTCAAGTACATTCATCATCAAACTTTATTGTCAGTAACGACTTCAAGACCAAAAGTAGATTGGAAGCGAATTAGTTTTTCTTTCTTTATTTGGACATTTTTTTCTTTGGCCAGCTTCTTATTTGTGTATTTAAGATCTCCAGAACAATTTGTTTTCAATTTTAAAGTAGTTCCTTTTTTGATTTTAGTTCTTTTAGGTTCTATTTTAATTCCAATTCAAACCAGTACAGAAGAATACGTTTTTAGGGGATATCTGATGCAGGGATTTGCCAATTTGGCCCGTAATAGATGGTTTCCGCTGTTAATGACTTCTGTTATTTTTGGTTCAATGCATTGGGCTAATCCTGAAGTCGCTAAAATGGGCAATGTAATTATGATTTATTATATAGGAACTGGACTTTTCTTAGGAATTATTACTTTAATGGATGAAGGAATGGAGCTGGCACTAGGATTTCACGCCGCTAACAATCTCATAGGAGCATTATTAGTAACCTCAGATTGGTCGGTTTTTCAAACAAATTCTCTATTTAAAGATCTTTCAGAACCATCGGCAGGAATTGATGTTATTCTGCCTGTTGTAGTTATATATCCTATTTTGCTTTTTATTTTTAGTAAAAAATACGGCTGGACAAATTGGAAAGAAAGATTAACTGGAAATATTAATAATACTGAAGTAATAAATTAAAGTCATGCAAAATTTAACCCATAGAAATGTGCACAATTATTTTAAGTTAAATGGGTACCATTTAAATGCAAAAGATTTGTGCCGTGTCGCTTACAGCTACGTTAAAGAGGGAGATGCGTACGAACGATCAATAGGGGAATTCTTTTTGGATTGGTTCGACAAAAAAGACTATATCGAAATGACAACTTCAGGGACCACAGGTCTTCCTAAGCTGGTTCGATTACAAAAACAGGCAATGATACATTCTGCTTTAGCAACGGGCGATTTCTTCGATTTAAAGCCTGGCGATAAAGCTTTGTTATGTCTTCCTACGCAGTTTATTGCAGGAAAAATGATGCTGGTGCGCAGTTTAATTTTAGGATTAGAATTAGATGTAGTTTCGCCTAGTCTTCATCCGCTGGCTTTTAATTCTAGTACATATGATTTTGTTGCAATGGTACCGCTTCAGGTTCAAAATTCAATTGAAGAACTTTCAAAAGTGCGTAAACTGATAATTGGAGGTGCAAAAATGGATTCTTCTCTGGAAGAAAAGCTTTTGCCTCTTAAAACAGAAATTTACGAAACTTATGGAATGACAGAAACTATCACACATATCGCGGCAAAACGTCTTGGTGATTCTGTTTTTTCAATCTTGCCAAACGTAAAAATATCTCAAGACGATCGTCAGTGTTTAGTAATTAATGTTGCTACGATTTCTGATGAGCCAATTGTGACTAACGATTTGGTAGAATTAGTAAACGAACAGCAGTTTATATTTTTGGGAAGAATTGATAATGTAATTAATAGTGGAGGAGTGAAGCTTATTCCAGAACAGATTGAAGCTAAATTAATCGGAAAAATAAATAGCAGATTTTTCGTGACCGGACTTCCTGATACTGTCTTGGGAGAAAAATTGGTTTTGGTCATTGAAGGCGAAAAACAAGATTTTCCAGCCGATTTCTTTGACGTTTTAGGCAAATTCGAAAAACCAAAAGAAATTGTTTTTGTTTCAAAATTTAAAGAAAACGAAAACGGAAAGTTACTGCGAAAGCCGACTTTGCAATCTTGATTTAAATTCCAAATAAAAAATTTCAAATAAAAATTCCAAATTCCAATGCTTTGAGTTTAGAACTTTGGCAAAGTTGGATAACGAAGTAGTACGAATACCAGAAAATAAAAAATTCCAAATTCCAAGTTTTAAGATTGGAATTTGGAATTTTAAATATTGAGTTATTCCGTTAAAAGATTGGAATTTGGAATTTAAAAATATTGGAATTTAACTTAAGCCTTACGTTCCAAAAGTGCCATATAAAATCCGTCAAAACCAGATTCTGAAGCCAGCATTTTACGATCTTCAACAAAAGTAAATTGCTGTCCGATTTCTGTTTTTAAGAATTTCTCCACTTGTTCTTGATTCTCTGATGGTAATACGGAACAAGTTGCATAAACTAATTTTCCGCCTGGTTTAACAATTTTAGAATAACTTTCTAAAACTTCACTCTGAACTTTACGAATGTTATCGATAAATTCAGGCTGTAATTTCCATTTAGAATCTGGATTTCTTTTTAAAACTCCTAAACCGCTGCAAGGCGCGTCAATTAAAACACGGTCTGCTTTTTCGTGCAGTTTTTTAATCACTTTTGTGCTGTCAATAATACGGTACTCGATATTGAACGCGCCGTTTCTTTTAGCTCTTAATTTTAACTGCTTTAATTTGCTTTCATACAAATCCATTGCAATCAACTGTCCTTTGTTTTCCATTAGAGAAGCCATATGCAATGTTTTTCCTCCAGCTCCAGCGCACGTATCCACAACACGCATTCCAGGTTTTACATCTAGAAATCCTGCAACCAATTGTGAGTTTGCATCCTGAACTTCAAAAAGTCCCTGTTTAAAAGCATCTGTTAAAAACACATTGGCTCTTTCTTTTAAAACAAGAGCTTCCGGCTGGTCTTTTAAATATTCTGTTTCAATATTTAAGTCCATCAAAGTATTTCTAAGGCTTTCTTTAGTTCCTTTTAAAGTATTGGTTCTAAGGATAACTTTCGCCGGCTGATTTTGTGCAGCAATTTCTTTTGACCAGACTTTTTCGCCTAATTCTTTTACGCCCAATTCGTCCATCCAATCTGGAATAGATTCTTTAAGTGCTCTATTTTTAGATAATTCGTCAAAACGGCCTTTTATTTTTCTCTCTGGAGTTCCTTCCAATTGTCTCCAATCTGGAATTGGGTAACCGCGAAGTACAGCCCAAACAGCAAACATTCTCCATAAATTGTCTCTGTCGTACGGTTCCTTAACTTCTGCAATTTCAGCATATAATCGTTTCCAGCGAACAATTTCGTATATCGTTTCAGCAACAAATTTCCTGTCAGAACTTCCCCAACGTTTGTCTTTTTTTAATGCTCTTGCTACCACTTTGTCCGCATATTCTCCTTCATTGAAAATTGCATTTAAAGAGTCGATGGTAGTATAAACTAAATTTCTGTGTAATCTCATTTCTAATATTTGAGTTGCAAAGGTACTATTAATTGATTGAAAGTTAAATTTTTAATACTGAATCTTAACTCTGATTCTCATTAAAATAAAAAACACTCTAATTTAGAGTGTTTTTTTTGAATTGTTTAAAAGCGTTTTTATTTAATAATACGCGTTAATCCAATATTTTCTGGAGCATGAAGCACCATTGGGAATTTCTCTATTTTTACAGAACTGCTGTCTAGTCCAAAAGCTCTTTCTTCAGATAAACTTAGTTTCTTGATAAAGAAGTAAGAATTCATGATAATATTTTCATGCCATCTTAGGTCGTTGTCGTTGGATAAGAATTTCTCTGATAAAACAAATTTAAAGTCACCAATAATATTGTTTTTGTTTAAAGATTCATAACGGCTAGTAATATCCACTTCGCCGCGTTTTACCATGTCTTTGATAACTTCTCTAAACATTAAATTAATTTTCGTCGGCTCTCTAAAACCTAAATTAAAGTCAATTCTGTAGATGTCGTCTTTTGCGATTTCAGTTACCTTATATTGCGTTTTATAAGGCTCTGTTAAGATATTTACGTGAACAAACCAGTAAATATCAGCTCTTTTCGGACGCTTTTGCAGAATAGAGTAAATTATTTTATGTTCCAATTCGTCCACGCGATTGGCATTCGTCATATAAACTAAATGTGTTGCGTATTTCGGAATCGATAAATCTTGGCTCAATTCTACTAAAACTTGTTTGTAGTCATCAATTTTAACCACTTTAGTGTAGTTTTTGTTGATTTTCTTAGCCAAATACCAAATCGTCATAACAGAAATCAGCATACTTGCAATGATCAAAGTTACATAACCGCCTTCGGCAAATTTCGTGATGTTAGCAAAAAGGAAACTAAATTCAATCAAAAGATAAATCGTGATCAACGGAACCATGAAGTATAATTTTACACGTTTCATGATTAAGTAATAATTCAATAAAATCGTGGTCATAATCATACATAAAATGATGGCAAGTCCATATGCATGTTCCATGTTTCCAGATTTTTCAAAATGTAAAACGATTCCAACACAACCAAAAAACAATAACCAGTTGATTGACGGAATGTATAATTGACCTTTTACTTCTGTTGGATATTTGATTTTTACTTTCGGCCAGAAATTCAAACGCATAGCTTCATTTATCAAAGTAAATGATCCGCTGATAAGCGCTTGAGATGCAATTACCGCTGCTAAAGTTGCTACTACAATTCCAAATGGTAAAAACCAATGCGGCATGATTAAGTAAAATGGGTTTCCGTTTTCTCCGCCTAATTGCTGTAACGTACTTCCTTCATGGTGAATTAAATAAGCGGCTTGTCCGAAGTAGTTTAAAACCAATGTTGTTTTTACAAAAATCCAGCTGATTCGAATATTTTTTCTTCCACAGTGTCCCATGTCAGAATATAAAGCTTCAGCTCCGGTAGTACATAAAAATACAAAACCAAGAACAAAGAAACCATCAGGATGAATCGAAAGTAAATGATAAGCGTAATACGGATTGATTGCTTTAATTACTTCTGGATAATTTATTACTTGAATAGTACCTAAAGTCCCCAGCATCGCAAACCAAATTAACATCATTGGGGCAAAGAATTTACCCACCAATTTAGTTCCGAATTGCTGAATTGTAAATAAAACAAATAAGATTGAAATTACAATGTAGACAATGGTTTGTGTTTCCATTGTTGGATAGAACGCCCTAATTCCCTCTACTGCAGATGAAATTGAAATAGGAGGGGTTATAATTCCGTCAGCAAGAAGCGCACTTCCCCCAATAATTGCGGGCACAATAAGCCATTGAATTTTTGTTTTCTTGACTAATGCGTATAGTGCAAAGATTCCGCCTTCTCCATGATTGTCTGCACTTAAGGTTATAAGTACATATTTAATTGTAGTTTGTAATGTTAAGGTCCAAAATACACAAGAAATACCTCCTAAAACAATGTCGGCATTAATCGTGTGATCGCCCAGAATTGCCTTCATTACGTACAATGGAGAAGTTCCGATATCTCCATAAATAATTCCTAAAGTAATCAATAAACCCCCAATAGACAACTTACTATGTAAGTTTTTATGCGATGCGCTCATGTATATTTTTATAAAAGACGGTTGCAAATTTACTGTTTTAAAACAAATTAGCAGCTATTATAATTAAAAAGATAAAAAAAAGCACAATCCTAAAATTGTGCTTCTAAATTTAATTATAAATTGAGATATTCTTAACCTCTTCTTCCACCGCCGCCTCTTGAGCTAGAACCGCTCTCACGCTGCGGCTGACTGCTTCTAGATTCCTGACTTGCTCTCGGAGCTTCAGAACGTTGTGTACTTTGAGGTCTAGATTCGTATGATCTGCTTTCAGAACTGCTTCTTGATGATTCTGCTCTTTGTACTGGAGCAGATTGAGTCGCATTTCCTCTATTTGAACTTCCTCTGTTTTCAGAATAAGTTCTTGAAGGTTCACTTGTTTGCGAAGACTGTCTATTGCTGTAGCCTCTGTTTTCTGAATTTACTCGTGGCGCAGATGCAGTCGAATTATTCCTACCATATTCTGCTCTTTGTGTATTTTCTGTTCTTACAGGGGCGGTATTTACTTGTGAACTGTTTTCTCTACTATTAGTACTTACACGATTAGTGTTTCCATAACTTCTATCAGTTGTTGTTCTGTTAGTGTTGTAATTTCTATCAGAAGCAGTTCTGTTGGTGTTATAGTTTCTATTTGTACTTCTGTTTTCTGCTGATGATACTCGTCCTGTATTTGATGATCTGTTGGTATTGTAAGTACTTTGAGATCTGTTAGATTCTCTACTTGCAGTTCTTCTTTGATCTAGATCATGTCTATTACTTATATTAGAGTTTCTTTGAGCAAAACTATAGTTTGGTTTCATTCTTTCGTAACCGTAAGAACGTCTTGTTTCATAAATTGCTGGAGCTCTATAGCTTCTTCTAGTATTTACATAATTATAGCTGTTATGAACATTGATGCATACATTTATGTTGTTTCTATATCTGTAAACAGGGTAAGGTCTCCAAGCTGTATAGTATGTAGGGTAATAGCCCCAATACCATGTTGAATAGTATGGTCTGTAATTAGTAACCCAGAAGGAAGTATAAATTACTGGAACAACGCTGTAAACAGGCTCATAAATATAATTGTCTCCATATAAATATGTGTTTCCAACAATTTGAACGTTTACTTTATTGTAATTGTCTCTTTCTACATCTATCGTTGCTACGTCCTGATAAACATCACGATCTAAAACTGCTTGAATAATTACAACGTGTGTTCTGTCTTCTACAGATTCGATTACACGTAAATAATCAACTTGGTTGTCACCATTTAAATCAAGGTTTGAAATCTGATATTTAGGATCATTTAATCTTCTTTCAAAATCTTGAAGATTTGCAGATTCTCCAAACATTGAAGCAACTGCTCTTAAATCTAAATTATCGCTTATATCTGAGTTTTTTGCGTAAACAGTAGCTCCAGCTTGTGCTTGACAAGAACTGATTGCTAATGTAATCAAGGCTATTAAAAGTAATTTCGCTTTCATGACTAAATCATATTAAATTATTTGTATTAGTAGATATCCAATTACTGTGCCACAAAATTTATAATACTGTCTTGTGAATATAACTAATTGATATTTTGTTGATTATGAGTTTTCAATTTCTGCGTAATGCTAGAAAAACATCCAAAGCAGTATATATAAAAGGAATTATGATGTCTCTAGCGCGCAGACCCGAATCATTATAATAGGAACCTCTCTCATTGTTTAAATTCTTCTTACTGTCTACGTCCGATCGTTCTGCGTGAAGTGCAGAGTTTGAAGCTCTGCTTTTATTCTTTAATATTATATTGATAGAAGCCACATCTTCAAATATATTCGGACTTACTTCAGATTGAATTTTTATTATTTGAATGTTATTTTCGATTTTATCTGATACTTTTAGAAAATCAACTTTTCCATCGTCATTTAAATCAAGATTGGAAATTCGATCTTGAGGATAATTTAATTTTTCTTCAAATTCTGCAAGATCGGTAGATTGTTCAAATATTGCTGCGACTGCGTCTAAATCTAAATTTTCTTTTACGTAATTATTCTTCGGATATACGTTAACCTTTTGAGCATGAGCCGAATTCATTAATAATATTAAAATTCCAGTTAAAATTGTAATTCTCATATTTTAGTATTTTTATAATTGTAAGAAATATACTTCAATTATAATGCCAAAAAAATCATTTGATATTTTATAAATAATCGTATTTTAGCATTAACCAAATTTTAGATTCTTATGAAAAAACTAGCTTTATTTTGTGGTATTTTTATTTTATTGATGTCTTTTAAAACATTTAATTATAAAACACAAGTTTCTTACAGCAGCGGTTTTACATCAATGACAGTAGACACTTTATTTAAAGATAGAATTAGTATAAGAGCAATTGTAATAGATAAAAATAAAGTTTGGTACGGCGCTGATAATTCGCGTTTTGGATATTACGATCTCGATAAAAAGGAAAAATTTGAAGAGCATATTTATCGCGATACGCTTAAATTAGAATTTAGAAGCATTGCCCAGACTTCTAAAGATATTTTTCTGCTTAGCGTTGCAAATCCTGCTTTGCTTTATTCAGTTTCAAAAAAAGATCATAAAGTTAGATTAGTATACAAAGAAATTAATCCGAAGGTTTTTTATGATAGCATGCAGTTTTGGAATGATAAAGAAGGAATTGCAATTGGTGATCCAACTGAAGATACTTTCTCTATTATTGTTACGCGTGACGGCGGAGAAACGTGGACTAAATTATTGTCTGATAAACTACCGACAAATGCAACCGGCGAAGCTGCTTTTGCTGCAAGTAATACGAATATCGTAATAAAAGGAAATGATACCTGGCTGGTTTCTGGTGGAAAAAAAGCACGTGTTTTTTATTCTCCGGATAAAGCAAAAACATGGAAAGTAATTGAAACCCCGATCGTTCAAGGTAAAGAAATGACAGGAATTTTCACTGCTGATTTTTACGATTCTAAACACGGATTTATTGCAGGCGGTGATTATGATCTTCCTCAAAAAAAGTCAGATAATAAAGCTTTTACAGAAGATGGAGGTAAAACTTGGAAACTGATAGGTCAGAATTTAGGTTTTGGTTATGCGTCATGCGTACAGTACGTGCCAGGAGGAAGCGGCAGAGAGATTATTTGTGTAGGCTCTGAAGGAATACAATACTCTCAAAATGGAGGCGAAAACTGGACACAGCTGTCTACAGATTCAAGTTTATTTACCATTCGATTCGTTAATAGAAATACTGCAATAGCCGCTGGTCACAATAAAGTAGTTCGATTAAACTTTAAATAAAATAATAAGAACCCTAAATAATAAAGTAAGTATTATTATATAGGGTTCCTATCGCTGTTGTTTCGTTTTGAATTTAATCTTTACCAGCCTTATCTCGGTATTGCTGTAGTAATTTTCGATTAAAATCGTCTTCAGATTTTTTAAGCTTTAATATCTTTTTGGCTGAAAGTATCTTTTTTAAATTCGCCATGTATTTCTCTCTAAGTGAATACAGTTCCTTGTCTGTGCTTTCTATTTGAGATAATAATGTTACAGCTTCTTTTTCAGAAAGATTATTGATGTTGTCATCGTTTAATTTTCGCAGATAAGTTTTCATTTTCAAATGCTTTAAGTCGAATTGCTTGTCGTCGTAAGCATTATAAATAGGCCAGAATTTTTCAGCTTCCGTAGATGTCAGTTCTAATTCTGTTGTTAAAAATGAAACTTTAAAAGCTTTAATTTTTTCACGCTTTTCATCAATTTTTCCATTTTGCGCAAAAAATGAAAAACTTGTCAGAAAGAGCAGGAGCGGTAAGATATTTTTTATTTTCATTGTTAAGTTAAGTTGGAGTTAAGTTTAATTTAGTTTTATTCTGAAATTAAATGTTCTATGTTTGGACTTGTCGATAAAATATCTTCTATAGTTTCGTCTTCAAGTGTAATATTATTGTTTAATTTTTCAATATCGCTGTTGTCTAATTTTTGAATTAAATCGTATTGATTTAAATTAGACTGATAAGCTAAGTACGTTTCTAAAGTTGCTTCATCAAGATCGTTTGATGTTGCTCTGTAATTATTCACTATCGGAATTAATAAGGCAAAACCAATTACTGCTGCGGCTGCTAAAGAAAGTGATCTTTTACGTTTGTAAAATGGAATTACTTTTACTTCTTTTTCGTTTAACTGCTGTAAAACTTTCTCCGAAAAATCATCAAAATAATGCTCTGGCGCTTTAAATCCAGATTTTATTTTTGGTTCGTTTTCTAATTTAAATGTTTTCATAATACCTATAAGATAGTTTTAGTTACAAAAGGTTTAATTTGATGTAACATATAATTCGATTTTTTTTACTGCATGATGATATGAAGCCTTTAAAGCTCCCACAGAAGTTCCTAAAATTTCTGCGATTTCTTCATATTTTAATTCTTCAAAATATTTCATTTTGAAAACAAGTTGTTGTTTTTCTGGAAGTGTTACAATTGCTTTTTGAAGTTTAATTTGAATTTCATCCCCATCAAAATAAAGATCAGCTTTTAAATTATCAATTGTTTTATTCTGTAGATCTTCAGATGAAATACCGCTTAATTTTGCTTTTTGAGATAAAAAAGTCAATGCTTCGTTTGTGGCAATACGATACATCCAGGAAAAAAGTTTACTTTCACCTTTAAAGTTTTTTAGATATTGAAAAACTTTTATAAAAGTATTCTGCAAGACATCATCTGCATCATCATGATTCAAAACAATATTTCGAATATGAGAATACAAAGGTCTCTGATAATCAGACAGGAGTTTTTGAAACGCAGTATTTTGCGTTTTAGGGTTTAATAATTGTTTTATAAATTCCTTCTCGTCTATCAAACTTTTTGTTTTGTAAACTTTCTTAATATAAGTTAGACTGAATTTAAAACAAAAGGTTTAACGAACCTTAAAATTTAGAATTCTGACTGTTCTTCCTCTTTTTCTTTTTCCTTTTCTTTCTCTTTTGCAGGAGCAGGAGTTGTTGCAGGAGCAGGAGTTGCTGCAGGAGCAGGTTTTTTCTGTACTGGCTCAGCCGCTGGTTCTTCTGCTGAAGATGCAGGTGTAGTAACGACAGGTTCTACTTTAGGTTTAATTGGAAAGTAAATTTCGGTCATTAATTTAGACGAACCTTTAACATCCAGTTTACTAAGTGTCCAAATTTCAAGATGCGACCAGCCCAGTTCTGGAGTAATTTTTTCTTTGTTTATAAATGCAGTTGTTTTTGCAATGGCTTCACTTCTATGAGAATAATCTCCAGTAAGAGTGGTTTTAACGGCATCAAACGCGTTTAGTTTTCCAGATAGGATATCGCTTCCAGAACTAATAAAAATCTCTTTGTTGATTGGCAGACAAATCGAAATTTTAGCTAAGCCTGTTTTAGTATCGTAAGTGTGATAAATAATAAAAGGTTTTCCGTTTGCAGATAAGCCGTTTGTTTCGCTAAAATGAATAAGCTTCGGAATTACGATTCGAGCATTTTTGTTCACTTTTTCTATTTCACTTGTAAAAGTCTGGCGGATATAAGGCGTTTCAGTTTTCTTAACTACTCCGTCAACTTTGACAGCATAAGTTTTGGTCTCGTAATCTAAATTTTTGTCAATATTTGCCAAACTTTTTTCGTAGATGGTTCCAATAACTCTATCAGAGCCTCCGTGTAATGCAGTATATATTTTAAATAAGAAACTCATCGTTCCTTTTCCTTTCCAGGTAACTTTAGTTTTTCCGTTTAAAGTGTCTTTTAAAATCCAGCGAACATCAGCCTCTGTTCCATCGTATTTCATTTTTTGGTCAATACTTTCGCCTTCTTTTGTTTTAAGAGTAATAGCATTTCCTTTTCCATCAGCACCATCCCAATAAAATGAAGCGCCATTGCCGCTTGTTTTGTTGGGAAACGTCATTTGTATTGAAGGATCTTCAACCGACCAAGATTCAAAATCTTCGTAATTTCTAAAGTCATTAAGATAATTGTATACCGTTGCGCGGGGCGAATTGATTACTTTGCTTCTTTCTACATCAAAAATTCCTTTTTGTGTAGCAACAAAGACAGTAAGGGCAACAAGACTTAATAACGCAAAAAGAAATAAATACTTAAGAATTTTCATTGGTAGATTGTTTGGTTTCGTAAAGTTATAAATTTTATTGTGAGTCTTACTAATAACCAATAATTATTAGGTTTTATTTTGCTGCGATGTACTTTTTTATTGAAAAAACATCCTTTAACCTTGATGATAATTATCTTTTAAAAAATATTTTAATCAAAAACAAAATTGCAATAAAGAGCAGAAAAACAAGCAGTACTTTATAGTTTCCTTTGTAAAAGATTTTATGTAATGCCAAATCTTTTCGATAAGCAAAAATCATTACGATTACAAATGCAATAAAAAAACATACTCCAAATATTAATTGTCCCTGACTAAACATAGTTTTAAAATTATTTTTGGCAAATTTAGAGAATTGCAGACGATTTACGGCTAAATTGCTTTTTCATTTAGTTCAATTTTATTTTAGATTTATGCTGAAGTACCTTAAATTAGCAAAAAAAAAGAAACAACTTTATGAAAAAACAACTTGACGCCGTAACCGAATTTCACACTGCTTTTAAAATAGGACATAGTGCAACGCCGCTTGCAGATGTTGGAAGTGAGAAAAAATTACTTCGTTACAATTTAATGAAAGAGGAAAATGAAGAATATTATGAGGCTGTTCAAAATAATGATTTAGTTGAAATTGCAGACGCACTTGGAGATATGATGTATATTTTGTGCGGTACAATTATAGAACATGGTCTTCAGGATAAAATTGAAGCTGTTTTTGATGAAATTCAGCGCAGTAATATGAGTAAGCTTGGTGAAGATGGGAAACCAATTTATCGTGAAGACGGTAAGGTAATGAAAGGTCCAAATTATTTTAAACCTGATTTTTCGAAGCTTTTGTAAAAAAAACTTGCTATTCTTGAGTGTAGTTTGTCATTTCGACGAAGGAGAAATCTCCGCTAGAAGCTCGACAAAGATTGAATTCTCGTTGCGGAGTTACTTGCGGAGATTTCTCCTTGGTCGAAATGACAATATTGTGTGTAAATAGTGATACTGTTATAGTAGAGTAAAATAAAAAACCCGATAAAAACTAAATTTATCGGGTTTGTCTTTTAATATGGTTATGGATTATTGAACTTTAACTGTCCATCCATAAGTATCTTCAGAAAGTTTGTTTTGAAGACTTGTTAGTTTTTCTTTTAAGAAAGAAGCATAAGAATTCTCAATCGGATCCATTTCAAAATATTCATCCTTATAAGAGAATCCTTTGATTACGCTGATAACTGCGGCAGTTCCAGCTCCAAAAATTTCTTTTAAAGATCCGTTTTTAGCGGCTTCAACTAATTCTGATACAATTACTGGACGAACTTCTACTTTGAGACCTTCTTTTTCAGCCATTGCGATCAAACTTTTTCTGGTAACACCATCTAAAATTCTTTCGCTTGTTGGAGCTGTTAATAAAGTATCGTTGATTCTGAAGAAAACGTTCATTGTTCCCGCTTCTTCTAATTTTGTGTGCGTTGCATCATCTGTCCAGATAACTTGTTGGAAACCATCTTTGTTTGCCAAGTTAGTTGGGTAAAATTGAGCGGCATAGTTTCCGGCAGCTTTTGCAGCACCAATTCCACCATTCGCGGCTCTACTGTAATGTTCAGCAATAATAACTTTTACTTCGCCTCCATAATATGCTTTTGCAGGAGAAAGTAAAATCATAAATTTATATTCATCAGAAGGATTTGCGATAACTCCAGGACCTGTTGCAATCATAAATGGACGAATGTACATACTAGCTCCGTTTCCTCTCTGAATCCAGTCTTTGTCTAATTTCAATAATTCATTTAAACCATCCATAAAAACAGCTTCAGGAACTTCTGGCATTGCCATCCTTACAGCAGATTTATTGAAACGGTTAAAGTTTTCATCTGGTCTAAACAACCAAACATCATTATTGTCATCTTTATAAGCTTTCATTCCTTCGAAAATTGCCTGCCCATAATGGAAGACTTTTGAAGATGGATCCATTAAAATAGGAGCATAAGGCTTAATGACAGGATTTTGCCATTGTCCGTTTTTAAAATCGCATTCGAATAAATGGTCTGTAAATACAGCGCCAAAACTTAAGTTGTCAAAATCTACCTCGTTTATTTTTGTAGAAGCAGCTTTTATGATTTCAATTTTGCTTGTTTGAGTTGTACTCATAGTTATGTAAGTTTTTTGTGAGATATTTTCACTGTAGAAAATCTAACGTGATAATATCATGTAAAATAGAATTTATTGAATGCAAAATTAAGTAAAATTATGTAAAAAGCTTAGTGAAAATTCATTATTTACTGCTTTTAATTGAGATTTGTTTATCCTATAATAAACTCAAATATTTAATTCGTTTTTATAAAGATTTTATGAAAAAACTATCGATTTTTAAGGCTTTACGCATTAGTTTTGACTAATTTTGAATATTAAAATGGCTTGAAAATCAAGAAAAAGCTATTACAAATTTCGAAAAAATGAAAAGGGAAATAATTAAAACGCTAGACGGCTCAACTACAATTCGTTTGCCTGAATGGGATGAATGTTATCATTCTAAACATGGTGCCATTCAAGAAGCAAAACATGTATTTATTAAAAATGGACTTGATTTATTTGAGCAGTCAATAAATATATTAGAAATAGGTTTTGGAACGGGTTTAAATGCATTTATTACTTTTTTAGAAGCTGTTCGTAAAAATCAAAATATTGATTACGTTGGAGTAGAAGCTTACCCAGTGGATGCCGATGAAATTTTGGAAATGAATTATGCCGAAGAACTGGAAGCATTGGAATTTGAGAACATTTTTGAAAAAATGCATAAAAGTGAATGGGATAAAAAAGTAGAAATTTGCGATCTGTTCTCGTTAACCAAAAGGAAACAATTTTTTCACGAAATAAACGATTTTGAAATTTTTGATTTGATTTACTTTGATGCCTTCGGATATAGAGTACAGCCGGAGCTTTGGAGTACTGAAATTTTTCAGAAAATGTACGATAGTTTAAAGCCAAACGGTGTTCTTGTAACTTACGCAGCGCGTGGAGTTGTTAAAAGAAGCATGATCGAAGTTGGGTTTACAGTAGAAAAATTGGCAGGGCCTCCAGGGAAAAGAGAAATGTTTCGAGCTTTTAAAAAGGTTTAAATGAACTATCTAGAATTATTCTAGATTGATTTATATGTTTTAAGAAAACGTATTCGTTGCTAAATTTTTTAAAAAAATAAGTTAAAAGTAGTATTTATGTTGGATATTTGATTAAATTTGCTCGAGTTTAAAAAAATAGATAACCCCCGAAAATCTTATTTTATTATGTCAAAAATGATGTTTGATTACACGAAATCAATACTTGAAAGAGTAAGTTTCGACCCGGTACTTTTCTGCAAGGAGTTAGAAAAAGCTATCAAAACACTGTTACCTTACGAAATGGAACAATTGCAAGAATGGTTATTAAATTTCATTATTGAAAAACCAGAATTAAAACCAAGTCTACAGCTAATTAAAGTATAAAAGAAAAGGAGCCCAATTGGCTCCTTTTTTTATGCTTTCTTTTGAAGCGGACTTATGATTTGAACATTCTGAAAAACAATTGCACCTTTTACAACGCCGGCAATTGTAGATCTGATTGCGTCAATGATTTGCATTTTTAATTCGCTCTTAGGGTAAATTAAACTTACCTCACGAGCAGGTTTTGGTTCCTTAAAATTACGTAGTTTCAGTTTGTCGGAATCTTTTAAGTCTAAGGTGTGCAAGTACGGAAGTAAAGTTGTACCAAGGCCTTCGTCTGCTAATTTAATCAGAGTTTCAAAACTACCGCTTTGAATCTGAAAATTAGTCTGATCGATGTCGGAACCATTTTTGCATAAATTTAAAATTCCGTCTCTAAAACAATGTCCATCTTGTAAAAGAAGGATTTCATTTAAATTCAAGTCGGCAACTTCGATTTCTTCTTTTTGAAAACTAGCGTGATGCTCAGGGATATAAGCCACAAATGGTTCGAAGTATAAAACTATTTCTTTAATTTTTTCATCTTCTAACGGAGTTGCGGCAATTGCAGCATCCAGATGTCCGTTTTTTAGCTTTACAATAATTTCGTCAGTATTAAGCTCTTCGATTAAGAGTTTTACTTTTGGATATTTTTTAATGAAATTATTCAAAAACATTGGTAAAAGAGTAGGCATAATAGTCGGAATAATTCCTAAACGAAATTCTCCGCCAATAAAGCCTTTCTGCTGTTCTACAATATCTTTTATACGATCGGCTTCGTTTACAATATTTTTGGCCTGATTCACTATTTTTTGACCAATGTCGGTAAGCTGAATAGGTTTTTTACTTCTGTCAAAAATTAAAATATTAAGTTCTTCTTCAATCTTTTGTATTTGCATACTTAAGGTTGGCTGCGTTACAAAGCACTTTTCAGCAGCAAGTGTGAAGTTTTTATGCTCAGCAACTGCTAACACATATTGTAATTGAGTTATAGTCATGTTGATAGTAAATTTTGATGCAAAAATAAGAAAATATAATTTTTATTTATATAAAATTTATGAAACTTACTTTAAATTTGTAGTAAATTAGTGTAAAAAATTAGATTATGAAAACAAATATTTTAGGATTACCTGTAAAAGAATCAGAATTATTAGTGCAAGAGCTGAATGTACTGTTGTCAAATTTTCAAGTATATTATCAAAACTTAAGAGGGATTCACTGGAACATTCGTGGAAAACGTTTTTTTGACTTACACGTAAAATTCGAAGAGTTATATACAGATGCACAATTAAAAATAGATATGATAGCTGAAAGAGTTCTGACAATTGGAGGAACGCCGCTGCACACTTTTGAAGACTATATTAAAAATAATAAATTAACTGTTGGAAAGAATATTTCTAATGACGAAAAAGCCGTTCATTTAATTGTTAATTCCTTATCAGATCTGCTGAAAATTGAAAGAGAAATATTAAACAAATCTGACGAAATTAGTGATGAAGGTACTAATTCTATGATGAGCGACTTTATTGCGGAGCAGGAAAAAACGATTTGGATGATGAATGCTTGGTTAGAAGAGACTCTTTAAAATATTGTTTATTAATGAATTATAAGCAGAACGTGATAAAAATTGCGTTCTGCTTTTTTGTTTATGTTAAATTTCTATAAAAATCGCTTTGTTTTTATTTGTTTAACGCTATTTTTGTTTCGATGAAATTACTAGCACGTATATTATTATTCATATTTATTGCTTTCTTATCGACCCCGACTATTGTTCAGGCGATAAAGAAGGGGAATAGTACGGCTGTGTCTTTTAGTATTGCTGAAGAAGAAGTACATAAAGAACTTAAAAACGTAATGCATCCTACAATTCTTGAACATGAAGTTATAATTCCGGTTTATATCGAGAAAAAAACTATCATATCTGAGAATATTGTAAAACTTGACAATATTTCTCCGAGCATATTTGCTCCACCTCCCAATTTCGCATAATACTTCCGATTATTTTGATCTCTAGCCGCATTTGAAACAAATGGGGTAAATCTTTAATGAATAATTTTTTTAGTGTTGTATTATGACAAAAAAAATCAATCTTTTTGCCAACCTTAAATCTGATTTTGCTTCGGGTTTAGTGGTTTTTTTGGTGGCTCTTCCATTGTGTTTAGGTATTGCAATGGCTTCTGGAGCTCCATTATTTTCTGGAATCATCGCTGGTGTGGTGGGTGGTATTGTCGTAGGATACTTAAGCCAGTCACATATTAGTGTATCAGGTCCAGCAGCTGGGTTAACGGCTATCATTTTAACCGCAATTACTGATTTGGGAGCTTTCGATGTATTTTTAATGTCTGTATTTATTGCTGGATTAATTCAATTAGCATTAGGATTTTTAAAAGCTGGAAGTATATCGAACTATTTTCCAACAAACGTAATTGAAGGAATGTTAGCTGGTATTGGAATTATCATCATCTTAAAACAAATTCCTCACGCTTTTGGTTACGATGCCGATTTTGAGGGAGATCAGGCATTTATACAAAATGATGGGAGTAACTCTTTTTCATTTTTGTTTGATGTTTTAAATCACATTCAATTAGGGGCAGTTGTAGTTTCACTAATTTCCTTCGTGATATTGCTTTCGTGGGAGAAAGTACCATTTTTAAAAAGAATAAAATTAGTTCCTGGTGCACTAGTTGCAGTTATTGCTGGAGTTGTTTTAAACGAAATATTTGTGTCAACAGGAAGCACTTTGGCAATTGCAAAAGAACATTTGGTTTCTTTGCCAGTTCCAAAATCTTTTGATGATTTTAAATCAATTATAATTATGCCAAACTTTGCTTCGGTTACAAATCCGCAGGTTTGGGTAGTTGCTGTTACAATTGCCATTGTCGCTTCTATTGAAACACTTTTATGTATTGAAGCTTCTGATAGAATGGATGTTCAAAAACGATACACAAATACAAATGTTGAACTTAGAGCGCAGGGTGTTGGTAACGTAATAAGTTCTCTTTTAGGAGGTCTTCCAATGACATCTGTTGTTGTTCGTTCATCAGCAAATAATAATGCAGGCGCAAAATCTAAAATGTCTGCCATTATACATGGTGTCCTTTTATTAATAAGTGTATTATCTATTCCGGCCATTTTAAACAAAATTCCATTGGCAACTTTGGCAACGGTTTTAATTTTGGTGGGTTATAAATTGGCAAAACCAGCAACTTTTATGCATTTCTGGAAAAAGGGGAAATACCAGTTTGTTCCTTTTATTGCAACTTTGGTCTTTGTTGTTGCGACAGATTTGCTAAAAGGTGTTGCGTTAGGAATAATCATAAGTATCATTTTTGTTTTGAGAGGAAACTTAAAAAGAGCATATATCTTTAAAAAGGAACAATACGAAGATGGCGATATTATTCACATCGATTTAGCGCAGGAAGTTTCGTTTTTAAATAAAGCTGCGATTAAGCAAACTTTGAGTGAAATTCCTGAAAATTCAAAAGTAATTATCAATGCGCACGACACGGAGTATATTGCACATGACGTTTTGGATTTAATTCGTGAATTTAAAGAAACCAGAGCAGTTGATGAAAATATTAAAGTGAAACTGAAAGGTTTTAAAGAAGCATACGAATTAGAAAACACGCCTGATAATAGTAATCATGTTACTATAGAACACTATTATGATGTGGCGAAAAGAGAAGTAGTTGTAAAAGAAGTTGTTAAAGGAGAATAAAAAAAATAGGTTTTTTGAGGCCGAAAAAATGTCTAAATTTAGGTAACTTTACATCAAGTTCATTTTTTGAGACTATTATCACTTAGAAATTACCACGCAAAAAATAAAAAAAATGAGAAAATTTTATGAGCAGTTATTAGAAAACAATAAAAAGTGGGTTGAGAATTCATTGGCTTTGGATCCAAATTATTTTGCTGATTTAGCAAAAGGACAGTCACCACCATTATTATGGATTGGATGTTCTGACAGCCGTGTTCCAGCAAACGAAATCGTAGGTGCAAAGCCAGGTGAAGTTTTTGTTCACCGTAACATTGCAAACATGGTTGTGCATTCTGATATGAATATGCTGAGTGTTCTGGATTATGCGGTAAATGTATTAAAAGTAAAACACGTTATCGTATGCGGGCACTACGGATGTGGAGGTGTAAAGGCAGCAATGGGAAATATGTCTGTTGGAATTATTGACAACTGGATTCGCCATATTAAAGATGAATACCGTTTGCACGATAAATATTTGAATTCAATAGAAGATGAAACAGAGCGTTTTAATGCTTTTGTAGAAATCAACGCAAAAGAGCAAGTTTACAATTTAGCTAAAACTTCAATTGTTCAGGGAGCTTGGAAAAACGGTCAGGATTTAATGCTTCACGGATGGGTTTACGGTTTAAATTCTGGTTTTGTAACCGATTTAAATGTGAATATCTCTTCGAATGATGAATTAGACGAAGTTTACCAGCTTAGTAATTTATAAAAATAAAAATCGCCTCAAAAGGGCGATTTTTTTATTCGTTTTCGTCAAGATTCTCATTAAATGCAGAGGGAAGCATTGTTGGGATAAACTTGATTAATATCGGTAATAATAAACTTCCGCCAGGAAGTAAAAATATAGTAAGTGATGGAATGGTTTTACAAATGTCCAAAAGCTGTTTCTTGACTTTCTTTTTTTCCTTTGCATCCAAATCTCTCGTTGTAGAATATGCTAGTAAAACTACTAATTCTTTACTCTGCATAATTTCTCTTACCAATCGGTTTTTGTTTCTTGTAATCAATTTTATAACGCTGTGCGTCATTTGATCGTAAAAGTGTTTAACCGGATTCGAGTAATTGAAGTATGGAATTTTACTTTTATGAGTTGTGATAAAAGTATTTGTTGTAGCAATACTTTTAGCTGTAAATTCATCGGTTACGCCCATCATCGAACCTAAAGAATATAGAAAGTAGGCTTCTTCATTTTCAACAACACCATCGCTCCAAAGAGCCATTCCAGCCATATCAATCAAATAATATTGTTCTAGTTTGTTGCTGAAATAATCCAATTGTAAAGTCTCTAAAGTTTCGACTGTAACTTTCGAAAATTTCGAATATCGAATAGAGGCTTCGAACAATTTAATCAATAAATCGTCGTGAACTGATTTTACTGTTTTGGTTTTCAGCGCTAAGCCAACAATACCCAGAACCGTTTCTTCAATACGTTTTAGGTATTTCTCTGGAATTTCGCCGTGTTCCAAATATTGTCTAAAAGCCAGAACATCAATAAACAACAAGGCATTGGTTACCAAATGCGAAAAGTTTTTGCTGATAATGCTGTCATTTGTCTGAACCCTTTGATCAATAATAGTTTCTAAGGAAAGAGAAGGAGTATCTTTTGGAAGTAAAATTTTAAACAAGTTAAATCCTTCCGGATTCATTCGTTTGTAAAACTTTAAAACTTCTGATATAAAATTTTTAGGTTCCGAATTTCTTTTCTCTAAACAAAAAACATGATAGAGCGTATTAAGCAAAGCCACTTTAGAAATTTCGGTTTTAAACCACCCTTTTATAGGAATAGGAAACTGCGAATCTATAGCAATAATATGACCATAAATAAATCCAGTCTCTCTTACTTTATAGTAAAAGTAATCTACAGTTTCAAAAGGAATTGCTTCTGAAAACTTCTGTTCGTTAAAAAACTTATCTATCCAGCCTGGTGCTGATGGGTTAATCATTGACTTTATTTTGCTAATGCAAAGCTATGTCTTTTTCTCGTTTTAGAATTCATTTTAAAATGAAATAACCACTAGATTTTGTTAAAAATAGTGGTTATTGCATTTTTTCTTATTTAATGATTCCTGCACAAGCAGCTCTTCCGCCGGCATTTCCGGTTGGCTGTGTTGTAAAGTCATCCGTTCCTTCATGAACAATTAAACCTTTTCCTAACACATCTTTGTTAGAATCTCCACATCCTACACACCATTCATCAGTAGTAAAAGTTATAGAACCATTACCTTCTGCATCGGCAGTAAAGTTTCCAATATCACCTTTATGATATTCGCCAACTCCCCATTTTCCGTGTTTTTTAAAGGTAGGATTCCAGTGTCCGCCTGCAGAACTTCCGTCGGCTGCACTACAATCAGCTTTTTCATGAATATGTATAGCGTGAACTCCTGGCTTTAATCCAGTCATTTTAGCCGTAAAAGTAACTTTACCATTTTTTTCTGTAAAAACAGCAGTTCCAGCGACAGTACTGTTGCTTTTTGGTTCTAATGCAACAGTCAAAGTTTTGGCATCACCAGATTTTGTATTGGTCTTACAGCCAATGACTACGGCTGCAATTATAGCGAAAGAAACCATTAGTTTTTTCATATATATGGGCATTTTAAATTAAAAATTAAGTAAATTTAACATAAAATAACGGAATATTTTAACTCTAAAAGTTAAAAAAAAGTCAAACTATTCGGTATAATTTAATATCGATTGAGCACATAACACAAAAATATTGCTTAAATTCGTAAGGGTTTTAAGAACAATTTTTCGGAACCAATCTTCTCTAATTCGCTCACATTTAATTCTTAATGTTATGATGAAAAAGATTTTAACTCTCGTTTTTGTTAGTTCTATATTGCTTTCCTGCAATGTTTTTAAATGCAAAAAAAAGGATGCAGTTTCTAAACTCGACGGAACTTGGGAACTCAATTATATAACTGGTCCAAAAATTACTTTTGAGGGTTTATATCCAAATAAAAAGCCTACAATAATTTTTAATACGAAAGAAAATCAAGTTTCTGGAAATAACAGCTGTAACTCCTACACAGGAAAACTAGCGATAGACGGAAATAAAATTGATTTTACACAACCCATGGCAGTTACTAAAATGATGTGCTTAGACGGACAGCAGGGAGAGCAGACTTATATGAGTACACTTCAAAAAATAACTTCATATGATATTACCGATGATGGGAAAACTTTAAATTTTATTTCGGGAGATATTGCAATGATGCGTTTTACTAAAAAATAAATGTATGAAAACTAAAGTATATACTTTGATTCTGTTTTTGACTGTTTGGAGTTTTTCAATTACAGGACAGGAAAAAACAAAAAAGGAACTCAAAGAAGAAAGGGAACTAACCAAACAAAACGAAATTAAAGCGCTGATAGACGCGCGTAATTTTGTCTTTGAGGCGCAGAAAGTAACACCACAGGGAGGAAGGCTCATTCAGCTTGATTATAACATTTATTTCCTAAAATTTAAGACTGATACAACAACTTGTGATCTTCCTTTTTTTGGACGTGGATTTAATGTTGCATATAATAGCGACGGTGGAATTAAATTTGAAGGAAGACCAACAAATATAAAAGTTGAAAACAAAAAGAAAAATACAGTTCTTAAAGCTACAGTACGCGGAAGAACGGATGTTTATGATTTAACTTTTACTATTTTTTTTAATGGAAGCACGACACTGAATGTCAATAGTAATAACAGGTCAACAATTACATATGACGGAATAATATACGCTCCGAAATCTGAAGAGAAAAAAAAGAAAATTTGATTTTTTAATTGGATTTTAAAAATCAATTAAGTTTAGAATGCATAATTATTTAGGAACAAATTTAAAATTAAAACTATGAAAAAATTAAGTCTTATTTTTATTATGGCTGTTGCCACGTTTTCATCTTATGCACAGTCTTCTTTTAAGGAAGATGTAGATGTTTTACAAAGTGTTTACGGAAAATCTAAAAGCGAACTGGTGAAACAGTACATGAATCTTTCAGATGCGCAAACAGCAGCTTTTACTAAAGTTTATGATGAGTACGAAGCAAAGCGTAAAGCGCTTGGTCAAACGAAATTTCAATTGATAAATGATTATGCTGCCAATTACGAAACTTTAACGGATGCCAAAGCTGATGAATTGGCAAAAGGAACATTAAAAAATCATATCGATTATGAAAAACTTTACTCTAAAACTTATAATCAAGCCAAAAAAGCAATTGGAGCAATAAATGCGGCTAAATTTATTCAGCTTGAAGTTTATCTGCAAACAATTATCCGCAGTGAAACTTTAGAATCAATTCCTTTTATTGGAGAATTAGATAAATCAAAAGTTCAATAAAGAGACGTTATTATAAATCAAAAAAGGCAGTATTTAACTGCCTTTTTTGTGTTTTTAATTGAAATTATTTAGCTGTTTTTACCTTGTAAATTTCATTTACCATTCCGTCGCGGAAGCTGTCTAGTGTAAGTTCCCAAAACATAATACCGCCTAACTTCTTAGCTTTAACGTATTCAGCTTTAGCTTTTATGGATTTAAGATCATCGGATGTTGCGAAAGTTTTGGTCGAAGCATTATACCAATAAGGTGCTTTTGCTTTGTCGTCCCAAAAATATTTCCAGCCGTTTGCTTCTGTGTACGTTGTAGCAAAGTTTTTAAAATTCACACCTTCAATATGTTCTCCAGCTTGATAAAGACCATTATTTACATTTTCTACATTTTTCCATGTTCTAGAGTAAAAAGCACCTCCTATAACTAATTTTTCAGCAGGAACACCTTGTTTTAGTAAATACTCAACTGCTCTGTCTGTAGATTCTTCTTTAGGAGTTGTGCTATAAAGAGGGGTGTGGAGGCCAGTAACTTTAGAATATCCGTTTACCAGATCATAGCTCATAATATTGATGCGATTTACCAATGGAGTTACAGCTTTCCAGTCAATAGATTCATCTAAATATTTTTGGAAACCACCTGCTGCGAAACTCAATTCGTATTTTTTACCTAATGTAGAACGCAGTATTTTAACTAGTTCCGTAAAGTTAGGTTTATCAACAGCTTGGAATAAATGGCCTGGAAGTCCTTCGATCGCTGGATATTCCCAGTCTAAATCTAGACCGTCAACTTTATAAGAATCACTGATTTCTTTTACGGATTTAGCAAACTTTAAGCGGTCTTCTGCAGTTGAGAAAGCAGCAGAACAAGGTTCGCAGCCACCCCAGCCGCCAAGAGATAAAATAATTTTAAGCTCCGGATTTTTAGCTTTTAGAGATACTAAATGCTTAATTGTAATTGAATCTTTAGGAGAATCTACGGTTAATTTTCCATCCTTCAAATGAAGAAAACTAAAGATAATTTGATTTAATTTGCCAACCTCATATTCATCAATAAGTTTAGAATCACCAGTGTAATAGGCAATAATGTCCATTTTTTTATTTTTCTGTGCAAAAGTATTGGAGATACCAAAGCACATTAAAAATAATGCGATTAGAGTAATTTGTTTCATTATTTTGTTTTTAGCGTTTTTAGAATGCTAAAATTAAAGCAATACATCCAATTTTCAGCCTTTAATAGCTATAAAAAAGTAATTTTAACGAAAATTTTGCAAATCGTTGCAAAAATATTGCGGATTGCCTTTTCGTCTGAGAAAAAATAAAACCCGCGCAGTTTCGGACTTGCGCGGGTTTAAACAAATTAAAAGCTAAAAACTATTTTTGTATTAGAAGCAGTATGAATTTTCTGCAACTAATTTTTCTGCAATTTTTTCTCTCAATGCCACAACGTTTGGCAGGTTAGTGTATTTTGTGAAACGTTTTAATCCCATTAACATCATACGTTGTTCGTCACCTTCAGCAAAAGAAGCAATTCCTTCTTTTCCTCTTAAGTTTACGATATCAACCGCTTTGTACAAGTATAATTTTGCCATAGCGATTTGCTCCTGAACTTTATCTTCGCCTTGAGCTTTTGCTAATTTTTCAGTTCTCAAAATTGTACTTTCAGCCATGTAGATTTCGATTAAGATATCAGAAGCTGCCATTAATAATTGTTGGTGAGAATCTAATTCTGGACCATATTTTTGAACAGCGCTTCCGGCAACCATTAAGAAAACTTTTTTCAGGTTTGCGATAATTCCTTTTTCTTCAGCAAATAATTCAGAGAAATCAGGCGTATCAAAAGATGGAATTCCCATTAATTCTTCTTGAACTTTCATTGCTGGTCCAAGTAAATCAACGTGTCCTTTCATTGCTTTTTTGATCAGCATACCTACAGAAAGCATTCTATTGATTTCGTTTGTTCCTTCGTAGATACGCGCGATACGAGCATCTCTCCAGGCACTTTCCATTGGAGTATCCTCAGAGAATCCCATTCCACCAAAAATCTGGATTCCTTCATCAGCACAGTTTTGAACGTCTTCAGAAACTGCTACCTTCAAGATAGAACACTCGATAGCATATTCTTCGACACCTTTCAATTCTGCCTCTTGATGAGAAGTTCCTTCAGCTTCGCGAGCAGCAATTCTGTCTTCGATATCTTTTGCAGCACGGTAAGAAGCACTTTCTCCGGCATAAGCACTAGTCGCCATTTCAGCTAATTTAGAACGAATAGCTCCAAATGATGAAATAGAAGTATTAAACTGAATTCTTTCGTTAGCATATTTTACAGCTCCGGAAGTAACTCTTCTCTGAGCATCTAAACAGGCAGCAGCCAATTTAATACGACCAACGTTCAAAGCATTCATCGCAATTTTGAAACCGTTTCCTCTTTCAGACAACATGTTTTCAACAGGAACTTTTGTTTCGTTGAAGAAAACCTGACGAGTAGAAGAAGCACGGATTCCTAATTTATGTTCTTCTTCATTCATAGAAATTCCGTTTGAAGGATCATTTTCTACGATGAAACCTGTAATATTTTTATCATCTCCAATACGGGCAAAAACGATGAAAACGCTGCAGAAACCTGCATTAGAAATCCACATTTTCTGACCTGTAATTAAATAATGAGTTCCGTCTTCAGATAAAACAGCTTTAGTTTTTCCTGAGTTTGCATCAGATCCTGCGCCTGGTTCTGTTAAGCAATATGCTCCAAACCATTCTCCAGAAGCCAATTTAGGAACGTATTTTTTCTTTTGTTCTTCAGTACCGTAAAGTGTAATTGGCATTGTTCCAATACCTGTATGTGCACCAAAAGCTGTTGAGAACGAACCAGTTGCGCCAGAAATGTAGTCACAAACCAACATTGTAGAAACAAATCCCATTCCTAATCCGCCGTATTCTTCAGGAACTGCAACTCCAAGAAGTCCCAATTCACCCGCTTTACGCATAGATGATTCTGTATAAGCGTAATCTTTTTTCTCAAAACGATCTTTGTGCGCCCATAATTCTTTGTCAACGAACTCTTTTACAGAGTCACGCATCATTAACTGCTCTTCAGAGAAATCTTCTGGAGTAAAGATGTCCTCGCATTTTGTTTCTTTAACTAAAAACTGACCACCACGAGTCACGTTTTTTTCGATTGTATCTGCCATGATTATGTTTTTTTTTATATTTTGTTTTTGTTTAATCTTGTCATTCGATCCCGAAGCTTCGGGAGAGAAATCTCCGCAAGTAACTCTACAAAGATTATCAGCTATGTGGACAATTGTCGTGGAGATTTCTCCTTCGTCGAAATGACAAACTAGATGGTTACTTTGTCGAAATAGTAGTGCGATTTCTCTCCCGAAGCCTCGGGATCGAAATGACAAACTATAGGAATACTTTTTTATAACACCTCGTAAATCCCCGCAGAACCTTGCCCAGTTCCCACACACATACTCACGATTCCGTATTTACTTCCTCTGCGTTTCATTTCATCAAATAACTGAACAGAAAGCTTAGCTCCTGTACAACCTAGAGGGTGTCCTAAAGCGATTGCTCCACCGTTTACGTTTACGATATCCGGATTTAAACCTAGTTCGCGAATTACAGCCAAAGACTGAGAAGCAAAAGCCTCGTTTAATTCTACCAAGTCAATATCTTTCAACTCTAAACCAGCTTGTTTCAATGCTTTCGGAATTGCTTTTACAGGACCGATACCCATAATTCTTGGTTCAACACCAGAAGAAGCAAAGTTTACCAAACGTGCAATTGGCTCAAGGTTTAATTCTTTTACCATTTCTTCGCTCATAATTAAAACAAAAGCAGCGCCGTCACTCATTTGAGAAGAGTTACCCGCAGTTACACTTCCGTCAGCGGCAAAAACTGGTTTTAAACCTGATAAAGCAGCGATAGAAGTTCCAGCTCTCGGTCCTTCGTCTTGTTTTACAACATAAGATTTAGTTTCCTTTTTACCATTTTCATTGATGAAAGTCTGATCAACAGTAATAGGAACGATCTGTTTATCGAATTTTCCTTCTGCTTGTGCTTTCAAGGCTTTCATGTGAGAGTTATAAGCAAACTCATCCTGATCTTCTCTTGAAATTTTGTATTGATTAGCCACCGCTTCAGCAGTTAAACCCATTCCCCAATAGTAATCTTCGTGACCTGCGGCGGCAACTTTATAATCCGGAGTTGGTTTGTAACCTCCCATCGGAATAAAACTCATGCTTTCTGCACCACCCGCAATGATACAATCTGCCATTCCTGATTGGATTTTAGCAGTCGCCATTCCGATAGTTTCTAGTCCAGATGCACAATAACGATTTACGGTCACACCAGGAACATCTTCTACTTTTAATCCCATTAAAGAGATCAAACGTCCAACGTTTAGTCCTTGTTCTGCTTCTGGCATTGCATTTCCTACCATAACGTCATCGATACGTTTTTTATCGAAATTAGGCAGTTCGTCCATCATAAACTGGATCGTTTCTGCAGCTAATTCGTCAGGTCTTTTAAATCTAAAAACACCTTTTGGAGCTTTTCCAACTGCTGTTCTGTATGCTTTTACTATATATGCTGTTTTCATTTATAAAATGTATTAAGATTGGTGTATTAAGTATTAAGACTGCCAATCGATATAGTTATTATTTTTTTAGAGATCTTTGAAGCGCAAAATTCATATTGCTGACTTCTACTAATTCATTTATTATAGTTGATATTTTTTCTTCAGCTATTAATTTCAAACGTTTTGAAATCATTAATTGAGTGATTAATTCATAAGTTGAACCATTTGCAATTCCTAAAAAATGAGCAAACTCATTATTAGAATTTCTACCAGAGCCTTCCGCTATATTTGAAGGAATAGAGAACGCACATCTTTTTATTTGACTTATTAAGTTAAATTTTTCATCTGAGGGTAATTCTGAACAAACTTTGTAAACATTTTCAGTTATATCCATTGCTTTCTGCCAGATTTTCAACTTTTCAAATTGATGCATAATTCTTTTTAATCTTAATACTTAATACTCAAATCTTAATACTCAAATACTAATTTCTAAGCGGTTTTCCTTTAGTTAACATATATTGAATTCTCTCCAATGTCTTTCTCTCTGTACATAAACTCAAGAAAGCTTCACGTTCGATATCCAATAAATATTGTTCAGATACTAAAGTCGCTTCAGATAAATCACCACCAGCCATTACGTAAGCCAGTTTGTTAGCGATTTTCTTGTCGTGCTCCGAAATGTATTTTCCAGCTTCCATTTGATCCGTTCCTACTAAGAACATTCCAAGTGCTTGTTTTCCTAATACTTTCACATCAGTTCTTCTAATTGGCTGTGTATAACCAGCTTCTGCCAATAATAAAGCATGTTTTTTAGCTTCGGCAATCTGACGATCTTTGTTTACTACGATAATATCTTTTCCGTGTTGTAAAAGTCCAGTGTCAAAAGCTTCGTAACCAGAAGTCGAAACTTTTGCCATAGCGATAGTTAAGAAATACTCTTGAAGAACATTCAACTCCACATCGTTTTTGCGGAATAAATCGGAAGCTCTTAAAGCCATTTCTTTAGATCCACCACCACCAGGAAGTACACCAACACCAAACTCAACTAATCCCATATACGTTTCTGCAGCAGCTACAACTTTATCAGCGTGTAAGCTCATTTCGCATCCACCACCAAAAGTCATTCCGTGAGGCGCTACTACAACTGGAATAGAAGAATAACGAACACGCATCATCGTGTCTTGGAACAATTTGATCGCCATGTTTAATTCGTCGTATTCCTGCTCAACTGCCATCATGAAAATCATTCCGATATTGGCCCCAACAGAGAAATTCGCTGCCTGGTTTCCAATAACTAAACCTTGGTATTCTTTTTCAGATAAGTCGATTGCTTTATTGATGGCTTGTAGAACGTCGCCACCAATGGTATTCATTTTAGATTGGAATTCTAAATTCAAAATTCCGTCTCCTAAATCCTGAATGATTGCACCGCTGTTGCTCCAAACTTTTTTGCTTTCGCGAATGTTGTTCAGAATAATGAATGAATCTTGTCCAGGAACTTTTACTTGTGATTTTGTTGGAATGTTATAGAAATAAGTTGCTCCTTCTTTTACAGTATAGAAACTTTCACTTCCGGAAGACAGCATTTCGTTAACCCATGCAGCAGGCTCTAAACCTTCGGCTTTCATGATTTCAATTCCTTTGGCAACACCAATAGCATCCCAGATTTCGAATGGACCATTTTCCCATCCAAAACCAGCTTTCATGGCATCGTCAATTTTGTATAATTCGTCTGAGATTTCAGGAATTCTGTTTGATACATAAGCAAACATTCCAGCGAAACTTTTTCTGTAGAATTCTCCCGCTTTGTCTGTTCCTTTTACTAAAACTTTAAAACGATTGATTGGTTTATCGATAGTTTTTGTCAGTTCAAGCGTAGCAAAATTTGCTTTTTTAGCAGCGCGGTATTCTAATGTATCTAAATCAAGAGAAAGAATATCTTTATCTACTTTTTTGTAGAAACCTTGTCCAGTTTTGCTTCCTAACCAATTATTTTCCATCATTTTGTTGATGAAATCAGGAAGTTTGAACAATTCATGTTGTTCGTCATTCGGGCAATTTTCGTAAATACCGTTGGCAACGTGTACCAAAGTATCTAAACCAACAACGTCAACCGTACGGAAAGTAGCCGATTTTGGACGACCAATTACAGGCCCCGTCAATTTATCAACTTCTTCAATCGTTAATCCCATTTCTTTAACCAAATGGAATAAACTCTGTATTCCGTAAATACCAATTCTGTTTCCAATAAACGCCGGAGTATCTTTAGCAACAACCGAAGTTTTTCCTAAGAATTTAGATCCGTATTCGTTTAAGAAATCCAATACTTCCGTAGAAGTTTTTGGACCAGGAATAATTTCAAATAATTTTAAGTAACGCGCAGGGTTAAAAAAGTGAGTTCCGCAGAAGTGCTGTTGGAAATCTTCGCTTCTTCCTTCACTCATAAAGTGAATTGGAATACCAGAAGTGTTAGAAGTAACCAAAGTTCCAGGTTTGCGGAATTTCTCGATTTGTTCGAAAACTAATTTTTTGATATCCAAACGTTCAACTACAACTTCGATAATCCAGTCAACATTGGCAATTTTTGCCATATCATCAGTTGTATTTCCAGTTGTGATTCGGCTAGCGAATTTTTGGCTGTAAATAGGAGAGGGTTTCGATTTTAATGAATTCGCCAAATGTTCGTTTACCACACGGTTGCGAACGGCTTTACTTTCAAGTGTTAATCCTTTTTTAGCTTCAGCTTCGGTCAGTTCACGCGGTACAATGTCCAGAAGTAAAACTTCGACACCAATGTTAGCAAAATGACAAGCTATACCTGAACCCATAATTCCGGATCCAATTACAGCAACTTTTTTAATTGTGCGTTTCATATTTGTAAAATTTGTTTTTTGGGTAGAATTTGAATTTTCTCTTTAAAGAAGATTATTCATTTTCTGTGTTTTCTGTATGATTGAAAATATTTTTGTCCTGAATTAATTCGTTTATGATTTCAGAAACTTCGATAAAATGTTTTAGTTTTTCGTCTGAAACATGTTTTCTAACGCTTTCATTAAACTTCAGAACTGTATTTTTAGATAAATCTCTTTTTTCTTTTCCAAAATCGGTCAGGTAAATTAGTACGCCTCGACCATCGCTTGGGTTCTTTTTGCGAACAATTAAACCTTTTTCTTCCATAGATTTAAGTGTTCTAGTTAAGCTGGTGGCTTCCATGCCCATTCTCGGACCTAAAGCGGTTGATGGAGTTCCTTCTTCCTTGTCCATACTTAAAAGAGCAAATCCTGTTGCCATTGTCGCATCATATTTGGCAGCCTCTTCATTATACATTCTTGAAACAGCTTGCCATGTCGCTCTCAAAATATAATCTATCGTTTTGTCTTTCATAGGTAACTATATCGATTTCAAATATAATTAAAAAATACTATGCATGCATATAATTTTTTAATAATTTTTTGGTTAGTTATAAAATATCCCTGATTTAGAGGGTTTTGGTGGTTTATTTTAAGTGAAATATACTATTCTTTTTTTAGATTTTAACATTTTTAGTGTTGTAAAAATCTCTTTTTGGTTTTTAAATCGAATTTAATTCGATATTCTTTAAAAAATTATGCATTTATTTCAGTTGAATTTTCATAATCGTAGCGCGAAATGGCATCTTGAAGTATTTTTTTCATACGATTTCTCAGACTTTCAGGTCTTAAAATTTCAAGACAGCTTCCAAAACCTAATAAGAGTCTTTCCATTTCATAATTAGGTATTACATATAAATGCACAATAATACTTCCGTCCTCATTTTCCTTAATTAATCGCTGGGAAGTGTGTAAAGGTTTTGTCAATACATAAGGGGCATTCGACGCATCTACCCAGATTTCGATTCGTCTTGCGTTTAACCCTGAATTCACAGTAACCCCAATTACATCTTTATAATAGGAATCGGCATCAAAATCTTCTTCCAGATAAGGAAGATTGAAATCATAATCAATAGAAATGATTCTGTCCAAAGCTAAATTGGTAATCGGCTGTGAGGCTTTTTTCTTTCCGATTAGAAACCAGCGGTTATTGAATTCCTTTAATATAAAAGGATGAAAATGAAATTTGGTTTCTTCTGCAGATTTAAAAGACTTATAAGTAATAATCAGGACCATTTTTTTGATTATCGCCTGATATATTTCATCCAGATAATGCAGTCCTTTTAGTTTCTCATTTTTATCCAGATAAATTACGGGCTTGGTATGTGATTTTTCAGAATAGATTTTATCCTCTAAACGCTGTAAAATATCGGATACATCATTAAATAAAGAGAAATCCTTGAATTGTTTCAACATCGAAACGGTTTCAGTTAAAACATTCATATCGGTTTCCGTCAGCGGAATATCGGTTATCGAAAAATCTTCGTCTTCATATTTATAAAACTTTTTATCGTAAACGACAATTGGCGCATTGTAACCCAGTTTTTCACTTCGCATCAGCTGAATATCCATTTGAATCGTTCGCTTGCTGATTGGATTTTGGCGTCCTTCGTATTCAAATAATGCTTCAGAACATTCTTCTATTAAATCTTCGAGTGTCCATTGCCTGTATTTATTTTGGAGGCATTTATCGATTGTTTTATAGCGGATTAAGGCGTTTTTGTTTTGTGACATAAAAATGTTTGTTTTTCGGTTTGTATTGTAGAGACGCACCGCAGTGCGTCTACGTATTGTGGATATTCGTTGCGTAGACGCACTGCAGTGCGTCTCTACAGATATACTTTATGTTAATATTGAAATTTCCTTTTCGATATTTTGTCTAGCTTTTTCCTCATAGAAACTCCTGAATTCTTCAGTTTGAAAAATAAACTCATTTTCCAGAAAATGTTTCAACGCTTTGGCACGCCCGGGTTTGTATAGAAAATCAGGATAAATGCGATATTCTTTTCTAATCTGTTCAAAATAGATTTTATAATCGTCCCAATCTTTCGCAAGGATTTTCAAATCAAAATCGATTAACCAATTGATATCTTCAATTTCATTTTGCTGATGTTTTTGTGTAGCGCAGATGGCATCAAAAACCAATTGTTTATTTAGATCGACATTTTCAGGTAAAATCGACAAAGCATACTCAGCACTTTTGAGTTCGTTGTCTTTTTTTGAAGCCGAATAAACATAATCATGATAAAAAATAGAAAATAATATTTCATTCGGATTTTGAAGCCTATTAGAATAGGTTTCAAAGCTTTCTATCATTTCTTTTAAATGTGTGAGATTATGATAATGCCTTGATTTTTTGGAATATGCCTTTTCTAAATCCAACCAGTTCTGCTGAATTTCATTTGCTGAAAAGCCAATATTTGAGAGTAATTCAGAATAAATTTTCTCTAAATTCATGTTGTTTTTTACTCAAATTTAAAATTCTTTTTTTACTGCGCAAAATAATTGCGTAGTGGTTTTGAAATATTTGTTCAAGAAATAAAACGAATACTATTTCTCAACAATTAAAACAAAATTTTTACTACGCAAAATAACTGCGCACTAGTTTTAAAATCTTTGTTCAGAAATAAAAACAAACGTTCATAGAGATAAAGAAAGAATAAAACAGGTCAAGTTGGAGTTACTTCGAAATACCTTCCACGTAAACACTTACACCATTACCTTTTTATTCTACTATTATATGGGGACAGTAGCTCAGCGGTAGAGCAGGTAGTTTTGAAATTATCCTTCAAAGGTCAATTAAAACTTACTTCGTACACTTTTAATGTCCGGGTCGTGGGTTCGAATCCCACCTGTTCCACAACTAATGGTCAATTAAAACTTACTTTTTAGGTTCGAATCCTAACTTCCGAAAGGAAGTTGCTGGTTATTAAGTTTTAAGATTATCATTAATAAAAATAGAGGGTCAAGATTAACTTACTTCTTCCAATCCGATAATTTGTTAGTTAATCCATTACACTCCAATTTCAGGTCAAGTGTTTCTTACTTCAAAATCTTTTAGGTAGAACTCAGAAACACCATTATCTAAATTTTAAAAATTAAAAAAAAATGAAAACAAGAGAATTATTAAAAATCAGTTTACGTCAAAATGCGATTTTCATTCCATCACAAATGATTACGAATGATGTTAAAAATTTATCAGGAACAACATCAGTTTTATTAGCCAATGTTTCAAAACTTGGATTTACATTTTCTGAAACGTTATCGCACGCTTTAAACAACGTAAACCCAAATTATAAAATCGAGGTTTTAGAAGTGCTGAGAGAAGTTTTAGGAACAGATAAAAACTGGACGCCTTTAGTGAAAGAATGGAATATCCCAACGGGAGAATCTATTGTAGATCATATTCTAACTTATTTCTGGAATGTTTTAGGTGTGAAAAACGGAACAACTTTACAATGCGGTCATATTATCCCAGATAATACTTTTCCATTAGAAAGATACAACGGGTGTCCGTTCTGCGGAACTCCGTTTGAATTTGGAAAAATCGAAAATTTCGGTCAGGGAAGCAAATTGAAAGTACTTGAATTGTGGACAGAAAAAGATTTAAATGATTTCTATATATCATTATTGCAATCTAAAACGGCTTTGGACGCTACTCAGGTAGATAGTTTAAAAATGGCGATGCAAAATTTGCCTTTGCCAAAAGTTGATGTTGCAATGAAGGAAACTTTAATGCTGGTAATCGATCTTTTGATTGAAAACGATAATGAAGATCTGGCTTCTCAATTTTTGAAAACACCAACAGATATCTTGCGTTATTTGTGGTATAAAAACACAGGACTATTACAGATTATCGAACCAAAAACAATCATCAAAAGAGCGTCTAAAAACAATCAGCATTTTCATTATGCATTAGATACAAGTGTGCAGGCAAGAATTGCATCTGCAAAAGATTTGAAACTTAAATATTCTAGAAAAGAATGTTTGATGGTGGCAAATTGGTTAAACAATATGAACATGGACGTTGAAGCCATGTGCGAAATCATGCATCCAAAAAGAGGAATGTGGGTTCGCTTTATCCGAGCGCTTCGTTTGGCAGAATACAGCAAAAGAAAAGGGTTTGAGAAATTGAACTTTTTAATGGATGTGTTCTACAATCAAGTGTATGATGTTTGGCAAAGCAAAGTAGATTCGTCAAGATTGAAATTTGATGCCGATAAAACATTTGCCTTATTAAAACAGCGTCCGGGATTGTTTGCACGTTCGTTATTTTCGAATATGTTATGGTTTGGAGCAGAAGAAACAATTGCACATTTTGAAGAAATCATCAATAAAGTTCCGGCTCGATTGGTGTTTACTTTAAATATGTATGCTCAAAATTATTTTGATAAAAACATTCAGCGAAGTGTGAAACCTTTGGGCGGAACAAACAAAAGAATTGAACCAAACGGTTTATTGAAATTGTATGATGATGTGCAGTTGGAAGCGATGAAAAATGAAATTGAAGAATTGTGTCTTTTGGCCATGAAAAAACGATTTGCAAAAATTGCGAACACCAACAAAACAATGTATATCGATCCGCAGTTGTTTAATATTCCGGTTTCTATAGGAGATCGAAGCGAAACGGTTCAGGATTTGCCGGTTGCTTTAATGGGAACACGTTTCCCGGTTGAAGGAAACGAAGTGCGATTGTTTATGCAATGGGGTAAAGATTTGCCAGCACAGCATTTAGATATGGATTTGAGCTGTCATATCGCTTATGAAGATAAAGCCGATATTTGTTCTTTCAGCCGATTGACTACAACTGGTTGTCAGCATAGTGGTGATATCAGAAGTATTCCGAATAAAATTGGAACGGCCGAATATATCAACATCAACATTGACGAATTGGCGAAAGCCGAAGCAAAATTTGTAACTTTTACCTGTAATGCGTACAGCAACGGAAGTATTACGCCAAATTTAATTGTTGGTTGGATGAACAGTAAACACCCGATGAAAATTTCGGAAAAAACAGGAGTTGCATACGATCCGTCGTGTGTAGATCATCAGGTTCGTGTGACTCAGAATGTTGCCAAAGGTTTGGTTTTTGGAGTGTTGGATGTAGCCAAAAGAGAAATCGTTTGGTTAGAGATGACTTTCGGAGGTCAGGTTGTAGGCGGTTTGGATTTCAAAGGCGTTCAGGCGTTGTTAGCAAAACTAAACAGCAAATTGAATATTGGTAGTTTGTTGCAGCTTAAAGCTGAAGCTCAAGGCTTAACAATCACCGAAGATCAAAATGCCGATGAGGTGTATACGGCGCAATGGGCGATGAATCCAGCGGTTGTTACGCAATTATTAGTGGATTAGGTGCAAAGGTTCAGAGAGGCAAAGGATCAAAGGTTTTTGTAGAGGCGCACTGCTGTGCGTCTCCGCAAAGTTTGGTAAATTTAATCTCGCAGAGTCGCAAAGTCGCAAAGATTTTTCTGAGCAATATTTGTCATTTCGACGAAGGAGAAATCTACACAAGAAGCTCGACAAAGATTGGACTCACGTTGCGGAGTTGCTTGCGAAGATTTCTCCTTCGTCGAAATGACAAAAAATGACAAAAAAAATCATTTTAATCCTTTAATCTGTGGCTAACAAAACCTTTGTTCCTTTGTCCCTTTGCAACTTTGTCCCTTAAAAAAAAACCTACGCAAAATAACTGCGCACTTATATAAAACCTTTGCACCTATGAACCTTTGGACCTTTGTCCCTTAAAAAAGAAACAATGAAAACACAAATAAACGGTACAGATATACTAGAATTAGGATTTCCAGAAGGAAAAATAATTGGGATTGCCTTAAAAATAAACAGCAAAAGAAACGGATTCACAAGAGACGAAATGATTGCCAATTTCAAAAACGTCTTAGAAACTCCGGAGAATTATATAGACGATAAAATCTTCAGCAAATTGGCTGTCGCTTTAATCGAAAAATCAAATGAAAAACCAGAAGATTTTATCGCTTTAAATCAGAATCCGAATGCGTATTCGGCGTATGGATTAGATCATATCGAAGACGGAGCCAGAAAACAAATGGAAGTTGCGATGAAATTGCCAGTGACAGTTGCGGGAGCTTTAATGCCAGACGCGCACCAAGGTTACGGACTGCCGATTGGCGGAGTTCTAGCCACAAAAAATGCCATTATTCCGTATGGTGTTGGAGTTGATATTGGGTGTAGAATGGCGTTGTCGGTTTATGATATTCCTGAAGCTTTTTACTTTGAAAACGAAGCCAAATTCAAAAGAGAATTAATAGCCAATTCGATTTTTGGAGCGGGTCACGGATTTCACGGTCAGTACAAATCAGATCATGCGGTTTTGGAGAACGAGACTTTCAATATGAATCCGTTTGTGAAGAATTTGAAGGATAAAGCCTGGTCACAATTAGGTTCTTCAGGTGGTGGAAATCACTTTGTGGAATTTGGAATCATGGAATTTTCTAAAGACGATGCGGTTTTGAATATCCCAAAAGGAAAATATGTCGCTTTGTTAACGCATTCTGGTTCACGCGGAATGGGTGCCACAATCGCAGGACATTATACAAAAATCGCCAAAGAGGAATGTAAACTTCCAGAAGTGGCCAAAAACTTAGCGTATCTGGATATGAACTCACAATTGGGTCAGGAATACTGGATGGCGATGAATTTGGCGGGCGATTACGCTTCGGCTTGTCACGAGATTATTCATAACAAAATGGAACGCGCTTTGGGTGCGACAATTTTAGCCAAAGTCGAAAACCACCATAATTTTGCGTGGAAAGAAATCTGGAACGGCGAAGAAGTGATCGTGCATAGAAAAGGAGCAACTCCAGCCGGAAAAGGCGTTATGGGAATCATTCCGGGAAGTATGACTGCGCCAGGATTTTTGGTGAGAGGAAAAGGCGAGGAGAACGCCATTAATTCGGCTTCACACGGAGCAGGACGACAAATGAGCAGAACCCAAGCCATAAAAAACATTACCAAAACGGAGATGAAATCCATCCTGCAAGATCATGGCGTGACGCTTATCGGTGCAGGTCTGGACGAAGCGCCAATGGCGTATAAAGATATCAACCAAGTGATGGAAGCACAACAAGATTTGGTTGATGTGGTTGCGAAGTTTACACCGAAGTTGGTGAGAATGGCTGATGACGGAAGCCGAGAGGATTGATTTTTAGTTTTCAGTCGCGGTCGCGGTTTTGAGTATAGAGGCTCATTTCTAATGTTCAGTCGCAGTCGCAGTTTTCAGCGTAGAGGCGCACTGCAGTGGGTCTAACACTTTGTACTGATGTTAACCGAAAAGGACGCAATCCCGAAGCCTCGGGATACGCAAGGTTCGCAAAGGTTTTTCCTCACCGTATGTCATTTCGACGGAGGAGAAATCTCCACGAGAAACTCTACAAAGATAGGACTCACGTTGCGGAGCTACTTGTGGAGATTTCTCCTTCGTCGAAATGACAAATATTACGCTTAAAAAATAATACTAACCACACCAAAGAATAGAAAACTTTGTGCCTTAGCGCCTTCGTGGCAAAAACAAAAAAGAAATGAAAACATACATAGATATCGGAATTAATTTGACCAATAAACAATTCCAAAACGACATAGACGATGTCGTACAAGACGCGCTCGACGCCGACGTATCGCAGATGATACTCACGGGCACAAGAGTACGAAACAGCGAAGCTTCATTAGAAATCGCAAAACAATATCCGGGAATATTATATTCGACGGCCGGAATTCACCCGCATGATGCGAAGAGTTTTGATGAAAAAAGCATTTCACGACTGCGGAATTTATTAAAACAGAAACAAGTCATTTCGGTTGGGGAATGCGGACTCGATTTTGATCGTGACTTTTCGCCCAGAAAGAAACAGGAAGAATGTTATAAAGCCCAATTAGAATTGGCGATCGAAGTACAGAAACCTTTGTTTTTGCACGAAAGAGCCGCTTTTGACAGCTTTATGAATATCACCAAAGACTATTTACCGCAATTGCCAATAGCCGTTGTGCATTGTTTTACAGGAAAGTTGCAGGAAGCCAAAACCTATCTCGATAACGGATTTTATCTCGGTTTTACGGGAGCGATTTCAGATGCCAAACGTTTCAGCCATTTAAAAGAAGTCATTCAGTACGTACCGCTCGACCGAATGATGATCGAAACCGATGCGCCGTTTATGCTTCCTAAAAATGTCCCGAACAGCCTTTTAAAGAAATACCACGAACGCCGTTGCGAACCTGCTTTTCTGCCGTATGTTGCCGGAACAATTGCACAGTTTAAAGGAATTGCTTTGGATAAAGTTGCGGAGGAAACGACGAGGAATGCTAAAAGCTTTTTTGGGATTTAAGTTTGTTTTCCTAACAGGTATAAATACCTGTACCAAAATATAAGTTAATTTTTACTTTTGAGAAATAAAAAAATAAGAATACGGTTATCCGTAAAATAACTAAAAAATAAGTAATTAGATTTGAAATTTCTTAGATAAAATAATTTAATTATTTGTAGAATATAAATTTGGATGCAATAGAAGATTTATGATCTAGATAAAACCAGTTACAAAATTATGATTAAATATACTTCTTCAAGTAGAATAATTTATGGGCAACATATTATTCCTATTAAGCGTATTGAAAGCTTTTATCCAGATGAATGGGAAGAATTTATTGAAGAATGGTTAGATTTAAAAAAATCTGTGTATCACTCAATTGAAAAATTTGGAGGTGCTGGAGATATGGGAAGAGATGTTGTTGCTTATATAGATAATCCTGTTGGAAATTTAGACTATCGTTGGGATTGTTATCAGTGTAAGCATTATAAGGCACCTATAACACCTTCAAATGTATATTGCGAATTTGCTAAAATTATTTACTACTCATTTATTAAAGAATACCCAGTTCCTCAAAAATATTATTTTGTTGCGCCACAAGATTGTGGAACAAAACTATCTAAATTACTTATTAATCCCGAAAAACTAAAATCAGAAATCAAAGAAAATTGGGAAAAACATTGTGCAAACCAAATTACAAACAAAACTATTTTGTTAGAAGAAAAACTACTAGAATATTTTGAAAAATTTGATTTTTCAATTTTCGGTAAAGTCCAAAGAAAAGATGTCTTAAAAGAACACGTCAATCATTCAAATCATTTAGCACGTTTTGGAGGGAGCTTACCCGATAGACCAAAAGTTACTGAAAAAGATATTCCTATTAATGTTCAAAGTCATGAACTTGTGTATGTGAATAACCTCTTAAATGCATATAATTCTACAGGTAAATGCAAATTTATAAAAACGAGTGACATAGATAAAAGTTACCTAATTCATTTTAAAAAAGCCAGAGAAGGTTTTCATTTTGCAGAGCAACTTCGAGTATTGTATAGAGATAGTCTTCCAATAAATACGTATGAGGATTTTCAAGAAGAAATATTTAGTGGAATTGCGAATACACTATTGACTAACCATGTTGATAGTTATGAGAAGGTCAAAATGAGTGAAGATAAAGCTCAACAAATTCAAATAACATCAAATCCTTTAAAGGACGTAAGTAAACCGCAAGATAGAATAGGTATTTGTCATCAACTTTCCAATATGGGAAAAATAAATTGGGAAAATGAATAATTACATAATACATCCTTTTAACAACAAAATAGAAACAGGGTTAAGAATTTTATCTGTTTTAAATGCTACTTATCCAAAGTCATATGATTTACAATCAATAGTCTATCTCGATTACTTAACCGTTCATAGTGGGGATTTTGATTTTAAAATGATAAGTCTTCATCCCTCGGTTCAAAATAGAAAAGGAGAATTGCTAATTCGAAGAGAAATGATTCTTTCAAGTATTGATTTATTTATTGAAAAAGGACTAATTGAAAAACTATATACAGATCAAGGAATAGAGTATATTGCATCTGATCAATCTACTACTTTTTTAGATACTCTAAGTGAAGAGTATTTATTAAACCTTCAGACAAGATCGATATGGGTTAATGAATATTTAGAAAATTTAAATTCTAAGACACTGAAAGAAATTATGATGGATTTTATTAAAAATGGAAATTCTAATTTAGATATTATTTAAAATGAAGGAAGGATTTTTAATTAGTAAATTGATACTGACAGGAAGTAATTTAAAGCCTGCTGAAATTGAATTTAAGAAAGGATTAAATGTTATTAGTGGCCCTACTAGTACAGGTAAATCTTTTATTTTTGACTGCTTAAACTATATGTTAGGAGGGCAAACTTTAGAAAGAGTTCCACCCGAAGCGAAAAATTATAATAGTATTTATTTAGAAATAGAAGCAAAAAAGAAATCTTATACATTAGAACGTTCTATAAGTGGGGGACAATTTAATTTATATCAAAAGAGTTATGATAAAATTAATGAATGTCAACCGACAGTCTTATTAACAAAATTAAAAAAAGGGAACGATAATAATATTTCAACTTTTTTTTTAGGACTTTGTAATTTGGATAATAAAGCTATTCGAAAAAATAAAACTAAAGGAACTAAGAGTTCATTATCTTTTAGGGATTTATGTCATTTATGCTTAATATCAGAAACTGAAATAACTAAAACTCAATCACCAATTTTTGCTCAAGGTGGATTTCAAAAAACAAAGGAATTAAACGTAGTTAAATTTTTAGTAACAGGAAAAGATGACTCTTCTATTATTACTGAACCAGATGAAAAAATAATTAATTTCAAAAAGGGAAAAGTTGAAATATTAGATGAATTGATAGCAAAATTTACATTTGATATTTCCAATGGTAAAACTGTAGGCGTTAAATTGGATTCATTAGATAAGACAATTTCATTTGTAAAAAATGAACAAGATAAATTATTGAAGCAATTTTCTATCTATGACGATCAAAGGAAAGAGTATAGCAAAAATATTTTTGAGTTTGAAAAAAAGATAGAAACGCTACAAGAAACTCTTTCAAGATCTGAGTTACTTAATGAATACTACTCAAGTGATACGAAAAGATTGAAATCAACAATTGAAGCGGGCTCATTATTATTAGAGAATAGTGAAAATCTAAATTCGTGTCCATATTGTGATAACGAAATTAATTCATTATCAAGTAATGATGAAATATCAAAAACTATTTTATCATGTGATAAGGAAATTGGAAAAATAATTTTTTTACAAGATGAATTAAAATCCTCTTTATTATTGCTAAATAAAGAGAAGGATGAGTTGCAAACTAATTTATATTTCGAAAAGGATTTATTGGATAATGTCGAAATTTTAATTGAAAAAAATATTAATTCATCTTTAGTTGATTTAAAAAAAGAACTAGAATTTTTATACAAAAAAAGAGATAAAGTTTTAGAGGAAAATTTTATAAAAGAAAGCATAGGTAAATTTACTCAATATAGATCTGAAATATCAGATACATTCGAGAATAAAGAGGAAAATGTTTATGATGATTTGTCTACTGCGGTAATGAATCCAATTTCAGAAAACATCTATAAAATTTTAGAAGAGTGTAATTACTCAGAGATTTCCACGATATCATTTAGCGAAAAAACAAATGATTTTGTTATTGGTTCTAAAAATAGAAATCTGTCTGGTAAAGGAGAAAGAGCAATTACTTATGCCACATTTGTTTTAGCTTTGTCAGAGTACTTAGAAAAAAAAGAATATAAAATGGGGGTTCCAATTTTTGATTCTCCATTGGTTACATATAAAAAGCCTGATTCAAATGGAGAAGGAATAACTGAAGATTTAGCAATGGATTTTTATCGTTATTGTGCAAGTAAAACTTCTTGCCCACAAGTAATAATTTTTGAAAATGAAGAACCTCCATCTGATATTTTGAAAGTAATACACCATATTAAATTTACAAAAAAAGTTGGGATTGGAAGATTTGGTTTTATTCCAAAATAAGCTTTGAAAAATATTTTTGTAGGTAAAAAATTACTTTTTTAAAATAAAAATATATCTTTGTAAAGTCAAAATACTATACAAGGAGAAATCCGAAACTTAAATTTTAAGTTAACATAAACAAGCCCTCATCCACGTTGCTGGAGCTAGTGATAGCCCTAATTCCACTCCTTGTAGTGTTTTGACACAACCGAAGATGAAGGGCTTCGTGCGTTTAAATATTTTCGAAAATGTCAAAAGAAAATCAAAAACCAACACATCGTGATGTAGTGCCATCCGTAATTAATTTGATTTCAGACGAATTGTTTGAGGGAGATTACAAAGAACAGCCCATGTATTTGCAGGAAATCTTCGAGCTTTTAATGCATACAGAGTTTGGCGACGATATCAATTTAAGGCAAAAAATACTAAGCTGTTTAAGAACCAGCCGTAATCTGGCAGAAACCTTATCGCCATTTTCAGAAAAGCAGATTTATAAGGCTTGCGCCAGTAATAGATAAATTATTCCAATAAAATTGAAACCCCGCAAATCGGTATTTGTGGGGTCTTTTGTTGTAAAAAATATATTTTAAATACATTTTGTTAAATTAATATAAATTATACTACATTTGTATCTGTAAATAAAAATAGAAAAATACATATGATACTTTCAGTAAAACTAAGTTTTGAACTTTTAGCAGGAGATTTCCCGCTGAGATGGCAGGACGCTATATGTATTTTTATGAAATTGAAATGTAATTTTAGAGTGTAACTCATCATAAAATATAAAAAGCGTCCTATTTCGGGACGCTTTTTTTGTTTAAAAGCATTTCTCCCAAAGTCTCGGGACGCTCAGTATGACAATGAAATTGTTCAACGTGATAACAAAATGATAAAGAAAACAAACCAGAACTAAAAAAAACTAAAAAAATATTTAACCAATATGTTTAATGATTAATCAAAATAGAGAGATATAGTCTTGGAAAGTAATCTAATGAGTAACAGTCATTTGATGTAAAATAGAGATCTGCAGCAGTTTGCGGACAGGAATTTCTTTGTCTTAATTTTTGGTGTAACTATTTGATAGTCAGAAAAATAATCTTAAAAAATATTTGGAAATATGAATTTTTCGATCATATCTTTGCCAGACAAAATCGAAACAATGAGTTTCAGAAAACAACAACAACAATTAAAAAATAAATAAAATGAGTTTTAAATTATACATACACAACCCAGGATTAGTAGCCGCGCCTTCGGAGCGTGAATGCTTTTACATGTTGGTGCATCAATATAGGCAATAGGATAGTTATATCGTATTTGTTATGAAGCACCTTTAATTGGGTGCTTTTTTTTTGTTGAGGTGCAAAGGTGCAAGGTTCAAAGGTACAGAGGTACAAAGTGACAAAGGCAAAAACTTAGATCCTTAGTAACTCAGTCCCGAAGCTTCGGGATAGAATCTTAGAGAAGTACGCAAAATAAATGCGCAGGGCGATTGTAATATTTGTTCATAAAGAAATCGTCGCGACGTAAAAAATTTTAGTTTAATAATAAAAATTTAAGGATGAATCAAAAAAGTGGACTTAGGTCGGATCATAGTGATCAAACAGAAACAGTGGAGTTTAGCGAGTCGTCATTTGCCTCAAGTAAAAAAATGGATTTGAAACTGATTAACCTATGGAATGAAAGGGTGAATTTTAGGGAGATTACATATATCATTTAGAGATATTTCTCTGATAAAGCAAGGGTGCTTTTAACTTTTGTGATATTGGATTTCCTAGAAAAACCTTCGATTTCCTGAGATTCCCAAGAATTGCAAAAAAAAAAAATACCATGCAAAACAATACATTAGAAAAATACAAAAAAGCAATTAGAAAAAAATACGAGACCGAAAAAGAAGGTAAATACTTTGATTATTTGTACAAGCCTTCTCGTGGAAAACTTCGTGATTTGTGCTGGCTGATTTTCGAAAATAACCCAACAAAAGACGATCTGAATGTTTTCAGTAATCTATTGGGCTTAGATTTCGATCATAGTAAAAAGAATAAGTTTAAGGAGAAGAAAGATAAGTTTAGACCTATCGAGACTTTCTTTAAAGGTGAGACAGATCCGTCAAACCTTGATGCTATAAATATGGCAGCAATTTTGGTTGATTTCGAACCGCGTCCTTTCAAAAAGTTTTACGAAAATTCTAAAACTGAGGAAGCAAAACCAGTTAAACGGATGGAGAAAGCTAAAGAAATTTTGAAAAAGAAAAGTGCTGCGAAAAAAGAGAAGCATGAAAAAAAGTCTAAGAAAAGAAGTTTCTTTCTAGATTTTAAAAGCATGTTCTTCTAGGTTTACTACCACTCGCGATAGCTATCGGTAGGAATATTTTTAGCCACAGATTAAAAGGATTAAAAAGATTATACAAATCTGCTAAATCTGTGTGAAATTAATCTTAGTGTTATTAGCGGTTAAAAAAAAACAATATTTAAAAATTAAAAAATGAAAAAAACAGATAAAATTATTATTATCGATTTAGAAGCCACATGCTGGCAGAGTGCGGTCCCACAAGGACAGGAAAATGAAATTATCGAAATCGGGTTAGCGGTTTTAGATACGCAAACGGGAGAAATTACGAAGAATCAAGGGATTTTGATTAGGCCCCAGCGTTCGAGTGTGAGTCTGTTTTGTACAGAGTTAACCACTATAACTCAAGATTTACTGGATAAAAATGGAGTTCTTTTTGAAGAAGCCGTGAATCAGTTAATCGACCAATACAACCCCGATTTATATACTTGGGCAAGTTACGGTCAGTACGACTTAAACATGCTTAAAAAGCAGTGTAAATCGTTTGGTGTGCCTTATCCGATGGCAGATGAACATATTAATGTAAAAACCCATTTTGCCGAAAAGTTCGGATTAGTAAAACCAACCGGAATGAATGGTGCGCTTCAGTTGCTGAATATTCCGCTGGAAGGAACCCATCACCGCGGTATTGATGATGCCAAAAACATCGCGAAGATTTTGCGTTGGTGTCTTCAAAATTAAAAACGGCTGTCAAATTATCGACAGCCGTTTTCTTTTTGGTTATATTATTCTGATTTAATTCTGACCATAAATTTTAGCATACAGATCTTTATAAATCTCTTTGATGATTTTACGTTTTAATTTCAGCGTAGGAGTCAATTGCCCGCCGTCGATCGACCAAACATCTGGCGTAAGTTCAAAACGTTTGATTTGTTCCCAATGTCCGAATTTTTTATTGATTTCTTCAATTTCGCTGTCAATACGTTTAATGATATCTGGATTAGAAGCGATTTCAGCTGTTGAATTTCCTAAAGTAATTTTATGGATTTTCGCCCATTCTTTTACAAATTCAAAGTTTGGCTGAATAAAAGCCGCCGGCATTTTTTCGCCTTCACCCACAACCATAATCTGCTCAATAAAACGAGACTGTTTCATGGCATTTTCGATCATTTGCGGTGCAATGTATTTACCTCCAGACGTTTTGAACATTTCTTTCTTACGATCGGTAATTTTTAAGAAACCTTCGCTGTCAATTTCTCCAATATCTCCCGTGTGGAAATAACCGTCTATTATAGCCTCGGCAGTTTTTTCCTCGTCTTTGTAATAACCCAGCATTACGTTTGGTCCTTTTAATAAAATTTCACCGTCTTCGGCAATTTTAACTTCAAGATTGCGAATTGGTTTTCCAACGGTTCCAATTTTAAAACCTTTGTTTCTCTGATCGTTTACGGCAATTACCGGAGAAGTTTCAGATAAACCGTAACCTTCCATTACTGGAATTTCTGCAGCAGCAAAAACTCTTGTCAAACGAGGCTGCAACGCCGCACTTCCAGATACCATTAAATCTAAATTTCCACCCAAACCTTCTTTCCATTTACTGAAAATAAGTTTGCGGGCAATTTTTAATTGGAATTCGTACCAAAATCCGTTTGCTCCGTACGGCTCATATTTTAATCCTAAATCAATAGCCCAGAAAAATAGTTTTTTCTTGATGCCGGTTAATTCAGCACCTTTAGCATAAATTTTATCGTAAACTTTTTCCAGAAGTCTAGGAACAGCTGTAATAACTGTTGGTCGAACTTCTTTTAAGTTATCACTGATTTTTTCAATAGATTCGCCAAAATAAACCGAAACCCCATAATATTGATAGATGTACAAAATCATTCTTTCAAAAATATGACAGATCGGTAAGAAACTCAAAGCGGTGCTTTTTCCAGCATCAAAAGGAATTCTTGGCGCACTGTCTAAAACATTTGAAACAATATTTTTGTGCGAAAGCATAACACCTTTTGGTTTTCCTGTAGTTCCAGAAGTATAAATAATAGTAGCCAGATCTTCAGTTTTAATACTGTCTTTTAATGCTTCAACTTCGTTTTGGTTGCTTTCGTCTTCTCCTGCTAACAATAAATCAGACCAATGCTTGCAGCCTGGAATTTCATTAAAAGAGTAAACTTCTTTTAAAGTAGGTACATTAGCTCTAATCGCCTGCACTTTTTGATATACTTCATCATCAGACACAAAGCAGTAAATACTGCCGCTATGGTTTAAAATATATTCGTAATCTTCCTCAGCAATAGTTGGATAAATAGGAACATTCTGCGCACCTGTCTGCAAAATACCAATATCCATGATATTCCACTCGGTTCTATTATTTGAAGTAATTAAAGCAATTTTATCATCTTTTTTAACGCCCATTCGCAATAATGCTCTCGAAACAGCATTTGCTTTAGCAATATATTCCTGGCTGGATGTTTTTTCCCAGACTCCATTTTTTTTGGTTGCAAGAGCAACTGAGAGGTTATAAGTTTCTTGTTGATAATAGGGAAAATCAAAAAGGCGTGTGATTGAAACCATGTTTAATATATTGAATTTTACTGCAAATTAAATAAAATTTGGGTATGATTTTTTATTTTATCGAATTTTATGGGAAAATTTATAGAGACTATTAAAAATCAACGAAAACGTTTTCTTTTTTATAGTAAATTTCAATAAAAATCAAGAAATGTTTAATGGGAAGTCCTTTTTTGCCAGATTATTGAACATTATAATCTTCGTACTCTTTAACCCTTTCTCCCATTAAGAACATTTTTTTCTTGGCAAAATGAATAGAGAATTGAGAGTAATACCATTCTTCACTATCGTTTGTACGGTACCAAAACGTATAAGAAGCGCTGTTGAAACCTTCTTTAAAAACAGGAACACCTTCCTCCGTACACTCAATTCCCCAATTAATTTTTTGTTTGCTAAGATCTTCTGCCTGAATAAAACCAGTTCCATCTGGATTTAAAACCGTAATGGGCTGTTTTTGTCCTATTGGTGCGAAAGTTCCAGGAATTGGATAACCAATTGTAGTTGTGATAAAACGATCTTTAGAATTGTGTGTAATTTGATCTACGTGAACTTGTGCGTGTGATTGTGCTGCAGCAAAAAACAGGCTGCAGATAAAAAGTAATTTTAAAAATTTCATGCTATGTAGGTTTAATGTTTTTGGGCTTTAAAAAATCTAGCGGCTGATTTTCTTGGGCGAATATAATCCAAATTTTCAAGAGAAAGGAGGGTTAAAAATACAAGAATGAAATTTTTACGATTTATTTATTTTTGATCAGTTTTTACTTTCCAGAAAGTTATTTTCCTAGTAATTTTTCTTTAAAAAGCAGCAATAGAATTACTTTTTAAAAAAGGGTGTTTTTCCCCTTTAAAAACAGGAAATTTCATTGATTCTTAGAAATACGTTAAGCTTACTTTTATTCCGTCAAAATGCGGAAGCCGAAAAGCAAACGAGTAGGCGGCATATAAAACTAATTATTTATGGAAACTGCTTTTTTCTTAGCCATGGGCTGGTGTGGTACAAAATACCCAGGCTGGTGGCGCCAATTCTTAAAGAAACCGCCAATTCCTGAACCCGAGCCGTGGTGGATTATTTCGACAATTGGCTTAGGTTTAATTGCTGGACTGGCCGGTGGAACAATTTTTAGTATTGTTGCCCGCGAAAGCCAATATTTTGCTGGACAAACAGCAATTGCTTCTGGATTGTTTGCCTTTGGAACTGCTAATATTGTTACTGGAATTGCTTCGGCATTTAAAGATTAAAATATCAATGTCCTGACTATTTGGGGATAGCGTTAGGATGTTTTTTATAGCCACAGATTAAAAGAATTATAACAGATTATTTTTTAAAGTTTGGAAAAATCCTTTTAATCTGTGGTTATAAAAAAAGCGCCCGATAAATTCGGGCGCTTTTAATACAAATATATTTTTTAGTTTTTCTCAATCCATTTTCTGGCATTAACAAAAGCTTCATGCCAAGGAGAAACCTCGTCATTTCTGTCTTTTGGATAATGAGCCCAGTTCCATTGAAAAGTCGAACGCTCAATATGAGGCATCATAACCAAATGTCTTCCTGTTTTATCACACATCATTGCTGTGTTGTAATCAGAACCGTTAGGGTTTGCAGGATAACCTTCGTAAGCATATTTAGAAACAATATTATATTGGTCTTCCGCATAAGGTAATTTGAATTTACCTTCTCCATGAGAAACCCAAACTCCTAAAGTACTTCCAGCCAAAGTTGATAGCATAACAGAATTGTTTTCTTGAACTTTTACAGAAGTAAAGATACTTTCGTGTTTCTGGCTTTCGTTATGAAGCATTTTTCCGTGAACTTCATGTTCTGGATTAATCACTTCCAATTCCATAAACAACTGGCATCCGTTACAAATTCCGACAGATAAAGTATCTTCTCTTTTGAAGAAATTATCTAAAGCTGTTTTTGCTTTTTCATTGTATAAGAAAGCTCCAGCCCAGCCTTTAGCAGAACCTAAAACATCTGAATTAGAGAATCCTCCAACAGCTCCGATGAACTGAATATCCTCAAGAGTTTCACGACCAGAAATTAAATCCGTCATGTGAACGTCTTTTACGTCAAAACCTGCTAAGTACATTGCATTTGCCATTTCACGTTCAGAATTACTTCCTTTTTCGCGGATAATAGCAGCTTTTGGTCTTGGCTTAGAATTGTCGATTTCTGGTTTCTTTCCTGTAAAATGTGTTGGGAAAGTATAATTTAAAACCTGATTTTTATAGTTTTCAAAACGTGCTTGAGCTCTTCCGTTTTTAGATTGTTTTTGATCTAATAAATAAGAAGTCTCGAACCAAACATCACGATAATTTTTAATATCTAAATTCCAACTTCCAACTTCCAGAGTTTCTGTAGAAGTTACAGATCCAATTTTGAAAAATTGGATATTGTTAGCTTTTAATTTAGCTTCAACAGCTGCATCTGATTTTGCCTGGAATACGATTCCGATGTTTTCTGCGAAAAGGATTTTCAATAAGTCTTTTTCCGCGAAAGCGCTAAAATCAATTTTAGCACCCAAATTCACATCAGCAAAACACATTTCTAAAAGCGTAGTAATTAAACCGCCGCTTCCGATATCGTGACCAGCTAAAATCTGGCTTTCGCCGATTAATTCCTGAATCGTGTTAAATGCATTTTTGAAGAAAGAAGCGTCTTTAATAGTAGAAGTTTCGTTTCCGATTGTGTTTCTAATTTGTGCAAAAGATGAACCTCCTAATTTGAAATCATCTTGAGACAAATTGATATAATAAATAGAATCTCCGTCTTTTTGTAAAACAGGTTCAACTACTTTTCTAATGTCTGTACAGTTTCCTCCAGCAGAAATAATAACCGTTCCCGGCGCGATCACTTCGTCATTTGGATATTTTTGTTTCATTGAAAGTGAATCTTTTCCTGTCGGAATATTGATTCCTAATTCAATTGCAAATTCAGAACAACCTTCAACAGCAGCATATAAACGAGCGTCTTCCCCTTCGTTTTTACAAGCCCACATCCAGTTGGCAGAAAGTGAAATTCCTTTTAAACCATCTTTAATTGGTGCCCAGATAATGTTTGATAACGATTCTGCAATAGCATTTCTAGAACCCGCAACCGGATCAATTAATGCAGCAATAGGAGCGTGGCCAATAGAAGTCGCGATTCCTTCTTTACCTAAATAATCCAAAGCCATAACCCCAACATTATTTAAAGGCAATTGTAACGGACCTGCATTTTGTTGTTTCGCTACTTTTCCGCCCACGCAACGGTCAACTTTGTTTGTTAACCAGTCTTTTGAAGCAACAGCCTCTAAACGTAAAACATCTTTTAAATAGCTTTCAAAATCTCCTGCGTTGTAAGCAACGTCAGCATATTTTCTATCAATAGTTTTATCTGTCATAACCGTTTTTGGAGAACTGCCGAAGAAATCTTCTAAAGCATAATCCATCGGTTTTGAACCATTTGATTTTGATTCGAATGTAAAACGGTGATCTCCCGTTACATCTCCAACCTGATACATTGGCGAACGCTCTCTGTCGGCAATTCTTTGTAAGGTATCAATATCTTTTTGACCAATAACCAATCCCATTCTTTCCTGAGATTCGTTACCAATAATTTCTTTTGCAGAAAGCGTTGGATCTCCAACAGGTAATTTATCTAAATCGATCAAACCTCCCGTTTCTTCCACTAATTCAGAAAGACAGTTTAAGTGCCCTCCAGCTCCGTGATCGTGAATAGAAACAATTGGATTATTATCGCTTTCTACTAAACCGCGAATCGCGTTTGCAGCACGTTTTTGCATTTCAGGGTTTGAACGCTGAATCGCGTTTAATTCGATTCCTGAACCAAAAGCACCAGTATCTGCAGAAGAAACCGCAGCACCACCCATTCCGATTCTATAATTTTCTCCACCAAGAATTACAATTTTATCGCCTTCTTGTGGTTTCTTTTTAATGGATTGATCAAGTTTTCCGTATCCAATTCCACCAGCTTGCATGATTACTTTATCGTAACCAATTTTACGGTCGTTTTCTGAATGTTCGAAAGTTAAAACAGAACCTGTAATAAGCGGCTGTCCAAATTTATTTCCAAAATCAGAAGCTCCGTTTGAAGCTTTGATTAAAATATCCATTGGCGTTTGGTACAACCATTTTCTTTCTTCAACAGCATTTTCCCATTTTCTGTCATCGTTCAAACGAGAGTATGAAGTCATGTAAACTGCAGTTCCTGCTAATGGTAATGAACCTTGTCCTCCAGCTAAACGGTCACGAATTTCTCCTCCTGAACCTGTTGCAGCTCCGTTGAAAGGCTCTACAGTTGTTGGGAAATTGTGTGTTTCGGCTTTTAATGAGATAACCGAATCAAATTCTTTTATTTCGTAAAAATCAGGTTTGTCAGCTGATTTTGGTGCAAATTGCTGCACTTTTGGTCCTTTTACAAAAGCAACGTTGTCTTTGTAAGCAGATACAATATCGTTAGGATTTTCCTGAGATGTTTTTTTGATTAATTTGAAAAGAGAAGTTTCTTTTTCTTCACCATCGATTACAAAAGTTCCGTTGAAAATCTTATGACGGCAGTGTTCTGAATTGGCTTGCGAGAATGCAAAAATCTCAGAATCAGTTAATTTTTTTCCTAGTTTTGCAGCAAGATTATTTAAATAATCTACTTCTTCTTCGCTTAAAGCTAAACCTTCAACTTTGTTGTAAGTCGCAATATCATCAATTTCCAGAATTGGTTCCGGCTGAATATTGATAGTAAAAATTTCTTGATCTAATTCATTGAATTTTTGAAAAAGCATTGGGTCAAAATCTGTAAAATCTTCCGTTGCCGGGTGAAATTCTTCGATTCTTATAATGCCCGGAACACCCATGTTTTGAGTGATTTCTACAGCATTTGTACTCCAAGGTGTAATCATGGTAGCGCGAGGACCAACAAAAAAACCTGTCAATGCAGATTTTTCGATCTTATTCGCGTCGGCAAAAAGCCAGTTTAATTTTGAAATGTCTTGAGCTGAAATTTCGTTTTGCGTTTGTACGGCAAAAACAGTTTTGCTTTGGTTTTCAAAGAAATGGATCATTTTTTTGTGTAGTTTGTTGTATTGAGCTGCAAATTTAGTTTAAATAAATAGCAGGCGCAAATTTGATAACAAAGTCTTTAGAAAAAAATTAAAACTGCTTTTTTTTGGCAGATTTTGGGGTTTGCCATGATACTGCTGAGACACAATTTTTTTTCTAATTCTGAAGTTGGAAAGGTTTTTATTTTTAATAGATTGCAAAAGTTTTTCTTTTTCAATTTTATTTAAAAAACTATAAATTTAGAAAAAAATGTATCCCGCAGATTTTGCAGATTTTGCGGATTTTTTTCATTTTGGATGGCTTCAAAAGTTTTATTTCATGCAGATTTGCTCGCATTAAGGCAGATTTTTATCGGGTTTTATTCTAGAAATCTGCAAAATCTGCTAGATCTGCTAGAAAAATGACATAAAAAAACTTAGAGTTTTGTGTCTTCGCGGCAAAAGCAGCTATTTAGGAAAATCTTGACTCTGATAAGCACCTAAATCTGGCGGAGAAGTTCTCGTAATTCCTAAAATATCTAACGGAATTATATATGCCGGATTTCCTTTCGCGAAAGCGGCAGAAGTTTTATCAATGTTAAATTTATTCTGAGCGACATTATAAAACTTCGGATTTTCATTTAAAATGATATTGTTGTAATGCTGTGTATCTGATTTGAATTGATAATCAGGATTTGACGTATTTCCGAATTTCAGTAAACAATTATTGAACTGATAGACAAAAGCAGCGCTTGTGTTTTTACTCAAATTCAATTCGTTAAAATTAGAACCGAAAATAATGCAATTATTGAAAGTTGCATTTGTCAGCGCATTTGTCTCAGGAGTTTTGCCGGTTAAGCTATTGCTTAAACTGACTGCAAAATGCGAAGGGTTTGACCAATTATTGTTAAAAGTACAATGCGTGAAACTATAATCGCCGCCGTAAACGCATAATAAACTTGCTATACCAGCATAATTGATTACGATGTTTTCAGCAATAATATGACTGTTTTCAGCTAAAATTCCGTATTCAACACAATTGTAAATCTGCGTATCTTTAATTTCAACCGTGTTGGATGGATTTTTAAAGTCTAACCCAGTAACCGCATTTTTTAAAGTCAAATGATTGATAGAATGATTAGCACTTCCGTTAGAAAAAATAACCGATTTCCACTGTCCAGGAATATTAGAATATAAAGATTCTAAACGGTCTCCTTCAAAAATAACTTCATTTTCTAATTGATCCGTTTTTGACGCTGTTCCGTTAATCTGCAATGAAGCATTATTGCCAACATATAAACCAGAATTAGCGTGAAAATGGACTCTTGCGCCGGCTTCAAAAGTTACGGTTTTATTATCTGGAACTCCTGCGTATCCGTAGATTACGTAAGGTTTTTGTTTGGTAAAAATCAATTCGTTTCCGTTAACTGCATCACTTTCACTCAAATAAAATCCATCAACATCTTTGCCGTCGATTTTAATTTTTTCTTTTGTTCCATCAGGATTTTGGTTAGGGTATAAGAAAACAGCATCTTGAATCAAAGTAACTAAAGCTGCTTCCTGAAGATTAGCCCCGCTGTCGAACTGGATTTCATCCGTATATAGAAAATCAGTCGGATTGGCATCTGTAATATCTGCTGTTGTTTCTATAAAAATATACAAACTGTCTTTCGCTAAAAGCGTAACATCTTTAAAGATCTTGCCGTTAGTGCCGGTCATTCCGTCAACGGTCATGCGGTATTTAGAACTTAAACCTTTTTTAAACTGTACAATTGGAATCGAGATGTCGTTTTTACTTCGGTTGTAAACTTTAAGCTGATAAGTGCTGGAACCAATATTTTTAAAAACAGTATCTAAATAAACAGTGTCTTTTGAAAACTTTAAATCTCCTGTACTAGCAACAGTATCAAAATCAGTTCGACATGAACCAAAAGCTAGAATTAAACCCAGAATAAAGATTGTAAAGTATTGACGCATTTAAATAGTTTTTTTTAGCCACAGATTAAAGAATTAAAATGATTTTTTGCCTCGAACTCCACGAATTTTAATTCAATTCAATTCCTGACTGTTATTTTTTTAAATCCATAAAATCTGTGTAATCTGTGGCAAAAAAAATAATTAACGCCAAAGATTGATTTTGTAAAAATAGCAAAAAACTGACAAGTTCATAAATGATTTTCAATTTAGAATCCGATTTTTCGATTTGTGTCTTATCTTTCTTTAATTTTACGTTTTTAAAGTTTATTTTAATGAATCATACAAAAGAGCAGATTTTGGCGCGATGCAATGAGTTTTCTAAAAACACTTTGATGGAAACGCTGAAAATAGAATATATCGACGCCGGAGAAGATTTTTTAACTGCAAAAATGCCTGTAAATCCAAGTGTTCACCAGCCAATGGGATTGCTGCACGGCGGAGCTTCTGTAGCTTTAGCAGAAAGTGTAGGAAGTGCGGCTTCTTTCTTTTTTATCAATCCGAAAGAGCAGGAGGTAAGAGGTATCGAAATTTCGGCAAATCACCTAAAAAGTATTCGTGAAGGTTATGTTTTTGGTACAGCCAGAATTATCCATAAAGGAAGAACGGTTCATTTGTGGGAAATTAAAATTACAGATGAAGCTGGAAATTTGATTTCGCTTTGCAAATTGACGAATATGGTTTTGGATAGAAAGAAAAGTGAATAATTATGAATCCATTTTTCTTAAAAATTAAAAATCATAAAGAACAAAATTTACCATTTGTACTTTATTCCAAACCCAATACTACTAATCTTATTGGGATTTTACAGCAGAATAATACTTTGTACACCGTTTCGGATTACAGCGAAAAAGGCTTTGTTTTTGCTTCTTTTGATGAAAAGCAATTGATTTTAATTCCAGAAAGCGAATCGGAAATTATTACTGCAGAAAAAGAAGTTACAGCATTTGAACCTGTCAAAATTGATGATTTAAATTTTAATCCTGAACCGAAATTTCAATATGAATATTTGGTTGCGCAGGGAATCAATGCCATTAAAAATGGAGAATTCAAAAAAGTCGTTTTATCGAGATGCGAAGAAGTTCCGTTAACGGAATTTGATTTTGTTGAAACCTTTCAGCATTTGGTTCAATTGTATCCAGCGACTTTCTGTTATTGCTTTTTTCATCCAAAAATTGGACTTTGGATGGGAGCAACACCTGAAAAGCTTTTAAAAGCAAATGGAAATGTTTTTGAAACAATGGCTTTGGCGGGAACGCAGAAAGATAATTTAGAAACTGAAATTGTCTGGCAGCAAAAAGAAAAAGACGAACAGCAGTATGTAACCGATTTTATTGTAAAAAGACTTCGCGAATTTGCGGCTTCGGTTGTGGTTTCAGAACCGTACAGTCTTAAAGCGGGATCGATCTGGCATATCAAAACAGATATTTCTGGAGTTTTAAATGATAACTCCACTTTAGAAGAAGTTATTGATACCTTGCATCCAACGCCTGCCGTTTGCGGTCTGCCAAAGAAAAAAGCAAAAGCATTTATTATTGAAAATGAAAACTACGATAGAACTTTCTACACAGGTTTTTTAGGCGAATTGAACAGCAGTTTTTCAGGAAATAATGCAAGTTCTGATTTATTTGTAAATTTACGAAGCATGCAGATTCAGGAAGACAAAGCCATTTTGTATATGGGATGCGGTATTACCAAAGAAAGTATTCCAGAAAAAGAATGGGAGGAAAGCGTCAACAAATCGATGACGATGAAGAGAGTTTTGAAAAGAGATTAAAAAAATAAGTTTTCAGTCGCAGTCACAGTTTTCAGTTTTGCTGAGACTGAGAAGTGCGACTGAAAACTGTGACTAAAATAAAGACAATGAAATTAGACATATTGGCCTTTGGCGCGCATCCAGACGATGTAGAATTGGGATGTGCGGGAACAATTTTAAAAGAAGTATCACTTGGTAAAAAAGTGGGTATTGTTGATTTAACGCGCGGCGAATTAGGAACGCGCGGAACTGCAGAAATAAGAGACCGGGAAGCGAAAGATGCTGCAAAGATTTTAGGCGTCGCTGTGCGTGAAAATTTAGCAATGCGTGATGGTTTTTTTGTGAATGATGAAAAACACCAATTAGAAGTCATTAAAATGATTCGTAAGTATAAACCAGAAATTGTATTGTGTAATGCAATTGATGACCGCCATATTGATCACGGAAAGGGAAGCAAATTAGTTTCTGATTCTTGCTTTTTATCTGGTTTAATGAAAATAGAAACTTCCATTGATGGAGAGAAACAAGAGGCTTGGAGACCTAAAGTGGTATACCACTACATCCAGTGGAAAAACATTACTCCTGACTTTGTCGTAGACATTACAGGTTTTGAGAATAAAAAAGTAGAAGCGATCTCGGCATATAAAACACAATTTTACGATCCGAATTCAAAAGAACCTGCTACGCCAATTACCAGTAAAAACTTCTTTGAAAGTCTAAATTACCGCGCGCAGGACTTAGGAAGATTAGTTGGGAAAGATTTTGCTGAAGGTTTTACTGTTGAAAGATGTTTGGCAGTCAATAGCTTAGAAAATTTGTTGTAAATTTTTCATTTTTTTCTTTGTAGAAGTAAACCTTTGTTATATATTTGCACTCGCTAAGCAAAAATGGTGGTTGTAGCTCAGCTGGTTAGAGTAGCGGTTTGTGGTGCCGCGGGTCGCCGGTTCGAACCCGGTCAGCCACCCAGATTTAAAGCCTTGAAGAAATTCAAGGCTTTTTTTGTTTATAATCCCTTCGGGAAAATTTCAATATTTTAAATTCCAAATTCCAATTTGATATAACTTATGGTTTCATCCGTGAGAGATTGGAATTTGGAATTTTTTTATTGGAGTTTCATAAAAAAAGCACAACTGTTAGGTTGTGCTTTTCTGGTGGTTAATATATTTGGTTTATGTATTATCGAATTTCATCAAATGTATTTCCTTGTTTAATATCACCGCTTTTAAAGCCTTTCGTAAACCAATACATTCTTTGTTCTGAAGTTCCGTGAGTAAAAGAATCTGGAACCACGTGGCCTTGCATTTTACTTTGTATGGCATCATCTCCAACCGCATTCGCAGCACTTAATGCTTCCTCAATATCTCCAGGGTCTAAATTTTCTTGATTGTAGTGAGCCCACACTCCTGCGTAAAAATCAGCTTGCAGTTCTAGCGCAACCGATAATTTATTGGCTTCTGCTTCACTTTTTCCTTGTTGGTCCTGACGCATTTTGGAGGATGTTCCTAATAAGGTTTGAATGTGATGACCAATTTCATGCGCAATAACATATGCGATCGCAAAGTCACCTCCTTTAGCACCAAATTTTGTTTTTAATTCTTCGAAAAAAGCTAAATCCATATAAACCTTACGGTCTCCAGGACAATAAAACGGACCAGAAGCTGATGATGCACCACCGCAGGCAGTTTGTACAGAGCCTTTAAAAAGAACTAATTTTGGTTTCTCGTATGTCATTCCGTTTTCTGAAAAAATTTTGCTCCAGATGTCCTCATTATCGGCCAAAATAACTTTTACAAAGTTTCCCATTTCTTCGTCCTCTTTGCTTAAAGGAACTGCAGTTTCAGTTTGTGACTGTCCGCCCTGCATTTGTTCTAGAATTGGTGCTATCTGCTGGCCGGTTTCGCCGCCAAAAACATTAAGTAATAAAATAATTATACCAATAACACCGCCTCCTGCGATTACTTTCCCGCCGGATAAACCTCTTCTGTCTTCTACATTGTCACTTTGTCTTCTGCCGAGCCACTTCATATTGAATTGTTTTTAAACTTATTATCGAATTGATTGTACGAATTTATATATTTTTTATGATAAATTTTGCAATCGGAGATGAATGTTTTTAAAAAAGATTTTATTAAATTTTTAGTGTAAAAGACTGCTTTTTAAATTCTAATTTTTTTCAGAAACCGCGACTATTACTGAATAAAAAATTACCCAAGCCACTTAATTAATGTTTCCTCAACACTTCCTTTCATAATAGGTTTTGAAATATAATCATCCATTCCAGCAGAAATACATTTGTTTCTTTCGTCTTTTTCTGCTCCGGCTGTAACCGCAATTATCGGAATATCTCGTCCTTTTTTGGTGTTTCTAATGGCTCTTGTAGTTTCGTAACCATTCATAATTGGCATTTGAATATCCATAAAAACAATCGTCGGATTAATTTTTTCAAACTGCTGGATTGCTTCGTAACCATTTTCGCATTCGCAGATGTAAGCCTTACTGTAAAGATTTTTAATAATTGTTTTAAGAAGAAGCATATTTACTTTGTTGTCCTCGACAATTAAAAATGTAATATCATGATCGTTTGGTTCGCTGTCCTCATGGTCCAATTCGATATTTAAACTTTTAAGTTCCGCGTTGTATTTATCACTAATACTTTGGTTGCTCGTTTTTAGGTTTAAATCAAAGTAAAAAGTGCTTCCTTCGTTAATTTTGCTTTCAAGCTGTAAACGGCTTTCCATCAAAGCAAGAAGCTGATTAGAAATCGTTAAACCTAATCCTGTTCCTCCAAATTTCCTAGTTGTAGAACTATCTTCCTGCGAAAACGCTTTAAAGATTTTCTTTTGGTTCTTTTCTAAAATCCCTATTCCTGTATCAATAACAGCAAAGCGAATGACACAATTGTTGTTTTTCTTTTTTTCTAATACCGACACATTTAATTTTATAGAACCTTCGCTCGTAAATTTTACTGCATTCGAGAGAAGATTAATCAAAATTTGTTTGATTCTTACAATATCTGTCCAGATATATTTTGGAACATCGGGATCTATATTCAATTCGAGTTCCAAGTTTTTTTGATTGGATTCGTAGACAATTAAATCAAAAACTTGTCCTAGTACTTTCTTGATATCATAAAGATCAATAAACAGCTCTAGTTTTCCTGCTTCGATTTTGGAGAAATCCAGAATATCATTTATAATTTCGAGCAGCGAATGCGCCGACTGGTTGATAGTGGTCATGTATTTTTCCTGAATTTCTTCAAGATCAGTTTTCATCAATAAATGAGTAAAACCAATAATTCCGTTGAGCGGCGTTCTAATTTCGTGCGACATATTGGCCAGGAAATCCGACTTAGATTTATTTGCCGCTTCTGCTAACTGCTTGGCTTTTATAGCATCTTCTATTTCTTTTTTATTGGTGATGTCAAAATAAATTCCGCCGACAAATTCAATTTCATCATCTCTTTTAATCACGTCTCCAAATTCTTCTACCCAAATGTATTCGCCAGATTTGCGCTTTATGCGATAAACATTATGCAAAGGCATTCCTTTTTGAAGATTATCAATTTGGCTGTTTATAACTTCTTCTTTATCATCATGATGAATTAGAGACAGAAACGATAAATTGTTTTCTATGAATTCAGATTTTGAATATCCGGTTAAATTTAAAACTTCATCATTAAGGAAAATTTTTGTTGAAAAAGCATCAAATTTGGACAAATAAACCGTGCCAGGAATGTTGTTTGCAATAAGTTTAAATTTTTCTTCACTTTCCAGAATTTTATTTTCATTTCGATTTCTTTCCAATGCAGAAGAAATGTTATTCGCTAAAACTTGAAAGATATAAATTTCTTCTTCGGACCATCTTTTTTCTTTGGTACAATCATCAAAACCTATAAAACCAGTAAAAATATCGTTGATATAAAGCGGTAAAATTAAAATAGATTTGATTTCATTATTAATCAATAGTGTTTTAAAAAATCCTTCATCAAGTTTTCTGGTAAACGTATTTAGAATTTTCTTTTGCTGTGCCGCCTCGTAGATTTCTTTTAAGTTATCTTCGGTCATGTGGCGCAGAGGCGTAATTTGGTGTTCAATTCCCTCACGCGACCATTTGTATTTTTGGCTGACAGTATTGTAAATCGGATCTTTTTCGTAGTAATACATATGATCTACTTTGGCCGCTTTTCCGATAATGTCATACGTTTCCTGAAACATTTGCTGCGTTGTTTTACTCAGCAGGAATTTTTCGGTGCATAAAGATAAAGCAGATAAAAGATGGCTTTTGAATTCTAGTCTTCTCTCTGCTTCCAAGCGCATTTGAGAGGAAATAGCCAGCGAAATTACATCAGATATAGTTCTGGCGTAGTTAATGTCTTCATTATCCCATTCGCGTTTTCTTTCGGTGCTTTCAAAGCAGACAACGCCCGCCAATTGTCCTGTGAAGAAAATGGGAACATCAAGCATTGACTTGATATTGTTTTTGGTAAAATATATTTTTTCAAATTCAGATGTTTCTAGTTTATTAAAAACATCCGGAGCATTGATAATCGCTTTATTGCTTAAAGTTTCGAAATAAATTGGATACGATTCTTTATTTAAAATGTTTTTGTCGTTTAAATTTTGGTTATCCAGGCTATAAAGATTTTTGCAGGTAATTAAATCTTTGTGATATTTCCAAAAACTCACACGATTGGCGTTACTTATTGTTGCCGCTTCTTTAATAATTAGGTCTATAACAGTGTTTAGTTTGTCGTATTTGCTAAAATCGGTAGTTGATAATTTTTTGGTTGAATTATTATACGCCTCAATTTTTTTAAGACGTCTTTTTTTCTCATTTTCGATATTCTTTTTCTCAGTGATATCTCTTGCAATTCCAGAAAAGCCTGTTGTTATTCCGAGATCATTTCTGCGAACAATAATTTTCTGCGAAACCCATATTTCTTCTCCATTTTTCTTTAATATCGGAATCTCAATTATTGGATAATTGTTTTCATTCAGAGCTAAATTTTCGTAAAAATCAACAGCGCTTTTAATGTAATGTTCTTGAATAAAATTAGAATAATGTTTCTGAATAATTTCCTTTTTAGAATAACCAAGAATAGAAAAACCAAATTCATTTATAAAGGTAAAATGTCCTTCTGCATCAATTTCAAAAATAATATCCGTTGCTGTCTGAATTAGATTTTTATATTGATCCTGAACAATAATCTGCTCTGTAACGTCCTGTCCGATACTAATAATTAAATCATCAGAAAATTTTTTGTCTTTCCATTGAATGTACTTAAACTCTCCATTCCCGCTTTTTAATTTTCTGATGTAAAGTTTGTTTTCATGGTTTTTAAACGGATTTAATTTTTCTAGAAATTCTGAATCCTGAGTTAATTCCCAAAAATTTAATCCCATTACTTCTTCTGGCTGATAGCCTAAAATTGGTGTTACCGTTTCACTGCAGAATAGAATTTCGCCTTTTTTGTTGAAGGCAATGGTAAGTGAATTTCCTTTATGCACAATTTCACTTGCAAATCTAAAATTGTCGCGGTTGTTTAATAAAACAGCGTATTTTACTTGATTTATAATGAAAATAAGAATGCAGAAGTTCAGCAGTAAAATAGAAGATTTTACTGGAATCAGCTGAAAAGTTACGGTTGCAACTAAAAACAAAAAAGTCAGTGCTGCAAAAAGCCAATAGATTTTTATAGGTTTAAGAATGCTGTAAGAAAAGAAAAAAGAAATCAAGAAAACGATAATCGGGACAACATCATTGGAAAGTGTAACGATATTGAATGCTACATAAGCCATGTAAATAAAAAAACAGCAAATAAAAATCTGCTGAATTTTATCCCGAATCCATTTGATTTTATTGGTTACAGCATACAAGAGAAGTACGCACACGCCAATTGAAACATTTACCACTAAAAGGCTTTTAGGCCTGATTTTGAATATCTCATTAATGATTTCGATTACAATAACTGCAATTCCAAAAAATAGAATATAAAGCTGATATTCTTTACTTATTGTTTCCTGCTCTTTCTTTTTTTCGATGAAATAGCCAATTTTAGCTTTGATCTTAAAAAACTGGTAAACTAAGAGCGAAAGGAAGGCAAGCAATGACAATCCTAAAACAATAAGTTTAGGATTGTTGTAAAAAATGATATCCGAATTAGAGGCATACCATCCGGTCATAATTGATTCCATGATATTTCCAATGCTGGAAATTCCTGCAATAACCGAAGTGAAAATACTATAGTCTGACGCCATAGATTTTAGGTATGTTGGTTTAGTAAACGGCCTTTTGAAAAATCTTAAAAAGAATTGGTTAAGTTCTTTTGCCGATAAGATTTTTCTATTTTAATCTACATTCGATTTTCCAATTGAATCAATTGTATCCTCTTCCTGTATTCCTAAAATCGCAAAATAAGATGCATAAATCATTGAGCTGTTAAAAACGAAAGTAAAGATAATCCCCACGCAGCACGCGAAAATACCAATCAATGAGCCAATAAAGCCTAGAATAAAAAATGCAAATAAGTTAAGCGGATTTTTAGTGACAATAATAATACTTGATTTTATAGCATCTATTGCATTCAAATTCCCGAAAATAACTAGCGGAAGCGTCAAATACATGAAATAAGATACCATAAACGAAATTACATTTCCAACATACAAGATATCGTAACTATCTACAAGATTGGCAAGTGCAGTTCCTATAATTGATGGAATAAAAGCCACAACGAAAAGCTGCGCGAAATATTTTCCTTTGTAATACGTGAAAATTGTAGATACGTTAAATTCAACATCTCTATCTGCACTATCAGCCATTTTTAGAAAACCTGCAGAAAAAGGAGCTAGTAGTCCTGCCAAAACAGAAACAGAAACTGTTTGTATTACAAGTTCTACACCTGTAAATTTTTGGTTGCTAAATTCTGTTAAAAAATCTCTTGTCAGACTTTCTACTCCAAAATAAGCAATCATAACTCCCATGTAAATCATAAGAGCGATGATGGAGAAAACCAAGATAATAAGTCCAGAATAAAGCGCTATTTTTTTATAGTTTTCAAAGGCGTGATTGAAAACTGTAGCAAAATCAAGGGAATAGCCATTTTTTTTAATGTCCTCAATTTGGGCAAGTGTAGATTTCATTTTTATTGTAAAATTGTTTTATAGACTTTTGTATTTGAAAGTATCTTAACGTAAATATAATATTTTTAATCAATTCCGTATAAAAATCTACAAAACATTACGAACAGTTTTTACGGGTTTAAAGCCATTCTAAAATTCGTTTTACAGAAGCTAATTTGTCTTTGTAAGGTGCATAACGCATAGGAAGATCCAGCCAATTGCCTTTTTTAACAACGGATTTATGATGTGAGAATGTATCAAAGCTAAGCTGGCCGTGGTATGCGCCCATTCCGCTGTGGCCGACACCGCCAAAAGGAAGCCTTTTATTAGAAAAATGAACAACTGTATCGTTGATGCATCCGCCTCCAAAAGAGTATTTCTTAATTAATTTTTTAGTAAACGAATTATTTTCACTAAAAATATAAAATGACAGAGGTTTCTCATAACGGGAAACAACCTTTTCGATGTCATTTTCATTTTCATAAGTAAGGATGGGTAAAATAGGACCAAAGATTTCCTCTTTCATGACCGGACTGTCTAAATCTGGTTCTTCTAGTAAAGTGGGAGCAATGTAGAGTTTGTTAGCATCGCTTTCGCCGCCAAAAAGAATATTTTCATTCTGAATCATATTGGTCAAACGATACCAGTTTTTGGTATTGATAATACGCGCTAAATCTGGTGATTTGTCTATTTTTTTTCCATATGCCTTAATGATTTCTTCCATTAAATAGGTAATAAAATTGACTTTCATGTTTTTCTGCACCATGATATAATCTGGAGCGATGCAGGTTTGTCCGGCATTAATGAATTTTCCCCATACAATTCGTTTTGCCGCTAGTTTTAGATCGGCAGTTTCGTCAACAATGCATGGGTTTTTTCCGCCTAGTTCTAACGTAACGGGAGTTAAATTTTCGGCAGCAGCTTTTGCAACAATCTTTCCAACCGCAGCACTTCCAGTAAAAAAGATATAATCCCATCGCTGTGCTAATAATTGATTCGAAACTTCAACACCGCCCTCAAAAACTTCGACATGATTGATGTGGAATGTTTTTTCAATAATCCTTGCAATTACAGCAGATGTATGCGGGGTAAGTTCTGATGGTTTCAAAGTAACTTTGTTTCCTGCAGCGACAGCGGCAATAAGAGGGCATAATGCTAATTGAAAGGGATAATTCCAAGGAGCAATTATTAAAACGCTTCCATAGGGTTCTTTATAAATTTTATCAGTAGAAGGGAAGTTTAATAACGAGGGAAAAACGCGCTTGGGTCTGGCCCATTTGTTAATGTTTTTAATAACATCTTTTAGTTCCGAAATAACATAACTTGTTTCTGTAACAACAGCCTCAAACTCTGGTTTTTTAAAGTCATCGTATAAAGCTTTAATAATTAAATCTTCGCTTTTCTGAATGTTGTACAATAACTTTTTCAGTGTTTCTTTTCGATATCCGATGTCACTTTTATAATCCATTTTGTGATTAGCTTGTTTTTTAGTCTCTGCAAGTTAATCGATAAAAATTTAAAAAATACGAATTAAATCATAAAAATCATACAGCATTCCAGATTGGATCTTCTGGAGTTGGCGCAATAATGGTAATGTTTTCTTTAGAAACAGGATGCACAAAAGTGAGCTTTCTAGCATGAAGATGAATGCCTCCGTCAGGATTACTTCGATCTGCGCCGTATTTCAAATCGCCTTTAATTGGAGAACCAATCGCATTTAATTGTGCGCGAATTTGATGATGACGCCCAGTGTGCAAATTGATTTCAAGTGCCGTATAATTCTGTAATTCTTTAATGATAGTGTAATCTAAACTTGCCAGTTTACTATCTGGAACTTCTTTTAAATGTGCTTTTGAAGTATTATTTTTTTCGTTTCTTTTTAAGTAGTGAACCAATTTAGCTGATGCTTCTTTTGGTTTATTTTTCACAACCGCCCAATATGTTTTTTTCGTTTCACGATTGCTAAACAATTCGTTCATGCGTGTCAATGCTTTACTGGTTCTGGCAAAAACAACAATTCCCGTTGTAGGACGATCCAAACGATGAATTACTCCTAAAAAAACATCTCCAGGTTTATTGTATTTCTCTTTAATGTATTCTTTTACAATATCTGACAATGGTTTGTCCCCCGTTTTATCTCCCTGTACAATATCGCCAACACGTTTGTTAACCACAATTATGTGATTGTCTTCGTGTAGAATTTGGAGATTGTTTTTGTTAGAAAGAATTTTCATTTTGATGCGAAATTTAAATGGCAAAAAGTTTGGCTAAAGCCTTCCTATAGGCTTAAAAATGAACCTCCAGCTAAAGCTGGAGGCTATTGAGAAAACCTTTGAATCTTTGTTGCTTTGAACCTTTGTGCCTAAAACCTTAGCATCTCAGAACCTTAGCAACTTAGAACCTCAAAAATTAATATTGTTCCTTCTCATTAGGAAAATCACTAGACTTAACATCAGCAGCATATTGACCAATTGCTTGTGTCATTTGCTCGTAAAGATTTAAGTAACGACGTAAAAAACGCGGACTAAATTCATTATTCATTCCTAACATATCGTGAATAACCAAAACCTGACCGTCAACACCGCCGCCGGCACCAATTCCGATAACAGGAATCGAAATGCTTTCTGCTACTTTTTTAGCAAGATCTGCTGGAATTTTTTCAAGTACAACCCCAAAACATCCAATTTTTTCCAACATTTGAGCATCTTCAATCAGCTTTTCAGCTTCCTCTTCTTCTTTGGCGCGAACGCTGTAAGTTCCAAATTTGTAGATCGATTGAGGTGTTAAACCCAAATGTCCCATAACTGGAATCCCAGCGTGCAATATTTTTTTGATTGATTCTTTAATTTCTTTTCCGCCTTCTAGTTTAACTGCGTGTCCGCCGCTTTCTTTCATGATTCTGATAGAAGAACGTAAAGCTTCTTTAGGATCCGACTGGTAACTTCCAAAAGGTAAATCAACTACGACTAAAGCTCTTTCGACAGCACGGACTACAGACGAAGCATGATAGATCATTTGATCTAGTGTAATTGGCAGTGTCGTTTCGTGACCAGCCATAACATTTGATGCCGAATCACCAACCAAAATTACATCAACACCCGCAGTGTCTACAATTTTTGCCATTGTGTAATCATACGCTGTCAGCATAGAGATCTTTTCTCCGTTGCTTTTCATTTCAATTAATGACTTTGTTGTGATTCTTTTATAATCTTTCTTTGCTACTGACATTTTATTTTTTTTTGATATTGTAAAAGTATTGAATAATTGTAAACTGGGAATCAGCAATAATAGAATATTTCGACAGAAAATAGCTTCCCGTTTTTAAATTCTAATGTAAATTGACTGTCTTCCATTATAATAAAGTATTTGTGCGGATATTTTAGAGAAGCTTCAATGTAAGTTCCATATTTTTCAATGAAAGCTTTTTCAGACAGCGTATAATCTAAAATGGCATTTTGATTTATGATGAATTTGTTGTTTTCGTTGATGAAAACTTTAATGATTTCAGCTTTGTTTTGTTTTTCATCTACAGAAACTTCTAAATCAGGATAATAGTAAAATAAATCACTTAAATAAAGACCGCATTCATCTGAAATATGAGTTTTCTTGGGAGGGTTTCCAAATGTTTTAAGCAAATCAGTCTGCGATATATACACTGAATTAGTTATAAATCCTCTTAACGAATAATGCGATTTTTTCGAAAATGCGATAATATCTTCAAGCTTTTTGCGCTGTGATAAACCTTTGGCTAAAGCCATATTCAATTCGGTTTCAGCGATTAATTTGGGATCGTTTAACTGCGTAACAACTTCGGAGTATCTTTTATAAGCTGGAACTAAGCTAGAATAACCGCTGTTCCAAGCTAATTCTACAATTCTTTCGCTTAGCGTTTTTCTTTCAGCAACTGCATTAACGTCCAGTTTGTCGAAATCTTTTATTAAAGCGTCGAAATTAGGTCTTAAACCAAGAAATTTTCTCAGTGTAAATTTGGCATATTCTTCAGAAAAACTACCGTTAATATTTACCCATTCGTCAGGATTTACAGGAAGATAATTTACCGCAGCAGCATCGCCGGTAAAAAGAATTTCGCGAATTTTTGCATTTTTATCTGGTAATGCCCTGGCTTTGAGTCCGGCAGCTAAAATAAAAAGATGATTGCCACCATAATAGGCGCCGCCTTCAAGAATTGGATTTTGAGGATCTTTAATTTTTACGTCTTTGGCATTCAATCTCGCAGCTACATATTTCTCTTCAATAAATCCTTCATTAAAATTATCGGCTTTTACTTTGCGCCAGCCATTTTGACTTTCACCTAATAAACGAATTTCTGCACCGTATTTAAAATAACCTAAAAAGGCAGCAGATGAGTTTGGAGAAGTGTATAATCTGGTATCAGAATTTAGAAAATAACGTTCTTGAGAATACAGTAAAAGCGAACAGAAAAAAAGTAAAAAGTAAAGTTTTTTCATGAAGTTAATTTTGGTTTTGCCACAGATTAAAAAGATTTTCACAGATTTTTTTATTTTGTTTTTACGCAGATTTAAAAAAATCTGCATAAAAAATCATTTTAATCTGTGGCAAATAAATATTTTTAACAATCGGCCATATTAACGGCAATTGCAAGTCCGCCTTCTGAGGTTTCTTTGTATTTGGAATTCATGTCTTTTGCTGTTTCCCACATCGTATTTATAACTTTATCCAATGGTACTTTAGCATTTTTAGAATCAGTTTCTAATGCCAATTCAGCCGCATTTATAGCCTTTATTGCACCCATTGTATTTCTTTCGATACAAGGTATCTGAACCAGACCGCCAATTGGATCACAAGTTAAACCAAGATGATGTTCCATCGCAATTTCTGCAGCCATTAAAACCTGAGCAGGAGTACCGCCCATTAATTCGCAAAGCGCCGCTGCAGCCATCGATGACGAAACGCCAATTTCTGCCTGACATCCTCCCATTGCAGCTGAAATTGTCGCCCCTTTTTTGAAAATACTTCCAATTTCGCCGGCAACTAATAAAAATTGTTTGATTTCTTTTTCGCCTGCATTGTGGTTTTCAATAACCATATAATACATTAAAACAGCAGGAATTACACCAGAACTTCCGTTGGTTGGAGCAGTAACAACACGACCTAAAGACGCATTTACTTCGTTCACGGCAAGTGCAAAACAGCTAACCCATTTTAGGATCTGGCGAAATTTAACTTCCGTTTTTCTTATTTCTTCCAGCCAGCTTTGCGGATCATTATAATTAGATAATCCGATAAGATTTTGATGCATGTCAAAAGCTCTTCTGCGCACATGAAGTCCGCCTGGAAGAATTCCTTCAGAATGACAGCCAATGTACATACATTCTAACATCGTATTCCAAATACGCATTAATTCAGAATGCACTTCTGCTTCAGGACGCATTGAAATTTCATTTTCATACACAATTTCAGAAATCGATTTGTTTTCAGAAATTGTATAATTCAATAATTCTGCAGCTTTTTGAATTGGATATGGAAAAGCACATTTGATAACTTCCTTCAGTTTAGCATTGATTCGCTCTTCTTTTACCACAAAACCGCCTCCGATTGAATAAAAAGTAGATTCATATTCGGAATTATCAGCTTTGTAAGCCGTAAATTTCAATCCGTTAGCATGAAAAGGAAGGAAGTCTTTATTGAAAACGATATCTTGGAGAAAATAAAACGGAATTACTTTTTGGTTTCCCAAATTGATTTCGCTTGTAGTTTCTATTTTTTTGATAATTCCAGCGATATCCTCAACCGGAATATATTCAGGATCCTGACCGCTCAATCCGAGCATAACGGCAAGATCTGTTGCGTGCCCTTTTCCTGTCAAAGAAAGAGAACCGTATAAATCAACTTTTACCCTTGTAATATCTTCTAAAATTGCTTCGTCTTTCAGTTCTTCCAAAAAGCGTTCGGCAGCGCGCCAAGGACCCAAAGTATGTGAGCTTGAAGGGCCGACGCCAATTTTAAGCATATCAAAAACAGAGATACATTCTTCCATTGTTCAATTTTTGTTAAGACAAAGATAATTGAATAATGCAATGATGTTTTATTTTTGATTGTTAATCTTGCGTATTTGTTAAAATAAATATTAAATATTAATAATTTGTCAACGAAATAAATTTAAATCCGTAATATGCAGTTTTCGTAGAAAGTTAGCGTTTTTTAGGTATTTTTGTAGTAAATTAAGCTGTTAATAGCAGCGCGATTCTTTCCAATTATTAATACTTCAGGGATTTTGTTCTAATTCTGAAAAATGTCTTTTTACAAATTATAATGCCACAAGAAGATAAAGTTACAATATGATAGAATTTTTCAAACATCTATTACAAGAATTCGAATTACCGCTCACCAATCCCGTGTTAATCTTTTCTTTAATACTTTTTATAATCCTGCTTTCGCCGATTTTACTAAAAAAAATCAATATCCCTGGAATTATCGGACTTATTATTTCGGGAGTGATTATTGGGCCTCACGGATTAAACATCCTGGCAAAAAATTCTGCGGTAGATTTATTTTCCACAATCGGACTTCTGTATATTATGTTTATTGCGGGTCTAGAGTTGGACATGAATGAATTCAAAGCCAATCGAAATAAGAGTTTACTATTCGGTTTTTTTACTTTTATATTTCCGCTTTCCATTGGTTTTCCAGTTTGTTTTTATTTATTGAAATATGATTTTAATGCCAGCTTTTTAACAGCTAGTATGTTCGCGACGCACACTTTAGTTGCGTATCCAATTGTGAGTAAACTGGGAATTGCTAAAAATCAGGCTGTTGCTATTACTGTCGGCGGAACAATTTTGACTGATACCGCGGTTTTGATAATTCTTGCCGTAATTATGGGAAGCAGTCAAGGAAATCTAAATCAGGCTTTTTGGATCAAATTAGGCGTTTCATTAGCGATTTTTTCTGCCATTATGTTTTTGGTTATTCCAAGAATTGCCAAATGGTTTTTCAAAAAATTAGAAAGTGAGAAACACGCCCATTATATATTTGTACTTTCTGTAGTTTTCTTTGCGGCTTTCTTAGCCGAAGTAGCAGGAGTAGAGCCTATTATTGGAGCATTCGTTGCAGGTTTGGCACTAAATCCGTTAATCCCGCATTCTTCTGCTTTGATGAATAGAATTGAGTTTATTGGGAACGCTTTGTTTATACCGTTTTTCTTGATTTCAGTAGGAATGCTGGTTGATGTAAGCGTAATCCTCAGCGGTCCAACCGCTTTGATCGTTGCGGGAACTCTAAGCGTTGTTGCCATATTTGGAAAATGGATCGCAGCATTTTTTACACAGCTTGTATTTAAATATACCAAAACAGAAAGACAGCTTATTTTCGGATTGAGCAGTGCGCACGCGGCTGCAACTCTAGCCGTGATTTTAGTTGGTTTTAAAGCCAAAATCTTAGACGAAAATATCTTAAACGGAACTATTATTTTAATCCTGATAACCTGTATTGTAGCTTCATTTGCTACTGAAAAAGCAGCTAAAAAAATTGCGATCTGCGAAGAAGAAATTTCACATGAAGATACTGAAAGAGATCAGATTTTAGATGAACATATTTTGATTCCGTTAGCAAAAACTTCTGCGGCAGCCAGTTTGTTGGATTTTGCCTTATTGATAAAAGATAAAAAATCGTCTAATCCCGTTACATTGCTGACGATTGTTCCGAATAACGGTCAAGCCGAAAAGAATATTATGAAGTACCGAAAAGCAGTTGATAAGTTTGTGGTTCAAGCTTCTGCCTCGGAAGTGAAAATTAATACAATTGCCAGAATCGACCACAATCCTGCAAGTGGAATTGCAAGAACTTCAAAAGAAATCATGTCGGATATTGTGATTGTAGGATGGCCGAGAAAAACAGGATTTATTGATAAAATCTTTGGGGAAAATGTTGATTCGATAATTAATAATGTAGATAAAAATTTATTTATCTGCCGTTTTCAAAGAAACTTTATTGAAGAAAAAAGATTGGTTTTTGTTTGTCCGCCATTTTCAGAAAGAGGCGTTGGCTTTCAGTTACTAATTCAGAAAATCTGTCGTTTGTCTCAGGAATTGAGTATTCCAATTATAGTTTATGCCGAATACAAAACGCACCAATCGATTCAGCAGATTGCTAATAATTTAAAACTGAATGCAAAATTAGCTTTCAAAAGCGTTATGGATTGGGAAGATTTTGAAGCTATTTCAGACGAAATAAAACCAACTGACTTAGTCGTTTTCAATTTGTCTAGAAAAGGTTCTGTTTCTTACCAATCAATTTTTGATAAACTGCCTCAGAAATTTGAGAAATCTTTTGGAGAGAATAACGTTATTTTAGTTTATCCGCAAGACGATCGTAAAGAAAGTGCTATGGACGCTTACGAAGATTTTACAGCATCGCCACTGGCAAAAGGTATCGAGGCCATTGAACAAATTGGACGCGGTTTAGGTAGTATTTTGAAGAAAAGTTAAAAATTCATGAAATCACTTATACTTACAATTTGTTTTATTTTTTTGATACTTTTTAGCAGCTGTAATAAAAATAGAGATTCTGCAAATTCAGTTTCGGAAATTCAACCAAAAAATATTGAACATGCAGTAGATACTACTTCAGCAAAGAAAAAGATAGTAGTCGAAAACTTTGAAGAATTCAACAAAAAATTTCATTCAGATTCTCTCTTTCAGGTTTCACGAGTTGATTTTCCTATTGAAGGTAAGCATGTTTCTGGTTTTGAACAATACAGCTGGAATCGAAAAAACTGGCAGTTTCAAGTCATTCCTGTCGCTGAAGAAACTGAAATTGGAGAATATCAACATTCATTGGTGAAAACCGACACTTTAATTACCGAAAGATTTTGGATTCAAGACAGCGGTTTTGAAGTCGAAAGGCAGTTTAAATTGATTGGAAATAAATGGTTTTTAATTTATTATAACGACATAAATATTTAGGAATATGAATCACAATGTAAAGTCAATTCGACCATTTATAGGTTCTAAAGATTTCGAAATTTCGAGAAGTTTTTATCGTGATCTGGGATTTGAAGAGACAGTTTTAGATACAAAAATGTCTGTTTTTAAATCCAATGAAATTGCATTCTACCTGCAAGATGCGTACGTCAAAGACTGGATTGACAATACTATGATTTTTATTGAAGTAGATGATGTTGAGCGTTATTATAATGATCTTCAAGTTTTAAATCTTCAAGAAAAATATGAAGGTGTAAAAGTAACTCCAATTCGTTATTTAGATTGGGGAAGCGAATGTTTTTTGCATGATCCGTCTGGAGTTTTATGGCATTTTGGGAAGTTCAAATAAATTTTGAAGAGCTGCTTGTTAGTTGAAATAAGGAATAGTGTATTTCCTGACGAACAAAATCACCTCAAACCAAAATCACCCAAAATACTCGTAGTACTTTTACGCTGATACCAATCATTATATACTAATTCTATATTTTTTACATCAAAATCTCCAAAATCGTAATCACGGAATTTTTCTGTTATTTCCATTAGTTTTTTGGGATCATGAAGTTTTTCCTGAAAACGCATTACCGTAGAATGTGCGGTGAAAATTTCATATCGACTGTCAATACTTTGTTGTAAACCAGACTTTTTAAAATTCTCGCGGAGTCTGTTTCTTAAATTATTCAAAGTTTCATCAGATGGAAATCCTTGAATCATGATAGCCGAAGGTGATGCAGTTACACCTTTGTAATGAATTTTTATTTTATCGACATCTACAAGGCTTCTGCAAATAATCTCGATGTATTCGCTTGGCGAAATCTGATTTAAATCAAATGCTGTAGAACAAGAAATAATCGACATTACCGTAATATGAATATCCGAATCAGGATAGAAATACTGTTCAGGTTCTGCTTTTTTTAATTCGTTTATAAATCTTTGAATATTGGCTTTAATTTCTTCGTTTGGACGAATAAGCAATGTAATCCCGAAACGAGAATCAGAATCGTTTTTAAGTTCTGCATCAATACCATATTTGCCTGCTGTAATAGTTTCACAAGAGGTTTTATAAAGCTGATTATAGTGTTCGGATAAATTCATTTTATTGTACTATTCGGCTTCAAAAATAGATTTTAAAAGCTGTTGTAAATCATGTTTATTGTTTTCTCCACTGCCTTTCCATTTCCCAATAATAATGCCATTTTTATCAATTAAAACTTTATGAGGAATTCCATTAACATTATAGTTTTTGATGATGTTTTTGTTGTCTTCAGACGTAAAAATATGTCTCCAGCTTTCGATTTGCTCTTTTTCAATTGCTTTTTTCCAAAGATCTTGTTTGTCATCTTTTGCAACGCTTATTATCTCAAAACCCTGCTGATGGTATTTTTTATACAATTCTTTAATGTATGGAAGTTCTTCCCTGCATGGTCCGCACCAGCTTGCCCAAAAATCTATTAAAACATATTGTTTTCCTTTAAAATCATCAATTGAAATTGTTTTTCCATTACTATCTACTAAACTAAAACTTGGCGCGGTGCTTCCTACTTTGCTCTGTTTAAAATATTGAAGATTTTGAGCCATTTCTTTTCCTTTTTCAGAATTTCTAATCTCTGGAGAAAAGTTCTGGAAAACTTCTACGTAAGTGTCGTAAAAATTCATACCAATGAACCGATTAACGTGCCTTCTTAGTAACTTTAATGCAGCTAGTGAATTTGGATATTTTTTAGCAAAAACAAAATCCTGTTTCAATTCATTTATTGCATTATCATCAAATGCATTAAATAATGTGTCTGAACGTAGTTTTAAATTCTCTTTGACAACAGAATCTATTTCAGTTTCAATTTTTGATTTAGTCTCTTGCATTAATTTCCCTATTGAATCTGAAATCTTTTTTGTTGGTTTGTGCAGTTCTACAATCATTTTTTCTATCTCTGCGTCGCTTTGTGCAGAGGCAAGACTGCTAATTGATACTAAAAGTCCAATAAAAAAAAGGTTTAAGATTTTCATAGGCTGGTCAAGTTTTTCAAAAACACAATTGATAAATTTATTTCTTTTTCGATTTTTCGAGATTTTCTTTTACTCTGAATTTTACAATTTTGGTTATTAAATCGTAAGGCATTTTTTCTTTCAATGGAAATTGAACAGAACCTTTTCCAGATTTATATTTAGAAAGTTCTGCAGCAAAAGCTTCGTGGCCTGTTGGCAGTGCGTAAAGTCCGATATGATTTTTAAAAGCGGCAAAATAAACCACAATTCCATTTTGCTCAAAAGCGGGCATAGAATAACTGATTTTTTCCTTAGCATCGGGCGCAGCTTTCTGAATCGTCATTCGGATTTTCTCCAAAATTTCTTGAAATTCATTTGGAAAACCGCCAATGTATTCGTCTATGTTTTCAGGTTTCTTTACTTCCATGGTTTTGTTTTAAGTTTAAAGTTTCAGGTTTCAGGTTTTTTTAGTTTGAGGTTCTCTGTAATAACTTGAAACATGAAACTAAAATAACATGAAACAAAATTTAAGCTAATCCTTTTGGAAAACGATCTAAAACTAGATTTAATTGTAAGTTATGCTCTAAATACGCTTTTGCACCTGCTAAAACCAAAGTAAAACCCTCTGTAGAATTGCGAACCTGATCGATTATTTTGTCTGAGTCTCCGTGAAATCCCGAATTTATAATACTTACAAAAGTTTCATTTTCGTTTAACGGACTAAATACCCATTCGACTAAAGTAATTTCGTCTGGATTTCCCCATTCAATAACAATCTTTTTATTTTCCTGTAAAACCAATGTTTGAACCGTAAGTGAAAAACCATACATTTCCCAAGTCCATTCTGTTTTTTGGTTTTCTTCCAGCTTTCCAGAGCCTTTTGTAAACCAAAATTTACTAGTAATCTGTGGATTTACAAAAGCCTCAAAAACTTCTGAAACCGGTTTCCGAATCAGCATTTCAGCTTTTGCAAATTTGTTATTTTCTGTTTTCATTTGCTTGAAGGTTAGATGTTATAAGTTAAATGTAATATGATTTTTACAACGTAACTATAGTTTTTTCTTGTGACCTCTAAATTATGAAATTGCTGTAGGAAAACTGTCAAAAATTAATTAAAAGTGTAACTCTTTTATGATTGAAGTATATTGTATCCAAGTTAAACTTTCTCTTTATCGATTCATTTGCCTACAGTAGGAGCGGTATAATTTTTCATTTGTTCTAATAAATCATCAATATCTTCGCTTACCAATAGCATTTTTTGATTTACTTCTTTCAAAAGACCTTTTTCAGTCATAGTTTGAAGTAATTCTAATAGAGGATCATAAAAGCCATTTATATTTAAAACTGCAATTGGTTTTTTATGAAGTCCCAATTGAGCCCAAGTCAGCATTTCGAAAAGCTCTTCAAGAGTTCCAAAACCGCCCGGAAGTGCAATTACACCGTCGCATAAATCATTCATTTTAGTTTTGCGCTCGTGCATGCTTTCAACCAAAATCAATTCGGTTAAACCTTGATGCGCAATTTCCTTAGATCTTAAAAAGTTAGGAAGTACCCCAATTACTTTTCCGCCCGCGTTTAAAGTTCCATCTGCAACAGCGCCCATCAATCCAACATTTGCGCCTCCGTATACTAATTCTATATTTTGTTCGGCTAAAGTTTTGCCCAATGCAATTGCTTGTTCTTCGTAAATTTTTTCAGTGCCAAAACTAGAGGCACAGAAAACTGTAATTCTATTCATTTATTTTGTTGGAAATTTAAAATTTAAAATTAAAGTTTACGTGTGATCTGTTACTCGATGACTATTTATGGAACACTGTAAGCTCAAATTAACTTTACTTCTTTAGCTCATATTCAAAGTGCGGCAAATTTACACCATTATTTGAAACCACCATAGTGTTTATTTTTTCTGCTCCAAGTTTTAAAACGGCTTTCTGCGAACGGAAATTTTCTGCTCCAACATGAAATATTATCGAATTTACATATTGGAAAGCATAATCAATTAATAGTTTTTTACAGGATTTATTGTAAGGTCCGCCCCAAAATTTTCTCGCCAAAAAAGTATATCCAATTGCAATACTTGAATTTTCTGGTTTATAATCGTAGTAACGTGTAGTTCCGATAATTTCGCTGGTTTGCTTATCTAAGATTAAAAAAGCGCCTTTAGAATTTATTCCTGCTTCAAAGAAAGTTTTAAAACCTTCTCTATTACTTCTTTCTTTTGCAGGATGCTGTTCCCAAATTAATGGATCTGAAGCGACTTCAAATAATTCTTCAAAATGTTTTTCTTCTAACGGAATTAATTTTATGATTTCATCTTCTAAAAAATCGGGCTGTAAGTTGAAATATGATGTTGTCATTTTTTGAGGTTTTATAGTTAGTTTTTTAGTTGAGATTAATCGTAGAGTATCTCATTATAAAATAAATTAAATCTTTTTAATCTGCACGCAGGAAACATTTTCCATTTTAATTTCTTTCCCCACTTTCTTTAGCAATCCAGTTTTAGAATCTCTTCTAAAAACAATTACATTGCCCGTAAGAACATTAGATGCAATCAAAAATTTACCATTTTCATCAATGGCGAAAATTCGAGGATGTTTTCCTAAAGTTGATTGATAACCAATATTTTTTAAAAGACCATTTTCGTCAATAGAGAAAATAGCAATATTGTTTTCTCTACCGCGGTTTGTGGCATAAAGAAATTTTCCGTCTGGTGAAATATGAATGTCAGAACTTTCAAAACCTTCTTTTATTTTATCAGGATGAGCGGCGATGCGCTGGATTTTGTTTAAAACGCCATTTTCATATTGATAAACACTTATTTGTCCCGCCATTTCTTCAATACAATAACTAAATTTTTGATTTGGGTGAAAAGCAAAATGCCTTGGGCCGGCTTCTAAATCGGTTTTAGTAAATGGATTTTTTGTTTCCACTAATGGCTTTTTCTGATTTTCATCAAATGCATAACAACGAATTTTATCGGCACCTAAATCGGGTAAAAACAGATAATCAAATTGAGGAGAAAATACAGAGGAATGAACGTGAGATCTTGTTTGTCTTTCTTTGTTCGTACTTCCTTCCATATATTGAAAATTCTGTGCAATAGAATCGATTTTTCCGTTTTCTAAAATCGGGAAAACAGAAACACTTCCTTCTGTATAATTGGCATTGGCAATCCATTTGCCGCTTTTGTGAACAGCAACGTAAACAGGATTTTCGCCCCCGCTTCTCTGACTGTTTAGAAAAGTCAGACTTTTAGCAGCAGGATCAAACTCAAAACTGCTGATACTTCCCGCATTCGGCGTTTTGGTATCGGTACACGCGTAAACAAATTTACCGTTAGGAGAAACAGTTAAATAAGAAGGATTAACAACGTTCTTAACTGAAGCAAACTTTACCAATTTACCACTTAAAGTATCGAGCTGATAAACCTGAATAGCCTCTGCCGATTTATCACGATTGTAAGACCCTAAAAAGACATAATTACTTTGAGCAAACAGGTTAAACGTTAGGAGAAAGATGATGGTTAAGAAAGTTATTTTTTGTTTCATTTCTTTTGAAATTTTTAGGTTTCAAGTTTCAGGTTCCAAGTTTCAGGTTTCAAGTTTCAGGTTTCAAGTTTCAGGTTTGAGGTTTGAGGTTTTTGCCCGCATTGTCAGGCTGAGCGAAGTCGAAGCCCTTTGCGTGGTGCCCGAATTCTCGGGACGCTCAGGGTGACATTGAAAATATTTAGTTTCAGGTTTCAAGTTTCAAGTAAAATCAACAATTCACAATTCACAATTCACCATTAAAAATCACCTAACCCCTTTCCACCATTGTTTAAATACTTGATTCTCATTTTTCAATTCAACTAATTCGCCAATCATTGGTGTAATTAACGGAATTGGATTTTCAGATAAACTATTTAATTCTGTCACTCTGATTAGCGGTTCATCCCAAGAATGAAGTGATAATGCAAATTTAGAGGAATGAACTGGAAAAACTCTTTTGGCTTTTAAATCTTTCATGGCTTTTATCACATCATTTGGCATGTTGTGAATGTATTTCCATTTTTCGTTGTATTGGCCGTTATCAATTAACGCAACATCAAAAGGTCCATATTTTTCGCCGATTTCAGCAAAATGCGAATCGTAACCGCTGTCTCCGCCCAGATACATTTTAAAATCTTTCGTTTCTAAAACAAAAGAAGTCCAGAGCGTATTGCAGCGTTTAAAACTTCTGCCCGAAAAATGTCTGGAAGGCGTCGTGTGAATAGTTAGATTTTCATCTAATACTATTGTGCTGTACCAATCTTTTTCAATAATACTATCCGCAGAAAAACCCCAAAATTCAAAATGAGAACCCACTCCAAGAGCAGTAATTATTTTTTTAGTTTTGGATTTTAATTTTAGGATAGTTTCATAATCCAAATGATCGTAATGATCGTGTGTAATCAATAAATAATCAATTTCTGGAAGATCATCAACGGTGTAAATATCAGCACCTTTAAACGATTTTGTTGTGCCGGGAATAGGAGAGGCGTTGCCGCTGAAAACGGGATCAATTAAAAAACGCTTTCCTTCCAGCTGAATGAAATAAGACGAATGCCCAAACCAAACCAAAACATCCTGATTAATTGGTAATTCGTGTAAATTAGTTTTTACGGACGGAATCAAATCAGTTGGGATTTTTCGATCTACTTTTTTAAAGAAGAATTCAAACAAAACTCCCACAAAGCTTGCTCCTTCGGCAAGATCTGGCGTGAAACTCTGATTTTCGAATTTTCCATTTTTATAGTGAGGTGAATTCTGAATTGCAGTTAATCTTGGACCATAAGGTGTTTTTCCGAATTTTGGATGCTGGAGAAATTTGTAAACGAGAAGGGTAATTAGAAATAACGCAATTAGGGATGGGATCATTTTATTTTGAGGGATATAAATTTTGAGTATATTCAGTTGAACTTGAAATTATCTTTTTTAAAATTTCAAGATCAATATCAGTTAGTTTATTGATATAAATGCATGCTTTTGAAGATTTATGTTTTCCTAGTTTAGACAAAAGCTCTTCTCTATTTTCTTCGGGCAAATAAAAATAAACGGTGGTGGCAGCTTTTCTGGGAGAAAAAGCGGCAAGAGGTGCATCACCTTCGTGTCCGCTTTCGTATTTGTAATGATAACTTCCGAAACCAACAATACTTGGGCCCCAAATTTTTGGTTCAAAACCAGTGGTTTCCTGCATTATTTTTACGAGTTCAAAAGCGTCATTTCTTTTGGCTTCATTTTCGACAGCATTAATAAAATCAGTTACACTTTGCTGCGTTTCGATAGTTTTATTTTTTGCCATTTTTATGGTTTTGAAGTTAATAATCTGCTCTTCATCAAAACATCTTTGATTTTAATTTCTGAAGCATAAAAAAGATCAGATTTCGCATTCATCTGATTTTCTAAAATAATTAAACTAATTCCAGAATCAGGAAAATATAAATTAAGAGAAGAAAATCCATCTCCTAAACCTGTGTGTCCCAAATATTTTATGGGTTCATTATCCATAACTCTAATGCCGTAACCGTAACCTTTTTTGTCTTTTCCGAAAACATTATGCTGCGACAAAACATTATATTTAATCATTAATTGATAGGTTTCTGGCTTTAAGATTTTTCCGTTATGAAGTTTATTATTCCAAATTACCAAATCTGATGCCGTAGATACAACTCCGTCTGCGCCTAAACTTTGCGGTGTGATCTGGCTTTGGGTTACTTTTTCTAAAACATTATTTTCATTAAAATATCCTGACACTAAGTTTGGTGTTTTACTTTTATCAAAAGAAAAAGTGTTCTTCATCTCTAGTTTTTGAAAAAGTTCATTTTGTAATGCCGAAACTTTTTTTTGTGCCGAAAACGCAGCAATTTCGCCAAGTAAATTAAAACTCAAATTTCCGTATTTAAAATCGGTTCCAGGTTTAAAAATGAGTGGTTTTTCTAAATCGACAATTCCGTGAGTATGATTTAATAATTGATGAACCGTAACCGAATCTGCCCAAGTCTGTTTAAGATGAGGCAGATATTTTTTAATTGGAGACTGAAGGTCAATTTTTCCCTTTTCAACTTCCAATAAAATTAAAACAGCTGTAATCTGTTTGCTATTGGACATTATTTCGAACTGACTTTCTGGTTTTATAACTTTTTTAGAATCAAAATCAGAATACCCTTTCGCTTTTGAATATAAAGTTTTTCCTTTTTGCGAAATAAGAACAACGCCATTAAAAAGCGGATCAGCGTTCTGAATTAAACTGTCAATACTTTTTTTGTAATCTTCCTTTTTTTGTGCCGTCGAATGACCGCTGGATAAAATAATTAATAAAAATAAAAAAGACGAAAGTTTAAAAAATGAGTTCATTGATGGATTAAAGATTGATGATTAGCGTTTTATTTATTTACAATTAGAATTAAAAGTTAAAAATTAAAGATTAAAAATTTATGATTGACAATTACGGTTACAATTACAATTACAATTACAATTAACCATTAACCATTAACAATTAACAATTAATCTAAAACATTCCATTTTCATTAATAGTTTCTTTAGGAATCGGCTGGCCTAAATCCCAAAGCTCGATGATTTTATCCGATTCAAATTTAAGGATATGAACAACGGCAAAACCAATATCTGCGGGTGTTTGTTTGAGGTGCGAATGTACCGCGACTAATTTTCCGTCTTCTAGTATATGATGAATTTTGAAAATCTTATTTGGATTTGTTCTGGCAGATTCTTCCATGGCAAGCATCAACGTCTCTGCATCACCTTTAAAATGAACATTATGATGCTTGAAATTTTCGCCAACATAAAGTCTAAATGCCTCGTGCGGATGTCCGCTTGCGGCAAGTTTTAAGAAGTTTTCTGCAATTTCTTTCCTAGTCATAATTCGAGATTTAAAAGCAAACTAAGGTAAGAAATTAAGTGTTTAAGATTTAAATAATAATAAGATTATTGGATTTTAAATACGGATTAGTATTAATGATTTTTTTTGATTCTGTGCTAATCCAGAAATTTGGACGGAATAACTTTGTATTGCTTTGTAATCTGGCTTTGCTTGAAATTGCTTTTATATTTTTCATCAAGTCATCAAACAAATTATAAGTTGTGAAAGTGTGGGCATCTACTATAGAATTAAAACTGTCATTTGAAAAACTAACAAATTTTGGATATGTTAGTTCTAATCCAATTGTCCCTTCTTCATTCATATTCGCAACACTTATACTTTCTTTAGTTTTAGAATAGGTGAGATAAAAGGGGCTGATGTTTAGTACAGGTTCTGTCGGTCTGACTAGTTTAAAATCTTTTGAAATTTTTTCTTTTTTATCTCTAATGTTTTCGAAATCTATTTTACTTAGGTCATCAGTAATTGAGATTCTGATTTTACTTTCAAAAAACCATTGTTCTTTCCTTCCTAGTTTGCTTTTTGCAATTATTACCGAATTAAAAAAATCTTCATAACTATTAAAAATAAATTGCTCGTCTGTTTTTTTATAATCAATATAAACTCGAGAATTTGTTATAATGAAATGAAATTTTTGTTCATTGAAAATAGATTCAAATTCTTTAGGAGTAAGTATAAATTTAAATGTATTCCAACCTCTTCCAGCACCTAATCCTCCAAAGTATGACATAATTATAAATTGTAAATTTAATATCAGGTAAATTTATAGTAATTTTATTACTTTTTAACAGAGTTGAATAATTTATTTCGTGGTTAAACTTCTTCTGATTTAATTTTTGTGAGATCAAGCCCCAACTTAGAAAACTCTTTTTCGCCCAATTCTGTAATGTAAAAATGTTTGTCTGAAGGTGATTTTTTAGCAATCCAGTTTTTGTCTGCAAAGTTTTCTAAAAGGAGTTCACCAAGCTTACCGCCAAGATGTTCATAGCATTTTTTGGCAGGTTTTATTGTAGATTTTGTGCTCATTTATTTTCGTCTTTAGTATAACGAATTTATGAAATAAATGAATCGTTTCGATAAATGTTAATTGAAGGATTGTCTAAATTCTAGCGGGGAAATATTCGTTTTGGTTTTAAATAATTTGCTGAAAGACTGCTGATGTTCGAAACCTAATTCAAAAGCAATTTCGCTTATAGATAAGTTTGTGGTCGAAAGTTTTTCTTTTGCTTTTCCTATCAGTTTATTGTGAATGTGGTGCTGCGTGCTTTGTCCGGTAAGATGTTTCAATAAACCGCTCAAATAATTTGGGGAAACATTCAGGCTTTCGGCAATAAAATGCACGGTTGGCAGACCTTTTTTAGACAGGGAATCGTTGTTGAAATAATCCTCAAGTAATTTTTCTAAACGCGCCAGAATCTGATGATTGCTTATTTTTCTTGTAATAAACTGACGGTTATAAAAACGTTCCGAATAAGTAAGCAGTAATTCGATTTGTGCAATAATCACATCTTGACTGAATTTATCAATATTAGATTGATATTCCTGCTGAATATTTTTAATGATATCTATAATCATTTTTTCTTCCCTATCAGAAAGATGCAGCGCTTCATGAACGGCATATCCAAAATATTCATATTGTTTAATCTTCTGCGCAAGCGGTGTATTCCATAAAAAATCAGGATGGATCAATAATGACCATCCTGTATGCTGCATTTCGGAATTTCCTTCTATAGAAAAAACTTGACCCGGCGAAATAAATAACAAAACACCTTCTTTAAAATCATATTCCTGCTGGCCGTAACGCATCTTGGCATTTGCATTTCTTTTGAGTGCAATGGAGTAGAAATCAAGCATAAGGCTTTTTGGTTCATCTTCATTTAAGTATTTTAAATCTTCAAAATTATAAACACTTACAAGAGGATGTTCCGGCTTAGGAAGATTTCTAAATTGATGAAATTCGCTGATACTTTTTATTCGAACGGGTTGTTGATTTGCCATAGTCTAAAGTACTTAATTTTGGTTGTATACAGAAGCGAATTCTTTGGCATATTCAGCCAGTTTTGTTTTTCCTAATTCAGAAGGGCGATTTTTATAATAATCTTCACCTAGTGTACCGTTATAAAGTCCGGCATACATTTCAACTAAACCTTGGGCAATTTTTGGCTGCATCCCAACAGAAATTAATCCGTTTAGGACTTCTTCGTCGCTGATTAACTGCCATTTTAAATCTGGTTTTCCAATAGCATCGCCCAGAATTTTAGCCGTTTCATCGCCGGTTAATTCTTCACTAGAAACATAACGAATTTTTCTTCCGTCAAGCGTAGTTGTGATTTCTTCTGCAATAGCGCTGGCAATATCGTTTGGAGAAACCCACGGAATCAATTGATCTCCTCCGTAATTTGCTGCAATGAATCCTTGGTTTTTCATCATCGGAATATACGCCAGCAAGTTGTAATAAAATGAAGTTGGACGCATAAACGTAATCGAAACATCTGAAAGTTTATTCAGAACCGCTTCAATCTCGTTATAACGCTGGATAATTCCAGAATTCTGTTCTAAATGTGCCCCAATACTGCTCAGAAAAACAACACGTTTTACGCCAGATTGTTGGATAGCCTCGGCGTAATTATTTCCTATTTTTCGTGTAAACGCATCCAAATCAAGATTCGGATCAAAATAATTCGCTCGAGGAATCATACAATAAACGGCATCTGCTCCAGTAAAAGTTTCGGTTAAAAAACTCAAATCTTCTACAGAACCAATTGCTGCCGATGCACCCAATTTTTCAATTTCTTCTTGTCTTGCATAGCTGCTTGCAATTACCGTAACGGAATGTCCTTTTTGTACTAAAGCTATAGTTAAAGGCTTGCTGATGTTCCCTAAAGAACCTGTGATTATAATTTTCATAATTCTATTTTTTGATGATACAAAGTTGCGAAGCATCTATCGAAGAGATGTAGTCAAATCTATTATTGATGTAGTCTAAAATAGAATTATGAAATTGTGTTTTTATTTTTCAGATAATTTCTTTTCGTTTTCGGTTTGTGGTTTTCCGCTTGCGTTTGGAGTTCCTTTTCCAGTTTCAATTAGATTTTTAAGACTCTTTTGAATATAATTTGTCCAAGAATCACGGCATATTTCGAAGCATTCGTATGTGGGAACTAAGCCAAAGTGCGTAAAAGTCAGTTCCGTTTTTCCGTTTTCTTCTGCGATTTCAAAAGTTGGTTTTGTGCCCGTCCATTCGGTTTTATCTTCTGTGAATTTAAAATAGTTTTGCTCAATCAGCCAGACTATTTTTTCATTTTTAATAACTTCAACCAGTTTTATTTTGCATCGATGAATATCTTCATAATGATAATTAAATTGGTCATTAAGTTCTTCGGTTTTTCCCTCAATTTCTTCAGACCACCAGCCTCTAACATTTTGTACAGCTTTAAAAACTTCTTCTGGAGATTGATCTACTATTATTTTTGTAGTAAAACTTTGTGTGCTCATTTTTAGTGATTTATAAATTAGTAAAAAGTAAATTTACAATCTATAAATCAATTAGTTGAGGTGTTTAAAAGACAATTTTACGGCTTGTTTCGGACAAGTAGGGGCGGATTTTAGATTTTAGATTTTAGATTGAATTTTGAATTATTCTGTTTTACTTTTTCTAAAAATTCCAATTAATAGATTGATAATATAAATTGGAGTTGCAACAAAAACAATCAAAAGTAACTCAGAAACTAAAACTATATTTACACTTTGAGAGTCATCAAACAATGGAAAATTGGGATCGATTTGTGTTCTTCGATTAAAGAAGAAAATAATCCAATAAAGAAGAAAGCTTCCCATCAAAATAATAGAATGAACTAGAGTCAAGAATCGTACGAGTTTTTTTTTGAATAGCTTTTGCACGATCCAGTATCCAGCCCCCATTAAAAAGAAACAAACCGAAATAAAAATAGTGGAATCAAAATTCGACATAACATAATAAGTATCATGTATATTAATGTCAAAAAAAACTTTTGGATTATTATTTTGTACAATTCCAATCATTATAATTAGTACAGCAACAATCCAGAACAAGAGGTAAACTTTTATTTTTTTTAGGTTCATTTTTATTTAATTGAATATATTTATTAATTACAAAAATTTTTAATCTTTTCGACGATTTTTCCAATCTCATGAAAGTGCTTTTCGATCACATTTTCCAAGTCCAAAGTACCGCCTAGAATAATCATTTCCTTATTTTTAAAACGTTTTCCAAGTCGGTCTTCCAGCATTACTTTTTCCATGCTTTGTGCAATTTCGATTTCATGTAAAAAATCATTTGGATGTCCGGCTGTGCAGATTACAAGTCCAAGCGGAATAGTTTTCATCTTTCTTGAAATTTCATTTTGGCCGTACGCATATCCAACAGAATAAACGCGGTCAAACCAGCCTTTTAGTTTGGCAGGACAATCGCTCCACCAAACAGGATAAAGAAAAATAATGCAGTCTGCTCGTTCTATTTTTTCTTGTTCACTCCAAACATCTGCCGAAATCGGAAGCTCTGTCCTTCCAAAACCTTCACGTTCGTATTCTTCTTCAGACATATCACTGTTGAAATTGGAAGCGTATAAATCGGAAATTTCTACATTCCATTTTTCAACAGCCAAAACAGATTTTAATTTTTCCAAAACCTGAAACGTGTACGATTTTTTGCTTGGATGTGCGTAAACAATTAAAATATTCATTTTTAAATTATTTAGATTTACGACCTTTTTTAATAGGATAAATTTGTACGAACATACAAATAAAATCCAAAAAACGATCTACTTTATTCTTCCGAAAATTCTAAAATATCTCCGGGCTGGCAGTCCAATACCTTACAGATTGCTTCAAGCGTGCTAAAACGAATGGCTTTTGCTTTTCCTGTTTTTAAAATCGAAAGATTAGATAACGTCAAATCTACTTTTTCGGAAAGTTCGTTTAATGACATTTTTCTTTTTGCCATCATCACATCTAAATTTACTATTATGGGCATAATTTTTCGTTTAAATAGTTAAGTCGATTTCAGATTGAATTTCGATTCCTCTTTTAAAAATCTGTCCAATTACAAATAGAATGATTGACATAAATATCCAGACACTCCCGCCTTCCAGATTTAAAGTTTCCAAATTTGGAACTTGAACTCCCGACGCTGTCAGCCAAGTGTTGAATTTTGCCGCCCAAAGAGAAAACAAACCGATTCCAAACGATAAATAAGCCAAATAAAAAATAAAACGCCCCATTTCTGAAGTGAAAGGCTGTGTAATATTTAGTTTCTTTTCGTGCAGCATTTTTACAATTAAATAAAACATAATCGCTTTTAAAATAGCTACTATACTCATAAAAATCATTTCCTGAATATAATAACTCGGACTGAAATTGTAAAGATCCAGTAAATTGAGAAAACGCGCGTTGTACGAATTTATAGTCATGGTATAAGTTCCGTTAAATAAATAAATACCAGCTTCTACGCATAAACCAATAAAAATAATCCAAGACAAAATATTTAATATTTTGAGGATTTGTGCTGTTCCAATTTTAATTTCCATTGTAAATTAGATTAAAAGTTATGCTGCTAAAATAATAAATATTTATTGATAAACAATAAAAATATAATTTTTATCAAAAAAAAATCCAGTAGAAAAAACCTACTGGAGTTGTTGTTTTATTTTTTAGAAGCAGGACTTTAGTTTTCCAAAAGACCACTTGTCCCGCTGTCCACTATATCTTTTTTGGCAGACAATAGGAGTGGAGAGCCAAAAAAGGATGCCGTTTCCATCGGGGCTAAAAGAGAAATTTAATTTTTCATAAGAGCAAAATTTGAAAAAAATTATCGAATTGCTTTTCTTTCGTTTTCCAGCATTTTTTCGATATTAAAGTAAATACCGTCAACATTGTAAGCACCTTTTTCAAAACTTAGATAATCGCAGTTGTCGACAAGAGACTGACCTTTCGATTCGATTTCGAAAACGTTCAAAAGAACATATTCGTGTTCGACCAGTAAAACATGAAAACCAGTTTCGCATTTTTTTCCATCACCAGAAGATAAAATCACATTCATGATACTGTGAAATTTGAAAGAAGTTATTTTAGATGAAGCTTCGTCGCCCTTTAAATGGTAAATATAAGAGAGGTAATTAAGTTGTTTGAGGTCAAATGGAAATTCACTTAAAGAATGATTGATTAATTTAATAATCTCATCATAATCTGCGTTTTCAAGTTTTTCCTTTCCGAATAATTCGTTTAGTTTTTTCTCATCCGGCGATTTCCAAAACGCATTGTATTTGGGCTGAAAAACATAACCAAGATATAAATGACGGTATTCATCATGCGATAATAAAGTGTCATTTTTCGTCAGCCTTTCCATTAACTTGGGATAAAAGAATTGAGAATTCTTATCAGTAATTTCTTTTTCGATTGCTTTATAATCTGGAATTGTGAAAGCAAGTTCTTGAGAATAGGTTTGAATTCCCAAGCAAAAAATTAGGAGAAGAAAAATTTGTTTCAGCATGATTAGAAGGTTTTAGGTTGTAGTTCTGATCTTACTAAAATACAAATTAATTTAATGCAAAATCTTGTTTTGAAAGCAATGCGTACAGGATACGAACGGCATCCTTTTTTGAAAGTCCCGAGGCTTCTGGAGCCATAAAAGATATAGCGGACAGCCTGACCAAGAGAGATACGCCCATATTATGCTTCATTATCTGTAATCCACTTTCCTTTTTCTTTGGCAATATCAATTAGTTTTTGACCGTGTTCTGTCATTAAATTTTGCTGAATCATTCGTTCGGCTCTTTCGATATTGGGTTTGCTCCATTTACTGGTTTTTGGATTTCGGGGCGAGAAGGTAAGATAGTAACTTTCGGCATCGCGTTTTTTGCAAAGACTATCGATCCAGCCAAAACAAAGCGCTTCTTCTGTGGCTTCGATTAAACTAACACTCTGCGTTTTACTTTTTTTGTGGTAGAGAATAAGCCAAACCGATTTTTCAATCTGACTGTTTTGCTCGAGCCATTTGCGCCAGTCTTGTCTGGTTGCGGCGTAAACGGCTAATTTTCCATCTTTCGTTTCCATAACTTAATTTTTATTTTTCAAAGGTAAAATGACCTTGTGACAACAGTATGTCAATAATAAAATTAATATTAAAAAATTGAAAAAGAACGAGTTGTGTTGTTATTTGAACATGTATTAATAAGGTTTGTCCAGTAACCGAATAAGAACGCCTTTGCGTTTTATGAGGTTTTTATAATCCCACTGAATTTCTTTGCTTTTTGCCAGCCAGCGTTTCAAATCGTCTTTGTTGATTTGGTCAGGGCTTGTGTAGCGAATTTCTGCGGCTTTAAATGAACCTTCGGTTTGCAGTTTTTCTTCATCAAAAGACTGCCCGCTCCAAAAAAGCAATCTCACAGAACCTTTTAGTTTACTGTAGCCCGCGATCGGATTTCCATCTAAAAACCAAACTGGATGTGCATGCCAGATTTTGCTTTCGGTTTCAGGCAGAAAATGGTTAATTTCGGCACTTAAAATATTGCATATCTTTTGATTCTCTTCGCTTTGCGAATCGTTGTATGCCTGAATTTCTTGGTTCATAATTTAAAGTTTAGGTGGTTAAACAATTTCTCTTGGCGATTGAAACAAAATATAGCAGCCATGTTCAGAATGTCCTTTTTCTTTTTCTATAAATCCGTTTCTTTTATAAAATTCAACGGCTTTTATATTGTTTTCCAGACACTTTAAAGTTACGGCAGATTTCGTTACATCAATAGCAGCTTTTAATAATTCTGTTCCAATTTTTTTGCCTTGATGCTTTTCGTCCACATACAAATGATGTATAAAATTATTCGGCACCCAGATTGAAATAAAACCAACGGGAATATCATTTATAATTGCAGCGAGAATGTATTCGCCCTGCGTAAGTTTTTCAAAATCGTCTAATTGAAATTCGGACGTATCCAGCCATGAAAAAGTTTTTATTCTTTCGTTTAAGAATAATTTTTTTAAAATTGGATAATCTTTATTTTGGACTTCAACTATTTGCATAAAAGATTTACGATTTATTGATTTTTATACTTTCTGAAATTAAAGAACCTTCCTTTGTAAAACCTTGAATTGAAAATAAGTAACCTTGAATTTGAGGATCTGTTTTAACTTTAAGAAAAATCTCTCCATTATTATTTGTTTGTAAATCCGGTTTCCAGTCAATTTCTGTCCAATTGCTGTATTTATCTGTGTTGAAAGCATAAATTGGCGAATAATATTTTTTCTCTTTATCAAATCCGTCCGTAATGATATATTGATTAAAAAGTTCGACGATGTCATTCTTATAGTTTTGTGTTGTAAAAACCTGAAAAATTTTGTTTCCTCTAACCGGCTGAAGCATAATGTTTTCGATATCGCTCATTTGTAATGAAACGCCCGAGAGTTCGCCAGATGTAATGTATCTGCCATCAATATACAAGGCTGCTTCTTTATCTATTCCAGTTTCCAAATAAGTTTCCTGACCTTTCCAATTAACCATTTTCACATCCTGATCAAAACTCAAAAAATACATTAAATCTTTATTCTTAAAATGTTCAGCAATTTCCAGATCAAAATATTTTCCAATATCAAACACCAGTGGTTTGTATTTATTTATAAGCTTTTTGCGGTCGGTATATCTTTTGTTTTTGGCTGTAACGGTTATTTCCTGTAGTTTTATAGAACCTGAGACATACAGATCATTCCATAAGTCCTCGTTTAAAATAGTCGTCTGTTTGTGGCTGTTTTGAATTTTAAAATTAATATCCGATGCATTATTTAATGTATCAAAGTGAATTTTTTCTGGTTTTACAGCTTCGTTCTGATTGTTTACAAATGAAATTTTAACGGCATCTCCTTTATAAATGAGCAGATTATTAAAGCTGAAATCTTTTTTTCCGTTCAAGAAAATTTTATCAATAATTACATTATCTGGTGTTAAAAGCGCCAGCTGATTGGCAGGCAGAGATGATACATTTCCCTTTAGTTTAAATCCCGCTTCAAAATCATATTTGTACACCGGATTTAGCGCAGCAATCATCTCTTTTAATGAAAATTGAGTCCAGCCCTGCGTTAATAAAAGTAAGTCTAAGTACTCCTTTCGCTTCTCGTTTTTTGTATTAAAATAATAGGCAGGATTTTCAATATAGCCTTTTATGTAAGGAGATAGCAGGAAAGCACTTTTAATGCTATTAGTCTCTGTATAATTTGATGAATTTAGAGGTAAAATTGACGTGCTCAAATTTGCATTTATGCTCTTGTCCAGCTGAGAAATTTTTAGCTTATAGCTTATGGAATCGTTTTCAGTTTTTGTTTTTTCTAATGCTAAGATTGGTTCCGTTTCCTTTTCTATATAAAATTTTCTTTCTGCAATTGGCTGATTATCTTTAAAAAGGGTAATCGTATTAATTCCATTGAAGAAATTTTTTTTGTCGATTTCTAAACTTAATGATTCTGGATTTTGAATTTCGAGATAATCTATAATATTATTTTTTTGATGAAATAAGAGTTTGTAACGGTTGTTTCTTAATGCATCTGCAGAGTTCTTGTTTGTCTTAAGATTGAGTTTAATATGCTCAGCGGCGTTATTATCGAGATTTAAAAGAATACCATTTTGCTGTGCTGCAGGAAGTTTTATCTTTATTATAGTGTCATTTATAGTGACAATGGCAGTATATGTTTCGTTGGGTTCATAGAAAAAATTACACTTAGTCATTCCTAGATACTGACTTTTAAAACTGGCAACTTCCTGATTTTTTGTATTTGTGATTCTGCCAGAATAATCAATTCCTTTTCCATTCAATAATGATTTCACGCCAATTGTATTCTCAACATTTTCTAATAAATAGCCTCCTTCAGGAAAAAATTGAACATCGTAATTTTTTTTTGAAGTGGTTTGTTTTACGGAAGTATTATTCAAAATATTTATTTCTTGGACGAAGGTATTTTGATCACCAAAATTTCGCATATAATTTGTAGCGGCCTCGAGATAATAAACTCCCGTTTTTAGAGTATCGTTTAGTACAAGTTGTCCTTTTCCTGTTCCTTTATGAATAAAAATCTGCTGGCTTTGAATTTTTGTGCCTTTTCCATCAAAAAGATTTACATTCAGACGTGTTGTTTTTAGCGAAGGTTTATTGGAATTATCACCAACATAAGCTTTAAACCAGACAACGTCATCAATGAAATAAGAGGTTTTATTGGTGTGAAGAAATACTTTTTCAAAGTACAATGGATTTTTTTGAAGCGGCTCAATTACGCTGTCAAGAAATGATTCTTTTTGTAAAAAAGAAATTTCTTGATTTTTTACTGCATTTGTCTGCGAACATACAATGCCGTAAAAACATATCGTAATTATAAATGTGATAAACTTCAATTTCATTGGAAAAGTTCTTCTTAAATATTCGAGTGCTGCTTAAATGATTTATTTTTTGAACAAATTAAAAGTACTGCTTAAGTTGTTTACAAAATCTTTTGTGTATTGTCCTGTTTCGTCTAAGTCGGGATCTAAAATAGTTATCTCTAGTCCGCTTAATTTTTCACTTTGAAATAGGAGGGCGGTAAGATTATTAAATTCATCATACGTTAACCCGTCTGGAGTTCTACTGTCTACACACGGCATTATCGAATCGTTTAGAACGTCAACATCAATGTGAAGCCAAAAACCGTCGAGTTTTTTATTTTCAACATCCGAAAGAAAAGATTGAATACAATTGCTGATGCCTTTTTTTCGGAGTTCGTTCAGGCTGATATACACCGCAGCAGAATTTCGAATTTCATTTTCATACTCCTCATCATATTCCCGATTGCCAACGCACCAAAGATTTTCTTCTTTGATATAAGGCGAAAGATTCAGAATATTGGTTAGTTTTTCGTGACCGTTTCCAGTAACTATTGACGTCGCCATGCCGCCAGCGCCTCCAGTTTCAGACAAGGAAATATCCATAAAATCTGTATGACCGTCAAGATAAAATAAGCCATAATTTCCTTTCTGTTTTAAAGCTATTGCAGTTCCTAAAAGAATACTGCAGTCGCCTCCCAAAATAAATGGGAATTTATTTGCGCTAATCAAATTATTGATCAAATAAGCCTGTTCTCTGGCGTAAGTAACAAGTGAATCTGCATTTAAAATTTTAGTCTCGGGATCTTTTACGCTGGAGTATTTCGGCGGATCGAGTCTAATTATATTATCTACTTTAAGTGCTTTATGCAGATTGTTTTTCCATAACCAGTCGGGTAAGCGATTTACGCCTGGTTCTTTACCTGGCTTTGGTTCCTTTAATCCTAAATTAGAAGTAAATTCAACAATGCAGATTTCTTTCATGACTTTACTATTTAGACCTAAAGTTATTAAAATAATTGCCTTTTGAATGTTTTTTAACAAACCAAAAGAAATCAATCCGACTTGTTTCTGCAAATCGGATTGATCATTTTTAAATTCTAATAGATCTTAATCTTTTCGATTTAAATCGGTAATTAATAAAGGATTGTTTTCTTTTAGTTTATTGACCAATTCTTCGACTGTTCCCGGATTTGCTTTGATATGCTCATATTCTGCCGAAGTAATTCCTACTATTTGTAAAAACGAAACTTCGCCGTGAGGAGTCTGCTTTTTTTCGACTTCTGGGTCGTTTACAATAAGCAGTGCTGTAATATCAGTATCAGTATCCAGACGAATCGGTCCGTTTGCAGGCATGTAGTGAAATTCTTCAAACCAGTTACCGCTGTTAAAAACATATTTGGCAATATTTTGAAGTAATGCCACTGCCCAGCTTGGATTGCCGTTATCGGCTTCAAATGGTTTTAATCTAAAAGTAAGTTCGAAACCCCATTTGCTAAATTCTCCGTCTACTTTTTCTTCGTTATAATACAATTCTGAAAAACCGTAAGTGATAAAATGATAATGATGTTCCTGCTTTTGACTTTCGTAATAACTCACACCATCCAGCGGACTATCACCACCGAGCATATAGCTGAGCGCAGGCGCAAAATGTTTGGGTTCCTGACCTGGATAAAGCTGGTCAAATTCTTTATCGATTTCTAACCAGCCCACTGCATCATCTTCCGTAAATTGTTTTTTATATTCTTCTAAATTCATATGTATCGTTTTCTAGTTTAAAGTGTATACAATATATTATTTTTATTGCAAAAAGGCAATTTATGATATAAAAAAAGTCCGACTTGTTTTGCAGGTCGGACTTTGTTTTTTTACTCTATTTTTTTAGCCAGCTGCAGAGCGCCCTGCTGTAATCCTTTGTAGTAATCGCCTTTTTTTAATTCTGGAACTATATACGACGATACAATATCTTTCATTTCCTGATCGCTCATTTTAGCCCGGATTTTTTCGACTCCATGAACCTGAATCTGCCTCAATTGTTTACTAATTACAATTAAAATTGAAGTGTCTATTTTTAGCTTTGAAACTAAATATTTATCTAAATCTAACGAATAATTAGTTAAATCTGTATGAGGAAGAATAGAGGGAGTTGTTACAATAAGTATTTTGCTGTTTGTTTTGGCTTCGCTTGATTTTAAAAAGTCATTTAAATTTTTGACCTGATTTGGAGTAAGAATTTTTTCGAAATCATTTACATAATCATAGGATTTGGCAAAAACAGGCTGATTTTCTGTTTTCGTCTGTGCAAAAGAAAGAGTGGGTAAAAAAAGAACAATTATAAAAATAAGTACTAATTTTTTCATGGCAGATATATGTTTTGAGGCGCTGCAAAACTAGTTCTTTATTATTAAAATTAACTCTTTAAAAGGTTATTAAAAATCGATATTTATTCATCATATAAAATCAAAAAAAATCCGATTTAAATAATAAATCGGATTTTGAATTTTTGTTATTGAAGAACAGTTACTAAATGCTCCCACTTGAGTTCTTTAGCGAAATCGAGTGCTGTTTTCCCAGTCTCAGTTTTGGCATTTTTATCGGCTCCAGATTCTAGTAAAACTTCTACAGAAGTTTGGTTTCCGGCAATTACTTCACGATGTAAAAAAGTGTAGCCCAATTCGTCTTGAGCGGTTACTTCTTCTGGATTATTTTGTACAAATTCGATAAGACTTTCTTTCATGTTTTTGCTCATCGGATGTTCAATGATATTTTCTGGTTTTTCTTTTTGTTCATTAACCACTAAAACATCATCAAAATCACCAAAATCTAGTCCCCAAGCTTCGTCATGTGCAGCTCTTTCCTCTTCGCTCATTTCAGAACGCATTGCCTGAATTGTAAAAGCACCGTAGGTCTTTCCATCAATAGCAAATAACCAATCGCTAATTTGATTTACAGGAATTTGTACTTCATCTCCGTTGTTTACATTCGTTAATTCGTCTGGGTCATTTACTAGAACACCGTATATGTTTTCGCCGTCAAAATTTACATCGTTAATCCACATGTGTTCTACAACGGTTTCATTGTCGATTTCCTGCGTAAAAGCCAGCTTTACACATGCAACATCAAGTCCTGGGACTATTCGGCGGTATTCCCAAGATAATTCTCTCCAGAAATATTTAAAGGTTTCCTGAGCTTTTTTGTAAGCTTCAATCATTTTTGGATTTTCTCCGTCGGCGTAGAATATTTTTGTTTCTGACATGATTTTTATTTTTATATTCTTGTAAGATAAATAATCCGACTTACTTCTGCAAGCCGGATTACAAAATTTAAAACCTCTTTTACTATTATTTAATTTTAAATCTCTTTTTCCAATAAAAATATACTGTTGCGGCATTTAAAATGGCTAAAATCCATTTTAGCGGATTGTTGAAAAAATCTCTATGTGTGTTGCCTTTAGGAATTTCTACAAGAGGAACAAATATTAAAATATCCATTAAAATTGCAATGAGAGACATGATTAAACTAACTTGAATTCTCGATAGATTTTTGATAAATCCAGAGTATTGTCCCTGATACAAATGCATTTAAATAATTTATGATAATTGGCGTACTTCGTTCCAAACTCCAGTTTTAGCCGTTTCTTTCACAAATTCAGAAAAATCAGTTGCTTTTCTTCCGAGAACTTTTTCGATGTCATTGGTTGTGCTCGAATTTCGGCCATCCATAACTTCAGAAAAAAGATAATTTATCAACCAGATTTCATCTTCAGGAACCTGATATTCACGAAGCATATTGATATATTTTTCTACAGTTAAAGACTCAAAAACAATCTCTTTCTTAATAACTTTTGCTATTTCGCTTACAGCTTGCTCGAAACTCAGCAAACGCGGACCAGTTAACTCGTAAGTCTGACCATTATGTTTATCGTTTAAAAGTGCTTCAGTCACGACTTCTGCAATATCATTGGCATCTATAAAAGGTTCCAGAACATTGGCTTGCGGTAATGCTACAAATCCTGCTAAAAGAGGTTCTAAAAATATACTTTCGCTAAAGTTCTGATTAAACCAGCTAGCTCTTACTATGGTCCATTTTTGTGCCGCTGCTTTTAGAATTTCTTCGCAGATTTGAGCTTCTTTTTCGCCTCTTCCAGAAAGTAAAACCATTTTTTCTACGCCAAGTTTTGTTGCTAATAAGGCGAATTTTTGAATGGTTTCAGGTGCAGACGGAATGGCTAAATCAGGTTGAAAAGTAATATAAACGCTGTCGATATCTTTTAAAGCAAGAGACCAAGTTTCTGGTTTTTCCCAGTCAAAAGGAATTTCTGAAGATCTCGAACCAAGTCTGATTGTTATATTTGGCTTTTCGTTTAATAATTTTACTACACGACTTCCGGTTTTTCCTTTGCCGCCGATTACTAAGATTTTGTTTGTTTTCATGATTAATGATTTTTTAATTAATGATGATACAAAGCTGCATAAATCATCATGAAAACATTTGTCTGAAAAGAATTAAGATTTGTTTGAAAGGAATTGTTTTTTGACTTCGTTTGGTCTTGATCCAAATTTTTTCTGAAAGGCGTTGGAGAATGAACTTAGACTTTCATAACCTACTTCCCAGGCAGTTTCCTGAACCGTTTTTTCGCTTCTGCAAAGTAATTCGTAAGCTTTGTTGAGACGTTCTTCGTGAATGAATTTATAAACTGGAATGCCAAATAATTCTTTGAAGTTCTTTTTAAGTTTACTGCTGTTTAAGCCAATCAGTTTGGATAATTCTGTAATAGTTGGAGGCTTGGAATAGTTTGTGCTTACAATATCTTTTGCCTGAAAAAGTTTTTCTTTGTCTTTTTCGGTCAATTCGTTTTTCTTTTCGGCTGATAAAAGTGCAAAATAATGTGCAAGTAATTCATTTACCTGACTTTTTAAAAACAGAAGCCTTGTATTGCCTGTGTAAGTTGTATTAAATACCTTTTGAACGGCCAATTGCATTTCGAGTGTCATAAATAGAGTAGGACCTTTTACAAAATGCGCTTTTGGGTTTACTAGTTCTGGTAATTGATTTTCGAAAATCTCTTTTTCGGTCTGTGGTAAATTTTGAATGGTTTTTAGTTTGGCAAAAATACTAATGGATTGCAGGGGTTTTTCTGGAGCAATTTTATGAGCAAAACCAACTTTCTGATTTCCAAAAAATGAAATCGCCAAACCAGTTGTATTCATCAAATATTTTATCTGATTGTTGTGTTTGATTTCTAATTCTACATTTCCAGAACCATAAAAAGCAAAACCTACTGCATCGCCGTCAATCTCGCATTTTTGCACAAATTCTTTATCAGAATTAGATTGTTCTATAAGGACGATAAAATTGTTTACTTCTATGATGTCAGTAGTCATTTCTTAATTCGATAATTTGGAAATTAGTCAATTAGATAATTGTTGCTGAATCAAATATACAAAATTGATCATTTGAAAATGATTCAGCGTGAAGGATAGAAGCGACATCCTTTTTCAGCGGTCCCCGAGGCTTCGAGAGCCATAAAAGATACAGCGGACAGACTGACCCGAAGGGTAACGCCATAAAAAAATCCGACTTGCTTTCGCAAATCGGATTTATGACTCTAAGAATTTTGTTTTTGTTTTTTAGAAAGTATAACCAATTCTCAAATGTAAATAGAGCAAGAATTGTTCTTTTGTGTAATCAAAATCATCTACACTTTGTGCATTTCCAAAATTAGAATTTGCTTTAATAAAAACCATTCTGTATCCAATTCCTGCACCAGCTTCGTAAGTAAAATGATCTCCTATCGCTCTTTTCATTCCCCAGGTTGGTGTTATAGATAAATCTGCATTTTTAGTGATATTATCATCTAAATTAATAACAAACCAATCAGGATGATAACTTGTTTTTAGTGAAATATAATTACCGCTGTTATTTGAGATATTTTTTCCTCTAGCGTTTCTTTTTTTCAGATTAAAATAAAATTTAGGTTCTGCAGTTAATACTGGCTGTAATATAAAACCAGCTTCATCATAATGATCTCCAACAGCAAAATCGTATTCAATACCAACTTCACTTCTCAAAGCGATTGATTTAGAAAGTTTTAATTCGTTGTTAAGCCAAAGTCCTGCAAATCCTGTCTGGGCTGAAAAGATTGATTTTTCTACACTGGCTTCTTGGGCAGCTGCATTAATAGTTACTCCTAGGATGATAAATAGGATTAATTTTTTCATACTTTTTTTTGTAATTGGTTAGATTAAATTTTAGCACGAAAATAGTATTAAAATATAAAATTCCTAATTTATAAAACAGTTTAATTTTACGAAAAATAGGTATAAAAAAATCCGACTCGCTTTCGCAAATCGGATTTTATAAATTGAAAATTATATATAACTCCGTAAAGATGTTGAATCTTTACATTGTATGTTTTTACAAGTGAATTACTTCGCCGTAAGCATCAGCAACAGCTTCCATAACAGCCTCGCTCATTGTTGGGTGAGGGTGGATAGATTTAAGGATTTCGTGTCCTGTAGTTTCTAGTTTACGAGCTACAACTGCTTCAGCAATCATGTCTGTAACACCAGCACCAATCATGTGGCATCCTAACCATTCTCCGTATTTAGCATCGAAGATTACTTTTACGAATCCGTCTGCAGCACCGGCAGCTTTTGCTTTTCCAGAAGCTGAGAATGGGAATTTACCAATTTTTAATTCGTATCCTTTTTCTTTAGCTTGTTTTTCTGTTAAACCTACAGAAGCAATTTCTGGAGTTGCATATGTACAGCCAGGAACGTTTCCGTAATCAATTGGATCTACGTGAAGACCTTTAATTTTTTCAACACAGTTAATTCCTTCAGCAGAAGCTACGTGAGCTAAAGCTTGACCTGGAGTAACATCTCCAATTGCGTAGTATCCTGGAATGTTAGTTGCGTTGTAAGCGTTTACTAAGATTTTATCTCTGTCAACAGCGATTCCAACTTCTTCTAATCCGATGTTTTCAATGTTTGTTTTGATTCCAACTGCAGAAAGTACGATGTCAGCTTCAAGAACTTCTTCTCCTTTTGCAGTTTTAACGAAAGCTTTTACTCCTGCACCAGTTGTGTCAATGCGCTCAACAGATGAGTTAGTCATAACTTTAATTCCTGATTTTTTCAAAGAACGCTCAAATTGTTTTGAGATATCTTCGTCTTCTACAGGAACAACGTTTGGCATAAATTCTACGATCGTAACATCTGTTCCCATTGAGTTGTAGAAGTGAGCGAACTCAACTCCAATTGCTCCAGAACCAACAATAATCATAGATTTTGGCTGCGTTGGCAATGTCATTGCCTGACGGTACCCAATTACTTTTACACCATCTTGAGGTAAATTTGGTAACTCACGAGAACGAGCACCGGTAGCGATGATAATGTGGTCAGCGCTGTATTCTGTAACTTTATTATCTTTATCAGTAACGTCAAGTTTTTTTCCTGGTTTCAGTTTTCCAAAACCTTCGATAACGTCAATTTTGTTTTTTTTCATTAAGAATTGAACTCCTTTGCTCATTCCTTCAGCAACACCACGGCTGCGTTGAATTACTGCAGGGAAATCTTTGTCAAATTCTGAAACTTTCAATCCGTAATCAGAAGCGTGTTTTAAATAATCAAAAACCTGAGCCGATTTAAGTAATGCTTTAGTTGGGATACATCCCCAGTTTAAACATACACCACCAAGGTTTTCTTTTTCAACTACAGCTACTTTAAAGCCCAATTGTGAAGCTCTAATTGCTGTAACATATCCGCCAGGACCACTTCCTAAAACAATAACGTCGTATTTCATTTTTTTGGTTTTTAATATTAACTACCGAAAATGAAGTTTATATTTCCGAAACTCATTTTTCGATTATTACTCTTTTGTTATTTGTGCTTGCGAATTTAAGGATTTATTTTAAATCAACGTTCGAAAATTTGCTTTTAGCAATACAGATTTTGGTCTTTTCACAGAAACTGGAGTAATTGTTAATTGTAAATTGTGAATTATGAATTGAAAATTGAGATTTAGAAGTTAAATCTGAAAATTTATCAATGTCAATTTTCAATTTCAATTTCAATAACAATGTCAACATCAATTTCAAAAAGCACTAAAATTCAAAAAACATATAGCCACAGATTATTAGGATTAAAAAGATTTTTAAATCAGTGTTAATCTGTATAATCTGTGGCTATTATAATTTTAAATTTTATGTGAAATCCTATGCGTGGGCTTCGACTTCGCTCAGCCTGACAAACTCTGTTAGTTGTTAGTTGTTAATTGTTAGTTGTTAGTTGTTAGTTGTTAGTTGTTAGTTGTTAGTTGTTAATGATTAACCATCAACCATCAACCATCAACCATCAACCATCAACCATCAACCATCAACCATTAACCATTTACCATTAACAATTAAATCTTAACGTGTCCCCAGTTTTCTCCGCTGGCAATTCTTCTGATCTGCATTTCGCTTACTCCGAATTGTTTGGCGATCATTTTAAGACGAGTTTTTTGTTCTGGTCTCGCAAGGATTTTTTTGATTAACATGACTTTCGTTGTTGTTAATTTTCGTCCGTCGGCTTTTACATTGTGTTCGATTAGATTTTTTTTGGCTTGGATAACTCTTGGACTTTTACGGCTGTGCGCCATCATTTCTTGTTTGGTTGCCCAGCGTAAATTGCTTACGTCATCGTTGCTTCTGTTATAATCCAAATGAAGTACATAAGTTTGTTCTTCAGATTCTTTCGGAATAAAATACTGCGCTACTAATTTATATAAGAAGAGATATTTATTAACGATTTTATCGTCTTTTTTAACCTTGAAACGGAAGGTTGGATATCCGTCGCTTAATCCGCCTTTCAGGAGGCGTCCGTTTTCAATTTCATCGGTAAAACTTATAAGTCTTCCTCTGTTTGAAATGGCATATCTTAATTGTAATGAGGCGTTTATTTCTATTTCTTTAAACTGTTCGTTCGGATAAAATCTATTTTGTGGCATTTTCTTTTACATTTGATTTCTATATTCTCAAAGATAAATAATAAACGAAAAATTACCGCTATGTTCGTGATTATGAAAGATCAATTTTATGATTTCTATAACGCTAATTTAACGTTTTAAAACGATTTTGATAGTTTTTAATCGGATTTTAAATCACAAATTGTGAATTATGTAGATTTTTATTTTAAAAGAAATTGTAAAATTTAAGATAAATGATCATTAAATTATTGATTAGGTCAATTTTCTAAGTTAGTAAATTCTTTTTTTTGGTGATGAGAGACGGATCATCTAACCATGTGAAATGTCTGTAAGTTATTATATCATGATATTTGAAAATTTGGCAGCGCTAATTAGCTACTGAAAATTGCGAATCGTACAAGTTTTTGTAATAACCGTCAGCTTTATTGAGTAATTCTTGATGCGTTCCTTGTTCGACAATCAAACCTTTATCCATTACCACAATCTTATCTACATTTACAATTGTTGCCAGTCTATGTGCAATAATTATAGAAGTTCTTCCTTTTGTAATTGTTTCAGTAGCACGTTGAATCAATTCTTCAGAATAGGTATCGATAGAAGAGGTCGCTTCGTCTAAAATCAAAATACTCGGATTACTTACATACGAACGTAAAAATGCAATCAATTGTCTTTGTCCAGATGATAACATTACACCTCGTTCTTTTACATCAAAATCGTAATTATCCGGCAGATTCATAATAAAATCATGAACGCCAATTTTCTTCGCGGCATCAATTACTCGATCGCGGGTAATTTCTGGATTATGCAAAGTGATGTTATTATAAATCGTATCGGCAAATAAAAACACGTCTTGTAAAACCACAGCGATTTGTTTTCGAAGAGAAGCCAAAGTATAGTTCTCGATATTTTCTCCGTCAATAGATATTGTTCCGCTGCTAATTTCGTAAAAACGATTCAACAGATTAATTATAGTAGATTTTCCTGCGCCTGTAGAACCAACAATAGCAACGGTTTGTCCTGCAGTAACAGATAAATTTATACCTTTTATAACTTCTTCTTCTGGAATATAACTAAAACGAACCGCTTCAAATTCTATACTTCCATTAAAAACTGGCGCTTCAATTTTTCCGGTGTCCTGAATATGATCTTGTGTGTCGATTATATCAAAAACACGATTGGCCGCAATCATTCCCAATTGCATCTCATTGAATTTATCCGCAATTTGTCTTAAAGGGTTAAAAAGCATTCCAATAAACATGGTATACGAAAATAAATCTCCAAAAGTGGTAAAATGATCTCCATTTAAAATTCTAAAACCGCCGTATACCACTACCAATCCCAAAGTAATAGATGAAATGATATCTGCAATAGGGAAGAAGATCGAGTTGTATAAAATCGTTTTGATCCAAGCCACGCGATGTCTATTGTTAATGTCTTTGAAATTTTCGGCTTCGATTTTTTCGCGGTTAAAAAGCTGAACGATTTTCATTCCAGTCACGCGTTCCTGTACAAAAGAATTCATGTTGGCAATCTGAGTTCTTACTTCTTCAAAAGCTACCTGCATTTTACGTTGGAAAATTCTAGTAATGAAAACCAATATTGGCATGGCAAGAACTACAATCCAAGTCAGCTTCCAATTCATGTAAAACATAAAAATAAGCACTACAAACATTTTCATCAAGTCACTTATAATCATGAATAATCCCTGACTGAAAATGCGGGCAATCGACTCAATGTCTGAAACGGCACGAGTAACCAGCTGCCCAACTGGAACCAAATCAAAATACTTCATTCTGAAACTCAAAATGTGTTTAAAAAGCTTCGTTCGAATGTCCTTAACAATATCTTGTCCCAGCCAGTTTGCCCAATAAACAAAGTAAAACTGCGAGAAAACTTCCATCAATAAAACTACACCCATTAAAATGATATACATCAATAATCCCATCTTGTCATGAGTTTTGATATATCCATCTACGGTTTCTTTAAGTAAATAGGGGCGGAGTGCCGCGAAAATAGACAGCGATACGGCAAAAATAATGACACCGTAGTAACGCCATTTATAAGGCTTGGTATATTTTAAAATTCTTTTGAATAATCCAGTATCAAATGCTTTTGCTTTCATTTTTTTTGGTGCTTTAAGCTATAAGCTTTAGGCAGTAGGCTTTTAATAAAGTGCTTAAAGCTGAATGCTTAAAGCCTATAGCCTACAGCTATAAATAATTGTAATCTATTTTGGTTAAATATAAACCATGTGCCGGAACAGAAAATCCAGCTTTTTCCCTGCTTTTGCTGGCAATAATATTTTCAAAATCAGCCAGCGTAATTTTGTGTAAACCGATATTAATTAAAGTGCCGACAATTGCCCGAACCATATTTCTCAAAAAACGGTTTGCAGAAATAGTGAAAATCAGTTTTGAATTTTCTTGTTTCCAAAATGCCTCAAAGATAGTGCAGTCAAAAGTATTTACATCTGTATGTACTTTTGAAAAACATTGAAAGTCGGTATGCTTCAATAATAATTGAGCCGCTTCATTCATCAAATCTACATCCAATTTCTGGTTTACATACCAGCTTAGTTCCTGTAAAAACGGATTTTTAACGGTATTGATATGATATTCGTATGTTCTTTTAGTTGCGTCAAATCGGCAATGCGCATCATCATGAACCAGAATAATATCAAAAATGGCAATATCTTTTGGTAAATATGAATTCAGTTTATGAATCAGAATTTGAATGTCTAAAGTCTTTTCGGTATCAAAATGGCCAAACATTTCAGTAGCATGCACACCAGTATCTGTTCTTCCAGCACCCATTATGCTGATAGTTTCATTCAGTAAAACCGATAAAGCTTTATTTAAAGTTTCCTGAACAGAAGAGGCGTTAGGCTGTATCTGCCAGCCATGATAATGTGTTCCGTTATAAGCAAATTGAATAAAATATCTCACTGTAGAGGTTCAAAGGTTCAGAAGTGCAAAGGTACGAAAAAAGGTTTAAAGGTTTTTCCGTAATATATATCTGTAGAGACGCACTGCAGTGCGTCTAACGCAAGATTGGATTTTATAAAGTTCTGAGATTCTAAGGGACACAGTTTTAAAGGTTTTTCTATGATGTTTGTCTGTAGAATCGAACCACAGTGCATCTAGCAACAGATTGGGATTTTTTAAGGTTTTAAGGTTCTAAGATTTTTTAGAATGCTGTTCTGTAGAAATAGACAGAACTTCTTCTAACGCCAGATTAGAAAAACCTTTGTAACTTTGTGCCTCTGAACCTCTGTACCTTAAAAAAAAATGACAAAAATCCTTCTGCTTTCTGATACGCACAGCCATATTGATGATACTATTTTAAAATATGTTAATCAGGCCGATGAGGTTTGGCACGCCGGCGATATTGGAGATTTGAATGTTACCGATGCCATAAAAAAACTAAAACCGCTCAGAGCTGTTTACGGTAATATAGACGATGCAAAAGCAAGAATGGAATTTCCTTTAAATAATCGCTTTTCCTGCGAAAATGTTTCTGTATGGATTACGCACATTGGCGGTTATCCTGGAAAATACAATCCGAATATAAAAGAGGAAATGGCACAGAATCCACCCAAGCTTTTTATCTGCGGACACTCTCATATTTTAAAAGTAATGTTTGATAAGAAAAACAATCTTTTACACATGAATCCGGGCGCGGCGGGAAAAAGCGGTTTTCATAAAGTGAGAACTATGCTTCGATTTGTGATTGATGATGATAAAATTAAAGATTTAGAAATCGTAGAAATTGGCGCAAAATAAACTTAATGCGGAAGTGGAATCTGAATTTTGATTTTGGTTCCGTTATTTTCTTGTGATGTAATAGTTAAAGTACCTTTGTATTTCTTAATTCTTGCTCTAATTCGGTTTAAACCAAAACCTTCGGAATCTTTTAGCTTTTGAGTTCTAAATCCAACTCCGTCATCGTGAATAGTTAGGAGAAATTGATTGTTTTTTTCAACCAAAGAAAGCCGTGCTTTTTTAGCGTCACTGTGTTTTATGATGTTGCTGAAAAGTTCGCTGACAATGAAATAGATTTTCATTTCAAATTTTTCAACATATCTTCTACTTGTCGAAATAGAGCTTGAAAACTCAAATTGAATGGCAGAATTAGAGTTTTTCTCGCATAAATCTTCTAATGCATAAATCAAACCAAAACGAACTAAAAGAGAAGGAACAAGATCATGAGACATATCTCGTAAAAGTTCGTGTGCTTCAGATAAAATGGCTTTTGCTTTTTGTATCTCATCAGATTTGATGTCGTTTTGTGCAGTAAACGTATTTAAATGCAGTCCAGCAGAGGATAGAAGAGAGTTAATATTGTCGTGTAAAAAAGAGGCAATTTTTTTTCGTTCTATTTCCTGAGTATCAATGCTGGAATTGATGATGTCGAGAAGGATTTTTTGTTTGGTATCTTTTCGCTTTATTTTTTGTTTGAGTTTGTTGTTTTGATATAGAAAATAAAATAGAAAAAAAATAATGATTACGAGTAATATGGCTAAGCTTACTATTTTTTTATTTCGAAATTGATCAATTGTTTTAAGTTGGTTTGTGGTTGTTTGGCTTTCAATAAATATTGCTAAAGATTCATTTTGACCGTTTGCAATATTAGATTTCTCTAAACAGAAAGTTCCTTTAGAAGCAAAAGAAAAAAGAAGTGATATAAAAAAATTAAGCCCAAACATATAAAACTGATTTATGGATTAATCAAATTGTTTTTAAGAGCATATTTTACCAAGCCAATCGTACTTTTTATGTTTAGTTTTTTCATGATATTTTTGCGGTGTGTCTCTACAGTATGTGAACTTATAAAAAGCTTTTCGCTGATTTCTTTGCCGCTGTATTCCAATGCAATTAAAATGATAATTTCCATTTCACGCGGACTCAAAATTGGATTTTCTATAACTGCATTTTGGTTTAATTTCGGGTTATCTTTAAAAGTATTAAAGATTTTTTCCCTAACGGCATCACTAAAATATTCTTGTCCTTGATAGACTGCTTCGACAGCTTCAATAATGTTTTCGCCAGCACAATTTTTGGTGAGATAGCCTTTTGCGCCAAGTTTCATTACTTCCTTAATGATCTTTAAATCATCATAACTGGATAAAATAATGACTTTGCAAGGTGATTCTTTTTCTTTGAATTCTTTTAGAGTTTCAATGCCGTCTTTTTTAGGCATGCTGATATCTAAAATTAAAATGTCAGCTTCGTCTAGAACCACATCATTAAAAACAGTAGTTCCGTCAAGCGAGCTTCCAGCGACTTCAAAATTGGGAACTGTCTGTAATAAATTGGACAGTCCATCAATTAAAACCTGATGATCATCTGCAAGATGGATTTTTATTTTTGGAGTCATTTTTCGGGAAACTAAATTAAAGGACAAAATTATGAAAATTATCTTACAATTATTTCGTTTTAGGACGAAAAAAAACCCGAATAAAATTCGGGTTCTTCTTCGCACATAAATTAAGATTATAGGTTTACCTCAAACGATCAACAGATTTTACAAGATCTTCATCCTTTTTGATGGCCTTATTAGCTAAAACTAATAATACGATAGCAACAATCGGCAGAAACATCCCAATACCTTTCTCAGAGACTTCAGCCTCTCCAGATAAATTTAGTGATCGATATACAAATAATCCTAATAAAATTAAATTTAATATTATGTTCAGTCTGTTTAATACAAACTGATTTTGTCTTTTTTTGAATGAAATAATACTGATAATACTAAGCATTGTTGTTAAGCCTAACAAGACAGTATAAACTTGGTCCTGCATAAAAAAGAACTCTTTTCCTGCTGTCGTTGTCCATAGCGGAACAAAAAGCATTAAAATGCCAGTTGCAGCAAAAGCCAGAAATAAATATACAGTTTGAATTCTTTGTATCATGGTCTAAAAATGTTTTACAAAAATATATTTTCTTTTTTTAAAATACTATTGTATGATAAAATTTTATTCGTATTATTGCATCATAATACCGTAAGCACTTCATACTGCGGTCAATTCAAATTAATTATCTACCTATTCTTTTTACAGTATTTCCTTTAAAATAATTAAATTCATAGAACATTCATGTTTGATATTTCTGCATTAAAAGAAATGAAGCTTGCTGAGCTTCAAGAAATAGCTAAGTTAGCTAAAACAATAAAGATTAATGGTGTCAAAAAAGAGACTTTAATTAGTCAGATTTTAGCACATCAAGAAAGTACTCTTGCCCCTGCTGAAACTCCTCAAACAGAAGCAGTTTCTGAATCTAAGGATGAAAAACCAAAAAGAGCGAGAATTGCTCCAGTGAAAACCAAAGCAGCAAATACCAAAAATACTCCCGTTTTAGAATTTGATAAAGTAGAGGAAACTGTTCAAAAAAACGATACTGCTGCAACAGCTCAGCCAATTGCAGAAGCTGTGCCGGAAGTGCAGGAAAATAAAGCAACAGCAGGAAAAAAAGAGCCTAAAATCGTAAAATTCAATAAATCGGCATACGAGAAAAAAGTAGCTCTTAAAAAAGACAAGGAAGTGGTAAGTGAGATCGCAGCCGAAGAGCCGTCGGAAACAGTTACTCCTGAACCAACAGCTGAAATGGCTGAGAAAACTGCACAAATTACCCCTGCAAAAAAGGTTAATCCGAATCAAAATAAAAACCAGACTCCAAACCAAAATCAAAACCCGAATTCGAATCAGAATCAAAACGCGAATGGAAACGGAAACGGAAATCACAATAATCAAAATCCTAATCATAAAAATAAAAAAAGCAATAATTTCAGAGATTCAGACTTTGAATTTGACGGAATTATTGAAAGTGAAGGCGTTCTTGAAATGATGCCCGACGGTTACGGATTTTTACGTTCATCAGATTACAATTATTTAGCTTCTCCAGATGATATTTATTTATCAACTTCACAAATTAGATTATTTGGTCTAAAAACCGGAGACACTGTAAAAGGAGTGGTTCGTCCGCCAAAAGAAGGTGAGAAGTTTTTTCCTTTGGTTCGTGTCTTAAAAATTAATGGGCACGATCCGCAAGTTGTTCGCGATAGAGTTTCTTTCGAACACTTAACGCCAGTTTTTCCTTCAGAAAAATTCAAACTAGCAGAAAAAGGCAGTTCTGTTTCAACCCGAATTATCGATTTGTTTTCACCAATAGGTAAAGGACAGCGTGGTATGATCGTTGCACAGCCTAAAACTGGTAAAACAATGCTTCTTAAAGATATTGCAAACGCAATTGCAGCAAACCATCCTGAAGTTTATTTAATTGTTCTTCTAATAGATGAACGTCCAGAAGAGGTTACAGATATGCAGAGAAGTGTTCGTGGGGAAGTTATCGCTTCTACTTTTGACAGAGAACCACAAGAACACGTAAAGATCGCTAATATAGTACTTGAAAAAGCAAAACGTTTGGTAGAATGCGGTCACGATGTTGTGATTTTATTAGATTCTATTACACGTTTAGCAAGAGCTTACAACACAGTTCAGCCGGCATCTGGAAAAGTATTAAGTGGAGGTGTTGATGCAAATGCATTGCAAAAACCAAAACGTTTCTTTGGAGCGGCGAGAAATGTAGAAAACGGTGGTTCTTTAAGTATTATCGCAACTGCATTGACAGAAACAGGTTCTAAAATGGACGAAGTTATCTTCGAAGAGTTTAAAGGAACAGGTAACATGGAATTACAATTAGATCGTAAGATAGCTAATAAACGTATTTTCCCTGCAATCGATCTTACATCGTCAAGTACGCGTCGTGATGATTTATTGTTAGATGAAAAAACTTTACAAAGAATGTGGATTATGCGTAAATATCTATCAGATATGAACCCAGTAGAATCTATGGATTTTGTAAACGACCGTTTCAAGAAAACCAAAAACAACGAAGAGTTTTTGATTTCGATGAATGACTAAAGAAGGTGCAAAGGTTCATAGTTACTAAGGTGCAAAGGTTTTCCTTTTATAGTCTATAAAAAAACCAAAAGGGATGAGTTTTAACTCATCCCTTTTTATGTTTAAAATTCTAGCGGTTTTGAGGTTATTTACTAAATCAAAATCAGTGTAGTTGTTAAAAGATTCTGTCTTTTATAAAAACCTCTGAACCTTTGCGGCTTTGAACCTTTGTGCCTAAATAAGCAATTTACTTCTTATCAACCACAGGTCTATTTTCTCTATTAGCTAGATCCCAAGCGATTACAAAAGCAAGTTTTGTTCTTTTAGTTAAAGCGTCGTATTCAATTTTTTCTGCAGTATCATCTTTTCCGTGGTAATCTGCGTGAACTCCGTTAAATAAGAAAACAGACGGAATACCATGTTTGGCAAAGTTATAATGGTCAGAACGCTCATAAAAATGATTTGGGTCTTTAGGATTATTAAATTTATAATCTAAGTCCATTTTGATGTATTTTTCGTTTTGAGCCACAACAGCATTGTGTAAATCAGAAGATAATCTGTCAGCACCAATTACATACACATAGTTATTTGAATTTGCATGTTCTACATCACGACGTCCAATCATATCAATATTGATGTCGGCGATAGTATTTGCAATTGGAAATAAAGGATTTTCAGAATAAAAACGAGATCCGTGCAAACCATGCTCTTCTCCAGTTACGTGAAGAAATAAAATAGAACGTTTTGGTCCGTGTCCTTGTTTTTTAGCTTTTGTAAATGCTTTAGCCATTTCTATAACTGCTACAGTACCAGAACCATCATCGTCGGCACCATTATAAATCTCACCATTTTTAATTCCGATGTGATCGTAATGAGCAGAAATTACTAAAACTTCGTCTGGTTTTTCAGTACCTTCAATAAACGCCCAGATGTTTTCAGAATCAGGCAGATTCTTGTTGCGTTTTGCATTTAAGTAGGAAGCTGGAATTGCTTGATAGTAATCTGAAGCTCCTTTTGGAAAAGAAACACCATTTTTTTTGTACTGCTCAATCATATATTTACCTGCTTTTTTTTGTCCTTTTGAACCTGTATCACGGCCTTCCATTTCGTCAGAAGCGATGATATAAAGCATTTTTTTAAGATCCTTTTCTTTAATGACGTTTACGTACTTGGTAGGATCGGAGTTGTCTTTGGAAACAGTTGACTGCGCAGTTTTACAAGAATACGCAGATGCAACCAATAATAAAATGAGTAATTTTTTCATTTTTTATAGTTAGTGTAAATTAATAAATGTGTAAAGAACGTAAAAGGTTAATAAAAACATAATAAATAGTGAGTTTATAATGAATAAGAAAAAACTTTTAATAAACGATACTATTCTAGATTCGCCGTAAAAACGATGATGTGCCGGATAAAAATAATAACACATCCATATTGTTCCCACAAAAGTAGTTATTCCTGATATATATGATAACGGGCTGTCGCCAAACAGGCCTATTAATCTGTTTATAATAAACATGATGAGGAATATCAATAAAAGGAAAGAAAAATAATGGAGGGTAAAAATACCATGGTCAAAATAGTACCAGCGTTTTTTATTATGAAAAAGCCATAAGAAAAAGGCGAAAAAAGGCATTATAATAAATAGGATTTTGGGTATGTTATGAAAAAACGATTCTATAAATTTCTCAATAATTTGCTTTTTAGTATTATTCTCTGTTACGTGGACAGCTTTTTCATACATCCAATATTCCAATGTTGATAGTTTTTCGCTTTCCTTTCCATACTTCTGAATGGAATCAATTTCTTTCATTGTTTTCAAATGAAAATATGATTTGTCTACAGTTTTTGACTTTAAGTACGATTTTTCATTCCAGCTTTTCTTTTCTTTTATCTCAGCTTTTTCAAAATTAGACGTGATTTCCTTGTCATTTTTTGCTAGGTCTTCAGTTATTTTATTTGGAAATAATGCAATTAAAAGAAAAGTTATAAAACTAATAAAGATATAAAGACGCACAGGAGCCAGATAAGACAATCGTTTTCCCGAAAGATATTCTTTGGTTAGAGTTGAAGGTTTAAAAAGCAGGTTACGAATCGTTTTCCAAAATGCATTTTCATAATGCGTTAAATCTTCAAAGAAATGAATAAATAAATGATGAAAAGTTTTTCGGCTGTCGCTGTTTTCCTGTCCGCAGTTTGGACAGAATTTCTGCTCGACAACGTGCCTGCAGTTCAAACAGGTTTTGTCTTCTCTAATTTTGCTGTGTGACATTGGTTTATTTAGTTGATTTGTTTTTGGTAAGGGTTATAATAGGTATTATTTTTTTAGAACTTCATTTAAGAACAGTTGTAAATGATCGAAAGATCTTTTTGCTGCAACAGGATTGTAAGCTGCTCCTTTAGAATTATCGCTTCCTGCTTCTGGATTAGTAAAAGAGTGAACAGAATCAGCGTAGTAAATCATCTGCCAGTCTGCTTTTGCATCACGCATTTCTTGTTGGAATGCTGTAATTTCGTCTTTTGGTACAAACGGATCATCAGCCCCATGGCAGATTAAAACTTTAGCAGTTAAAGGTTCTGTTTTACGACTTGCATCTTTACCTAAGCCACCATGGAATGAAGCAACTCCTTTTACGTTTAAATGACCTCTAGCAGCTTCTAAAACCCCAGTTCCTCCAAAGCAGTAACCAATAGCGACAATATTATCGGCGTTTGCTCCAGATTTTACCAATTCTTTCAGAGCAGCATCGATACGCTTTTGGTATGCTTCATAATTAGTTTTGTAAAAGCCAGCTTGTTTTCCAGCTTCGCTGGTATTTTTCGGGTAATTTCCTTCGCCGTAAATATCTGCGATGAAAACGTGATAACCCAATTTAGATAATTCTGTTGCAATTCCTTTAGAAGCATTGTCAATTCCGAGCCAGGCTGGTAATAATAAAATTCCTGGATTATTGGTGCTTTTTTTAGCAGATTTTATAAATAAGCCGTTTAGCTGCTGCGTGCCTTCGGTGTATTTTACGGGTTTTAATTGTGCGTTCATAAGGTTTGAAAATAAGATTGCACTGAATAAAATTAATACTGCATTTTTCATAATTCTACAATTTTTAACAAATATCAGAAATATTATGTTACAAAAAAACCTCACAAGTAAATTCCTGTGAGGTTTGTAACTATTATTTTAAAAAAGAATAAAAGATCTTCTTATAATGAAATATTTCTTTTAAAAGCACAGCCCAATTCAACAATCGAATCGGTTTTAGCGATGCCTGGAATTCCGTCTATTTTTTCATAAAGAATGCGTCGCATATGTTCATGATTTTTGGCAATTATTTTAATGTACAAAGTAAATGAACCCGTAACATAATAACATTCTGTGATTTCTGGAATTTCTTTAAGAGCTTCAATTATGCGGTCAGAATCTGAATCTTTGTTTAGTGTAATTCCCGTAAAAGAAGCCCAGTCATAGCCGATTTTCTTTTCCTGAATAATAGGTTTTATACCGCCGATTACACCTTGTTCTATCATTCTGTTAATACGCTGATGCACCATAGTATTTGATATTTTCAAATTAGCAGCGATCGCAGAAAAAGCCATTCTGCCATCTTTTTCTAATTCCTTTATAATACTAATATCAAATTCGTCTAATAATTCCATTCAATTAAATTGTTTAAAAAATTCGGTTTTTGGTATTCATAAAAGTAATTAATTTTTTTAATAAACAGTCATAAAATTAAATTTGACTCAAAATAAATATAGCTTTTTATTGATCTTAAAATGTAATTTTTGACTTTAATTTTGTTATTTTTAAGTCAAAATATAAATTTACAAGCTTAATTAATTTAATTTTTAATATTTTTGCAGAAATAAAAAGCAGATTATGATAAGTACAGAAAAAGCGCTTTCATCAAAATCAGAAATTTTGATTGAAAAAGAAAATAAATATGGAGCTCACAACTACCATCCGCTTCCAGTAGTTTTAGAACGCGGAGAAGGAGTATATGTTTGGGATGTTGACGGAAAAAAATATTTTGATTTCCTTTCAGCTTATTCTGCGGTGAATCAAGGGCATTGCCATCCGAAAATTGTAAATGCAATGGTTGAACAGGCTCAAAAACTGACTTTGACTTCTCGTGCTTTTTACAATGATAAACTAGGAAACTACGAAGAATACGTAACCAATTATTTTGGTTTCGATAAAGTTCTTCCAATGAATACGGGAGCTGAAGCGGTTGAAACCGCTTTGAAGATTTCTAGAAAATGGGCTTACGAAGTAAAAGGAATTCCTGAAAACCAAGCACAGATTATAGTGTGCGAGAATAATTTTCACGGAAGAACTACTACCATTATTTCATTTTCAAATGATGAAACAGCGCGTAAAAATTTCGGTCCTTTTACAGACGGCTTTATAAAGATTGAATACGATAATCTTGAAGCTCTTGAAAACGCTTTAAATTCTTCAAAAAATATCGCTGGATTCTTGGTTGAGCCTATTCAGGGTGAAGCAGGAGTTTATGTTCCATCTGAAGGTTATTTAGCGAAAGCAAAAGCGCTTTGCGAAAAACACAATGTACTTTTTATTGCAGATGAGGTGCAAACGGGAATTGCACGTACAGGAAAACTATTAGCCGTTCATCACGAAAATGTGCAGCCTGATGTTTTAATTTTAGGAAAAGCAATTTCTGGCGGTGTTTATCCAGTTTCGGCTGTTCTATGTAACGACGAAATTATGAACGTAATTAAACCTGGACAGCACGGTTCTACTTTTGGAGGAAATCCAGTTGCAGCGGCCGTAGCGATTGCAGCTCTTGAAGTTATTAAAGACGAAAAACTAGCTGAAAATGCAGAGCGTTTAGGAGTTATTTTAAGAGATGGATTAAATAAAATTGCCGAGAAAAATGATTTAATTACGCTTGTCCGTGGAAAAGGACTTTTAAATGCAATCGTTATCAATACAGATGAAGAATCTGATTTGGCTTGGGAAATCTGCCTAAAATTTAGAGATAACGGATTATTGGCAAAACCAACTCACGGAAATAAAATTAGATTGGCTCCGCCTTTGGTAATGACAGAAGAACAAATTAATGAATGTCTGGAGATTATTGAAAAATCTTTGAATGATTTTAGATAATCGAATGGAAATATAAAATAAAAAAGCAGCAAATAAATTGCTGCTTTTTTTGTACATCATTTTTTGTTTTTAAAAAGCGACTATTTTACAACAATCGCTTTTTGTTATAATTACTAAAAATATCAAAAAAAGTAATTATTTCTTAGCAGCAGCACCTGGAATCAACTCATTTTTTTGTTTGAATTTGCTGTATTCTACAACTCCGGTTTTATCTGCCCAGTCAAAATATTTTGCAGAAAGATCGTTTACAATTCCTGGATTTTGTGCAGCAACATTGGCTGTTTCTCCACGGTCTGCTTCAAGATCGTAAAGTTCCCATTGATAAGACGGATAAATAGAAACCAATTTCCATTTTCCTTCTCTAACTGCTCTATTTCCAGCTCTTTCCCAGAATAGCGGCGCGCCTCTGTTTACTTCAGAAGCATTGTCAAATAAAACAGGAAGCAAACTTTTTCCTGGAAGTGGATTAGCAGTTACTCCGTTTAAATTTTTAGGATATTCAATTCCAGCCAATTCGTAGAAAGTAGGAGCAAGGTCAATAATATGTCCAGTTCCTTTGTCAATTCTTCCTGCTTTTATTTTTGATGGATACCAAGCAATAAACGGAGAGCTGAAACCGCCTTCGTGCATATTGTTTTTATAATCCTGCAAAGGTGTATTAGAAAGATATGCCCAGTTTTGTTCCTGATAATCAAAAGAACCAGAAGTTCCAATTGGTCCATCGTTGCGAACCAAACCTCTTCTCAATGGATTGTAAGTATTGAAACCGCCTTGAGCCCCATTATCGGCAATAAAAATAATCAGAGTGTTTTTGTCTTTTTTCAAAGCTTTTAATTTGTCTAAGACTTTTCCAACATTTTGATCCATGTTATCTACCATTGCCGCGTACACTTCCATTTTGGCTTTCCAAAATTGTTTTTCGTCATACGTCAATTTATCCCATTCTGGTACTTCTGGGTCACGAGGAGCAATAGTTTGACCTGGAAGCAGAATTCCGTTTTCTTTTAACTTTTGAATTCTTTTCTCTCTTAAAGCATCCCAGCCTTCATCAAATTTTCCTCTGTATTTGGCAATATCAACAGGTTTTGCCTGCAATGGCCAGTGAGGCGCTGTAAATGCTAAGTACAAAAAGAAAGGCTTGTTTTCTTTGTTTTGTTCGTCTAAGAAAGTAACGGCATTATTTCCGATTTCATCTGTGAAATAGTACGAATCATCTTTTGGATGCAATTCTTCATTGTTACGGATCATTTTTACAGGATAAGCCGTCTTTCCGAAAGGAAGCGGTTTTGTATCAAAATAATTCGCAGCACCTTTTAAAATTCCGTAAAATTTATCAAAACCTCTTTGATTTGGCCATTGCGCTTGATCTTCAGAACCTACGTGCCATTTTCCAGACATTAAGGTGCTGTAACCACCAGAACGGAAAACTTCTCCTAAGGTTAAAGATTCTTTGTTGAGATAACCTTGATAGGCAGGTAAACCCAGATTGACGTCAAAATAACCAACCCCAGCTTTGTGCTGATACTGCCCCGTCAATAATGAAGCTCTCGTAGGCGCGCAGATTGAGTTGTTGTAAAATTCGCGAAGTCGCGTTCCTTCTTTCGCTAAACGGTCTAGATTTGGCGTTTTAATTTCAGATCCATAATTTCCCAAATCCGAATAGCCCATATCGTCCACCATAATCAAAATTACGTTTGGTTTAGAAGATGCGGTTTGAGCTTCGGTTTCATAAGAACCAATTATTCCCGTCAATAAGACAGAAAATAAAATGTTTATTCTTTTATTCATTTTATAATAATTTACTGTTAGTATATTTTTATTTTTTTAAAGGTTTCTAACACATAGAAACATAGATTTTTTTTGGTTTAAGTAGTATGTAAAAGAGAAATACATTTCGCAACACATAGCTATACTAAATCTTAATCCATCTTTATTTGAACAAGTGAAACGCCTTTACACAGCATTTAAAAACTATGTTTGTAGGTATTTAAAAAAATTATCTCCAAGCCGGAACCTGTTTTAAATTCTTATTCAAATCCAATTCTCTTTGCGGAATAGGAAAGTGAACGTGTTTTGGCTGTGCATTTGTTTTTCCTGCCGCTTTTAGTTTTGCGACAAAATAATCTGGACCTCTTCTAGCTAGATCAAACCAGCGCTGATATTCATAAACCAATTCTTTTCTTCTTTCTTCAAAAACCGCTTCTCTAAAAGCATCTTGACTTAACGCAGGCGATGTTGTCGCTAATAAGTCAACGCCGGCTCTGGTTCTCACTCGGTCAACTGCCGCATAAGCTTCTACAGTTGGTCCTCCGTTTTGTTCGTTTAAAGCTTCTGCATAAATCAGTAATACTTCTGCAAACCTTATAATTGGCGTATTTTTAGAAGACTGTCCAGGCGAAGTTGGTGTTGCAGGATCAAAATATTTATTAAAATGAGGGGTTACTTTATATGTTTTTCCATCGGTTGGACTCACAAATTCTACAGCAAAAGTGATGTACTTTCTCTTGTCTGTTTCGGCGAAAGCTTCAAAAAGTCCGCCTTCTTTATGCAACGCATCAGCTTGATCACCTGCAATTCCAGGAACAGAAGTTGGTGCAGCTGTCGAAGCCAGCATATTTCCGTTCCAGTTCGTCAGACCTTTAAATTGTGCAGAGAAAATATGTTCTTTTCCGTTTTTGGTTGCCACATTAAAGACATCAGCATAATTTTCGAACAAATCATAAACTTTACTGTCAATGATTTCTTTGCTTTTTTCGGCTGCTTTCTGCCATTTTTTTTCGGTTAGATATACTTTCGCTAAAATGCTTTTTGCAGCGCCAGCCGTTACGCGTCCTTTGTTTTGCTGCACAACTGGAAGTGCTTCGGAATCAATCAGGTCATTTTCGATTTGTGTGTAAACTTCAACTTCTGGAGTATTACTCACATTAATAGCATCTGGATTTAAAACAGTCGTTTCGTGTAAAACCAAAGGAACATCTCCAAACCATCGTACTAAGTTAAAGTATAATAAGGCTCTTAAGAACTTTGCCTCGTTAATTAAATCTTTGTCTTTCTGTGAATTAAGATTTGGATTCTTCGAGATATTATCAATAGCTACATTCGCTCTATTGATTCCGTCATAACTTTGTCTCCACAGTTCGATCATACGATCGTTTGATGCATCGTGCGTTAAATTGGACAAAGCTCTAACATGCGCATTTCTAGCTCTTGGTCCTGCTTCGTAATCGTCGGTTGCCATTTCAGTTGAAATTTGGATTAATCGATTGTACAAAGTATGTGTAGAACTGTTTATCGCATTATGAATCGCGATCACGGCCGCATCTGCATCTTCAGTTGTTTTATAAAAATTGCCAGACGAAATAAATGCTTTAGGATCTTCGTCCAACGGATTGCAGGCACTTATTAAAAAGAGAACTGCCAAACTGTATATAATTGTCTTTTTCATGATAAATCTTTTAGAATGTTACACTTAATCCGCCTGAAATAGTTTTAGATGCTGGATAAATCCCTGTATCTGTTCCTGGAGAAATTGTGGTTCCGTTAGTCACTTCAGGATCGTAACCGCTGTATTTTGTCCATGTCAATAAGTTTTCTCCAATTACACGGAATTTCACTGACGTTAACCTTAGTTTTTCGGATAATTTCTTTGGCAGATTGTAACTTAAAGTGATGTTTTTTAATCTTACAAATGAACCGTCTTCTACAAAACGATTAGAGAAAACCGGTGCGGGATCTAATTTAGCTCGAGGTGTTGTATTGCTCGGATTTGTTGGTGTCCATGCATCTAATGCAGATGTAGAAGCATTTTGCTGTCCGTTGTACAATTCTAAAGCCTGCAGGTTTCCGTTCAGGATTTTATTTCCAACAGAACCATTTACTAAAACCGCCAATTCAAAACCTCTGTATGTAAAATTATTAGAGAATCCGAAGACAAAATCAGGTTGTGCATCGCCAATACTTGTTCTGTCGGCTGCAGTTGTAAATGCGCCGTCTCCGTTAATATCTTTGTACAAACGATCTCCAGCTTTTGGTGCTGCATTTCCCGTAAAAACGCCTTTTGTGGCAACTTCATCTGTTTGTAAAATTCCGTCTGTAACTGCACCATAAAAAGTTCCCAAAGACTCACCAACTTTTAAAATGTAGTTTCCGAAAGTGTAGAATTCAGCACCATTTCCTAATGCAATAATTTTGTTTTGATTGAAGGCAATATTGAAATTTGATGTCCAAGAAAAAGCAGTATTTCCAAGAGAAGCATTCAAACCAATTTCTAAACCTTGATTTTGGACAGAACCAAAATTTTGTAATGAAGAAGTAAATCCAGTTGTGTATGGAAGCTGTACATCTAACAATAAATTTTTGGTTGTTTTACGATAGACGTCAATAGTTAAATTCAATTTATCTTCGAAGAATCCGACGTCAAGACCGGCATCAAACTGGTTAGTTAATTCCCATCCTAAATTGTCGTTTGCAATTCGCGTAGGCGTAAAACCAGTATATATTTGATCTCCAAAAAGATATTTTACACTCGTTAAAGTAGATAAAGACTGGTATTCTCCAATTTCCTGATTTCCTGTTGCGCCCCAGCTGCTTCTAATTTTTAGACTATTAATTATATTTTTCACAGGACTAAAAAAAGCTTCGTTGCTAATCTGCCAAGCCGCGGCGACAGAAGGGAAATAACCCCATTTATTGTCTTTTCCAAAACGAGAAGAACCATCGGCTCTGATACTTCCTGTTAAGAAATATTTCGAATCATAATTGTAATTGACTCTCGATAAGTACGAATTCAATGCCCAAGTACTTTCGCCAGAAGAAGGCATTAAGGCGATATTACCACTTTGTAAACTGTAATAAGAAGTAATATCATTTACATATTGCTGCGATCCTGCGTTATTGAATTCTCTCGTAGAACTTTGCTGTGTGTAACCAGCCAGAGCGTTTAAGTGATGTTTTTCGCCAATTACGGTTGTATAGGTTAAAGTATTTTCGTTTAACCAGCTTCTAGATTCTGCATTTCCAATTTTTCCTTCTCCATTTGTAATCGAACCTTCGTAAATAGTTGATGGCAGATAACTTTTTTCTTTATTGAAAATCATATCAGTTCCAAAAGAAACTTTGAAAACTAAATTTTTCAAAATATCATATTCGCCATAAATAGTTCCCAGAATACGGTCGGTGATAGATTGATTTTTGCGTTCGTTTAGAGTGGCAATTGGGTTGGCAAAAATATTCTCAAACGGATTTCTTAACGTATAACTTCCGTCTGGCTCATAAATCGTTGCAGTAGGAGGCATGCTCAATAAAGCAGTTACCAAACCAGTTGGAGCCACTTTTGCTTTTGTTTCTGCGATCGTTAAGTTTAAACCAAATCTGGCTTTACTGCTTATTTTTGAATTTAAATTTACACGTCCGCTGAAACGCTCGAAACCTGTATTTTTAATAATTCCTTCCTGATTGTAATAATTTCCAGAGACAGCATATTTAGTCTGGTTATTGCCGCCAGAAATACTCAATTGATGATTCTGTGTTAATCCTTTTTGGAATGCTGCGTCTTGCCAGTCAGTTCCTTTACCTAGTGCAGCAATCTGAGCATCACTTAAATATTGATTTGTTCCTCCAGCGGGATTAGAATCGTATAAAGCCGCATTTCTTAGTCTGGAAAAACCTTGGGCATCCAATAAATCAATCTTTTTGCGAACTTCCTGCTGACCAATTGTAAAATCGTAATTGACAGTTGCAGCAGTATTTGAACCTTTTTTTGTGGTAATAATAACAACTCCGTTAGCTCCTCTAGAACCATAAATTGCAGTAGACGAAGCATCTTTTAAAACAGTAATCGATTCAATATCTGCCGGATTTATAGTCGAAAGTGGATTTGTCGGCGTACCGCTCAAAACTCCAGAAGTCACTTCTGAATTATATAAAGGAAAACCATCAATTACATACAAAGGTTCATTTCCTCCTTGAATCGAACTCCCCCCGCGAATACGAATACTCATTCCTGCGCCTGGCGCACCCGAAGTCTGCGTTACGTTTACCCCCGCAACAGAACCCTGAAGCGAACTTTCTAATGTTTTTTGTGTGGCTTTTAAGGACATTTGGGCTACAGTTTCTGCAGCTCCTGTATAATCTTTTTTAGAAGTACTTCCGTATCCGATAATTACGATTTCATTTAATTCTTTTACGTCTTCTTTTAAAGAAATTTGAACAAAATCTTTTGTTGCAATATGTTCGGTTGTTACATAACCTAAATAGCTTACTACTAAAGTATATGGGAATTTTTGTCCTGTCTGGAAATAGAATTTTCCGTCTAAGTCTGTTACTGCTCCATGAGTTGTTCCTTTAATTTGAACAGAAACTCCCGGAAGCGGCTGATTGGTTACCTGATCGATAACGGTACCGTTTAAGGTCGAATTAATTAAGGGTTGTGTATTTTGCGCTTTAATTCCCGTAGAAATTAAGAACACAAAAATCCACAAAAAGGCTTGTAATTGCTTGTTCATTACTTTTTGGATTTAAATAATAAAGCGATTCTCGAAACTGATTTTTCAATTTCCGAAGGCTTTTTTTTAGTGATAAATGTTCTTTGAGTCTTGCCATTTCCGTTGCCGCAGAAATGCTTTTTACTATGAAAGAGTAGGGCAGTGCATTATTTTCATTTTAGTCTTGATTTAGTTATTGCTTTTTTTTTAGTTATTATAATTTGACATAGTTCTTCTCTTAATGCAGCGATACATTAATAAGTATTGTCAATATGATTTTAGTTTGTGAATTTAATTTCGAATTGAAGCGAAAATTAAGATTGGATTCTAACAGCACATACACATATAACTTAAGGTGTTATAAGTGATTTTTTTAGGAAGAATGTAATGCGATGTGTAAGCTGTTGTTTTCAAAATGTAGTTCTTTTATTTTATAACTCTACTAATCCTATAGACAAAGTTAAATTTATTATAATGAAAACCAAAAGATTATTTAATTTTTTTGGAAATATTGAATATAAAAATGATTTAAGTAAAAAGTAAAAACATGTAAGGTATTGATAATCAATTATTTTATTTTGAATTTGGAAACTAAAAGAACAAATAAAAACTGATTGGATTTATACAGTTTTTACTTGCTTTTAAGGTCTGTTACTTGAATTACAAGAGTAAACCCGACAGGTTTTAAAACCTTTCGGGTTTAGATAAATATCGAGATTATTTTCAAGGATTAAAAAGCAAAAAAGCTATAATCAAAGTAATGATGATATTGAATAATTGAGCGGTCAAAAATGCGATTAAAGGTTTTTTGCTATTATGCTGGAGCAAATCTCTAAAATTAGTTTCCAAACCAATACTCGTAAAGGCCAAAGCAAACCAAAGTCCCTGTAGATTTTTTAAACTGTCTTTCAAGCCCTCTCGAGTTTCAGGAGAAATGAAAAACGAAAAGACAATTGACGCGGCAATAAAACCTATGACGAATTTTGGAAAGCGTTCCCAAATTATGCTAAACGTTGGTTTAGAATCCTTTACTTCAGAAGATTCATTATGCGTGTAAGTCCAATATATGGAAATGGCAAAAGCGGCTAAACCCAATAAAACATTTTGAGAAAATTTTACAATCGTGCTTATTTTTAAAGCAGTTTCTCCAACCAAAGTTCCAGAAGCGACAACTGCTCCAGAAGTATCGATACTGCCTCCAAGCCAAGCTCCTGTAACTTCTTCCGGAAAATTAAAATGACTGGCAATTATCGGCATAAAAATCATCATTGGAATCGCAGTAACTAAAACCATCGAAATTACATAAGATAATTTTTTAGAATCTCCTTTTATAGCCCCAGAAGTTGCGATTGCTGCAGAAACACCGCAGATAGAAACCGCGCTCGAAATCATCATCGTTAATTCGTCATCGACTTTTAGTTTTTTACACAACCAGAATGCAAAATACCAAACAGACAAAACAACCACCAAAGCCTGAATTAAACCTAAAGATCCTGCTTTTAGAATATCCGAAAAAATGACACTTGTTCCCAAGAGTACCAGTCCGATTTTGACAAAAAGCTCGGTTGACATTGCAGAACGAAACCACTCGGGAAGCTTGAAAAAATTTCCGATAATCAATCCGATAACTAAACTGAAAATAACAGCTTCCAGATTTAGAGCTTTTACTTCTGTATTTCCTGCAATGATTAAAGCAATGATCGTGAGTATATAAATAATTGGAAATCCGAAAATGAAATTTTTAACTGATTTTCCAACGAAGAAGGTTCCAATTATTCCAATCAAAAGAAAATAAAGGAATTGAAAACCAATAATTTGAAGATTTTTTATTTCGAATACATTTTTAACTAAATCAGTTTCATTTGTCCATTTGAAGACAGGAACTTGTGGAATAAAAATAAAAAGAGAAATTCCGATAATGATAAAACCGAGAATGACGACGGTCCAGTCTTCGTGTATTGTAAATTGTTTTGTTGAGGTTGACATTGAATTGTTTTCTTTCCTGTAAGGTTTCCAAAACCTTGTAGGTATTAATTATAGATTTGAATTTTAGATTAAACCCAACAGGTTTTTAGAACCTGTTGGGTTTTTATAAAGGATAATTAGAGATCGACAAAGTATTTTTGTTTACCAAAATCAAATTCATAATAGGTTAGATTTGGCCAAAGCGGTTTAATCAGGCCTTTTTCCCAAGTTTGTAAAGCAGTTTGTAACTCTTTTACCTTTTCTGGATTTTTCTGCGCAAGATCTGTTTTTTCAAATTTATCAGAAGCAAGATTGTACAGCCAATTTTTGTGTGTTTTGCCGCTAATGACTAATTTCCACTCGCCGCTTCTAATCGCTTTTGCATCGCCCGAACGCCAGTAAAGATCTTTATGAGCAGTCTTATTTTTATTTACTACAGCAACCAAATCAACTCCGTCATAAACGCGGTCTTTTGGTAAATCAGAATGTATGGCTGCTGCAATTGTGGTGAAAAAATCTAAAGTGCTGACAGGTTGTTTATAAACTGTATTAGGTTTTATTTTTCCCTTCCACGAAAGTGCAAAAGGAACATTAATACCGCCTTCGAAATGAGAAAATTTACCACCTTTTAAAGGTGCATTTGTGGTCGCAAAAGTATAATCGGCACCGCCGTTATCACTGGCGAAAATAATTAAAGTATTTTCTTCAAGTCCTTCTTTTTTTACTTTTGCCCGAATTCTGCCAATCGCATCATCCAGAGCGCTGATCATCGCAAAATAAACACGTTTGTTTTCGTCTTTCACATTCGGAAAACGATCATAATATTTTTTACGAACTTGAAATGGCGTGTGCGGTGCATTAAAAGGAATGTACAACAGGAAAGGTTTGTCTTTATTTTTATCAATAAAAGATTCGGCTTCATCCGCAAATTTTTCGGTTAAATAGGCTTTTTCATCAATAATAGTATTGTCTCGGCGAATTTGTCCGATTCCGACACGTCCCTTTCCCCAAATGGTTTTGTCGGTAAAATCTTTGTGATGATGATTGATAATATCTGGATTATTGTCTTCAGGAGCAAATAGAGAAAACGCCTGATAAAATCCGTAATGATAATCAAAACCTCGGTCCAAAGGAAAAAATCCTTTATTGTGGCCCAAATGCCATTTTCCGATAATACCTGTAGTGTAACCTTGCCTTTTGGCTAAATCGCCAAATGTGATTTCAGATTTTGGTAAACCCTGCGTTGCAATTGAGGCATCGTTTGGATATTCGATCTTATCATTTAATCTCCAATTGTTGGTATTCAGTAAATATTTGAAAGCGTAATATTCTAAATTGTTTTTAGGATAACGATCTCCCGGCTGATATTCATGTCCAAAACGTTCCTGATATCTTCCTGTAATTAATCCAGCTCTCGAAGGCGAACAAATAGCAGCCGATGCATATCCATCTGTAAATGTAACACCAGAAGCCGCTAAAGAATCAATCTGCGGTGTTGGAGTAGATTTTCCGCCGTAGAGCGAAATATCATATTTACCTAAATCATCGGCAAGTAGAATAATGATATTCGTCTTTTTGCTTGATGCTGAATCAGACGGAGCTTTTGATGCTAGAAATTGCTTTTTGCCTTCGGCTAGTTTTTGATCTTCTTTTACTAAGGTTTCATTGATATTTATGGGCCAAAATAGAAAAGCGGCCAGAATAAGCAGTATAATTAAAATTGTTATAGCAACTTTGGTAATTTTTTTCTTGGTTGACATATTGGTTTTGGTTAGTTATTTTGATGAAATGACAGTATTGTGTCTATTTAGAAGCCAATGCAACATCAACTTCATTTTTCAAATCATTGATGCCTTCTTTTTTAAACACAATTTTTCCGTTTTGATATAAAATCAAGGTCGGAAAAACTTTTACCGTTTTTAAATCGGCAATAACTTGCGGGCTGTCTTCCAGTTCAATTTCTACGATTTTTAAATTTGTTCCGTATTCTGATCGTATGGTTTCTAAAACAGGTTTTACTTTTTTACAAGGCCCGCAGTATTTGGAACCAATATCTACTAGAACGGTCTTGTTATCGGCAATGATTTTATTGAATTCTGCCAACGATAATTTGCTTTTTAGATTGGAATAAAAAGGCTTTCCGTTTCCAATCCAGTTGGCAATTCCGCCTTCTAAACTATAGGCTTCTGAAAAACCATTTTTTAATAATTCTTTTTCTAAAGCAACACTTCTGCCCGCGCCAATTGAATAAATAAATACAGGTTTGGATTTATCTAGTTGAGCGGTATATTGTTCATAATTTTCAGATTGAAGGTTGAAATTTACAGCGCCTTCAATATGATTTAAAGCAAATTCCTCTGGAGTTCGCGCATCGACAATCTGCGGATTTTTTTGGCTTTTTATTTTCGAATAAAATGAGTCTAACGATAATGAAGAATGATTTTCATTTTGCGAAAAAGCAGCAACTGCCCATAAAAAGGCAATTGCTGTTATACTGGTTTTTAAGATTTTATTTTTCATATAAAAATACTAAGCTTGCTCCAATACTGGTGACGGAGATTCCTCTGCAGTAACTGGTTTTGATTTTAATGGAAGTGACAAGACGCCTTCAGCCAATGCGCTTCCTTCTTTTTTAGATTTAAATATTGGCCATAAAAATTGCGCGTACCACTCTTCTTGTTTGTACGATTTTGTTCCAAATGATTTAGGATATTTTCGAGTAATCAATCCCGTTCCAAAAATGATATCCCAGATAAAAAACATGTTTCCGAAATTGCCTTTAAAGTGTCCGACACCATCTCCGCTTGTATCTGCGTGATGTGCTTGATGTGTGGCAGGAGTAGAAATCAGTCTTTCTAAAACCCATGCAATTGGATGCAATACTCTGTATTTGTAGAAAGGTTTATCCCATGGAATGCTAGAATGCGCTCCCAAAGTGATAAAACTTTTAATTACTAAAACAAATAAAGCAGGAAGCCCTAAACCTAAATAAGTTAGTGTTGCTGTTAAATAAATTTGAGAGAAGAAAACCGTGTAAATAAAGTTTTGTCTGGACGCCATCGCCATTCCCATATACGGAGCCGAATGGTGTGTTCTATGAAAACGCCATAAAAACGGCACTTGGTGATGCAATCTGTGATACCAATACTGCGTTAAATCATCGGCAATTGCAATTAAGAAAAAGCCTCCCCAAAACGGAACCCACGAAAGTGAATTTGCCGCATTTGGAAGTAAATAAGGTAATGCAGTTAAACTGAAAAAAGCAATTACCGGCGGTAAAAGCAGCTTTGGTGCTAAGAAGGATACGATATCTATTTTGCGTTCTTCGCCGGTCCATTCGTCGTCGTACAAACCTGCTGCAAATTCGATTACTCCCAAAACCAGCATAAAAACTATTAATCCCCATGTTCTAATGTTTGCAAAAACAGGCTGCGCAAATTCGAGCCAAGAAGGTAATGTTAAATGCGATTCGCTTACAGATCCGCCTGTTAGTTTAAAATAAAGGTAAATTGCTATTACCGGTAATGAATAAATAAAAAAGCTTATTGCTAAGTCTCTTGTTAATTTTTCTTTTTGAACTATTGCCATGATTTCTTATTTTAAAAATTGATTAATTAATGCTAATCCTCCAGCCAGAATTGCCAGCGGAACTAAAAATAGTATTGTCCCAACGACAATTTTTTTTCCTATTATTTCATAATCTACTCGTTTCATATCTTTCTGAATTTAAATGCTTTATTGTAAAATTAAATAAAATAATTACTAATTCTATGGAGTTAGTAGAATTTTATTCTTTGTTTTTATCCTGCAAGGTTTCCAAAACCTTGCAGGTTGTGATGATCTAGTTAATTCGTACTTCCTGGTTTGGTGGCTTGTTTAATTAGATCTGAAACTGTTTTTCCTTTGTCGGCGCCTGTATTATGAATTCTTCTGTTGTAAACATCCTGCCAGTCAATCAATGGATAGACGTTATTTTCTTTGGCTTGTTCGTCAAATAGTTTTTGAAGTTCGGCTAGTTTTTCAGGATATTTTTTAGCAAGATTGTTACGTTCGTTAAAATCCTCGTTTAGATTGTATAATTCCCAAACATCTGTATCGAAGTTGCTTGGAGCAGGTTTTTCGTTGCTACCCAAAGATTTTTTCACAGCAAATGAATCTGGTAAATGTGCTGCAGAGGCTTTCCATCCATCTTTATAAATTGCTCTGTTTCCGAAAATGTAGTAATACTGCACTTTGTGTAATGATTCTGCTTTCGGATTATCCAAAGAAGCTTGGAAAGAAGAACCCTGAATAATGTCTTGTTTAATTCCTTTGATATATTCTGGAGCTTTAATTCCGGCAATAGCTAATGTAGTTGGAAGCAAATCGGTTACATGGCTGTATTGATTTCTAATGCCGCCTTTATCTTTAATTCCGTTTGGATAAAAAACAATTAAAGGATTACGAGTTCCTCCTTCTGAATGTGCGTCTTGTTTCCAGTTTTTGAAAGGAACATTTGTTGCCTGTGCCCATCCTAAAGGATAGTTGGTATTTAAACCTTTTGCTGTTCCGATCTCTCCGATATTATTCAAATTACTTTGAAAATTTTCTTCATCTGTTTTTCCTTGTGAAAACAAACTTTGACTAATAGTTCCTTGTAAAGTTCCTTCTTTACTAGCTCCATTATCTCCAATTGCCACAAAAATTAAAGTATTATCCAGCTGTCCGCTTTCTTTTAGATAATTAACTACTCTTCCAATTTCATAATCGGTATAAGTTAAAAATCCAGCGTACACTTCCATAAATCTTGCATATACTTTCTTTTGGTCTGGACTCAATTTTTTCCATTCTGTTATAAGCGCGTTACGTTCTGGCAGAACAGCATTTGAAGTAACAGTTCCTAATTTCTTTTGGTTGGCCAATACTTTTTCGCGGTACACATCCCAGCCTTCGTCAAATTTTCCTTTATAAGGCTCGACCCATTTTTCAGCAACCTGATGAGGTGCGTGTACAGCTCCTGGTGCATAATATAAAAAGAAAGGTTTTCCCGGAGCGGCTTTTTGCTGTTTCTGAATATAGCTGATGGCTTTGTCAGTTATTAATTCATTTAAATGGCGACAATCAGGTTTAATATGAACTTGGTCTTCTACTAGATCAGGATTGTACTGGTCGGTTTGCGAACCTAAGAATCCGTAGAAATGATCGAAACCTTTTCCAGTTGGCCACCTGTCAAACGGACCTGCATCTGACGCTTCTTCATCTGGTGTTACGCCATATTTTCCAACGGCAAAAGTATTGTAACCGTTTGCACGAAGAATCTCTGCAATTGTCCCTTTGTCAGAAGGAATTCTTCCATCCCAGCCAGGAAATCCTGCCGATAAAATAGTGTGGGAAAATCCGCTTACGTGAACTCTTCCTGAATTTCTTCCAGTCAATAAAGCGGCTCGGGTAGGAGCACAAATAGCTGTTGTATGAAAGTTGGTATAACGTAGACCGTTATTTGCCAGATTATCAAAAGTCGGCGTATTGATTAATCCTCCAAAAGAACTTGAAGCTCCAAATCCAACATCATCCAACAAAATCCAAACTACATTCGGAGCACCTTTTGGAGCCGTTACCGGATCTGGCCAGTATTCTTTAGAATCAGCCAAAGTTTTGCCGATTGTGCCTTTAAACTCTTGTTTTTCCTGCGCCATTCCCAGTTGTGCAACAAGAAAAGCAGTAATCAAAAGTCCTTTCTTCGGACTTTTGACTGCAATGCTATTTTTAAATTTTTTCATTGTTTATAGTTTTTTAGTTATGTGGTTTTAAATAATGGTTCTTAATTTTAGAAGCTAATCCCGCTATCCGCTACAATCTTTTGTGGCGAACCCCGCCACAAAAGGATTTCCACTTCTATCGGGGCTAGGATATTCATTTTCAAAAGATTGTTTTCGTCTCTATTTGTCATTTCGACGAAGGAGAAATCTCCGTGACTGGCTCCATAACGCTTAGCAAATCTTTGCCGAGTTTCTTGCGGAGATTTCTCCTTCGTCGAAATGACAAGATTACGTGTTTAAATATCATCCAACATTAATATCCTGGGTTTTGAGGTAATCCATCAGGGTTGATGTTTCTTTCGCTCTGCGGAATCGGATAAAGGTTATTTCTTTCTGAAACCGAGTTTTTAGCCGTTACTTTTTTCACTTCAGTAACCAAAGTTCCCCATCTTACCAAATCAAACCATCTTTGTCCTTCCTGAACAAATTCTTTCTTGCGTTCTTCCTGAATTGCAGCTCTAAAAGAAGTTTGGTTTAATCCAGCGAAGTCAACAGTCGCATCAGCTGTGGTGATTGGTTTTCCAAAAGCTCTTCTTCGTACCTGATTGATCAATTCATAAGATTCGGCAGTTGGTCCGCCTTGTTCATTTATCGCTTCCGCTAATGACAATAAAATATCAGCATAACGAATAATTGGAAAGTTGATAGCGACATTTCCAGGCGTTGCCAGATTGGTTAAATCCAAGTATTTTTTAAAAATTGGTTTCGGAAATGTGTAAAGTGTTCCAGTTGTAGGATTCAATAATTGTTTGGCATAACTTACATCTCTTCTTTTATCCCCAGACGCATAAATATCATAAAACAATGCGACATCTGAGATAATATCTGCTGGTTCTGTAGCTGTAAATCCAGTAAAAGAAGTTGCTTGAAAAGTACTGCCGCTAGAACCGTTTCCTGCTTGATTGGGCTCAAACTGAACAGAGAAAATATGTTCTTTTCCGTTCTTTTTCGTTTTAGTAAAAATATCCTGAAATTCTTCGAATAAAGCATATCCGTATCCACCGTTAATTACTTCTCTTGACTTTAAAATGGCATTCGGCCAATCTTTTCTAGTCAAATAAACTTTTGCCAAAATTGCTTTTGCAGCACCAGACGTAGCACGACCTGCATCTGAAGCAGTATAAGTTGGAGGTAAAGCTTCGGCATCACTTAAATCGGTAATGATTTGAGCATAGACTTCTTCTACAGTTGCTCGGTTGGTTTTTAAATCTCCTAAATTAATAGATTTTGCTTCGTGTAAAACAATCGGAACACCGCCCCAAAGTCGAACTGCCTGAAAATAAAGCAGCGCTCTTATAAATTTAGCTTCGTTAATCAATCGTGTTTTGATAACTTCATTACCAGATACTTTCGGGATATTGTCAATAGAAACATTCGCTCTGTTAATTCCGTTATAAATTTGTCTCCAAGCTACTTGAACACGGTCGCTTGTTGCATCATGAGTTAAGGCACTCAATGCCCTAACCTGTGGGTTGGTAGCCGAAACCCCTGCAGCAGCATAATCTGAACCCATATCGGTTAAGAAATAAAGGTTTCTTCCAAACAAACTCTGTTCACCGGGATCAATACTTAAAGAAGCGTAAACAGCAGTGACACTCGCAACAGCATCATCTTGCGTGATAAAATAATTGTCTTCGGTTACAAAAGAGGTAGGCGTTACCTCTAGTTCCGTGCACGATACAAGTAAACCTGCACTAAAAAGGAATGTTATAATAATCTTTTTCATTTTATATTTTTTTTACTTAGAAAGTTACGTTCAAGCCCGAGATGAATGTTTTTGAATTTGGATAAGAACCAAAATCGATTCCCGGATATAAGTTGTTTTGTTCGTATGAACTTACCTCTGGATCATAACCAGTATATTTTGTCCATGTAATTAAGTTTTCTGCTGAGATGTAGAATTTTACACTTTTGGTTCCCAGTTTTTTAGAAACACTTTTTGGTAAAGTATACCCCAATGTGATTAATTTTAATCGTAAGAAAGAAGCATCTTCTACATAACGCTCTGAAACAATTCCTAATGGAGAACTTGTTGCTCTCGGAATTTCACTGCTTGGATTTGTTGGTGTCCAGCGGTCATTTAAAGTCGATGCTGCATTGGTTCCCAGTGTAGAGATTTCCAACTGCTGATTTAAAGCGTTGAAGATTTTTCCGCCATAAGATCCTTGGAAAGAAAAATTCAAGTCAAAGTCATTATATGAAATCGTGTTGCTGAAACTCCCAACAAATTTTGGCTGAGAAGTTCCTAAATTTCCTTTATCCAAAGCATTAATTACACCGTCGCCATTTGCATCGACATATTTTCTGTCTCCCACTCGTGTGTTGGCTAAACTGTTGATTTTTGGCTGTGTATTAACTTCTTCCTGCGTTTGGAAAATTCCGTTAGTTCGATATCCCCAGAAGCTTCCTAGAGGAAGACCTACTTTTACAATTACAGGCTGCTGCTGTAATAATGAACCGTTTGGAACTACTGGAAAAAACTCATTTACACCATTTCCAATTTCTGTCACCTTATTTTTGTTAGCTGAAAATACTATGTTTGAATTCCATGCAAAATTTTTTGTTTTGATGTTTTCTGTGGTCAAACCAACTTCAATACCTTTATTTTCAACTCCTCCAATATTTTGAAGAACAGTGGCATAACCAGAACTTAATGGAACTGGAACATTGATTAATAAATCGTTTGTTTTTTTGTAATAGACATCAAAAACAAAATTGATTTTTCGGTCTAGTAATGATAAATCCAATCCAACATTGTACTGATCTGTTTTTTCCCATTTCAAATCTGGATTTGCCAATCGGGTAGGAGCTAGTCCTGTGTAAAGTGTACCTCCAAAAGAATAGTTTACAGAACCCATAGATGCCAGCGGAAGATAATTTCCAATTTCTTGGTTTCCTGTTGTTCCAGCAGTAATTCTAAGTTTGGCTTCGGTAACACCTTTTATATTATTGGCGAATTCTTCATCAGTAATATTCCAAGAAAATCCTGCTGAGGGGAAATAACCCCAAAGTGATTCAGAACCAAATCGCGAAGAACCATCTGCACGGCCGGATAATGTGAAATTATATTTTCCTTTATAAGAATAATTTACTCTTGCCAGCCATGATTTTAAAACACTTTCGTAAGCATCACTGTATGGTTTTACGGGTACACCATCTTGCAGTGCATTATAGGTATTGGCATCGTTTACAAATGTCTGAGCGCCAGCATTCACGACTTCGCCTTTTGTATATTGAAGTGTGTAACCTCCTAAAGCAGAAAACCTATGATTTTCGCCAAAATTTGTATTGTAGTTTAATGTGTTTTCATTTAAAACAGAACTTACAACTCTTTCTCCAATAGAAGCTAAACCCTTTGTCCCTGCTCCAGTAGTAGTGTTTGCGGGTGCATAATAGTTTTGTTTTGTATTTAATACATCTCCGCTTACAGCAACTTTAGCAGTCAATTTTTTATTGATTTTATATTCACCAAATAAGCTGGTTAAAATTCGATTAAGTTTAGTTTCGTTAATGGTATTTTCTAAATCATTAATAGGATTTTGAATATAACCATTTACAGAAGTTGCGTAAGGATTGTTGGTTACGTTGTAACTTCCATCAGCATTCTTGATGGGAACAACAGGCGCTAGTAGCAAAACGCTGACCAATGGATTCGGATTTCTTCCTGCTGCCGCACCGCCGTTTGTACCAACACCATTAGAAATGGAATTAGTATAATTCGCATTTACGCCAAATTTGAAGTTCTGAGAGTAATTTCTTTCGTAGTTAGCTCGAAGTGAAATACGTTTAAAGTCACTGCCCAAAACAATTCCGTCCTGATCAAAATAACCTGCGGAAATTGCGTATCTGGATCTTTCATCACCTCCAGAAAAAGACAAGTTGTGACTTTGTATTGGCGCTGCAGTTACAAAAGCTGCAGACTGCCAGTCATAATTACCAGAGGTTTTTAAGGCTTCTATCTGCGCAGCAGAAAAAGATGGCGCCTGACCAATACTTGCTTGAACATCATTTCTCAGGCTAGCCCATTCGCTGGCATTCATCAGTCTAAGTTTTTTTGAGATATTCTGAAATCCAAAATAGCCTTGGTACGAAATATTATCTTGTCCTTTTGTTCCTTTTTTAGTCGTAATAATTACAACACCGTTTGCACCGCGAGAACCATAAATTGCAGTTGCAGAAGCATCTTTTAATACTTCTATAGACTCGATATCTGCAGGGTTAATAGTAGACAAAACGTTAACGCTTGCACCCGAAAAAGCTACTCCGGCAGAACTGTTTGAATTGTCGTTATAAATTAAGATTCCGTCTACAACATACAAAGGTTCGTTACCTGCAGTTATAGAATTTCCTCCACGAATACGAACACTTGAAGAAGCGCCGGGACGCCCAGAACTTTGCGTAACTACCACTCCAGAGATTGCGCCTCTAAGAAGATTGTCTGCAGAAGAAGTTACCTGAGATAAATTGGCTTTAGGGACAGAAGCAACAGAACCTGTAATGTCTTTTCTTTTTTGAGTTCCGTAACCTACAACCACCAATTCGTCTAATTCTTGTCTTTCTTCTTTTAAATGAATAATTACGGGATTTTTTTCAACTATAATTTCTAATTTTTTATATCCTATGTAACTTACAATTAATGTATATGGAAATTTCTGACCTGTTTGAAAATAAAATTTTCCTTCAGCATCGGTAACAACGCCATGGGTCGTTCCTTTGATATTAACAGAAGCGCCTATAATGGGTTGATTTGTAATGTCATCGACAACTGTTCCGTCGAGTTTAGATTGGATTAAAGGAGTAGTATTTTGGGCATTTATTCCCGCCGTTATTAAGAGGATAAACAGAGGTATGTATATGTTTAACTTTTTTTTCATTTCTTTGTATTGGTTTTAAGTAATTAACAAGACGCCCTGAGCACTGTTTTTACAGCACTCTAAAGTGTTCTTGATTTAGTGATAAATGTTCTTTAAGCCTTGCCATTTCTGTTGCCGCAGAAATGGCTTTTTTTATTTACAGCAGCAGGTTTGCATTGTTTTCATTTTAGTTTTTTTAGTTGTTAGTTATTTAATTTATTGAATAATAGGTATGGTTTCAAGAATCCGTCCAACGCAAAAAATGCCTCAGAAAGATTTTTGGGTAAATTCAGTAAATATTTTTCGGTGGTGTTTTTTAAGAAATTTGCTTTATCAAATAATTAAACAGCAAATAAATAAAAGTAGAATTTTAGCAACAGAAACACATATAACAGCAAGTGTTATAAGTGTACATTTTAGGAAGAATGTAATGCGATATGCTTTCTGTTGTTTTCACAATAATAGTTTTTAGGTTTGAAATACTATTTTATACTCTACTAATCCTATAGACAAAGTTAAATTTTATATAATAAAAACCAAAAGTTTGCCGATTTTTTTTTGAAAAAACTTCATTTTCGTATGCATCCATAACGATGATTTTTTTGTGACATCCTTATTTTAATGAGCCTGCAAAGAATGTATGATGCCAACAAGTGTTAAAATAAATTTTAATTCTAAACCTAAATTGTAGTATTTTACATTATTTTAAGCCCTAATTTTAAGGTTTTAAACGTTTTACATTTAGCTAAAAGAACATAAAAACAATCTTTAAAGCTCTTTTGATATAAAAAATAGAAAAATTGTAACTAAATTTTAAAGTTGATTTTGAATAAATTAGAGTAATTTTATAAAGAAGAAAAAGAAATTTCAAAAATTCATCCCTGCTAATAATAAATACTTATATTTGTAATAAGTATTTATACTTAGTTTTAACTAAATAAATAATGATAGAAGTAAAAGAAGCTTTAGAAATTGTAGCAGCAAATAGTAATGCTATGCCAATGCAGAAAATTAAAGTGCATAAAGCGCTCGGTCATGTGGTGGCAGAAACAATTTATTCGCCAATTTCTATGCCTCCTTTTCGTCAATCGGCAATGGATGGATATGCTTTTACGCACAGTATAAGGCATCAATATGATATTGTTGGGATTTCTCAAGCTGGAGATCACTCCAATATTAAATTAAAACAAAACGAAGCTATCAGAATATTTACTGGTGCCTACGTGCCAGACGATGCAGATACAGTAGTAATGCAGGAGCATGTAATGGCCAATACAGATTCAATTCTAATTGCGCAGATGCCCGAGAAAAATACAAATGTTCGCCCGAAAGGAGAGCAGATTGGTAAGGGAGATGTTGTTTTCGAACCTAATACTTTGCTGACTCCAGCTGCAATTGGATTTCTAGCCTGCTTAGGAATTACAGAAATTGAAGTTTATAAAAAGCCAAAAGTCGGCATTTTAGTTACTGGAAATGAATTAACAGAACCTGGGAAAAAACTAAAAAAAGGGAAAATATTCGAAAGTAATTCGATTATGATTCAGGCAGCGCTCGAAACAATTGGAATCAAAAAAACAAAAGTTTACAGAGTAAAAGACAATCTAAAAGCTACGAAAAATGCACTTAAATCAATTTTAAAAAAGAATGATATCGTGTTAATTTCGGGCGGAATTTCTGTAGGAGATTATGATTTTGTAAAAGAGGAATTGTTGAAAAATGGAGTAGAAGAACTTTTTTATAAAATCAATCAGAAGCCGGGAAAACCAATGTTTTTTGGATCTAAAAAGGAAACCTTAGTTTTTGCACTTCCAGGAAATCCAGCTTCTTCGCTGACTAATTTTTATATTTATGTTTTGCCGGCTGTGAAAAACAAAATGGGTTTTTCTGAAATTCATAAACCAAAAGTAGTTAGAAAGCTAAATGCTGAGATAAAAAATAATACCGGAAAAACATTGTTTCTAAAAGCTAAATACGACGAAACAGACGTAACGATTCTAGAGGGGCAAAGCTCGGCAATGCTTAATTCTTTTGCCATCGCAAACGGATTGGTAATTGTAGAACAGGATGCAGAAAATATAAAAAATGGTCAATTAGTAACTATTTTACCAATTGATTAGTTTGATATAGATCAAAAAATTGATTAAATAAATACAAGATTAAATAAAGGAAAACGGGCCTTCATTATTCTGTAGACATTATCTAAAGATCGCTGTACGAAACATAGCTGGTGATTTAAATCATTGAAATAACCACGTTTCCTGAGGTTGATTAGGTTGAAACTTCAGGTTATTTTAAAATCGTATGTAAAGCGACTGCTATATAAAATATAGCCGACGGTTTCAACCGTCGGGACAAAGATTGGCAACCTGAAACCTGAAACCTGAAACCTGAAACCTGAAATCTGAAATCTGAAACCCGAAACCTGAAACAAAAAAACAAAATCATGAAAGCACTAACAGTATTTATTCTTTGCGGTGGAAAAAGTTCCAGAATGCAGTCAGAAAAAGGATTGGTTTTGTTTCAGGATAAACCGTTCATTGATCACATTATTCAGGCAATTCTGCCCATTACCAATCAAATAAAGCTAATAACAGCATCGAAACAATATGATTATCTGGAATATGAAAAAATACCAGATTTGATTGTAGATAAAGGTCCGCTGGGAGGAATTTACACGGCATTATCGCATTCTGAAACCGAATTTAATCTTATTTTAAGTTGTGATATTCCGTTGATTTCAACCGAATTACTTCAGGAATTAATTTCAAAACATACCAAAGAAGCTGGAATAACAATTTTTGCGTCAGAAAGTAAAACACATCCTTTAATTGGTATTTACTCGAAAAATATTCTTTCTGTAATAAAAGAATCAATTGATTCTGATGAATTGAAAATGATGGATTTGCTGGCCAAATTACCGCATCAAATTATCAAGATAGAGGAAAACGAAAATTTTCCTTTAACCAATATTAATTCAATAGATGAATTAAATGATCTCAATATCAATTTAAGTTAATTACTATGCGAAACTTAAAAACACCAAAATTGACGATTGTAGGCGCAGGTCCTGGAGACGTCGAATTGATCACAATGAAAGCCATAAAAGCACTGAAAAATGCAGATGTAGTGTTGTACGATGCTTTGGTTAATGAAGAATTATTGGAGTATGCAGCAGATGCAGAAATTGTTTTTGTTGGAAAACGTCTTGGATGCCACGCTTATACGCAAGATCAGATCAACGATTTGATTGTAAGTATGGCAAAAACCTACGGACACGTTGTCCGCTTAAAAGGCGGTGATCCTTTTGTTTTTGGAAGAGGAAGCGAAGAAATTGAATTTGCAGAACAATTTGGAATCGAAACGGCAATTGTTCCCGGCATTTCATCTGCTTTAGGAGTTCCTGCATCGGTCGGAATCAGCTTGACGCAGCGTAAAGTTGCCGAAAGTTTCTGGGTAATTACTGGGACAACTTCAGATCATAAATTATCAAAAGATGTTCAATTGGCTTCAAAATCGGCTGCGACCGTTGTCATTTTAATGGGAATGCATAAATTAGGGGAAATCATTTCTATCTATCAGGAAAACAGGAATGATGACCTGCCAATTGCAATTATTCAGAACGGAACTAAAAATTCAGAGCAAAAAGTAATTGGAACTATCAATACAATTAGTAAATTGGTATCTGAAAAAAAGATTTCATCACCTGCAATTATAGTTATTGGTGAAGTAGTGCGAAATACATCAAGCTGGATTTCGTATTTTCAGGAACATTTTGATGACGAATTTATTTTTCAGAATTTAAATTTATAAGAATGATCGAGGTAAAATATTTTGGAGCTGTTGCTGAAAAAACAAAGTGTGAATTCGAAAAGTTGTCTTTTTCCGAAGAATTATCACTGCAGAAATTACTGCAGGATTTAGATGAAAAGTATGAGTTTGAATCATTGAGTTTTAGCGTGGCTGTGAACCAAAAAATAGTTTCAAAAACTAAAGACCGCATTTTGATCGCAAGCGATATCGTTGCATTATTGCCGCCATTTGCAGGAGGATAAATACCTATGGAAACATCAAATCGATATAACCGACAAATAATTCTTCCTGAAATAGGAGAAGATGGTCAGTATAAGTTGCTGAATGCGAAAGTTTTGGTAATTGGGGCTGGAGGCTTAGGCGCGGCAATTCTGCCTTATTTGGCTGCCGCAGGAGTAGGGGAAATCGGAATTGTGGATGATGATGTCATTGAATTATCAAATTTGCATCGTCAGGTAATTTATAAAAGTTCGGCCGTTGGAAAATCAAAAGCAAAAGAAGCCGAACTGATGATCTCAGAATTGAATCCGCAGGTAAAAGTAAAAGCGTTTTCAGAGAAATTGTCAGGAAAGAATGTCTTTAATTTATTTGAAAAATATGATATAATTGTTGATGCAACAGACAATATTTCGATTAAATATTTAATTAATGATGCTTGTCTGGCTTTAAATAAACCAATGGTTTATGGATCGATTTTTAGATTTCAGGGACAGGTTTCGGTTTTCAATTATCAAAACGGACCAACATACAGATGTTTATATCCTGATGAAAACAATAATGCTTTGAATTGTGAAGATGCCGGAGTAATCGGAATTTCGGTGGGAATTATTGGAATGTTTCAGGCAAATGAAGTTTTGAAAATGATTCTTGGTATTGGAGAAGTTTTAAGCGGTAAAATATTAGTTTATAATATTCTAAATAACGAGCAGCAGAAATATGATTTTGAAAAAAGTGATTTTCAAATAATAACCAGAGAAGTATTCGACGAAAAATATAATAAATTGGAGACCGAAGAAGTAAGTTTTGAATCGGTTTTGAATGAAATAAAAGACGATTCAGTTTTGTTTCTGGATGTTAGAAATACTGATGAATCGCCGAAAATCAATTTAAAAAATCAAATCCAGATTCCTTTAATGAATTTAGAAAATGAGATTGAAAAATTAGATAAAAATCAAACCATTTATATTTTCTGCCAATCGGGAATTAGAAGTAAAATTGCAGTAGAATTACTTCAAAAACATCAATTTAAAAATATAAAAAGTATTGCTGGAGGCGCTTTAGCAATGAAACAATTATTAATAGGAGAAAAGATTTAGCCACAAATTAAACAGATTAAAAGGATTTTTTATGAATTGTGTAAAATTGTCTGCCACTAATTACAAGAATAAAATTATTACTTTAATAAAAATTAGTGAAAATTCGTGACAAAGTAAAAATCCCTCTAATCTGTGTAATCTGTGGCATAAAAAAACATAAAAAATGAGTAAAAATGTATTTGTACAAGGACCAATTACTCCTGAATTTATAGCGGAATCTATCGCTAAACATCAATCCAAACATACGATTGGAGCACATAATATTTTTCTAGGACAAGTTCGTGCCGATGTTATTCACGATAATACTGTGGTAGCGATTGATTATTCAGCGTACACCGATATGGCAAATGAAGCTTTGTACACAATTCGCGAAAAAGCTTTCGCTAAATTTGATTTAACCTGCATGCACATTTACCATAGTCTGGGAGTTGTAAAAGCAGGCGAAATTTGTTTGTTCGTATTTGTTTCGGCAACACGCAGAAAACAAGTTTATGAAGCGACAGAAGCAATTGTAAATTGGATTAAAACAGACGTTCCAATTTTTGGCAAAGAAATGTTTGAAAACGATACATTTACTTGGAAACAAAATAGTTAATGGTAGATATTACACATAAAATAAGTACATTAAGAAAAGCGACCGCAACCGCAATTGTAAAAGTCAGCAGACAGGAAACGATTGATGCTGTGGTGAATAATTTGGTTCCAAAAGGGAATGTGCTTGAAATGGCAAAAACCGCTGGGTTATTTGCGGTTAAAAACACACATTTATCTATTCCAGATTGTCATCCAATTCCAATTGAATATACTTCGGTGGAATATAAAATTGAAGGTTTAGAAATTCAGATAATATTCAACGTAAAAACCGTTTATAAAACGGGAGTTGAGGTTGAAGCCATGCACGGAGCATCTATTGTAGCACTCACAATGTATGATATGCTGAAACCAATTGATAAAGAAATTGAAATTTCGACAATTAAATTAGTTAATAAAGAAGGTGGAAAATCTTCTTTCAAAAATAGATTTCCAAATGCGATAAAAGCAGCTGTTTTTGTTTGTTCTGATTCAATTTTTGCGGGTGATAAAGAAGATCGTTCTGGAAAAGCAATTGTTGAAAAATTAGATGCTTACGGAGTGGAAACTTCTCATTATGAAATAATTCCAGATGAACTGGATATAATTCAAGAGAAGACAAAGGCTTTCGCAAAAGAACACCAGTTAGTTATTTTTACTGGAGGTACAGGCTTATCGCCAAGAGATGTAACGCCAGAAGCGCTATCGCCTATTTTAGAAAGCAGAATTCCTGGAATCGAAGAAGCTATACGCAATTACGGACAACAGAGAATGCCTTATGCAATGCTTTCAAGAAGTGTCGCTGGAACGTTGGGGAAAAGTTTGATCTTGGCACTGCCGGGGTCAACTAATGGAGTAAAAGAATCGATGGACGCTGTGTTTCCACACGTTATGCACGTCTTTCATATTTTAAAAGGAAAAAATCATGACAGCCTCTAACACTATTTTGACGGATGGTTTTGGGCGTAAACACAATTATTTACGCATTTCGCTGTTGGAAAAATGCAACCTGCGTTGTACGTACTGCATGCCGGCAGACGGAATTGCGCTTTCTCCAAAAGCCAGTTTAATGACGGCGGAAGAGATTTTTGGTATCGCTCAGACTTTCGTAAAAAATGGTGTTGACAAAATAAGATTAACGGGCGGAGAACCTCTGCTGAGAAAAGATTTTCCTGAAATAGTTTCTAAATTATCCGAATTAAATATCTCACTTTCGATAACCACAAACGGTATTTTGATTGATCGTTATCTTGAAGTTTTAAAAGAGTTTAAAATAAAAAAAATCAATTTGAGTTTAGACACTTTAGTTTCGTCGAAATTTCATTCGATAACGCTTAGAAACCAGTTCGAAAAGGTAATTCACAATTTGCATTTACTTTTAAATAATGATTTTGAAGTTAAAGTAAATGTCGTTTTAATGAAGGGTTTTAATGATAACGAAATTGTAGATTTTGTTAAGCTGACCCAGTTTCTGCCAATTTCTGTCCGATTTATTGAATTCATGCCTTTTGCAGGAAATGAGTGGGACAGAAGCAAAATGGTTTCGCAAAAAGAGATTTTATCTTTGGTAGAAAATGCTTTTTCTGCAGATGAAATTCAAAAATTAGAAAACGAAAAAAACTTTACTTCTAGAAATTACAAAATAAAAGGTTTTCAAGGTGATTTCGGAATTATAAGTTCTATTACAAATCCTTTTTGTGACAGCTGTAACCGAATCCGCTTGACGGCAGATGGCAAAATAAAAAACTGTCTTTTTTCTAATTCAGAAACTGATTTATTGACTGCTTTTAGAAATGGAGAATCAATCGCAGATTTGATTTCAGAATCCATTCAAAATAAAAAGAAAGTCCGCGCTGGAATGGTTACCATTGACGAAATGGACGATCCAAAAAAACACTTTGATAATCGTAGTATGATTGCGATTGGGGGGTAGGTTTTTAGTTGTGAATTGTGAATTGTGAATTGTAAGTTGTGACTTACAAATTGTTTTAAGGATTGTCGGGCTGAGCGGAGTCGAAGCCTTTAAGGAACGCTAAATTTTTCCTTTATGTGATGTTAATACATATTTCTGTTTAAAAAAAAAAGGCTCAACCCTAAAGTTAAACCTTTTCTTTAGTAATTATTTTTTCTTTTTAGCCTTTGCTTTTTTCTTGGATTTAGCTTTTTTTTCTGCTGCTTTTTTAGCTTTTTTTGCTTTTTCTTTTTTCTTTTCGGCTTCTTTTAGTTTTGCTTTCTTCTCTTTTTCTAATTTTTTGATAACAGCTTTAATCGCTTTTTCTCTTTTCTTTTCTTTCTCTTTCTTCGCTTTAAGTTTGGCTTTCAGCTTTGATTTTATATCGTTTTTTTTGCCAATTTTTTCAACTGTCACAACGGGTTGGTTTTCTTCAAAAGGAACAGGAATATCAGTAGTTTGGATTTCAACAATTTCAGAAACAATAGGTTCTGCATTTTCAGGTGTTATTGCTTCTTTCTTTACGGTTGCTCTAGGTGCTCCTTTGACCGCCGCTCTCACAGGTGTTTTTGCAGCTGGTTTAACTGTTGCTGGTGTTTTTACAGCTGTCGTTTTTGCAGCAGTTCTGGTTGTTCTTCTAACGGTTGATTTTGCGTCTGGCTGCGTTTCTGTAGTTTGTTCTACAATTGTTTCTGCTGGAATATCGGTTGTATTTACAGCAGGGGTTTTAGTTGTTCTCTTTATCATAACTGTATTTTTATTGAGTAATAGACGATAGCTAAGAATTAAACAACAGCTGAAGTACAATGTTTTGGTATAAATTCTTAGTTAAGCTAAATATACGCAATTTTTGAATACCGATATGTTAAGTTTTTTATAGAAAAAGCTAATGCTCAACGGCTTCCAAAATTTTAAAATTACTTTTAGGAGCTTCACAAAGAGAGCAGCAATATGTTTCTGGCAGATTTTCAAACAAAATACCTTTTGGAATTCCTTGAGTTTCATCTCCGTACTCAGAATTGTAAAGCGTTAAACATTCTTGGCATTGATAAATATCCAATTGTGGTTTTTCTTTTTTCTGTGGATTTTCGGTTGTTTCTATAGTTGAATTTCCAAGCTCTTCAAAATATTTTCGGCTTAATTCAATTAAAATTGTCGGAAGTTCCAGTTTGTCAATATCCTGTGAGTGAACAATGTATTCTCTTGTATTGGGATCAAAATTCTTAGCAGACAATACATTATAAGTGTCTCTAATTTTGATGGATTCTAAAGCTGCAGGAAGTTCGTTTTTTTCGATTACAATCGAAGTAAAATAGTGGCCGTCACGATTGTATTCTGCAATTCCAAAATTTAATCCGTAGGTGCTGATGTCAAACTGGTCGAGTGTGCGTACCAAAAACGTTTTGAGATTTAGCGCCCATTCCATTGCAACAGGCAAATGCCAATTTAATTCTAGTAAAGAATGACGTACGTTGATTCCTCTTTTACCTAAAAATTTTTCCCATTCTAATTTACGGTCTTTCGGAATTCCTTTAATAATGAATGATTTCCAAGGTGTAATACAGATTTTACCAATTTTGCATTCAAAACACAAATCGCACATTTCTTTTAAAAAATCGAGATCGTACAGATTATTGCGCCAGTATAATCCCAGCCAATATTGATCAATCCCCATTCTATTCATTCCTTCGTAATACGGAAACGGATAAAAAGGAACTTTTAAAGGTTTATCAATTGTTCGATTATTAGTATCTAATGCTTCGCTGACCAAAGTAAAAAGTAATTCTATATCTATGGCAGTTTCGTCGGTTATTTTTTCAATTTCGTAATAGGTTTTCGCCAGATCCCAGCTGTAAATTAAAACAGGATAAACCTGCATTTTTTCCCATTGGGGAAGACGAATATACAAATACCAGTAATCTTCGTGCTCTGAAGCAATAAAGTTTATATGACCTGTGAATAAGGGAACAAGCTGCTGTTTTGGATCTGTTATATTGACTTTTAATTTGGGCTGTTCTTTAAATTCTTCTAAAATATATAAAAAACGATTTCCAGTAAGCCAGTTTGTATTTCTAAAAATATCTGTCGAAACATAAGAAGAAACAATATTATTCCCGCTTTTTTGATCTGGATAAACAAAGTGATGTTTGCCCAAAGTCGTTTTGTCCAATGATTTAAAGCCATGCGGAAAAATAATATCCTGTCTGGAACCAAAAGAAATTGAATCGAGACCTTCTTCCAATGCAATATCAATTACTTCTCGTAATTCCCCCGGCGAAATAACGCCTCCTTTTACTATTAATCTTGTTAGTTCCATTTTTTTTAGTTTCAAGTTTTAGGTTTCAAGTTTCAGGTTTCAAGTTTCAGGTTTCAGGTTTCAAGTTTCAGGTTTCAGGTTTCAGGTGCACGTTCCAACAACTTGAAACTTGAAACCTCAAACAAAAAAACTCATCTACACTTAGCAAGAATCTCCTTAACTTCTGTTTTACAGCTGCCGCAGCCTAATCCAGCGCCAGTATTTTTGCATAAATCGGTAAAATCGTTTACGCCGCTTTTAATAGTTTCTTCTATATTTCCAGCACCAACCTGACTGCAGGAACAAACTAGTTTTCCTAAAACAGGTTTTGCATTTGAACTTCCTCTGAGCAATAAATTTCGTTTGTCTGATAATTCTATTTTGCTTTCGATCATCGTTTTGAATTCGGCAAATTCGTTTTTATCGCCCATCAAAATCGCGCCAACCAAAAGATCATCTTTTACAATACATTTTTTATAGTAACGTTTTTTCAAGTCTGAAAAAACAATTTCTTCGTACGAATCGTCGTTTTCGGGAATTTCAATATCGCCAATACTGCAAAGATTTATATCTTCTAATTTTAAAATATTCATTAAAATCGAACCTTTGTAATAACTGCTGATATCGCCTGCCAAAAAGTTAGCCAGAATATCGGCCTGTTCCTCGGCAGCAGAGGTGATTCCGAATAACTTATTATTGAATTCAGCTATTTCTCCAATAGCAAAAATATCAGGATTTGAAGTTTGTAAATACTGATTGACTTTTACACCGCGTCCGCAGGCAAGACCGCTTTCGCGCGCAATTTCAATATTCGGAATTGTTCCAATCGTGTACACAATTGCATTTGCAGTGATGATTTTACCGCTCTTTAAAGCTATTTCAATCTCATTCGGATTCTCAGTTTCGAAAACCGTGCTTACTTCATTATCAAAATAAATCTGAATATCGCGAAGCTGTACTTCTTCTGCCAAAAGCTTACTTGAAATTCGATCCAGCTGACGTTCCATTAAACGCGAAGCCCTTTGAACAATTGTAGTTTTTACTTTTTTATGTTTTAAAGCTGCCGCTAATTCCAAACCTAACAATCCGCCGCCAATAATCACAACGTGTTGTTCTTCTGGAGGAAGATTGGTGCTGTCGAGATGTCTTTTTAAACGATCTGCATCTTCTTTACGTCTTACGGTAAATCGTCCTGGAAGATGTAATTGTGCATTTTCGGGAACAAAAGGACGGCTTCCAGTTGCTAAAATTAGGGAATCAAAAGTATGTGTTTCACCGTGACTGTCTATTATTGTTTTTAATTTAGTATCTACTTTATCAATAGAAACTCCAGCTTTCATGGTGATTTTTAGTTTATTAAAAGTTTCGCCGTCTTTTACTTTTAATAATTGTTCCCAGCTGAATTCTCCCGTCATATATTCTGGAAGTAAAACGCGGTTGTAAAACGGATTTACTTCATTCGAAAAAACAATGATTTCATCGGTTGAATTGAATTCACGATAATTTTGAATGAATCGGAAAGAAGCAGCGCCGGCGCCAACAATTGCAATCTTCTGGAAAGGTTTTACATATTTGGTAATCGAAACGGTAGTATATTTAAAATCAGGTTCTTTTGAAATTGGGTCGACTACTGTATTGGTTAGATTATTGGTTCGATTTAGATCATTTTCTAATTGCTTTCCCCAATGCATCGGCAGAAAAACAACCTTTTCTTTGATAGAATCTGTCACTTTTGCTTTTACGCGGACTTCTCCGTTTTTACTGGTAACGGTAACAATATCACCATTTTTAATATCGTTTTTAAAAGCGTCAATCGGATTTATTTCTAAAACCGGACTCGGAATATGCGTTAGCAACCTCGATACTTTTCCAGTTTTGGTCATCGTATGCCATTGATCGCGAATTCTTCCTGTGGTTAGTATAAAAGGAAATTCTGCATTTGGCTGCACGGATGTATTTTCGATAGAAACAGGAAGGTTGAAAATAGCTTTTCCAGAAGGCGTGTAGAATTTTTTATCGGTAAATAATCTCGGTGTTCCTGGATGTCCATAATCTGGAACCGGCCATTGAAAAGTCCCTTCGGTTTTTAAACGGTTGTAATTTAAGAAGGAAATATCGATGTTAGTTCCTTTCGTAAGTGCACAATGTTCCTTGTAAATTTCTTCGGCGCCATTGAAATTGAATCCGTTGAAATTCATTTTTTTTGCAAAGCGAATTAGAATTTCAATATCTGGAAGAGCTTCTCCCGGCACATTAATTCCTTTTGGCAGATAAGAAATACGACGTTCAGAATTGGTCATCGTTCCTTCTTTTTCCAGCCATCCTGCTGCAGGAAGTAATAAATCGGCAAATTTGGCTGTGTCTGCATTGTGCGAAATATCCTGAACTACAACAAATTTTGCATTTTTAAGCGCTTTTTCGGCTCTTCTGGAGTCGGGTAGACTCACTAACGGATTGGTGCAAATGATCCAGACTGCTTTCATTTTTCCAGATTCTAATGCTTCAAACATTTCAGTCGCGGTTAATCCAGGTTTATCTGAAATTTCGTCAACACCCCAAAAATCCGCAACTTCTTTTCGATGCGTCGGATTTGCAATATCTTTATGCGCTGCCAAAAGTGTCGCCATTCCGCCCACTTCGCGGCCGCCCATTGCGTTGGGCTGCCCTGTTAGTGAAAAGGGTCCAGATCCTGGTTTTCCAACTTGTCCCGTTAATAAAGATAAATTGAGTAAAGCCGTATTTTTATCAACGCCAACTGCACTTTGATTTAAACCCATTGCCCAAAGCGAAATAAAACCTTTTGCTTTACCAATAATGTCTGCAGCCAGTTTAATATCGTTTACAGAAATTCCACAGAGTTTAGAAGCTTTTTCTAAAGACGTGTTTAAAACTAGGTCTTTGTATTGTTTAAAGTTTTCTGCATTATTTTTTACAAAATCATGATCGACATATCCTTTTTCGATGATTCGTTTGGCAATGGCATGATATAAAATAATGTCGGAACCCGGAATAATCTGCAAATGCAAATCGGCGAAAGCAGCAGTATCTGTTCGCCTTGGATCAATTACAATTATTTTTATTTTAGGATTTTTCTCTTTATGTTTTTCAAGTCGTCGAAATAGAATAGGGTGGCACCAAGCTGGATTGGCTCCTGTAATTAAAAAAGTGTCGGCCAATTCAATATCATCATAAGCAATTGGAACAGAATCTTCTCCAAAAGTTTTTTTGTAACCTACGACAGCTGAACTCATGCAGAGTCTTGAATTGGTATCAATATTATTGGTTTTCAAAAAACCTTTTACAAGTTTGTTTACCAAGTAATATTCCTCTGTTAAACACTGTCCAGAAATGTAAAAACCAACGCTGTCTGGTCCGTGTTTTTTAATGATAGAAGAAAAAACAGCAGCTGCGCGGTCCAAAGCAGTATCCCAGGTGACACGTTCCAGCGGATATGATTTGCTTCCGCGCATTTCGGGATACAGAATTCTATCAGATGTGTCGTTAACTACGTAGTGCAGATTCATTCCTTTAGAACACAGCATTCCTTTATTAACAGGATGGTCTTTGTCACCTTCAACCATTACACCATTTTTGGCATCATTAGTTACGATTATGCCGCATCCAACGCCGCAATAGGAACAAGTGGTTTTGATCTTTGTATTTTGCATTACAGTTCTGTTTTTGAATACTACTTTAACGAATCTGCTTCACTCTAGATGAATTACGTAAACAAAAATAAGTATTTTTTACGTATAAATACTTAATTTTTGAATTTATTTTTTTATTTTTGATGATAATAAAATGACGAACAACAAATTAGTTTTTTAATCTGCTAAAAATTAGAAGTCATGAAAGAAGAGCAAATAAGTTGTTATTCCTGTGCCAACGAAAATTGTTTTATAAAGAAACACCTGCATTTAGAGCAGATGACGCAGTATGTTTCGAAAAAACAAAATATAGTCTGTAAAAAATCCGATCGCTTTATTACGGAAGGTTCTCCACTGCACGGACTTTATTTTATATGCAAAGGAAAAGTGAAAACCGTAAAAACGGGAATTAACGGCCGTGAGCAAATTGTCCGCCTGACAAAAAATGGAGATATAATTGGCTTTCGGGGATTTGGAACTGGGCAAAAGTATTTAATTGGAGCCTATGCCTTAGAAGATACTGTTTTATGTAATTTCAGTAACGAAACAATGCTGGAAATTTTAAAAGAAGTTCCTGAATTTACATACGCTCTTATGTTGTTTTATGCCGATGAATTAAACAAAAGTGAAAACAACATTCGCAAAATTGCACATATGAATGTCCGTGAACGTGTTATCGATTTACTGCTTTACATACATCGAAAATTTGGACAAATCGATGGTTTAATTGATATCGATCTTTCCCGAAAAGAAATAGCCGATTTTGCAGGAACTACCGAAGAACAGGCCATTCGTATTATTTCAAGTCTTAAAAAAGAAACGCTGATTAAAACAGTTGGAAAACGAATTGGAATTCTGGAAGTTGCAGCATTGCGCTCAGAAATTTTGGAGCATAAATATTTTTAGTGAGGGACAAAGTTACAAAGGTACAAAGTTGCATAGGTTTCTTATTGTCGAGACGCAGTGCAGTGCGTTTCGACGTCGAATGGATTATTTTTTTCTTCCCACAAATCGAATTACAGAACCCGTTCCGTTGTGCAATGAAAGCAGGAATAAATACTGTTTTTTTTGTGAATTCCAGACGACGTACAGAACAAAATAAATTCTTCCAAGATCAAATAAAAATACCCTTCTTCCAGACAGAAAAAAGGGTAGTGTATAATTTAGATTTATAAAAATCTCTTTATTTTAATCTTAACCAACGATTGTTGTTACGCCGCTGTTTATGTCAATTTCTGCAAAATGATGTTTTCCCATTACGATAAGCAGTTTGTCTGAATTATAACCTACATATCTAATTTCAGGTTGTCCCTTTTTGGGTTCTCCACAAACGGAAATCACATTGGTCTGCCATTTCAATTTGCTTCTTTTGTAGGCAGATATAGTTTGTAAATCGTTCTCAACATAATAAACTATGTTGTTTTTTTTAATTCCTCTTTTTTGCGTTTTGGCAAAATTTATTTCTGAGTTTTTAGAAATTAAATCATCATTGTATTTTTGGGCAATGCCAGACTGGGCTACAATGAAAGTTAACATTGATAACTTTAAAAATGGTTTCATTAGGATAGAATTTGGGGTTCATAATCGGCTCAAATATAATTAATTAAACTATATAACAAGTTTCTTTTAGGTGAAAAAAAAATACCCTTTTCCGAAATAGGAAAAGGGTAAAAAATATAAATTAATTTTGAGGAAAAATTATTTTTTCCAGCTAAAAATTCTTGGATTCACAGAAACCATTAACCAAGCCCAATTGTTAGTATGACCTGCATCTCCATTTTTAATAAATTGCATTGTTTTTGAGCCAAACATTTGAGAATAACCTCCTGTAACTGTAATGTCTTTTTTGAAATTATAACCAAAAGTAACATCAACCTCAGTTCCTAAATACGAATCTAATTTTTCGTTTAAAGGCGTAACTACATCAGCAGCAGCTAAAAATACGTGAGGCATTAAAGCAAACTGCCATTTCTCAATATTGTAATTTAATTTGATGAAAGCATCTTGTAAACCGACATTGTTTAAATGGTTTCCAACGTAGAAATAATCCATATAACCATTAAAGCCGTGATTGGTTCCAAATATCGGGTTGAAAGATTTTATAACTGAACTTCCGTCGTTTGAATCTTTTCCAGATAAAAATTCATATCCTAATCCAGCTTTGAAAGATTCGGTAATTTGATATCCAAAATTTGCTGCCGCATTCCAGGCGCTGACTTGTAAATCTGTGCTTTTTCCAGTTTGTCCGTATACCCAGAAACTGCTGTCTATTTTACCCGTTTTATAGGTTAGGTAAGGTCCAAACGTCTGCTTGTAATCTACTAGTAATTTGGCATCGGCGTTGGCATATTCATAACCTGTATTCAGCAATAAAAAACTCAAACCTAAATCTTCATTGAATTGATTGTGATACCAGGCATATTGCAAAGCTTTATAATTGGCAACAGTGTAAGGCGTTTGAAAAGTATTTTCGGCAGTAGAATTATAGGCACCTCCAAAATCTAATTTTTGACTTTCTGTATGATAACTTACAGTAAGCGCGTCATGACTTTGTGCCTGCTGTCCCCAGTCTTGTTCTCCAAAAATACGCTGATTATCATAAGAAAGAACCTGACGTCCCATTCTTGCGCTCCATTTTTCTGTGAAATTATATTGTGCCCAAGCTTCGAAAACGGCAACTCCATTTTTATCGGCAACCGCTGTTGGTGCAACGTCTCCCCAAGTTCTGGTGTTTTGAAGAGTCAATTTTACAATTAAATCTTCTTGTTTATAATTGAAATTTAAACGGGAACGCTGTGATATTTGAGATGTTCCTTTTTGTCCCTCAGGTATAAGGGTTTTATAACCATTACGGTATTCAAAACGTGGTCGAATCTGCAGATTTACATCTAACTCCTGCGCCTGAATTTCGAAACTTAATCCTACGATAAGTATTAAAATTAGTTTAAGTTTTTTCATAAAGTTTTTATGTTTTTTATCGAAGGTAAATTTATAAGAAAAAGCCGTTGTTTTCTATGATCTAAGTCATATTTCTAATTATTTTTTAATGTATGATTAAGCTGCAGCCTCTAGCATTACTTTGCTTGTTGTAAGTTCTTTTTTCTTAGTTAGTTGTGTTATAGTGTAATGCATCCAAACCAAACATACTATAGAAAAAAGCAAAATAAAAATCCATGAACTCGACCATATTCCAGTTGCAGTTAATAGATATCCGAAAATAATCGGACCGAAAAAGCCTCCTAAACCGCCGATCATTCCAACTATTCCGCCTACAACGCCAACTTCAGTCGGGAAATACTCTGGAATATGTTTGTAAACTGCCGCTTTGCCAATTCCCCACGAAATTCCGATTAAAATCACTAAAACTAAAAAGACCCACATATTGGCATCAAATTTAATAACTGTGATTCCTTTTGCGATTAATTCTTTTTTTGCAACATTTTGATTATGAGATACTACAACATTCTGCCAGCTCGAAGTGGTTGGAAATATGGCGTTCTCACTTACAAGTGAAGCTTTCTGCATAATTGGATATTCTTTGTCACCCACTTTTACAGTGTTTTCGTTGATTTCGTTAACAACTCCTTTTTTTGCAGCTAGTATTCCAGGGCCCGCAGTAGTGATTTCCATTTTCGGAACCATTAGTAAGGCGCTTAAAATTACAGAAGAACCCAAAACCCAGTACATTACTTTTCTAGCTCCATATTTATCAGACAAATAACCTCCAAAGGCTCTAATAACACCAGAAGGAAGACTAAACATAGTAGCAAACAGGCCGCCCATTACAAGACTGGTTTGATACACATTCATGAAATTTGGTAAAAGCCATTGCGAATACGCTACAAAACAGCCAAAAACTAAAAAGTAATAAGCACCAAAACGCCAAACTCTAGCCGATTTTAATGGAATGAGCATTTGTGAAACAGTTTTGTTGCTGTTTTCTATTTTTTTATTTTGAGCAAAAATTAAAAATGAGATTCCGATGACAACTAAAGAAACGGCGTAAATTACAGGAAGTATTTTCCATCCATTTTGCGGATCTTCAATTGAAAAGTGATTTAATAGCGAGGGTGCCAGAAAGGTAGTAATGGCAGCACCTGCATTTCCCATTCCGAAGATTCCTAAAGCGCGCCCCTGCCATTCTTTTGGGTACCAGATTGATGTATAGCCAATTCCGACTGCAAAACTGGTTCCGACCATTCCGAAAAAGAAACTTAATAATGCAAACATAAAAAAACTGTCGGCGTAGGGAAGGAGAAATAGCGGAATTGAACTAAGCAATAGTAAAAGTGAAAAAACATATTTTCCTCCAAATTTATCGGTCAGAATACCAATTGGAAGTCGCATGATTGATCCCGTCAAAATTGGAATTCCAAGTAACCATCCAACCTGAACAACGCTCCAGTGGAAAATTCCGTTATCTACCAAAAAGGTTACTAAAACCCCGTTTAATGTCCAGCAGGCAAAACACGCTGTAAAAGCCAATGTGTTCAAAAATAAAATTTTGTGTGATTTCGATAATGAGTTTGTATTTTTCATAGCACTTATATTTTTTAGTAAAAATAAGTACTATAACTTAGTTAAAAGATGCCAAAACGCAGTTTTTGAAAAATAATTACGTATTAATACTTATTTTTTTAGATAAGTGAATACTCCGCGGCTTTATTAGAAAGTTCCATCAAGTTTTTAACTTTTAGTTTTTTCATCAAATTAAAACGATGAACTTCAGCTGTACGTTTGCTGATGTCAAGTGCTTCGGCTATTTCTTTATTTCCTTTTCCAGATAATAAAAGGGTTAGAATTTCTTTTTCTCTTTTAGTAATCATCATTTCTTCTCCTAAATTTTGTTTAGGTTCTAATGATGGAGATGAATTTGTCAATTGACTGATTAAAATAGAAGAAATATCACCGCTGAAGTATTTTCCTCCTGCAGCAACACTATGAAGCGCTTTTAGAAATTCTTCTTTGCTCGAACCTTTTAGTAAATAACCATCGGCGCCAGCTTTTATAGACTTCAAAACATACTCTTCCGATTCGTGCATCGAAAGCATTATAATTTTTACGTCGTTATTTTCGCTTCTAAGTTTTTCTACTACCTCTATACCAGTTAAGTTTGGCATACGAATATCTACTATAAGTAAGTCTGGTTTGCTTTCTTCAACTACTTCAAGGGCATCGGCACCATCTATTGCTTCGCCAACAACCTCAATGTTTGCTTCGTTTTCTAGTAAAGATTTGATTCCGTCCCTAACAAAAACATGATCATCTGCCAGCACTACACGAATGTTATTACTCATAATTTACTTAATTTGATTTCTGGATATTTACGTATATTCATCTATAAAGAAGACGCTAATATACGTACTTTTTTTATTTAAAATTCCAATTTTTTGAAATTCCAAGTTCCAATATTAAAAAATCATTAGAAAAAAATGCAATATCAATGATAAGATTGTGTTTAGATTTTTGGCCAACATAAAGTATGTCAGGCTGAGCGAAGTCGAAGCCCGTGCAAAGAATGTCTGCAAAAATTGTCGATTTAGATTGAGGGGGCTTTAAATTCGCTCAGCCTGACAATTGTATTATTAGAAATTTGTATGGAATTATCTAATTATCAAATTGTCGCATTATCTCATTTAAGTATCGGAATATTAAAAGTAATCCTTGTTCCTTCGCCAGGAATTGAATTGATGAAGACACGGCCGTTGACGTATTGTATGCGCTCTTTCATAAATAGTAATCCCATTCCAGATTCGCTGTTTCGTTTTTTGTCGACTGAATTGATGTCGAAACCTTTTCCGTTATCGTCTACGATGATGCTTAAAAGTGTTTCACTGTGAGAAAGCTGGACAATGATATGCGACGACTCGGCATATTTTATAGCGTTGTTGATGGCTTCCTGCGTAAGACGGTAAATATTAATCTCGATTAGGGAATCTAAACGCTGGTCAAAATCTGTTTTATTGTAGAAAAGGATTTCTTTTCCGGTTAGCTTTGAAAGTTCTTGCGTGAGTTTTGCCAGCGAAGAAACGATTCCGTGATCGCTTAATTCTGGCGGCATTAAGTTGAAAGTTGCCGTTCGGACACCTTTTATAATATCAAGTGAAAGTTTCTTTAAATATTCAATTTTTTGTTCGGATTTTTCTCTGTCGTCTAAATTGATGCTTTCTAAACTGAATTTTAAACCAGTAAGCATCTGGCCAATTCCGTCGTGAATTTCTTTGGCGATTCGGTTTTGCTCGTTTTCTTGATTTTCGACAATTTTGCTTGAAATAATCTTTTGCTGATTGATTTTTTCGGTGGTGTTTTCAAGATTTAAGCGCTCGACTTCGCGTTGTGCTTTTTTGCGTTCGGTAATATTGAAGCAGACGATTAGGAGTTCTAATTCATCTTTCTTAATCATAACGGGAACCATAGACAGATCAAGCCAGATTTCGAAATCTTCTTTGGTGATAATTTTTATTTCACCCTGCCAGCCGCTTCTTTGCTTTTCAAATATCAAACGCTCAAAATTGGATTGTTCCTTTTCGTCAACGGTTAAAACTTCTGAGAATTTTTTGTTGGATGAAAATTTGGTGTAATTGAGCAGTTTGGCAAATTTTTCGCCAATATGTATGATCGAACCCTCTGGCGAAATTCTACAATACAATAAAGTATTTTCCATCGCATAATTGAGCGATTTTAGTTCTTTAACCGAGTTTTCCTTGATTTCGCTAAGTATTTCGGTATCGTATGCCAGTTTTAAAGCTTTCTTTTCGGAAGAAACAAGTTTAGCAATTAAGCGTTCAATTTTCTTATTTGTTGGTTTGAAAATGAAGAAGAATTCTAATAGTAAAACCAAAAGCGTAAATCCAAAAATCCAATATTCGATTCGGCGTTGTTCGGTTACTTTTTCGTGTGCTTCAAGATCATATTGGGTTACAATCTGATTCATTTTAGAAAGGAAGATGCCTTCGTTTTGTAAAATAACCTGAACTAGCTTTTGATTTTCAGAAGCTTGTTTTTTCTGCTGTAAATTCAATAAAAACGAATCGGCTGTCTGTGCAATTTTATTGAATATCGGATTGATTTCCAAATATAATTGATGAAGTGTTTCTGATTTCTCTTTTGGAAAAGCCAAGCTGTCACTGCCATTTACGAGGGCATTTTGGTTCTTTTTCCACAGAGTTAAAACGCTTTTTAAATGTGAAATTTGTTTAGCAGAAGCGGTATCAGAAACATAATGCAGAATCAGGACTTCTTTTACGATTTTCTGGCTCAGCATTCTTTGTTTACCAGAAAAATTAATGATTTTAGAATCGCTTAACTGCTGGTTCAGATTGTATTGTACTAGAAACTGACTTACAATTATAGTTAAAGCAATAGTAAGAAGTGCAAAAAAATACAGACGGCGTAAATTTTTGAAAGTGATTTTATCTTCTTCCTGACTGCTTTTTTTCATATAATTGAATTACAATCCTAAAGAGGCTTTTATAAGATTTAAATTTTCTTCAGAATAATTGATTTGCAGTGCTGCCTGATGTCCTTTCTCAGACATTTTATCCCAAGTTTTTTTGATGATATTTTTTAGTTTTTCGTCATCGTGTTTATGAACGAAAGGTTCTAAGTAATATTCAAGGAAAACAAGACAAATTACATCTTCCAATAATTGCGTTTCAGCGTCTTTTTTAAGCAGTTTTTTTTCAATTAAAAAGGAAACGCGATCAATAAACGTTTGATCATAACCGGCTTTTTGGAGAATTTCAGCAGTAGTTTTGGCGTGGAATTTTTTAAGTTCTTCTCTCCATTTCAAATAACCAACACGATCCATCGGATACGATTCTCGGGCAACTTTCCATCGGCAGATATGCTGTGCTTTTGATGCGATTTGAATTTCTTCAGATGCATTTGGTTCAAATTGCATCAGTCTTTCGTACATCCTGTTCGAATACAATAATTCTTTAGGATATTCCTGGTTTTGATCGATTTCGATGTTCGGATCTTGTGCATTTTCGGCATCAATCCATTCGCTTGCTTTTTGGAAAGGTGTTGTCATTTTTTTGGTCGGATAATAGAATCCAAAGATAAGGAATTATGATTTTTTTTCTGCCACGAATTCACGAATGATTTTTTTGCTGCAGATTAAAGTTTTTCCGCCACGAATTCACGAATTAAAGCGAATTAGATTAGTGAAATTAATTGCACAAATTGAACACAATGATTCGTGAATTCGTGGCGAGAAAAAATAATCTATTTAATCTGCGAAATCTATGACTTATAAACTAATCCACAAAGCCAACAAATACTTCATTCTCCACAACCTTAATCGGATACGTTGCAATTTTAAAATCATCTCCGTTTAGGTTCGATCCATCAACAAGTGAAAATGTTTTTTTATGCATCGGACAGGCGATTTTAGGAACGTCATCTGCAGATCCTGTCATTCCTCTTGAAAGTACCATTTCCATTTTGTGCGGGCAGGCATTTTGACAAGCGTACCATTCGTTGCGGCGTGTAAAATTGAAAATAGCAATCTGCTTGTTTTTGTATTTGATGCAGCCGCCTCGGTTGGTTGGAAAATCTTCTACTTTACCTGCTTTAAACCAAATTGTTGCATCGCTTGCATGAACTGTTTCGTATTGATTTAAGATTTCTTCCATGGTAATAAATTTTTGTTCCTGTTTCTTATCCCTCTTTTTACAATCATGAGAGTTATGATGGCGCAGTAAAAAAGAGGGTAAGAAGGACAGCAAACGTTAAATGTTTTTTTTTTTTTTTGGAGCTGATTTTTTATTTTGCCACGAAGGCGCGAAGACGCAAAGTTTTTCTTTCTCTTCTTTGTTTTTTTAATCTCACGCGAAGGCGCAAAGTTTTTTTCTTTTTTTGATTCTTACAATAAAGCTTTGCGACTTAGCGTCTTTGTGGCCAATTCCGATTAGCTTTTTATGACCAGGCTTTTGGTGCTTTTTGATCTCTTAACGGAACAAAAACAGCATTATCGTCTTTCTCGTCTGAGTTTATAAAGTGATTGAAACGTTTCAATAATCTTGGTTTTTCTAGCACTTGTTTCCATTCGCATTCAAAAGTGTTTACCAAAGTCTGCATTTCGGCTTCAAGGGTTTCGCAGATTCCTAAACTGTCTTCGATAATGACTTCTTTTAGATAATCTAAACCTCCGTCCAATTTTTCTAACCAAGTTGAAGTTCGAATCAGCGGGCCAGCAGTGCGGATGTAATACATTAAGAAACGATCCATATATTTGATCACGGTTTCTTTCTCGATTTTCTCCGCCAATAAAACAGCGTGTTTGGGATTTGCACCGCCATTTCCGGCGATGTATAAATTCCATCCGCCTTCAACAGCAATTAATCCGAAATCTTTTCCGCGGGCTTCGGCACATTCGCGGATGCAGGCCGAAACACCGCCTTTTAATTTATGCGGAGAGCGGATTCCTTTATATCTGTTTTCGAGTTCGATAGCAAATCCGGCGCTGTCGTCCATTCCGTAGCGGCACCAAGCATTTCCCACACAGCTTTTTACGGCACGAAGCGATTTTCCGTAAGCGTGACCGCTTTCAAAACCGTTATCGATTAAGATTTTCCAGATTTTTGGCAAATCACTCAAATGTGCTCCGAATAAATCAACTCTTTGTGCTCCAGTTATTTTAGTGTACAAATCGAATTGTTTAGCTACTTCTCCGATTACGATTAGTTTTTCGGCAGTAATTTCACCTCCTGCAACTCTTGGAACAACAGAATACGTTCCGTTTCTTTGAATGTTTGCTAAAAATCTATCGTTTGTGTCTTGTGTTGTTACATGTTTGTTGGCTGTATCATTATAAATACTAGAAAAAATTGAAGCAACAACTGGTTTGCAGATTTCGCATCCGTCGCCTTTTCCGTGATGATCTAGAACATCGTAGAAATTCTCATATTTATTGATTTTTACCAAATCGAACAATTCCTGACGTGTGTAGCTGAAATGCTCGCAGATAACTTCTTTTACTTCTTTTCCAAGTGATTTTTGCGTCGCTTTTACCAAATCAGAAACCATTGGCTTACAGCCGCCACAACCAGAAGTGGCTTTTGTTGCTTTTACAACATCTGAAAGTGTAGCACAAGATTCGTCTAGGATTTTACAGCAAATAGAACCTTTCGTTACATTTTCGCAAGAACAGATTACAGCAGTATCTGGTAAATCCATTACACTTCCTAAACTTGAACCTTCAGATCCGTCTCTTGAGCCAAGAATTAAATCTTCAGGATTTTTAGGCAATGCCATTTCGTTGATGTAAATCTGGAAAAGTGAATTGTAATCGCTGGAATCTCCAACTAATATTCCGCCTAAAAGCTTTTTAGAATCTTTGGTAACGTTGATTCTTTTATAAACGCCACTTAATTTATTTTCATAAATAATAGCTGTAACGTCACTATTTTCAATAAAAGGATCACCAAAACTCGCCACTTCAACACCAATTAATTTCAATTGTGTTGACATATCGATGGTTTCTCTCATGGTTTTGTCACCATTTAAGATTTGCTCAGCAGCTACATCTGCCATTTCGTAACCTGGAGCCACAAGTCCGTAAATGTTTTGATTGTACAATGCAGCTTCGCCAATAGCAAAAATAGAAGGATCCGATGTTCGCATTTGATTATCTACCACAATTCCGCCTCTTACACCGACTTCTAGCCCAGAAACTCTGGCCAGTTCGTCGCGAGGTTTAATTCCAGCAGATATAACCAATATATCTACTTTTAACAATTCTTCATTGGCAAACATCATTCCTGTTATACTTTCCTTTCCGTCAATATATTGCGTAGCTTTATTAAGATGAATTCCGATATTTAATTCTTCTATTTTAGACTGCAGCATATCACTTGCGCCTTGATCCAATTGTCTCGGCATCAAACGAGGTGCAAATTCTACAACGTGCGGATTGAGTCCTAAATCCCTAACAGCTTTTGCTGCTTCAAGCCCTAATAAACCTCCGCCTAAAACTGCAGCTTCGGTTGCGCCTTTTTGTTTAATTTTTCTGGCATATGCCATAATCGCATCTAAATCTTCAATAGTTCTGTATACAAAAACGCCCTCTTTTTCTACTCCTTCAATTGGAGGAACAAAAGCAGAAGATCCTGTTGCTAAAACTAAGTAATCGTACGTATGTGTTTTTCCTAAATGTGTATGTATTGTTTTTTGTTCCCGATTTATATCAGTAATTAATTCTGATGTATTTAGAGTAATGTTATTTTCAGCGTACCATTGACTTGTTGATAGAGATAAATCATCTGCTGTTTTTCCTCCGAAGTATTCACTTAAGTGAACACGATCGTAAGCTCGTCTAGGTTCTTCACCAAATACGGTAACTTGATACTTTTCCTGTCCTGATTTTGCAACGAATTTTTCGCAAAATTTATAACCAACCATGCCGTTTCCAACTACTATTACTCTAATCATGATTTCTTTAATTAAGTATTACTACGCAAATATAAGTATTTATACTTATTTAATTACGTATTTTTTTAAATTTTTAGGTAAGTTGTAACTTTTTTGAACTACGTATTTTGGCGTAATCTCATACGTAGTCCAGTTTTTGGACTGATTTATAAAATTTTAAAAGCATTAAATTTGAAAAGATTCTAAATAAGGTTTTCAAAAAATTGTCGTAAATTCATAAGAATTTTATACCAGTTTAATATTGGTAACATTTTTAAAATAAAGATCTTATGAAAAAAATACTTTCACTTTTGTTATTATCTGTTTTGATAATAAGCTGTAAAACAGCAGAAAATAAGGAGTCTAAGACAAGCGCATCGACATCGGGAACTTCACAAGACGATTTAAATTTTTATTTTAAGGCTACTGGAAATGAACCTTTTTGGGGAGTTAAGATAGGCAATGATCAAATTGTTTTTACTTCATTGATAACAGGTAAGGAGAGTATCACTTTTCCTGCTGTTGATGCGATACGAGCAATGGATGCCAATGTCAAGATGTATAAAAGCAGTAACGAAACAGCATCGATACTTATCACAATCCAGCAGTTAGACTGTCAAGACTCAATGTCTGGGGCAATTTCGCCTTACAGCGTAAAAGTTGAAATTAAAAATAATGCTGAGTTAGAGTTTCAAAAGCTAAGCGGATGCGGTAAATATATAACAGACTACCGCCTTCATGATATTTGGGTTTTAGAAGAATTGAACGGTTATAAAGTTTTTGCAGCCGATTTTCAGAAGGAATTCCCTAGAATCGAGATTAATTCGACAGAAAATAGATTTTCTGGTTATGGCGGCTGTAATGCTGTCAGCGGGCAGTTTTTTTATGAAAAAGATATCTTGAGATTCACAAAAGTTCTTTCTACCCTTATGGCTTGTCCTCAAGGAAATAAAGAAGGAGAATTTACTAAAGCACTTCAAAGTGTAACTACTTATTCTATTGAAAATAACAGATTAACGCTTTCCAATCCTTCTGCAAAGCTTTTGGTTTTTAGAAAAGTAGATTAATATTTATTTCTAAAATGTCTTAAAATGGTTTAAAAATAACTTTTAGGGAAACAATAATGCTGTAACGACAAGATATTTTTGTAAAATAAAACTTATATTATTTATTTTACATGAAAAAGATTTTAATGTTATTTATTGCAGGATCATTGGCTTTTAGCTGCAAATCGAGTAAAGAAGCAGCATCGGTCGCTGCCACAAATGAAAAATCAGTTGAAAAGAAATTACAACAAACTTGGATTTTAGAGAATTTGAACGGAAAAGTGATTACTGAAAAAGATTTCTCAAATTTTCCAAAAGTCCAAATGACTTCATCAAATTTTTCGGGATCAACTGGGTGCAATGCTATTAAAGGAAATTTACTTTCTAAAGGAGAAGGAAAAATTCAGTTTTTAGAACTTACTTCAGAAACTAAAAAATGTGATGCAAAAAAAGAAGGTGAATTTCTGCAATTGTTAAGAACAACTTCTGGTTATTCTATCGAAAATAATAAACTTTATCTTTCTAATCAGTTTGGATTGACAATGTCTTTTAAAAAAGGATAATTAAAGAGAAAGGCTTCAAAATTAATTGAAGCCTTTTTTTATTTATTCAAATAATTCCTTAGGATCTTCACTTTCGTCTTCTTCAATAAAATCTAATTCTAAAGCTCTAACGGTCTGCACAGCATTTCCAGCAATTCCACGAATTGAACCGTACATTCCTAAAGTGTTATGAACTACTTTTTCAATTTGTTTTTCTCTTTGTTTCCAGATTCGCTGCATCGCTCTTTTTTCAGAATCTAAGTCGTTTTGCATTTGCGTAAATCCTTCTACAATTCCTTCAATCTGTAATCGGAATTCGTTGCTTGTCAAGAAATCGTATAACATTGACATTTTATCGCCTTTGTTTTCCTGCGCTTGTACAGCTTGGCTAACCTGAATTAAGGACTGGCGTAAAACGGCACTCAGACCTTTAAATTCTTCGTAGGTACAAATCCAGATTCCATCACGCATTCCCATTCTTTCCATTCCAGAAGGCATTACTTCGGTAACTAGAACACCAATATTGGCTCTTTTGGTTCTAATATCATTTTTAAACTTTTCGATCCATGATGGCTGAAAAGCTTTTGTCCTTTTACTTTCGTAATAAATAGAACCGCAATTTTGCAGTTCTCGTGTATTTACAATTTGAAGACAGTCGGCACCATTTGCGCCTTTTTTAACTTCATCGATACTGTCAAGCGGAAAATTATTGGCCAGCCATTCTTCAATCGCCAATTCCATTACTTCGCCCTGCAATTGCATAGAACCTTGTTCCTGCTTGCGTTTCATTTCTTCAATAAGTTTCTTCTGATCGTCAGACTGCTTTTGGTATTCTTTAATTTTTAGTTCGTTTTTTTCTTCTTCCTGTTTACGAATTTTATCACGCTCTAAAACCAAAGTTGCATTTAACTGCTTTTGAGCTTCGGCTTCAATTGCTTCTTTCATTTCCAGTTTTTCACGCTGTAATTTGGCAATTTCACCCTGCATTTTATTCAATTCCCTAATTTTATCTGATTTTTCAGAAAGCTCTTTTTCCATTAAAATCAAACGATCTTTGTTTTCTTCGTCAAGTTTTATTTTAAGCTTTTCAGAAATTTCTTTTTCGGCTATTTTTCTTTCTCGCTCCAAACGCTCAGCAAAAAGTTCGTTTTCTTGTTTTTTCTTGGCTTCAAACTCGGCTTTGGCTTTTTCAAACTGTTCGTTTTTAAGCTCAATTTCACGGTTTTGAATACTGGCTTTTTGTTGAAATTCTTTACGGATGCTGTCTTCCAACTGATGTTTTAAAACATCATTGACATCGATAGGAGTTCCGCAGTTTGGACACTGAATTGAAGATTGCTCGGCCATTTTATATTGAAATTTTATTGTAGAATTTGAATTTGCTAAGATATTTAAAAGTTCTCTTTTTCTAATGTGGATTTCTGTACTAAATTGTAACGATTTTTTTTTATATGCCACAAAGGCGCAAAGTTTTTTTTTGCCACAGATTGTAATGATTAAATAGGATTTCTTTCATTTTCGACTAAATGACAGATTACACGCATACTCAAAATGAGTATAAGAAGCTTTGTGCCTTAGCGCCTTTGCGGCAATAAAAACTCAACAGCTGATCTTGTAATTTCCGATTCATCTTCCTTTGCAGTGATAATTGAAACATTCGTAAATAAATTAACCTTTTTCAATTCGATAAAACCAATCTCCGAATCGGGATTATTTTTAGCAATGTTTGACGGAACAATCGAAATTCCTAAACCGTTTTTCACCAATTGCACTATCGAATTAATATTATTCGCTTCGTGAATAATCTTCGGCGAAAAGCCATAAAATGCACAAAGTTCCAATAGAACTTCATGATAATGCGGTGCGTAATCTTTATTAAAGAAAACAAACGTTTCATCTTTCAGTTTTAAAATATCATTTTCTGATTTTATTTGAATCGTGTTTTTATTGTAAACTAAAGAAAAGCCATCTTTAAACCATAAATGCGATTTTATTTTAGGTGAATGAATAGGTGATCGGATAATTCCCATTTCGATTTTTCCTTTTTCTAAAGCATCGATTTGTTTTGTTGTTGAAACTTCAAAAAGTTTGAAATTGACATATGGAAACTGCGCTTTCAAATGTTGTATTAAATCTGAAATAACAGACGAATAAATCGAACTGATATAAGCAATTCTGAACTCGCCCGACACGTTTTCTGCGATCTTTTTTGTTTTAGTAGAAATACGTTCCAAATTCTGAAAAAGTTCTTTTGTTTCTTTTTCAAAATATTTTCCAGCTTCGGTTAATTCTACTTTTTTATTGTTTCGAATAAAAAGCTTTGCCTGAAGTTCTTCTTCCAATTCAGCAATTTGACGGCTCAGCGGTGGCTGTGAAATAAACAGTTTTTCTGATGCTTTGGTAAAGTTCAGTTCTTCGGCTACAGCCAAAAAATATTTTAAGTGACGTAATTCCATGATACTTTAAAAGTATTATTAATTGATAAAAATAGTATTTTCAAAGTATTTATGAAATAAATAGTTTTGAAAAATCAAAAAATAAGTCTCTCGCAGATAAAGCAGATTATTAATTTAGATCAAATCGTCTAAACCATAATATTTCCAATCTATAATAGCATAAAGATTCGCGAAATCTGCGAGAGATTAAAAAGACAAAAGACAATGAAAAAATCAACTATTGAAGAAATCAAGGAAAGATTTGACAATGATGTCGAACGATTTTCAAATTTAGAAACGGGTCAAGTGGCAACAATCGATGCTACAATTTCTTTAGAATTAATAACCGAAGCTTCAAAACGAATTGTTCCTAATGCTGTAACTGTTTTGGATGTGGGATGCGGTGCTGGGAATTATACTTTAAAGATGTTGTCTAAAGTGCCAAACTTAAGCTGCACTTTGGTCGATTTGAGTTTGCCAATGTTAGATAAAGCTTTTGAAAGAGTCTCAGCAGAAACAAACGGAAAAGTTGTTGTGAAACAAGGAGATATTAGAGAAATAGATTTAGAAGAAAACAGTTTTGACATTATTTTAGCTGGTGCTGTTTTGCATCATTTGAGAGACGATCAGGACTGGGAAACTACTTTTACAAAATTATTTAAATTATTGAAACCAGGCGGGTGTTTAATGATTTCTGATTTAATAACGCAAGATACCGATTTGTTAAATGAATATACCTGGCAGCGTTATGGAGAATATTTGGAAGGTATAGGAGGGGCAGCGTATCGTCAGAAAGTTTTAAATTATATTGAGAAAGAAGATTCGCCTAGATCAATGAACTATCAATTGGATTTAATGAAAAAAGTAGGTTTTTCAAAAGTCGAAATTTTACATAAGAATATGTGTTTCGGGGCTTTTGGAGGAATAAAGTAAGAAACTGATCGACTGATTTATGTTTTTGGTCGGCTGTTAGTTTCGATCGGTATAATATTTATTTTTTGAATCTAAAAAATGTGTTGATTTGTATATTCAAATTAAACTTTCGTCACTTAATATTTACAGATGAGCAATAATCAACAATGGAATCGCAGAAGTTTTCTCTTTACAATGGGTGGAGCAGGAGCAGCTTTAATGTTAAATCCGCTTTTGTCATGGGCGTCAACAGATTCAGATCCGAGAATTGCCTCTATTGTTGCCAGAACATTCGGAATCGATACGCATAATCATATTGATGTTCCTTTGATAAAATCGGAGCTTCCAGGCCCAAAAGTTGATTTGACCGGTGAAATGAAAAAATCTGGTTTATCGGCTATTTGCATGACGTTTGCTGTTGATTATCAGAAGTTAATTAATCCTGGAGATGCCTACGAAAGATTTTTAAATGGTCTTACTGCGATGGATGAAATTTTAAAAGCGAATGGTATGAAACGCGCTCTTAATTATGCTGATTTGCAGCAAGCTCATAAAGCTAAAAAGCCAATAGTGATTCAGTCAGTTGAAGGCGGGCATTTCTTAGAAGGTAAAATCGAGCGCCTGCAAGTTGCTTATGATAGAGGTTTAAGACATTTAGGACTGCTTCATGATAATGATGCTTCGGTACCGCTTGGAGATATTTTTACTAAAACACCGCAATGGGGCGGATTGACAAATTTTGGTGCTGAAACAATTAAGGAATGTGAAAGATTAGGTATTTTGGTTGATTTGTCACATTGTGATACTAACACGGTAAACGGAGCTTTGAAAGTAGCTGCAAAACCTATATTGGTTTCTCATACAGGATTAAATAGTCGTTTAGGAAGCAATGAGTTTATGTCTAAAATGATGATGCCGAGACTGATCAGTAAAGAACAAGCTAAAATTGTAGCTGATAATAAAGGTCTAATAGGCGTTTGGACTCATCTCGCTGATTCGCCGGCTGCATTTGCAGACAATATTAAAGCGATGGTTGATGTTGTGGGAGTAGATCATGTTTGTATAGGAACTGATACTAAATTAACTCCAGCTTATCGTTCTCCCAATGATAAAGGATGGGGACAGGAAGGCAATAAAAAGCCTCAAGGTCAGGATGGTCCGCCAAAAAAGGAAAATGAACCAAAAGGTCCTGGCGGTAAAAAGCAGGGCAGTGATAGAACTAATCTGGCTTGGGGAGAATCAAAAGCAGGGTTTTATTATACTGTTGTTGAAGCTTTATTAAACGCAGGCTATAAAGAAGAAGAAATTGCAAAAGTTGGAGGTGGTAACTATTGCCGAATATTTGATGCAGCAACAAAAGGACATTAAAAGAAAAGCCGTTAAAATTTTTAACGGCTTTTTTGCATTCTATAAAATCTGAGCGGTTTTGTAAACTTGAATTGGGCTTGCGACTAAGCTTTCGGTTTTTGAAATAAAGTCAATTAAATACGTCTGTGCATTGTGTGAATCTAGACCAATTTGATCCCTCCATTCTTCCCAAAGAATAAATACATTGTCGGAAGTATGTAAATCGTAACGAATACATGCTGCTTCTTTTCTAGTTTCGGTTACTAAATGTGTCAGCATATTTTGAACTTGAATTAAGTTCTCTGGTTTACTTTTTAAAATTGCGGTAATCGAAATCATAATTATAAGTTTTTAAAAGTTTCTTCCAAATGTTTCGTGTAATCTTCTTTAAAGATAACGATATTTTCTGGTGTTGCGCCCTTTTCTACATCATGAAAATGGAATCCGTTTACGCGTTCCATTCCTGTAAATTTATTCATTTTATGAAAGCCAAACATTACGCCATCATCAACAGAAGTTTCTTCGAAGAATTCTCCCGGCAATGTAAACGCTGTTTTTGGAGCATTCCAGCTTGTAGTCAGCATGTATTTACGGCCATGTAAAAGTCCGCCTGTTCCGTAGTTAATGTCTGGATTTACGCGGCTTCTTCCGTCACTTTTATAGATTCCGTTGTTGTGTCCCTGTGTAAAAACATCATCGATATATTTTTTGAAAAGATTTGGCAGTTGAAACCACCAAACGGGTGTGTGATAGATGATTAAATCTGCCCAAACGAATTTCTCTACTTCTTCCTGAAGATCGATATTGTCTTCGATATGAGTTGTTTTTATCTCATAATTATTATTTTTTGAAAGAAATTCAACTGTCCAATCTTGAACTGTTTTATTGAATTGCCCGCCTGAATGTGCGAATTTTTGCCCGCCGTTGATTATAAATATTTTTTTCATTTTAAAATTATTGTTTCTTATGAAAATGAATGCGTGAGGGATTGAGGCGGTATCCTTTTGCGTAATGAAATGGAGCAAAAGATATAGCCGAAAGCCCGACCCAGAGGGGCACGCCCAAATTCTAATTATTTAAATTTTGAGATTGTTTTTAAACACATAGAAACATAGGTTTTTTTTCTTGTAAAAGGGAGTGGAAAGAAACTAGTTTCTAACATATAGTTCTCAAAGTGTGTCATTTTGAGGAACGAGAAATCCCATTCGTTGCTCGCCAAAGAATGGCGCCTTAGTTTGCAGAGTTTCTAGTGTGATTTCTCGTTCCTCGAAATGACAAGACTACGCAGATTATGTTTGTGAATTCAAGTGAAATGTCTTTGCAGACAAAGTGAAAACTATGTTTCTATGTGTTTAAAAAGAGAATTATTTTATTTTAGCAATTGCCTGATTAATAAAATCCAATTCTGAAGCTGATAAATCGAAATTCATTGTTTTGGCATTTGAAATGGCTTGTTCTGCGTTTCTTGCTCCCGCTAAAACAATTGCAATTCCTTTTTGTAAAGATGTCCAACGTAAAACTAATTGAGATAAGCTTGCTTCTTTTGCATGTGCTAAAGAAGTTAATTCTTCAACTAAAGTTTTAACTTTTTGAAGATCAAATTGATTGAAGTAACCGTTTCTATGGTCGTTTTCTTTTAGTTTACCGTCTGTGAAATATTTTCCAGTTAATAAACCTCTTTCCATTGGACTGTAAGCAATGATTCCGATGTTTTCTGCGACGGTGAAAGGAATTAGTTCTTCTTCAATTTTACGGTTTAGCATGCTGTAAGCGACTTGGTTTGAAGACACTTGAATTGTTTTTTGTGCTTCCTTAATTTGTGCAACATTGTAATTGCTTACTCCAAATGCTCTAATTTTTCCTTGCTGAATTAAGCTTTCTGCCGCTTCCATTGTTTCAGAAATTGGTGTTGTAGCATCTGGCCAGTGAATTTGTAAAAGGTCAATGTAATCAGTTTGGAGGCGTTTTAGGCTTTCTTCAACTTCTTTAATTACGTTCGCTTTTGATGAATATTTATAAATTGGAACTTTTTTGCCATTATCATCGGCGTCAAAAAAGAAATCTCCTTTTCCTTTATTACTTCCGTCCCAAACTAAACCAAATTTGGTCAATAACTGAACTTTAGAACGATCTACGCTTTTAATTGCTTCACCAATCATTTCTTCACTTAAACCAAATCCGTAGAAAGGAGCGGTGTCGATTGTTGTAACACCATGATCGATTGAAGCGTGGATCGAATCTATCGAATCTTTCTTTTCATTTCCACCCCACATTGTTCCTCCAATAGCAAAAGCGCCGTATGTAATGGTTGATAGTTCAAGTTCTGAGCTGCCTAATTTTCTATATTCCATGATATTGTATTTTTAAATCTTAAATTTCATTTGGCAAAATTATACTGTTTTTGCGACTATTAATTTGTATATATTTGTCTTTTTTATGTAAATTTGCAACTTCAAATAATTATCATTGTCATGAAAAAAGAGAATTTATACGAACCCTTTACGGTTTCTTTTGAGACTTTAGATGAATATCCAGATGTTGGAGATCGTCATAATTTCTTTGAATTGGTCTATATTTTAAGCGGAACAGGAAGGCAGTGTATCAACAAAAATATTTTTGAATATGATGCTGGACATATGTTTTTATTGACGCCTGAAGATTGTCATAATTTTACGATTGAAACCGAAACGAAGTTTTTCTTTTTGCGTTTTAATGATATTTATTTGAAGAATTCAAGTCTGCAGAATGAAAATATTCAGCGTTTAGAATACATTCTGCAAAATGCTAATCATCAGCCGGGCTGTATTTTAAAAAATGATGCCGATAAATGTCTGGTAAAAGTAATGATCGAAGCAATTTGCCGAGAACATAACGATAAAGATGTTTACAATCAGGAATTGATTCAGCAACTGGTAAATACTTTGATTATTATTGTAGCAAGAAATATTGCAAAATATCTTCCTGAGCAAGTGAATATTGGCACTGAAGGTAAAGCAATGGATATTCTGCAATATATCCAGAATAATATTTATTATCCTGAGAAGATTAAGGCAGAATCTATCAGCGATTATTTCGGAATCTCCAATACGTATTTAGGACGTTATTTTAAGAAGCATGCGAGTGAAACCATGCAGCAATATATCAGTAATTACAAAACAAAACTGATTGAACATCGTTTACAGTTCAGCGATAAGCGTATTAATGAAATTGCTTACGAATTTGGTTTTACGGATGAAAGCCATTTCAATAAGTTTTTTAGAAAACAAAAAGGGTATAGCCCTTCTGAATTTAGAAAGACGATTAGATTAAGTGCTTAAACACTAATTGCAATAATTTACACGAATTATTTATTACCGTTGGAATGATGGTAAACTTTGTTTAAATCGTTGTTAATTTTGTGTTTTAAATAATTTTCTTGATTACTCTTAATTTGTGAGTGTGTTTATTCAATTCAGGATTATAAATTCCAGTATGGTCTAAACGGTCAATGCGAACTTTTCCACTTGCGTGAATAATGTAGTTGTTATCCATTATAATTCCAACGTGAGTAATGTTTCCTTCATCGTTATCAAAAAAAGCTAAATCTCCCGCTTCACTTTCTTCAATAAAGCTTAAAGGTTCCCCGTCAAGCGCCTGCTGTGAGGCATCTCGATGAATTTTATAGCCGTTTAATTTGTAAACCATTTGCGTAAAACCAGAACAATCAATTCCGAAAGGTGTTTTTCCGCCCCATAAATATGGAGCATTTAAATACATAAAAGCTGTGTTTATCAGTGCACTTTTAGGTTTAATGCCGCTTGTTTTTGTTCCTTCAAAATCAAAATTAGAAACATTGATTTCGCTGTTATTTAGAAATGATAACGAAGCTCCTAGTGGAATTGGAAGTAATAGATTGTCGGGAGCGGTGATGTAATCAATTAAATCGGCATTTAAGATAATCGCCTCTTTACTCAATTGATTGAAATTTGCCTCAGAAATTACCTGATATTGTTTCGAATCTACCCAGCCTTCATAGTCATCAAACTGAATTCTTATTTTAGCCCATTGATTATGGCGTTCTAAAATTTCGACATGTTCGCCAAACAAAAGTTGTGTAACGATTTCACTTCTGTCACTTGGTTCAGATCGAACGGGTACTATAGCTAAATTGCAAATTCCAAACATTTAAGGAAATTTATAAGTTAAAAATTAGGAGTTATAAATTGTGATAACTCCTAATTTTAGATAATATTATTTAAGCTCTTTCGATAACAATTGCAGATGCGCCTCCGCCTCCGTTGCAAATTGCAGCGGCACCGGTTTTAGCATTGTTTTGTTCTAAAACATTTAGTAAAGTTACAATAATACGCGCTCCTGAACAACCCAGTGGATGTCCTAATGAAACAGCACCTCCATTAACGTTTACTTTATCGTTATCTAAATTTAAGATTTTCGCATTGGCTAAACCAACTACAGAAAATGCTTCGTTAAATTCGAAATAATCAACATCTGAAATTGAAATTCCAGCTTTGTCTAAGGCTTTTGGTAATGCTTTTGCTGGACTTGTAGTAAACCATTTTGGTTCTTGTGCTGCATCTGCATATCCTTTGATATAGGCTAGAGGTTTTAATCCCAATTCATTTGCTTTTTCTTCAGACATTAAAACTAATGCAGCAGCTCCGTCATTAATTGTTGAAGCGTTTGCAGCGGTTACAGTTCCGTCTTTTGTGAAAACTGGCGCTAAAGATGGAATTTTATCTAATTTTACATTAGTATATTCTTCATCTTTTGAAAATATAATTGGTTCTCCGCGTCTTTGTGGAACTTCAACAGGAACGACTTCATTGTCAAATTTTCCAGCATCCCAGGCTTTTGCACTTCTTTCATAAGATTGAATAGCAAAATTATCCTGCTCCTCACGGCTGATGTTATATTCAGTTGCACATAAATCAGCGCAAACTCCCATTGCCTTGTTATCGTAAGCATCTGTTAAACCATCTTTCTGCATTCCGTCAAGCATTGCAGCTGGACCAAATTTATTTCCTGCACGCATTTGTACGTAGTGAGGAATTAAGCTCATGCTTTCCATTCCGCCTGCAACAACGATTTCAGCATCTCCACACGCGATTGCCTGTGCAGCAAACATAACCGCTTTCATTCCAGAAGCGCAAACTTTGTTTACAGTTGTAGCGGCAACTTCTTCAGACAAACCAGCAAAAAGAGCTGCTTGGCGAGCTGGAGCTTGTCCTACTCCGGCCTGAATAACGTTACCCATAAAAACTTCATCAACTAATTTTGGGTCTAGGTTAATTTTTTGAAGCGCTCCCTTAATAGCGGCAGCACCTAATTTTGGTGCGGGTACGGTAGATAACCCTCCCATGAAACTTCCGATAGGTGTTCTAACGGCAGAAACGATAACAACTCTTTTGTTCATTTTCTGTAATATTAGTTAATAAAGCAAATTTACTCTTTATTTGAATAAATTCAAATTTTGTGTAGAATAGGGCGATTTTAAATTTAAGATGAAATTTTTGTTAATTCTATTTGTTTGATTGTGAAGTGTTTTAGAAAAAAGATTAAAAAAACTAAAAAAAAAGCGCAAAAATAGTTGTGAGAAATGGAATGTTGTGTTACCTTTGCCACCGCAAAACAGAACACGTTTCTTGAGCTTGGAGAGGTGCCAGAGCGGTAATGGAGCAGATTGCTAATCTGTCGACGGGTAACCGTCGCCAGGGTTCGAGTCCCTGTCTCTCCGCTTAAATTTTGCCTTCGGGGTGTAGCGTAGCCCGGTTATCGCGCCTGCTTTGGGAGCAGGAGGCCGCAGGTTCGAATCCTGCCACCCCGACCAAAACTTTGCCATAAAGTTTTAAAACAAATGGTTCCATAGCTCAGCTGGATAGAGCAACGCACTTCTAATGCGTAGGTCGAAGGTTCGAATCCTTCTGGGATCACAACAAGCCACTCATATTGAGTGGCTTTTTTGTTTTAACTTTGTTTTCAACTTCTATCAAAAAGCAAAGAGAATTTAGCATATAAAGAGGTTTTTTTAAGTACTATTAAAGCCTTGCAAGCCTTTGATGTCCATAATAATAAAATACGAAAATCCTCAAATCAAAAAAGGCTGTCTTGGCAAAGACAACCTTTAATGACTAATAAAATAAAAATGTATTCTAAAGTTTTACTTTCCTGATTGGCTTTCAGGGCTCATAATAACTTCGACACTACTAGAACTATCCAAAACGTGCTTACTAAACTGTTGAATAGTTTTTTGATTAATTTTAGAAATTAAATTTTTATATTCTTCATCTGTCGAAAACGGAATCTGATTTAAGCTGTTGTTGTAAAGTGTATTGTTCCAAAAAGAATTGGTTTTAAGCGATTCTTCCCTGTTTTTTAAAAGTGCTTTCTTAATGTCGTCTAAATCATTTGCATTGACTGGAGTTGTTTTTAAATCGTTTAATTCTTTCCATACAATCTGCATTAACTTTTCCTGTTTGTCAGGATTACAGTCAAAAGTAAGAGCCAGACTGAAGGTTGGTTTTGGAATAAGTTCCAGATTCCCGCCTACATTTACGCCATAACTGCCGCCTTCTTCTTCACGAATGGTCTGTAAGAATCTTTTCGACAACAGCTCTCCGATGATATACATTGTCAAGGCATTTTCTTTACTGTATTCTATTTTTCCTGTTAGGTTTAAGTAAATAGTCGCTTTTGCAACTTCCATAGGACGTTTGAAATGAACTTCTGTTTTTCCTTTTTTTGGTTCAATATTATGATCGACATAATTTTCCTTTAAGGCTGGATTTGAGTTGATATTTCCGATGTATTTCTGAATTAATTCTAAAGCTTTTTCAGGAATATTTCCAACAAAAATAAAAGTAAAATCACCGGCATTTTTAATTCGGTCGCGGTAGATGTTTTCTGCTTTTTTCAGATCAATGGTTTCAAGAAATTTTTCATTGAAAATAAAAGTACGCTTACTATGATTTGAATTTGCTAAATCAATAGAATCTTTAAAGGCGTTTCCGTTATCTTTTTTAATTGTTTCTAAACGATTTTTATATTGTTCTTTAAGGATATTAAAAATATTGGGGTCAAATCGAGGAGACTCAAAAGAAAGATAAACCATTTGCAGCATGGTTTCGAAATCAGCTTTATTGGAACTTCCTTGAAATCCCTGCGTATTTTCGCCAATAAACGGTGCTGCCTGCGCAACTTTTCCAGTCAGTTTTTCTTTTAAACCAATATTGTCAAAATTACCGAGACCAGAAGACCTTGCAATTGTCGTTGCAATTTCGGCAGAAGCCAGATCTTCGGTTTTGACCAAAGATTTACCTCCTTTTGAAAATGCCGAGAACACAATCTGATCTTGTGAGTAACTGGTTGGGAGAACAATTATTTTAGCTTCATTTTCTAAAATATAACCTTTTGCATCCTTAACTCCAGCTATTTCAAATGTTTTTTTAATTGCAGCTGGTTTTAGTTCCTTATCAATTAACGGAGCGTTGTTTTCTTTTTTAGTGTAAGGTTCCAAAGTCATGTTTTCGACTTTTTTCATTACGCTTACAACAGCTTCTTTTGTTGGAAAATCATTTTTATCCTGATCTGAACCAGTTACTAAAACCACTTGGTTTGTGGGTTTTTGAATTGTTTTCGCATAAGCATTCAATTCCTCTAAAGTGATACTTTTTATGATACCAACAATTAATTTATAATCATCTTCAGGGGAAAGGAATGGCTTAGCTTTTAAGAAATAATTGGTCAGTTTCTCTGCCCAGCTGTCGTTGTCAACTTTATCTTTATTGCTTATAAAATCATCATATGAGCTTATAAAAATCTTTTTAGTTCGATCTAATTCTGCTTGAGCAGCGCCAAAACGTTTTAGGCGCTCTGCCTCAGTGTAAGCTTCTTCAAATGATTGTATTATTTTTCCTTTTTTGGCTAGAGCCGAAATATTAAACGAAGTATTTAATCTTGAAATGGGTTCAAAATACGTTTTTAAGTTTAAAGCACCACCTTGATTTTTTAAAAGCAATTCTTTGAAACGATTGTTTAAAATACTGGTATAAAATGAATTCATTACGTTTTTACGTGTAACGATACTGTCTTTTAATAATGGCTCGTCTAAAACATACTGAAGTGTAATGGAAGAAGAAGACGCCTCTTTGTCTGATGCGGTGCCAAAATATAATTCATCGTGTTTTGGAATCTCTGTATATGTTCTTGCAGCCGCTTTTTTAGCTAGTGGAATTCCTGAAAAAATGGTCTTTACTTTTTGCTCCATTGCTTTTACATCAATATCCCCAACAATGATTACGGCTTGTAAATCTGGACGGTACCATTTTTTATAATAGTTTCTTAGTTCAGGATATTTGAAGTTATTGATGATATTTAAATCACCAATAACATCTCTTTTACTGTATTTTGAACCTTTGTATAAAACTGGATCTGTCTGCATTTTTAAACGAAAACCGCTTGTACGTCTCGTTCTCCATTCTTCTCTGATTACGCCTCTTTCGGCATCAATTTCTTGATTGGTTAAAGAAAGAGAACCAGACCAGTCGTGTAAAACCCAAAGTGTAGAATCGATCAGTTTTTCGTTGCTGACAGGAACTGTACTAATATTGTACACTGTTTCGTCGTGAGCAGTGTAAGCATTAATGTCTTTACCAAAACTTACTCCGTTCTTCTCTAACATTTTAATAATTCCTTTTCCTTTAAAATGTTCTGTTCCGTTGAAAGCCATGTGTTCCAGAAAATGTGCCAATCCGTTTTGATTATCATCTTCTAGAATGGCACCTACATTTTGAACAAAGTAAAAACTGGCTCTGTCTTTTGGTTCTTCGTTGTGGAGAATATAATACGTCAGTCCGTTTTTTAATTTTCCAGTTGTCACGTTTTTATCCAGCGGAATGTTGGTTTTGAACTGGGAAAACACCCCTTGAAAAGACAAGGCGAGAATCGCAATAATGATATTTTTTTTTGTATTCATTTTGATGTTTTTTATCTTCTGTTTCTTCTAATCAAGATGAAAGCAGCGCTTAGTATAATCAATAAAGGAAACAGCGCAATAAATACAATTTTATTGATGAAAACCTGATTGGCATTTATTGTTATTTTGTTGTCTGTATGATTTGGACGAGTGGTATCAATTGGAAATTCATAATTGGTAAACCAGCTGAAGATATCAGTTACAAACTGAAATGTTCCCGACCCGCCACGGCTTAGCTCGGCGTTGCCCATGAAATCTGCATCTCCTGCAACAATAATTTTTTGCGCTTTACCATTTACATTTCTAGTTAAAGCTACAGCAAGCGGAACAGCAGTTACAGCAGGTTGTTTTTTTAGATCTTCTGGAACAGAAGTAAGTCCGGTCTGTGCTTCCCAAGCTGGCTCATTATTTGTTTTTAAAAGTGGTATTACTTTAAATCCAGTATCTTTTACGGTTTTAATACCGCTGCTTCCTAAAAACGGAATTGGATTGTTGTTTTTATTTTTAGTTAATTTGATTACAGTCGAATCTATGTTTTTTGAAACTTCTGTAACTAAATAATCGGGTGAATTAATTTCACTTTCCTGAACCAAAGCTTGTTTTGTAAAACTTAAACCTAATTTATCTGTAACGCCAGCCAAAGCAGAATTTGTTTCGGGTTCTGCCAAAAGCATTAAATTTTTTCCTTCGTCAATATATTTGTTGATGCGGTCTACAGCTCCTTGACTCAATTGTGTCTTCGGATCGGCAATTATTAAAATAGTCGTTTGCTCCGGAATGTTCTGCGCATTAATATCTACAGAAGAAACATCAAATCCTTGATTGATAAGCGAATATCTGAAGGTGATTTCATTAAAACCAGTTTTATAATTTTTATCTCCAATCTTATCGACGCTTCTTTCCATGTTGCCGGTTGCAAAAACAATTTTAGGAGCAGGAATTACTAAGCGTTTCAGCGCAGCAGAGATTTCTTTTTCCATTGGTACTTTAAACATATCGTCGTACATTCTTAAGAATGTTTTCTTGCCATTATATTCTACTGTACGGACAACTCTGTTCTGCTCAGGTTTTAAATCAATCACTTTTTTAATCTCTTCTGGAGAATAAAGTTTTTTTAGTTTCAAATCCTGTGTTTCGATCATTTTCTCCGCCAGCTGCTTGTCATTCAGTCCAGGGTTTTGGGCATATAAAGCTTCATTGTTTGAAGTATCATAATAATACACATATTCCATTTCCATCTGGGGTATAAAACGCGTATATTTTTCAAAGCTTGCTATATCCGAGTTTTGAGAATAAGGCATTGCCATATAATAGTTGATGTCTAACAAGTTTACATAAGTTGTTAACTTTATAGGACCGTCTATTTTTTTAACAATATCTAAACTGGTTTTTGTTAATGTTCTGTCTTTTGTACGAGTCATATCGTGATACAGGGTAAGAGAAGCTCTAGAAGTAATGTAACCAAGGGACAAAACACCTGTTATTAATAAAGTGTATTTTAATACTCTTTTTGAGATTGTTTGTGCATCTCTTCCAGTTTGTAATTTATAGATACTCAATACAATAAAAAGACTGCTTACTAAAACGAAGTAAAATACATCTTTACTGATGATAAGTCCTTCCAGCATTTCATTTGCGCGCCCGGCGATTGAAAGGAAATAGGTTATGTCTTTTACAATTTCAACATCCTGCCAAAGTTTTCCGATGAAATTTAAACCTGCCAAAACTACCAAAGTACTGATAGCCGCAACAACTTGATACGAAGTAAGGCAAGACATAAAAAGTCCGATTGCAGCATAGGTGCAAACTAATAAATACAACCCAATAAGTCCTGAAATAGCAAATTTTAAATCTAAATTGTCAATTGAAAAGTAAGCAATACCAACCTGCAAGCCTAATATTACAATGAATAAAAGACAGTAAGCAGCAATAGCTAAATATTTACCCAATACAATATCTTTAATTTTAATTGGAGAAGAGAGTAAAAGCTTGATCGATCCGCTGTTAATTTCACGGCTTACTAATCCCATTGTTAAAAGCGGGACGTACAGGTATAAATAATTCTGCATTTCGGTATATAAACCGATGAAGCCTGAAAAAATGACTTGGGACAAATTATCAAGTCCTTGTCCAATTTTCTGTGATTTTTCAAAACGCTCGATTGTACCGAAGAATTTCCAGCTGGACTGGATTGAAAATATTACTAAAACAACCCATGCGACAGGTGAGTAAAACATAGTGTTGAGCTCTGTTTTAGCAATTCTATATATTGTTTTCATTTGTTTATTTTTTAAGAAGGAATAGAGTTTTTAGAAGGGGCTTTTTTAGATAATTGTGCAAAGATTTCATCTAGAGAAACTTTTTCGAATTGAATTTCACGTAATTTCCAATTGTTATGTACGCTTAACGAAATGATTTTCTCTGCAACTTCCTGCGTTCCTTCAAATGTTATCTGCACTTTTTTCGGAGAAAGATAAACGGCATTTGTTACTTCTGGAATAGCTATAAGAGATTCAACTTGCGGCGGATTTTCAAAACTTGCTGTCAGTTTATCTGCTTCGATATAATTATTGAAAGCATCAAGTGTATCGGCAAAAACCATGTGTCCGTTTTCAATCATTCTGATATCCTGGCAGGTCGCCTGAACTTCTGATAAAATATGAGAAGAGAAAATAACGGCTTTATCTTTTGATATTTTTTTGATTAATTTTCTAACTTCTAAAATCTGGTTAGGATCAAGTCCGTTTGTAGGTTCATCTAAAACTACTAATTTAGGTTCGTGAATAATAGCTTGAGCAATACCTACACGCTGTCTGTATCCTCCAGATAAGTTTCGAATTAATCGATGGCTGAAATGCGAAATACCGCATTGTTCTTTTGCTTTCTCTAAAGCATTTTTTAAATCTTCTTTTTTTACATGACGAAGTTCTGCACAGTGAATTAAATATTCATCTACCGTTAAATCTAAGTGCAAAGGCGGAGTCTGCGGTAAAAAACCAATTAGTTTTTTTGCTTCAACAGGATTTTCTTTTAGATTAATTCCGTCAATAGAAATATTACCGCTGGTTTGGTTTAATACGCCGCAAAGAATATTCATTGTAGTCGATTTTCCTGCACCATTAGATCCTAAAAGGCCTAAAATTCTGTTTTCTTTAATTTCAAAACTAATATTTTGTATTGCCCAATCCTTACTGTATTGATGCGACAAATCCTCAACTCTTACAATTGTTGTTTCCATAGTGTTTTTTAAAATCGCAAGAATGTATTTTTACTGAAAACACATTCTTGCGTTGCTTTTAATTTTTAGTATCCTAAATTTTGGGTTAAAAAGGGATTAGAACGAATAGCAGGTTCTGGTATTGGATATAAATTATCTGAAGTTTTCCAGATTTTATCAGATAAAACAGAGAGTGTCTCATCTAGTTTTCCCGTTCTTTTAAGGTCCAGCCATCGATGTCCGTTTTCTGCAAAGAACTCGCGTTGTCTTTCAAGAGCAATTAAGTCTAACAATTGATTTACATCTGTTAAATTAGTACCATCTAGTAAAGCTCTGTTTCTTATCACATTAATATCTTGCTGTGCACCTATAATATCATTTGATCTTACTCTTGCTTCTGCTCTAATTAAATAAAGTTCTGCTAATCTTAATACAGTAGAGCGTTCTATAGGAGAATTACCAAATCCGTTGTGATATTTATAAGGTGCAATACCTAAAAATACTCCGGCTCTATTTCTAATATCAATTGTCCAATTTGTTTTTCTGGCATCGCCAGTTTCAAAGAGTGAATTTCCTTTTCTTAGCAAAAATGTGCCACCAGTTGTAAATACAGAAGATCCTTCGTATGTATAATTAACATTATAGTAAGGTATTTGCAATATAGATTCATCATTGTCTGCAATAAACGGACTATTGACACTTCCTAAATCAGTGATTTTGTAAATTCCTGTTTGGTTTATTACCGTAGTGGCATGGGCAGCAGCTTCTGTCCATCTTCCCAAATAGAGATTTACCCTTGCTGATAAAGTTTCTGCAGCCCATTTTGTAGCTCTGATTCTTTCCTGATCATAATTGCTATAATCTGTTGGAAGATCTTTAGATGCATCTGTTAAGTCCAGTAAAATTTGTGCGTAAACATCCTGTTGCGAAGATTGCGGTGACAATGCAGAGACATCTACATTTGTTGTAAGGATCAAAGGCACATTGCCCCAAAGATTAGTCAGGTAAAAATAACAATAGGCTCTTAAAAATTTCGCTTCGGCAATCCATTGTCTGCTTTTAACAGCATTAAGAGAAGTGCTTTTAGTGATTCCTTCTATTACGTTATTGGCGTTATAGATAGTTTTATACAATTCGCCCCAATTAGTATTTATAGTACCGTCTGTTTCTGGAATTTCATTCGAACTGTAAACATTAGCAATACCTGTTGTTGGCACCAATTCATCGGCAGTTTGTCCAAGAATAGAGTGGACTCTGTTGTAATAAAAATCTGTAACCATACTTTGGTAGATTCCGTTTACCGCAGCTTCAGCAGTTGTTTCTGAAGAATAAACACTTTCTGATGACAACTGATTACTTGGAAGGTCAACATCTAGAGCGTCGTCACAACTCGTAATTCCTAACAAAAGGAAAAACGAAAATATATAGGTATATTTATTTGAAATATTTTTCATGATTTTAAGATTTAAAATGTAAACTGAGTTCCAAAAGTTATAGTACGTAATGGCGGCAGTGCCAGTCCCTGCGTTTCAGGATCAAGACCTTTATACTTAGTAAATGTTACTAAGTTTTGTCCTTGAATCGAAAGTCGGACACTCTGTAAATATTTCTTTGTTGCCTCATCTAATGGAATTTGATATGAAGCACTTACATTTTTAAGTTTAATATAAGATGCATCTACAATAGAAGCAGTTGACCCTATATAATTGAAAAAACTATTTTGAAATCCTGAACTTAAAATATTTCCCTGCGCTAAATAATCATTATACTCATCCACTTGAAAATTTGCAGTGCTGTAAGGATAACCAGGCTGTGCTCCAGTGTCTGACATTAAAGTTCTACCGTCTTGTTTTACAAATTGAAATAAGAAATCAAGAGTAAAAGCTTTATAACTAATTGTATTAGAAATACCGCCATAATATTGAGGATAAGTAGGTCCAAAATATTTTCTGTCTCCTCTGCCAGTTTCAGCAAATCCGCTGGAAATTCTTCCGTCTCCGTTTGCATCTTCAAATTGAGCAATACCGCTGGCATTTACACCGGTAAAGTTGTATAAATATCTACCGCCTAAAGGCTTTCCAACCACATATTGAGAGTAATAGCTGGTAAACTCTATTCCAGGAAATGATATTAATTGGTTCGAATTAGTTGAAATATTAAAAGAAGTCGACCAATTTAAATTCTTAGTATGAATATTTGTTGTGCCAAGAGTAAATTCCCAGCCTTTATTTTCTACTTCCGCCGGTAAGTTTGCTGTATAAGTTGTAAAACCAGCCTGTGCACTAAGCGTATAACTTACTAATTGATTGCTTGAAGTGTTTTTATAATAAGCTGCAGTAAAAGAAATACGATCGTTTAGGAAACTCAAATCAAGAGCCGCTTCAAATTTCTTTGTTAATCCCCATTTAATGTTAGGGTTTGCAATTCTAGCAGCAGACATAGAAGCATTTCCGCTTCCATATGTACGAGTGTCAAAAGTTTCAGCATATTGATAATCTCCAATTTCATCACTTCCAATTTCTCCATAGCTAGAACGCAGTTTTCCAAAGCTTAACCATGCAAGATTATTTAAGAATTTCTCCTGAGTAAAAACCCAGGCAGCACCTACAGATCCAAAATTTCCAAAACGATTATTCGCTCCAAAACGAGATGAACCATCTCTTCTAAAGTTGACGTTTAGAATGTATCTGTTTTGAATATTATAATTAAGTCTGCTGAAAAGAGAAATGTACTTATATTCGACAGTTCCATTATTGGCAGTTATGTTTTCTGCTGTTCCTAAGTTGCCAATTAAATTATCTGAACTATACCCGCTTGAATTAACATACGAAGGCATCTCTGATTTTCTATTCTGCCATGAACCTCCAACAAGTGCGGTTAAGTTTCCTTTCCATAATTCTGTTGTGTAATTTAACTGAGGTTCAACAGTAAAATTATTGGTATTATTGGTTGAAACCGTATAAGAGCGCTGAAAGTTCACATTAGTACCGTTTGCTTCAGCATAAACATGGTTAACTGCCGATCCAGGCATATATTGTTTGGTCTGCATCTGCGCTCTTCCGTATCCTAAATCTGTTTTAAAAGATAGCCCTTTTGCAATTTCGTATTGAAGATTAAAGCTGGTAATCAAATTCAGTCCTTTATCGTCTACTCTCTTATCTAAAGCGGCAAGCGGATTAATGTCACTAAAGTAATCCGGTGACCAGTAATAACTTCCGTCTGCATTATATAACGGACGGTTAGGGGCGGTACCCAGCGCATAAGTTGTGATGTCAAAAAATGGTAATTTATTATTATCCGCAGCAAAAATTACAGAAGCACCAATTTTTAATTTTCTGTCTAATGTGCTGTGATTAATATTGAAGTTAGTAGAGAATTTATCATAACTGAAATCTCCAGGAACAACAGTAGTCTCTTTATGGTAAGCACCGCTCAAAAGAAAATTCGTCGTTTCGTTCCCGCCTTTTAAGGACGCTGAATAGTTGTTGAAATTAGCAGTTCCTCCAATTAATTTTTTCTGCCAATTAGTAGAAGCATTAGGATCCCAATCTGTAATAGCAATACCGTTACTATCTACATCTGCAGTATTTCCACTATTATTCAAAGCAGTTTGCAGCATGTTGAGGTAAGCGGGTGTATCTAGCATTTTTGCCATATGTGCTACTTCCGAAACTCCTGAGTTGGTAGTTATAGTAAACTCTGTTTTTCCAGATTTACCTTTTTTAGTAGTAATAAGTACAACACCGTTTGCACCTCTTGAACCGTAAATAGCGGTTGCATCTGCATCTTTTAAAATTTCGATGCTTTCGATATCATTTGGATTAATAATGTTTAGCGGACTCGTCGATTTTTGAGCACCTCTAATTACATTTTGATCTTGTACTTGCTGTTTAATGTCGTCTCCAATATACGGAACTCCATCTACGATATATAGAGGAATATTACTGCCTTCAATAAAGTTTCGACCGCGAATACTAATATTCATATCGCTGCCTGCATATCCAGAAGTCTGTGTTACAAAAACTCCTGGAGTTCTTCCTTGCAGCGTTTGTAAAATATTGGTTACTGGTTGTTTTTCAATATCTTCAGATGTAATCTTAACTACAGATCCAGTCGAAGTTCTTTTTGTCGTTGTGCCATAACCAATCACAACTATCTCATCTAATTTAGCCAGATCGGGCTGCATTTTGATAGTAATAGAAGTTTGATTCTGTACAGTGACTTCTTGTGTTTTATAGCCAAGGTAAGATACTTTCAACACGTGTTTCCCTGCTGGTAATTCGATGTAAAATTGACCATCAAAATCTGAAACCCCTTGTTTATTACCTCCAACAAGTGCAATAGATACGCCAGGAAGCGGTTGTCCATTTTCATCTAAAACTTTTCCGCTTAGCATATAATTTGCTTCACTCTCATTTTCTGTTTTTGATACCGCGGTTTTTGGAGTTTCTTTTTTATAAATGACAACGTTTTTGTCAACTTGTTTGTAAACTAAATTACTGCCTTGAAATACGGTATTCAAAATATCGCTAACACTTCGGCGTCCTCGTGGTGTAGTTACTTTTGGAAAATCTTTTATGATTTGCGGCTGATAAGCAAACAGTAATCCTGTTTTATTTTCTATTGTTTTAAATAAAGTCTTAATGTCTTGATTATGAAGCTCAATATCAACAGATATCGATTCTAAATTCTGACCGCTCATTTCGGTAGCAAAGATCATATGAGTACCGCAGGTCAGTAAGAAAATGTGGAATAAACTGATTCGCATGATCATAATGGTTTTTTTTGACAAGTGAAAAAAAGATGATTTCTTTTCCCTGTCAAACATGGTTGTTTTACAGCGTAATTTCATAAATTTGCTTGTTTTTTAATGGTTACTGGATTAATTGTTAAAAATCTTGGCCATCTGGTGTAGGAGCTAGATGGCTTTTTTAGTTTGGTTTTTGGTTGTTTTTCTTCGTTTTTTAAGGTTAATATTTATTTTCTAAGCTTTCTAAGTAGGAGGTTAGTCAGCCTTTTCGGTATTCTTTATTCTTTACTCTTTACTCTTTACTCTTTTTTACTCGCATCCCTTGCCATCTAAAATAACAGCGCCAGCCTTGTCATAATGGTAGTCCGTTTCTAAAACACTCGAGATTACTTTTAAAACATGATCTAAATCTTCTTCATTTAAGAAACTCGCCGTTATTCTGCAGTTTTTAATTTTTTCATTCTGTATTAAAATCTGAACTTTATATTTATGAGAAATTAAAGCGGCAGCTTCGGTCATATTGATATCATCCAGAATCAAGTAATTACTTTTCCACTCCGTTACTATCGCAGCATTGATAGTATTCTGCTCAAAACTCAAAGTAGTTTTATTTACCTTAATCTGCTGGTTTGGAGTAATCACGGCATAGACTTTTTGCGTGTCTCCAACCTGAACCTTACCACGTGCAACTGTAACTTCTATATTACTTGAAGAATTTTTGGCATTGATATTAAAAGCTGTACCTAAAACTCTAGTTTGGATTTTACCAGTATGTACGATAAAAGGCTTTTTTTCGTTGTGTTTAATGTCAAAAAAAGCTTCTCCAGTAAGTGTTACTTCACGAGTTTTGCTGTTAAAAGAATTTTGATCGTATTTTAAACTACTGTTGTCATTTAAAAGAACCGTACTGCCATCCGGAAGATGTACCAACTGTTTACCGCTAAAATCAATTAAAGTGTTTTCTGCTATAACTTCTGGCTGAACAGCAGGCGATGACACTAAATTATTCTCTTTAAAAAACAATGAATTTCCAATAGCTATTAAAGCAATAATGCTGGCGGCTGCAAATACCAATTTCACAACAGTTTTTCTGCTTCTTTTCTGTGGATGTAAATTCAAAACTTTAGGTTCGTTTTGAGGTTTAGATAAAATGTAATTCAGGATATCATCTCCCTGTTTTTTATCCATTACTTCAGTAACGTAATCGTTTTTCAGCATATCATGAAGTTTTTCTTTTAGAAAATCATCATGGGTTCCCTGCTGAATAATTTCCATCATTTGCTGTTGTTCAGCATCAGATAGATTGTTTTGCAGATAGCCTTCAAATAACTCTTCGAATTTTTTTTGCTGCATTAGTTTGTAAATTAAATTAGTACTTGTTGTTATTGATAGATTGGGTTATCCTTTTTTTTTTTTTTTTTTTTTTTTTTTTTTTTTTTCAGCCCTTCTGATTTTAGGGATAAGAGATGTTAAATTGTGTCTCTTTATTATAAAGACCATTTAAAAAAGGGGAGGGAGTAGTGGAATATTAAAAAAATATAAAAAAAATGTAAAATAATAGCGAAAAGGTCTTTTTTGAAAGAAAAAACTTTAATCTAAAATTTCAGAAATAAAAAGATTGTCATGAACATATTCATATAAGGCGAAATCTTCAAGCGTATATATTTTAAAGCCTGCGCCATATGTTTTTTGACAGTTTCTGTAGAAATTCCTAAATCCTCACCAATTTTTTGGTGGCTCATTCCATCCCATTTAGCCATTTTATAGACTTTCTGCTGTTGCGGAGGAAGCTGTTCTACAATCTGATTTAGAATAGTATTGTACTGCTCATCTTTAATTGAAGTATCAGTATCTATAAATCCAGCATCTTTAGAATTAACTTCTAATGCCAAATTAGATTCTCTTGCAATTTTTTTAATTGAATTGAATAAGTGATTGCGCGAGATGATATATATGTAATTCTCAAAATGCTCTACTTCAGCCAGACTTTTGCGATTCTGCCAGATTTTCAAGAATATATCCTGAACAGTTTCTTCTGATAAAGTTTTTGATTTTGTAATTCTTAAAGCAATAGAGTAGACGATATCTTTATATTGATTGTAAATTTTTGTAAAAGCAAGCTCACTTCCTTGAGATAACTCAAGAAGAAGTTTTTTTTCGGCAATATTTGAATTTTGAGCCATGTTTTTACTTTATAATCAATGCAGCAATATTATTTATTTTTTTTCAAACTGAGAATATTTATCTATTATACCCTCTTAAAAATGTTAATTTATTATTTAATGAATAAAATATTAAATTATTGTAAAAATTAAGCGCACTCTTTTGCATAAGACACAACACTGTTTAAAGAGCTGTTTAAAATATTGTAGGTTAAGTCTTGTTTTTATTGCGGATTGAATAAAATGGAAGAAAAAAAGTATTTTTATATTGAAGGATATTTATAAAAAGTATAGATTTGATTTTTTTTCAAGCCCTTCTTTTTTTTAAGAAAATTATTTTAATTTTTTAATTTGATTTAATAATGAAAAAGAACTTATTTATTTTACTTAGTTTATACTGCACTGCAACTTTTTCGCAGTCAGTTAAAAAACCTTTAGTTTCTGCAATTACGGTAAAAGATCTTAAAACAGATATGTACCAAATGGCAGGAGATCATTTTAATGGTCGCGAAGCCGGTACTTTAGACGAATTAAAAGTCTCAGTTTGGCTGGCAGAAAAAGCAAAGCAAGCTGGAATGTCTCCGGCAGGAGATGATGGTACTTTTTTCCAGTTTTTCGATTTGTACAGACATCAGGTAACAAGCTACACCAAATTTAAAATTGGACAAAAAGATTTCAAATTATGGAGCGAAGTTTTGATAGCCGAAACAACAACCAATAAAGTGGAAGCGCCGTTACTTTATTTAGGAAAAATTTCAACAGAAGAAATTAAAAAAATAGATGTAAAAGGGAAAGCTGTTGTTTTATTAGCTTCGAAAGATGGTATTTCAGAAGATATTTCACTTTTTGATCGTAGATACCCAGGATTTGTTAAACAAAAATATTATGAAGATTTAGCTTCTAGAGGTGCTGCTGCTCTAATTATTGTTGCAGATGAGTTTGGTGAAAAAAGCTGGTCTCAAGTAGAGCCTCAAATGAAGCGTGGCGTATACGGAATAGAAAGTTATCGCGATAAAATGCCTGTGCCTGCCAGAATGCCTGCTTTTTGGCTTCATAACGATCAGATTGACTTTCTAAAAAATACAAAAGATAATTTATCAGCCGAGGTAATTTCTGAAACCTATAAATATCCTTCAGTAAACGTTGTTGGAAAAGTAGAAGGGACTGATGCGAAATTAAAAAATGAGTACATTCTTTTTAGCGGACATCAAGATCATGACGGTGTGCGTCAAAAATATGGTCAAGATTCGATTTACAATGGAGCAGATGATAATGCAAGTACCTGTGTTGCCATGCTTGCCATTGCAAGGGCATTCAAAAAACAGCCAGCTAAAAGATCTGCCTTATTTGTATTTCATGGAGCAGAAGAACGTGGATTATTAGGTTCGTACTGGTATGCTTCACATCCTACTGTGTTTCAAAAAGATATAATTGCAGTTTTGAACGGAGATATGATAGGAAGAAACGATATCAATCAGGCAGCATTATTAGGTTCTAGTGATCCTCATCAAAATTCTTCAGACCTAGTCAGTATTGCTAAAAAAGCAAATGACGAAGGTCCGAAATTCGAGCTTGATAAACTTTGGGATAGGCCAGAGCATCCTGAATTCTTTTATTTTAGATCGGATCATCTTCCTTATGCTCAAAAAGGAATACCAGCCGTTTTTTTTACCAGCGTACTCCATAGTCAATATCATACACCAATGGACGAATCCGAAAATATAGATTTTACAAAACTCTATAAAATGACAGATTGGATTTACCGCACTGGCTGGATATTATCTAATAATACGGAGCGACCTAAGCTTATTGATAAGAAAATCTAAAAGCTTCTTTTAAAGTTCAGATCTTTTTAAAGAGACGGATGACAAACCTGCCATGTTTGTTTTTTTATAGATACATTATATATAAGTAGAAAAATATAGTACAATATATAAGAGTAGATTTCATAATACCAACCCGACAGGTTTCAGAAACCTGTCGGGTTTAATTTTTATACATATATATAAGAGAAGAAAACATCTGTCAGGCTGAGCGGAGTCGAAGCCCCTGTACAGTAAATTTGGAATTAAGAATTGGTATTTTGGTATAAATAAGAAGCTTTTACACTGCTGTCGCGGCAGAAGCAGTAGTTTTCAATAGTACATTTGAATAAAAAGCATTAAAAAGGGTGCCGAAAACTAAAAAATCTGCAAAATTGAAAGAAGAAAGCTGGTCTAAACTGAGGGAACAGCAGCTGAAAGAAGAAAAACCTCACATTGCCAAAAAAAACTTTCATGCGTAAAGAATCAGTTATCAGTCTGTTAAGAAAAAAGCGTTTAAAAACATGGAAAAAATATAAAAGAAAGTCTTGTAAATGTAAATAAAGGTGGTACTTTTGCACCCGCAGAAGCGATAAACGTTCCCTGAAAGACTGGCAAGAAAAGTAATTAAATGCGAAAAGAAATTTTCAAAAAAGATTAGAAAAAGCTTGTGAGAATGGAAAACGGATATTACATTTGCACCCCGCAAAACACGGAATGTTCCTTGAGATACTGAGAGAGAAAATGAAGAAAAAGAGACGAAAAAAAAGTTTCAAATTTTATTAATTTTTTCTTGCAGGAAACAAAAATAATTTTTAGTTTTGCACCCGCTTTGAGAAACAAGCGAAAAGAGAAAAGAAGACACGTTCGTAGACATATTGAATTGACAGCCGTTTTAACAGAGATGTTAGGACAAAAGAATAAGAGTAATAGAATTGCAAGATTCGAAAAGAACCGATAGATATTCACCGATATATAATATTACAATATACGATGAAGAGTTTGATCCTGGCTCAGGATGAACGCTAGCGGCAGGCTTAACACATGCAAGTCGAGGGGTATATTTCTTCGGAGATAGAGACCGGCGCACGGGTGCGTAACGCGTATGCAATCTGCCTTTCACAGAGGGATAGCCCAGAGAAATTTGGATTAATACCTCATAGTATAATCAAACCGCATGGTTTAATTATTAAAGTCACAACGGTGAAAGATGAGCATGCGTCCCATTAGCTTGTTGGTAAGGTAACGGCTTACCAAGGCAACGATGGGTAGGGGTCCTGAGAGGGAGATCCCCCACACTGGTACTGAGACACGGACCAGACTCCTACGGGAGGCAGCAGTGAGGAATATTGGACAATGGGCGCAAGCCTGATCCAGCCATGCCGCGTGCAGGATGACGGTCCTATGGATTGTAAACTGCTTTTGTACGAGAAGAAACACTCCTATGTATAGGAGCTTGACGGTATCGTAAGAATAAGGATCGGCTAACTCCGTGCCAGCAGCCGCGGTAATACGGAGGATCCAAGCGTTATCCGGAATCATTGGGTTTAAAGGGTCCGTAGGCGGTTTAGTAAGTCAGTGGTGAAAGCCCATCGCTCAACGGTGGAACGGCCATTGATACTGCTGAACTTGAATTATTAGGAAGTAACTAGAATATGTAGTGTAGCGGTGAAATGCTTAGAGATTACATGGAATACCAATTGCGAAGGCAGGTTACTACTAATGGATTGACGCTGATGGACGAAAGCGTGGGTAGCGAACAGGATTAGATACCCTGGTAGTCCACGCCGTAAACGATGGATACTAGCTGTTGGGAGCAATTTCAGTGGCTAAGCGAAAGTGATAAGTATCCCACCTGGGGAGTACGTTCGCAAGAATGAAACTCAAAGGAATTGACGGGGGCCCGCACAAGCGGTGGAGCATGTGGTTTAATTCGATGATACGCGAGGAACCTTACCAAGGCTTAAATGTAGATTGACCGTTTTGGAAACAGAACTTTCGCAAGACAATTTACAAGGTGCTGCATGGTTGTCGTCAGCTCGTGCCGTGAGGTGTCAGGTTAAGTCCTATAACGAGCGCAACCCCTGTTGTTAGTTGCCAGCGAGTCAAGTCGGGAACTCTAACAAGACTGCCAGTGCAAACTGTGAGGAAGGTGGGGATGACGTCAAATCATCACGGCCCTTACGCCTTGGGCTACACACGTGCTACAATGGCCGGTACAGAGAGCAGCCACTGGGTGACCAGGAGCGAATCTACAAAGCCGGTCACAGTTCGGATCGGAGTCTGCAACTCGACTCCGTGAAGCTGGAATCGCTAGTAATCGGATATCAGCCATGATCCGGTGAATACGTTCCCGGGCCTTGTACACACCGCCCGTCAAGCCATGGAAGCTGGGGGTGCCTGAAGTCGGTGACCGCAAGGAGCTGCCTAGGGTAAAACTGGTAACTAGGGCTAAGTCGTAACAAGGTAGCCGTACCGGAAGGTGCGGCTGGAACACCTCCTTTCTAGAGCCTGAGTGTTAGTGCCTGCACACGCTTAGGAAAAAAGGTTTTTATTTAAAGGAATCTGAATTGGAGATTGTATTACTCTTGCTGTTAATTTAAAAGAAATGAAAATTAAGTAAAACAGAGTCTCGTAGCTCAGCTGGTTAGAGTACTACACTGATAATGTAGGGGTCGGCAGTTCGAGTCTGCCCGGGACTACTTTTTAAAATGATGCTTGTAAATTATGAATTGTAAATTACAAAAGCAGAAAAAAAAGACTGTAAGCTTGATTAAAGGAAATTCTGGAAGCTGGGATTCACCAAAGGAAATTAGAGAAGAATTAAGAAATCTAAAATCTGAATTCTAAAATCTAAGATTTAAAATGGGGGATTAGCTCAGCTGGCTAGAGCGCCTGCCTTGCACGCAGGAGGTCAACGGTTCGACTCCGTTATTCTCCACAAAAGCGAAAGCTTACAGCTTACAGCCTATGGCTTAAAGCGAAACAAAGTTCATTGACATATTGAGATAAGAAAATAATAAGAAAGTAGAAAGCGTTTTTTGTTAGCAATAACAAAGAACAAAAAAAACGGTCTTGTTTTAAGAAACAAGATTGGTACAATAAGCAAAATAAGGGCGTATGGGGGATGCCTAGGCTCTCAGAGGCGATGAAAGGCGTGATAAGCTGCGAAAAGCTGCGGGGACGGGCACACACCGATTGATCCGCAGATACCTGAATGGGGCAACCCGTTATGCTGAAGGCATAACACACCGATAGGTGGGCAAACCCGCTGAACTGAAACATCTAAGTAGGCGGAGGAGAAGAAAACAAAAGTGATTCCGTAAGTAGTGGCGAGCGAACGCGGATTAGCCCAAACCAGTGCTGTTACGGCAGTGCTGGGGTTGTAGGACCACGACATTTTATGTACAAGGAACCGGAAGTTGCTGGAAAGTAACGCCATAGAGGGTGAGAGCCCCGTATGGGTAACAAGTATAATAGATAGTGGTATCCTGAGTAGGGCGGGGCACGTGAAACCCTGTCTGAATTTGGCGGGACCATCCGCTAAGGCTAAATACTCCTGAGAGACCGATAGTGAACCAGTACCGTGAGGGAAAGGTGAAAAGAACCGTGAATAACGGAGTGAAATAGATCCTGAAACCATACGCTTACAAGCGGTCGGAGCCCTTTCGTGGGGTGACGGCGTGCCTTTTGCATAATGAGCCTACGAGTTAACGTTGCTGGCAAGGATAAGTGTTTAAGACATGGATCCGCAGCGAAAGCGAGTCTGAATAGGGCGCTTTAGTCAGTAGTGTTAGACGCGAAACCGTGTGATCTACCCATGGGCAGGTTGAAGCTGTGGTAACACACAGTGGAGGACCGAACCGGTTGACGTTGAAAAGTCTTCGGATGACCTGTGGGTAGGGGTGAAAGGCCAATCAAACTCGGAAATAGCTCGTACTCCCCGAAATGCATTTAGGTGCAGCGTTAGTTATAAAGTTATACAGAGGTAGAGCTACTGATTGGATGCGGGGGCTTCACCGCCTACCAATTCCTGACAAACTCCGAATGCTGTATAATGTTCACTAACAGTGAGGGCTTGGGTGCTAAGGTCCAAGTCCGAGAGGGAAAGAACCCAGACCATCAGCTAAGGTCCCCAAATATATGCTAAGTTGAAAGAACGAGGTTTGTCTGCCCAGACAGCTAGGATGTTGGCTTGGAAGCAGCCATTCATTTAAAGAGTGCGTAACAGCTCACTAGTCGAGCGGACGAGCATGGATAATAATCGGGCATAAGCATATTACCGAAGCTATGGATTTACAGTTTACTGTAAGTGGTAGGGGAGCATTCTGACAGGGCAGAAGGTGTATCGTAAGGTATGCTGGACCGGTCAGAAAAGAAAATGTAGGCATAAGTAACGATAATGCGGGCGAGAAACCCGCACACCGAAAAACTAAGGTTTCCACAGCTATGCTAATCAGCTGTGGGTTAGTCTGGTCCTAAGGCGAACCCGAAAGGGACAGTCGATGGCTAACGGGTTAATATTCCCGTACTTCTTATTGCTGTGATGGGGTGACGGAGTGATGAAAGCGCCGCGAACTGACGGAATAGTTCGTTAAAGTACCTAGCTATAGGCTCTATAGGCAAATCCGTAGAGCTTGGTGAAATACGATAGTACTCGGAGTCTTCGGACAAAGAGATAGTGCGCCTAAGGGCTTCCAAGAAAAACCTCTAAACTTCAGGCAGTAAGAACCAGTACCGTAAACCGACACAGGTAGTTGAGGAGAGAATCCTAAGGTGCTCGAGAGATTCATGGCTAAGGAATTAGGCAAAATAGACCTGTAACTTCGGGAGAAAGGTCGCCCCGAGCAATCGGGGCCGCAGTGAAGAGGTCCAGGCGACTGTTTATCAAAAACACAGGGCTCTGCAAAATCGTAAGATGAAGTATAGGGCCTGACACCTGCCCGGTGCTGGAAGGTTAAGAGGAGATGTTATCTTCGGAGAAGCATTGAATTGAAGCCCCAGTAAACGGCGGCCGTAACTATAACGGTCCTAAGGTAGCGAAATTCCTTGTCGGGTAAGTTCCGACCTGCACGAATGGTGTAACGATCTGGACACTGTCTCAGCCATGAGCTCGGTGAAATTGTAGTAACGGTGAAGATGCCGTTTACCCGCAGTGGGACGAAAAGACCCTGTGCACCTTTACTATAGCTTAGTATTGACCTTGGATAAATGATGTGTAGGATAGGTTGGAGACTATGAAGCGGCGTCGCCAGGCGTTGTGGAGTCATTGTTGAAATACAACCCTTTGTTTATCTGAGGCCTAACCCCGTTTTGCGGGGGACATTGCTTGGTGGGTAGTTTGACTGGGGTGGTCGCCTCCAAAAGAGTAACGGAGGCTTCTAAAGGTTCCCTCAGTACGCTTGGTAACCGTGCGTAGAGTGCAATGGCATAAGGGAGCTTGACTGAGAGACATACAGGTCGATCAGGTACGAAAGTAGAGCATAGTGATCCGGTGGTTCCGCATGGAAGGGCCATCGCTCAAAGGATAAAAGGTACGCCGGGGATAACAGGCTGATCTCCCCCAAGAGCTCATATCGACGGGGGGGTTTGGCACCTCGATGTCGGCTCGTCACATCCTGGGGCTGGAGAAGGTCCCAAGGGTTGGGCTGTTCGCCCATTAAAGTGGCACGCGAGCTGGGTTCAGAACGTCGTGAGACAGTTCGGTCTCTATCTACTGCGGGCGTTAGAAATTTGAGTGGATCTGATTCTAGTACGAGAGGACCGAATTGGACAAACCTCTAGTGTATCTGTTGTCCCGCCAGGGGCACCGCAGAGTAGCTACGTTTGGAAGGGATAAGCGCTGAAAGCATATAAGCGCGAAACCCACCACAAGATGAGATTTCTTTTAAGGATCGTGGAAGATGACCACGTTGATAGGCTATAGATGTAAAGGCAGTAATGTCATAGTCGAGTAGTACTAATAATCCGTAAGCTTATGTACACCCTTTTCCTCCCGCCGCAAGACGGGAGGAGGAAACTTTCTAAAATATATTTACTTTTCTTTATCTCAGTATGTTAAAATATTTGCTCGACGCAGAGCAGTAACTAGTGAAAGTAACTGGTAAAGAGTCTAAGGACTATGCACTAAGCACTAATTACTAAAAACCTTAAGGTGGTTATTGCGGCGGGGCTCACCTCTTCCCATCCCGAACAGAGTAGTTAAGCCCGCCTGCGCAGATGGTACTGCAGTATTGTGGGAGAGTATGTCGTCGCCTTTCTTTGAAAACCCTATCCAACTTGGATAGGGTTTTTCGTTTATAGATATTTGTTAGAAGTAATAACGAAGAGTATTGTACTTCTCGTCAATCTAATTATTTTTTTGATTTAATCATATCCAACAGATTTTCCATATTATTGGGTACAGTGTATAATAATATATTTCTTGAAATTGTAGGCAAAGCTTCAGAAGCTACTGCTCCTAAATAATGATCAGCAAGATTAAAGCTGTATACCTGCCAGCTTTTTGAGTTTTTTGTGAGATTGAAATCTATAGTATGCTGTCCATCTAGACTTGGAATATATTTGAAATCTTCATCAATACCTTTTCCTAATGCTTTTACAAAAGCTTCTTTACGAGTCCATGATGTATAAAAAGCATGTTTTTTATCAATTGCATTCTGAATTTCTAAAACTTGATTATCATCAAAAACATCTGGAAGAAGACTGGTAAAATTGAAATCTTTAGACATGTATTCAATATCTAAGCCGACATTTTTTTTTGAAACTGCAATTGCAGCAAAATCTTCTGAATGTGAAATGTTGAAAAAAAGCCACGGATGCGAGGCTAAATATGGCTTTTTATTAAAGTGATAATCAAGATAAATGTTTTTCACATTCAATTTAGTGTGAGCTGCTAAAATAAATTTTAGTATAGATCTGTAAATAATAAAGCGGTTTCTATCTATCTCTTTAAAAAAACGCTGCGCTTTCTTAAGTTCTTTAGATGTTAAAAATTGCGACAGGTCAGATTTTAAATTAATAAAATCAGGTAAATAGATTGTGTAAATAATTATTTCATTACTATCTAAAGAGATGGTTTGAGTATGGATAAGCTTTAAATCCTCAATCGTTAAATATTCAATTACAGATTTAGATGTTTTCATGTTTCTCATCTAAAATGTCCTGAAGTAATCTCGCTAAAACTTTATCATTTGGAGGCGCTACAATATCTAAGTGATTACCTGAGATATTGTGAATTGTAACTCCTCCTAATGCGGCTTTTTTCCAACCAAGATGTGTTGGGTCTAATTTATAGTTATCGTCATCTTTTGATCGGAATAGATCTACTTTAAAACTTTGCGGCTTAAGGTGATAACGGTCAACAATTTTTTTAACCATTCCGTCGGCTTCTATAAATTGCTGTAGAGCTAGTTCCTCTTGTTCAGTCATTATTTTTTTCTTCCCAAAATGTCGTTGTAATAAGTAATCTTTTTTTCCATTAATTCGCATTTTAAAAGCTTTCCAACTTAATAACATTTCCTTTAAGAAGTCTAATCTTCTATGTGTAATATCGAAATATCTTACAAGCTGTTTTCGTCTGTAATTTCCATAATAATATGAGGAATCGACATAGGAGTCCAGAAGTGCTGTAAGGCTCACAGTTTTACCTTGTTGTTTTAATTGACGTGTCATTTCAAAAGCTACAATGCCTCCAAAAGAAAAACCTGCTAAAGCGTACGGACCTTTTGGATTTACTTTTGTAACAGCATCTATGTAGTGAGCTGCCATTGCTTCAATTGATTCATACCATCCGTCAAAACCTTTTGGTTTAGTCCCTTGAATACCATAAATAGGCTGATCCTCGTCAAAATGTTTGCTTAAATTGATAAAATTTAAAACATTAAGTCCTGCTCCGTGCACAATAAAAAGCGGTGCTTTATTTCCGTTAGGTTTTATTGGAACCAAGCAATCAGAATAGATTTCGGTTCCAGTATTTAATAATTTAGCAAATTTTTCGACCGTGGAATATTTAAATAAAGCAGATAAAGGTATTCTTTTACCAGTATGTTTCTCAATTTCAACCATTACTTTAACTCCTTTGATTGAATGTCCACCCATTTCGAAGAAATCACTAAAGATATCGATAGTATCTAAACCTAAACTTTCTTTCCATATTGATGCAACTATGTTTTCTTCTTCTGTTCGAGGTGCTGTGTAAGATATTTTTTTATTTGCTTTATATTGTAATAATTCTTTGCGATCTATTTTACCGTTAAGTGTTGTTGGAATTTTTTCTAAAACATTAAAATCATGAGGAATTAATTGCGCAGGCAGTCTAGATGCCAACGCTTCACGCCACATTGGTACTTGAATTTCGGCATTTTTTACACTTGTATCTGGTACAATATGAGCTACAAGAAAGTTTTCATTTGCTAGGACCACTGCGTATTTTATTCCATCAAGTACTAGTAAGGCTTGTTCGACCTCGCCGGGTTCAATGCGGTGACCTCTAATTTTAACTTGTTGATCTACTCGTCCTAAACATTCTATTTCACTGTCTGGGAGTAGTTTTCCTAAATCACCGGTACGATAAATTACATCTTCTTTAGTAGAAAATCTATTTTTAATGAATTTTTCAGCAGTAAGTTCTGGTCTGTTCCAATACTCTTTCGCGACACCATCACCACCAATTACAATTTCACCAATATTTCCAGGAGCTACTAGATTCCCTTGCTCATTGATTATGTAAATTTGGGTGTTTCCAATTGGTTTTCCGATAGTTATGAGTTTTTTATCGGATTTTATTTGTTTTAAAGACGACCATATAGTTGTTTCTGTTGGACCGTAGACATTCCAAAGCGTATCACATTTAGTAAGAAGTTCTTTTGCAAGATCTGCAGGCATTGCCTCACCGCCGCATAATGCTTTTATTGGTAATTTTTCAGACCATCCAGAATCTAAAAGCATCGACCAAGTTGTTGGAGTGGCTTGTAAAAAATTAATTTTTTCGCTTTTTACCAATTCCAGTAGAAGTCTTCCATCTCTAGCCGTTTCATGATCTGCCATTACTAATGCTGCACCCTTTATTAGAGGTAAATACAATTCTAAACCTGCTATATCGAAGGAAATAGTGGTTATTGAAAGAAGTCGGTCATTTTCACTAATACCTGGCTCTTGCCCCATACTGCAAAGAAAATTCACTAAATTTTTATGCGTAATAGGCACACCTTTCGGATTACCAGTCGATCCAGATGTATACAGTATATACGCCATGTTTTCAGGACTAACAGTATAGGAAAGTGGTAATGTAGAGTATTCATCTAATGACTCAATAATATCTTCTACAAAAAGCGTCTGCGGCCAAGAAGGTAAAGCGGCAAATAAAGTTTTACTGGTTATTAAGACTTTAGCGCCAGAATCATTTAGCATAAATTCTAAACGTTCTTTTGGATATTCGGGATCTAGTGGTAGATAAGCTGCACCACATTGCATTATGGCTAATAATGTGTAAAGCAGTTCAGGACTTCGCGAAAACGAAACTGCTATAAAATCGCCCGATTCAACACCTTGAGCTTTTAAGTATTGTGCCAGTTGATTTGTTTTTTTCTGTAATTCGAAGTAGGTTATCTTAAAATCATGGAATTCTAAAGCTATATTCTCAGGTGTAATTTCTGCCTGTTTTCTTAGTAATTCATTTAAGCTTACATCAGGATAGGGCATTTCGGTATCATTTAAAGCAATATAATCTGCTAAATAATTTCCGCCTACAAGATCTGATAATGGATTATTTGCATCGGATATGACTTTATTAATGATTTCTTCAAATGAAGTCATCATTTCTTTTATAGTTTCTGGCTTAAATAATTTAGTATTATACGACCACTGAAAAGAAGGACCATTCTTGGTTCTAAAGATATGAAGTTGAATTTCAAAAGTTCCATATTCTCTAGGATTGGCATTGAACTCATGAGAAAGCCCCTTGAATGCGAACTCGTTTTCTATCGTTCTAGCTAAATCAACAGTTAGTATCACAGGTACGAGAGGAATTCGTGAAGGATCTCTGGCAATAGCAAAACTTTTTAGTAAATGGCCAAAACTAACTTGTTGATGTTCATATGCATCAAACAGCTCAGAATTTCTTTGTTTTAAATAATCAATGAAACTGATTTCTGGGTTGATTTTACTGCGTAAAGGAAGCAGGTTGACACAATCCCCAACCAATTGTCTCATATCATAAAGTGTGTTTCCAGAAGAAGGAAATCCTACCACTAAATCATTTTGACCTGTAATTTTGCATAAAAATACTTCAAAAGCAGCAAGCAGTGTTGTAACTAAACTGCATCCAGCACTTATTCCTATATTTTTTAATTTATTTATAATCGCATCATCTAAAGGAAAATCAATACGGGCGCTGTTATAAGTTCTTAATGCAGGACGAGAATAATCAAGCGGCAATTCAATTGTGGGAACCGATTCTTTATAAATATTTATCCAGAAGTCTTCTAGAGGTTTATAATCACTACTTTCCATAAATGAATTTATTCTTTGTGCAAATTCACTGAAAAGTTCGGGAGTTGGAAGTTTTGGTTCTTTATTTTCTAAAAATGCAGAATAAAGTGTGCCAAGTTCTTCCAATATAATATCAATACTTAGTCCATCGCCAACAATATGATGGATTGTTAAAGTTGTTATGTACTCAAAATCGTCAATTTTGAGCAGATTAATTCGGAATAAAGGACCGTTAACCAGATCAAAAAGAGCATTTACCTGTTCATTTACCAAAGAATTTTTTGAAAACTCTTTTTCTGATTCTGATAGATTAGAAAAATCATTATGAGAAATTTCAAAATTAACATTTTTATAAATACACATAAATCGTCCGTCGGGACTAAATACAGATCTCAATCCTTCGTGACGCTGTACTAAGGTGTTTACTGCCTGCACAAATGTATTTATAACAAAATTACCTTTAAATTCAATAGATACAGATAGGTTGTAAGCTCTGTTAGCATCACTGCCTCCAAAAATACAATCTGTCCATATTTCCTGTTGCGAATTTGTTGTATGAATTACGCGTTCAACTTCAGGTGAAAATGGATTAAATTGAATCTCAGTTTCCATTTCTGTTTGTGTTTGAGGTTGATTTTTCATTATTACTTTATTTTAAATGTAATTGCCCAGTTTTTAAATTGACAATTTAAAATATTACTTATCTCTTTTTTTGTCTGATCCTTAAAGCTTTATCTTTATATAATCTCCGTTTTGATTAGGATCTTTAATAAACCATGCAGGGTTTCCATTTTCATCCCTTCCGAGTCTGCTTCCTTCTACAGGCGGTTCATTTCCCAATATTGTATACTTTTTTTCAATAGTATTATTTTCAGATAGCTTTTGGTTGTTCAGTTTTGAAATGTCAAAGGACTTTTCTTTTTTATGAACACCATTTGTGCCGTTGGTCTCGACTCGATTTTTAGAGTTAAATTTAACAGCATCAAAATGTTCTATTTTCAGATTAGCAAAAGATCCATTCCCGTTTGTTGAAGAACTTTGATAATTTTGTAATTGATCTACTTTTTGACTCAAAAGCTGAATTTGCTGAACAATTTGTTCTAATGAAATTTGATTTTGATTGGAAGATAATTGTATAGCATTAGAAGAAATATTCGAGTTAGCAGATTGATGATTAACTATTTCGGGTTCCTTATTATTTATGTTGATAAAATGTTCTTCAGGCAGATTAAGTTCTATGTAATCAGCTAAAAGAGAAGGTGATGAAAAGCTTTCGTTAAGTTGTCTAAAAGTAATAGGCAGATCAAATTCTTTTTTTAGTTTTCCTGATAGTTGTGTAAGTGATAGTGAATCTAAACCAAGTTCTAAGAAAGTATAAGAAGCTGAGTCAGCGTCATACGTTATACCCGATGCATTTTGGATAATTTCTGAAATCTTAAAAAGTATGGAGTCTTTTTTTGAATCTTCGCTTTTTATATTCTTACTGTTAATTTCTATTGGAATTGCTGGACTTTCTACCGCCGCTGATGTTTGAATTGTTGCATCGATTGTATGTAAAGGTTCAATCCAGCAAAGCTTCCGATCAAACACATAACTTGGGAGTTCTATTTTTTGTCGTTGCTGTAGACCGTAAAAAGATTTCCAATCAGGATTTATTCCTCGCAACCATAAATCGCCTAAAGTTGTTAAGACTGTTGAGTATTCATTTTCTTGTTCATCTTTCGGGAAAGTCAAACTAGGAAATGCCCCAATGATTTTACCTGACGCTTGTTGACGAGCTAGAGTAGTAAGTGTTTGGCCTGGACCAACTTCCAGTAAAACAAAATCTTCTAATTCAAAAGCAGTATCCATTGCGTCTGCAAATCTCACTGTGTTTTTTAAATGATCTACCCAGTACATTGGATTTATTGCTTCTGTGTCTGTAAGCCAAGTTCCGGTTACAGTTGAAATAATTGGTAATCGAGGGATATTCAGCTTTATCTTTTCTACTTCTTTTTTGAAGGTATCTAAAACAGGATCCATCATAAAAGAGTGAAAAGCGTGACTTGTATTTAGTAATTTATTTGGAATATCTTGGCTGTCAAGCTGTTGATTGAAAACTTCAATTTGTTCTTTTGTACCTGAAACAACGCAGAACTGATTAGCATTAATTGCCGCGACTGAAAGCGTGTCAGGAAGCAGTTCTTTTAGTTTTTCGATCGATACTCGAACAATTAGCATAGATCCGCCAGGGAGTTCGCTGATCAATTTTCCTCTTACAGCAACAATATGTAAAGCATCTTTTAGACTTAAAATTCCAGCCAAATGTGCAGCTGCAAACTCACCAATACTATGGCCACAGAGAAATGTTGGTTTTATGCCCCAGCTCAGCCACAATTGAGACAATGCATATTCAGTTACAAATAGAGCTGGTTGGGTGAATCGTGTATCTTTTAAAAGTTCTTCGGCTTCAATAGAATTAGTTTTGGGATAAATTATATCTCGAATATCTAATTTTAAATCTTCCATTAATAACGTTGCACATTTATCTATGGACTCACGATATACTTTTTCGTTATCATAAAGAGTTTTGCCCATTTGTAAATATTGTGCTCCTTGTCCGGGGAAAAGAAACCCTATTTCGCTAGGTACACTTTTTAGTATTGAGGTTTTGGAACTTTTTGTTTTTAGACAAAGTAATTTTTCAGCAGCATCATTAGTAGAATTGGATATTAAAAAACTTCTATGATTAAATTCATCTCTTGTCATATTCAAAGAATATGCAATATCGGCCAATGGAATATCTTTTGACCTATCAATAAAATGCCCTAATGCATTTTCATAGCCAAGAAGACTATTTTGACTTTTTGCTGACCACATTAATATGTCAATTGGTCTACCGCTTGAAGTTTGTTTTGGTTTTGCTTCATATTCTTCAACAATGGCATGAACATTTGTGCTTCCTATACCAAAAGAACTTACTCCAGCTCTTCTTATGCCGTCAGCTTTCCAGTCAATTAATTTATTATTGATGTAAAAAGGACTGTTGTCAAAATCTATATTTGGGTTTGGTTTGGTAAAATTAACCATAGGCGGTATTTGCTTGTAACGCATGGCCAACAATATTTTAATTAATCCCGCAACACCTGCAGCAGCTGTTGTATGCCCCATGTTGCTTTTAATAGAACCTAAGGCGCAGTAATTATTTTTTTCTTGTCTGCCGTACGCTATTTTAAGTCCTTCTATTTCGATTGGATCGCCAATTGGTGTAGCTGTACCATGCGCTTCCATGTAGCTAATAGTTGAAGGTGATATTTGCGCATCATTAAAGGCATTAACTATTGCTCCAGCCTGGCCTTTTGCACTTGGTGCCATAAAGCTGCCTTTCTCGCCGCCATCATTATTTACGCCAACACCTTTAATTACACCATATATAATGTCGCCATCTTTTTCGGCTTCTTCTAATTTTTTAAGTAAAACGACTCCGGCCCCGTCGCTAAAAACAGTTCCTTTTCCAGATGCATCAAAAGATCTTGTAGAACCATCAGGGCTTTTTATGAATCCGTCATCATAAAGATGGCCGCTATTTATAGGAGCAGTTACGCTGGATCCTCCTGCGAGAGCGATATCGCACATTCCAGTTCTAATTGCTTTTACAGCTTCAGCAACTGCCAAAAGTGATGTAGAGCAAGCAGAATGAACGCTTACAGAAGGTCCTTTTAAATTTAAATGATAGGAAGTTCTCGGGGCAATAAAATCTTTTCCGTTTACTGTATAAATTTGTAAGTCGCCTATGGAACTCTTTAATTCTTTATTGGAAAAAATATTGTTTTCGTAATAAGAATTAATTTCACTTCCAGAATATACACCAATGCTTCCTTTATAATGTTTAGGAAGATGTCCAGCTTGTTCTAGAGCCTCAAAAGAAATTTCTAAAAATATTCTAATCTGCGGATCCATTGCGGCCGCAAGCTGTGGATTCAATCCGAAGAAATTAGCATCAAATGTTTTAGCAGAAGGCAATATTCCTCTTGCTCCAATGTAAAGCGGATCTTTACGAAGACTTTCAGGTAAGCTATTATCTAATTCTTCTTTTGTAAAAAGTGAAATTGTTTCTTTTCCATCTCTTAAATTCTCCCATAATTCATCTATAGTGTCAGAACCCGGAAATCTTCCAGCCATACCAATTATGGCTATATCTGAAGAATTTATTTTGTTCTCAGTCCTGTCTTTAAAACTAAACGGATTCTCTTCATTTGTATTCTGTTCAAAGGAAGCTGCAAGTTCTCGAATTGTAGGATGAATATAGATTTTTGAAACAGGTACATCTTTCGATAACTTTTGTCTCATCGATGTGGTTACTTTTTGAGCAAGGACAGAACTTCCGCCCATATCAAAGAAGTCATCATCGATACCAACACTTTCTATTTTTAATTCTTCACTCCATATTTTTGCAATATCCTTTTCTAATTGACTATTGGGTTTTTTAAAAAGAGGAGCTGAATCCGGTCTTGTAAATTCTGGTAAAGGAAGATTTTTTTTGTCGATTTTTCCATTAGGTGTTATAGGAAATTCTTCAACCCAAATATATTTCGAAGGAATTAATATTTCCGGAAGTACTTTAGAAAGAGTTTCTTGTATTACTTTTTCATCTGGCAATTTTTCACTAGATTTCAAGTAGGCTACAAGTTTATCTTCATTGCCAAAATGACCGCTCACAATTACAGCAGATTGTTTTATTCCTTGCAAAGTATTTAAGACAGCTTCTATTTCGCCCAATTCAATACGATGACCTCTAATTTTTACTTGATGATCGATTCGTCCTAAACATTGAAATTCGCCATTCGGCAATAATTTTCCTAAATCTCCCGTGCGGTACAAAATAGAATTTGGTTCATTAGAAAACACATCAGGGATAAATTTTTCAGCGTTAAGTTCGGGACGATTCCAGTAACCTTCTGCGACTCCATCCCCGCCAATAACTATTTCTCCAATTTCGCCACGAGACACATTTTGACCCTTTTCGTCTAGTAAATAAATTTGTGTATTTGCAATAGGATGTCCAATTGTAATTAACTCATCGTTTTTTTGAATTTTTTTTACGGCAGACCAAATAGTAGTTTCTGTAGGTCCATACATATTCCAGAGTGAATCGCATCTTTGAGTTAATTGTCTTGCAAGGTTTAATGGCAGGGCTTCGCCACCGCAAAGGGCTTTTAAAGCAAGCGGTTTTTCCCAGCCAGAATCAAGCAGCATCTGCCATGTGGTTGGGGTCGCCTGCATTATTGTAATTTCTTTTTTGTTTAAAAGATTAAGCAATAACTGACCGTCTCGAGTAGTTTCATAATCTGCAAAAACTACTGCAGCACCTCTTATGAGTGGAAGAAATAATTCTAATCCGGCAATATCAAAAGAGATTGTGGTGATCGATAATAATTTGTCTTCTGCTTTTATACCAGGCTCAATTGCCATACTAAAAAGGAAATTCACTAAATTTTTATGAGTAACAGTTACTCCTTTAGGCTTTCCGGTAGAACCAGAAGTATACATCATATAAGCTGCAGCTTTATTAGAAACAACAGCAGAAAGCGGCAAAGCAGGATATTGATTAATTGAAGTTAATACCTCTTCGATTATTATATTTTTTGAACATTTTGGCAATGAATCTGAAAGCGCTTTTGTGGTTAATAAAAAACTTGCTTCAGAATCTTTCAGCATAAATTCCAAACGCTCAGAAGGAAATTTAGGATCTAACGGAAGATATGCGGCTCCGCATTGTAAAATTGCTAAAAGAGAGGCAATTAAATTAGAACCTCGTTCCATTGAAACCGCAACAATTTGTCCAGATGATAAACCTTGAAACGAAAAGTAATTCGCAATTTGATTTACCATTTTATCTAATTCATTATAACTGATTTTTTGGTTTTCAAATTCAAGAGCTATCGAATTAGGAGATACTTTAGCCTGTTCTGTAAAAAGCTCGTGCAGCGGACTTGATGGATAATCCATTTTTGTCCATTTGATCTCGTTTTCTAGATGATTTTTGTTAGGTCTTTTCATTTTAAATTAGATTAAAATTAAAGTGAGCAAAATAATATGATAATATCAGCGTTGAACTAGAAAGAACAAAGTATAGATTATTGGCTTATAGTTTATTAGTAGGGAATCTTACATTTTCTCTTTCAACTTATTCGTTTAATAAATAAATTAGATGTAAGAATTTAATTCGTTTTAGCCTTTACTTTGTCTTTATATTAAAATAGTATTTACAGCTTATTATTCAATAAGTTGATCAAAAAAAGGAATTTTTTTTCAGTAATACTTGTATTTTCTGTATAAAGCTATTATTATCGATGAAAAGCATATTTTAAATTGAATTCCACAAAATTTATTTAAAATTGATGATAGGCTTTGAAGGTTAATTTTACTTCATTATCATTTTTTATATGCTCTTTTTTGGAATTTTCAATCGAATGTAGTAGTCGTTAGTAGTTATACTTTATTGCTGGAGAAAATTTACAATATTAAATAGTTGCATTTTAAGAAAAAATCAATATAGTTGTGGTTTAATTATTTAAAAATCAGTAATATAAAGTATGTTTGTGCTAACGTATTGATTTTTTTTATGGGTAATAATTATGAAATATAAATTTTATAGGCAGCTGGATTGAATATTAGATAAAAAGGATATGTAAATATAATTTATGAAATAAATAAACGTTATTTTTTAGATAACCATTGTTTACATTTTGCGATCCATAATTATTTTCATCTTTATTTTTTCGCCTATATTTAATTTTATCTTCCTTTCATCTTCAAATAGTAAAATTACATTTTTAACTTTTTTGATGTAAGTAAAACATCACTAAAATACTACATTTGGTGCGTTTTATCGGAAATAAAATAAATTATATCGATTATTTTTTGAAATTAAATATTTTTGCAGTATAAACAAATATAGAGAATATAAACTGTGAAGTATCTAAGATTAAAATACATTAACGTACTTATAATTACAATGTTATTTTTTCCTTTTTTGGGAAATAGTCAGACGCAGTCCGGCGATCTTATGGAGACAATAATTACATCTGGAAGTAATGCAACTGGCAGTTATGGAACAATTACCTACTCAATCGGACAAGTGTTTTATACTTACATAGGAGTAGAATCAGTTTATAATGTGGCTCAGGGAATCCAGCACCAAGAAAAAGATGGAAATCTAGGGACACCAGAAGTTGAAAAACCTACAACAGAAATATTTGTCTTCCCAAATCCGACAATTGATTTTGTTACCATAAGTATGATTGGTTTAGAGTTCGAAAGCGGCCAGAGATCTTATAAGCTTTATGATATTCAAGGAAGACTTTTAAAACAAAATACAATTGATCAAACAGAAGCCCAAGTCAGTTTTAATTATTTAAGTCCATCTATTTATATACTGGTAGTATATAATGACAATAAAATTCTAAAATCGTTTAAAATAATAAAAAATTAAAAAAATAGATCTAATGAAACTTGCACATACCCTTTTATTATTATTTGTGACTGTTACGCCTAAGGTATTTGCACAATCACCGGAAAAAATGAGCTATCAGGCAATTATTCGAGCACAGGATAACAGTTTGGTCGTTAATTCTAGAGTTAGTCTTAAGATTGTTGTGCATCAAGGCAATGCATCTGGAACAAATGTATACCAAGAAACTCATGCTGTTAACACGAATAGCAATGGATTAATTTCTCTTGAAATTGGAACAGGAACAGTTGCGGTCGGAGATTTTAGCAAAATTGCCTGGGACAAAGGACCTTATTTTATAGAAACACAAGTGGATGTCAAAGGAGGAACAAATTATAATATCACTGGAGTTACACAACTTTTAAGTGTACCATATGCCTTATATGCAAAAACAGCAGGTTCAACTGTCAGTGCGGCAAGCAGAGCAGTGATCGTACCATTTACTACTACGAGAAATATTGCGGTTTCGGATATAAATAATACTATAGAATGTACATCGTCTGCTACATTAACGCTCACTTCTGATTTTGGTAATATGGTTGTTGGTGAGACAATCAATTTAGAAGCTCACAATGGTGCAATATTAACAATACAAGCTGCTTCTGGGGTAACTCTAAATTATACTGCTGGAGCAAGTGCCCGGTTTACCAGTACTGCAGGCAACGTAAGATTTGGGTTTTTAAGAAAAACAGGCGCTAATTCCTATATTATTTCGGGACAATGAAACATCTAATTTATTTTTTATTTTTTTCGACAGCTGTTTTTTCGCAAAACTATCAATATGCACTTGACGAGGCTCCTGTTAAAACTCCAGAAACTCCTGGAGTAAATAATCAATTGGAGGAAATCGAATACTTTAAAGCATATTTGCTGCCTATTACTCAAAAAGCTACTATTCAGTCAGCTTTAGATAAATATGGTGCAGTAAGATTAGAGAAAGGAGATTATTCTGGAGTTAATATTGTAATGAAAAGTAATCAAAAGTTATATGGTCACGCTTCATTAAATAAAATATCTAATATTACGATAGCAGCAGGGAGTACGGGAGTTGTTTTAGAATCACTTCTGCCGGCAGATCAAACAATAACATTGCAGTCTGGAGGAGTAATTTCCTATTGCACGTTCAAATCTATTAAATGGGCTACATTGGTGGGGACAAATGTGACACTGGAGAATAATTCGTTTATAAATTTTATGGGACCAATCCGCATTGATTGCAGTCAGTCTGGATATATAAGAAATAGTAAAATAATTAAGCATCAATCGCAGGGAGGTTCTAACATGTTGGTTTTAAAAGGAAACAGCAGTACTCCAAGCTACGGAAACGTAAGTCTGCATACTAACTTTTTAACGCCTCACGGAAACACAACTGATATTGATGGTCTGCGATCACTTACTTTTGTAGGCTTAGATGCTGAAGGATGGAACCTTACAGGAGAAGGAAATAAGGCTATGATTGCGGCTGCTAATATAGGTGATGTAAAAATTACCGATTTTAATGGAGCGAACAGTTATTCTGCTGTGAGAACCCCATCTTTTGATATTGATGCAGCAAATGTTTTCTTTTTAGATAAATCAATGAATTTTCCAACAGATGCCCTTTCTGTAAGAGCAAATATGTTTGTGGTAAATGGAGGAGGAACTTACATTAGAAAATCTGGAACAGTTACAGGATTTGATCTTCAGGCAAATTTAAATGCGACCAACACCGTAAGATACAATGGAGTAGACCAAACATCTGCAATGACAAATAGTACAACTATTAATACTGTTTCTAGTGCCATTTTAGGAACTAAATTTACGCCTTGGAGCCGACCATCATGGGAGACGCTGCCCAATCCGTTAGGTGCTAACTGGAAAGCAGAGCGGGCTGGTAAACCTGACCAGACAAGTTATATTCAAAATTTAATCAATACTAAAGGAGTTGCTGAATTACCAGAAGGAGTTTTTTATATAGGATCGACATTAAAACTTCCTATTGATTCTAATCATGGAATTGTGGGCCAGGGAACTGGTAAAACAGTTATCGTTGGTTTAACAGATGATTTTCCTTTAATATCTCTTACCGGAGGTCAGGACGCCAATTTTATTTTGAGTTATTTGACACTTCAAGGAGGAAGTATAGGAATATACTCTTCGCAAGATTTTGGGACACAGCATATGTCTTATCAAAACATTAAGTTTGTCGTTTTTAGAAATCAAAATTATGGCATACAATTAAAACAAATTCGAGGATTTGATAATAACTTCCTTGATAATTTAGGTTTTGTTGATTGTAATATTGGATTTTTTCAAAATCCTCTTACACCATATGCCAATGATATTGATACCTCCAGCTTTGTCGACAAAACAATGTTTTATAAAAACCAATTCATTAATTGTACAACCGCAGTTTCTATGATGGCTACACGAGCAGATAATTTGGATGCTTGGGTAGATTGTAAATTTGACGGTGGAAAAACTGCCTTGGCTTTAGGCGGTCAAAATGCTCCTTTAGCTGCCAATTGTGATTTTACCAATTATACAGGAGTAAATGTTATAACAAGTAATGTTTTTTCTTTGTATAATTCGAATTTGTACAATAACAGAGTTACTGGATCAACAATAAATTCAATTAGTACCAATATTGAGGGATGTCAATTTTTAGATAGTACGCCTCCATTTTCGCCAGTATTATTCAACCCTTTAAACAATCATATTGTAAACTCTACAATTACAGGAAATGTCGTAACAGATATTCCTGCCAATAAAGGTTATGGATTAGAATCTGCTGTTTATGTGAACAGTACATTTTTGTCAAACCCTGCTTTAAGTAAATTATTAGTTAATGTAAAAGCAGGTGTTCCAACGGTAATTATTAATACAAATTCAAATTCTTACCCACAGCTTTTGGTAACACAATAAGTAAAACAAAATATAGCAATAAGGCTCAGGTTAATCAACTTAATCTGAGCCTTATTTTTTTTGGCTGTTAATCTAATAAATGTATTTGTTTCTTCCAGATCTTTAACTTTAAAATAGTTTTAAAACGAAATACTATTATAAAGATCTTTTTTTTGATTTATAAAAGAACTCATCTTTAAATCAACTCAATTTTCCGGCATTTTTTTACCTCAATCTCCTGAATAGGATTTTAAAGCACGTAGAAGTACGTGATTATTATCTTATAAAATAAGGTTTTTACGTATATCTGGCAGCTTAAAAATGTAACAAGTTGTATTTTATCGGATTTTAAAATACGTTGAACAGATTTATTATTATAAACTCGAAACATTATATATTTTTGATCAAAATTTAAAATGAATGATAAAGAAAAATCGTCATTTAGCTTTAAACCTTATTAATAATTGAATAGTTGTTGTCAAAACATGATTTTTTTACAAATAAGATAAAAAGGACAAATTACCTTTTGTTATAAAATTGATTCATGATTATTGCAATAATTTAAAAATACAGAATTATTTAAATTTTTTACTTTTTATGAAATATAGTGTATACGAAAATATTAGAAAGATAAGAGAATTAAAAAATTTGACCAGAGAATATGTAGCTGCTGAATTAAAAATGAGTACAAGCGGTTATGGTAAAATTGAAAGAGGAGATGTAGATTTAACTGTTTCGAAATTGATTGAAATTTCAAAGGTTTTAGAAGTCTCAATTGAGTTCATTTTTAAATTCGATGTTTCCATTTTTTTTAGCGAAACCAGATAGAATAATTAACAGTAAGTAATTGAATATTAATTAATCAAGCTTTAAATAAATTAGAATTAGTAATAAAAAATTTAGTTATGGAAAATTACTATTTAAAAATTAGAGAGTATCGATTGCAAAATAATCACACCCCTGAATATGTTGCTATTCAAATGGAAATTAGTGTCAAAAAGTATGAAAAAATTGAACAGGGAATGGTTGATCTTAAATTGTCAAAACTGGATCAGTTAGTTAAGATTTTAGGGATCAAAAAAAGCCAGATTTTTCAATTAGGCAGTTAATATTTATCCATCACAGCCGTATTTTGCATTCAAAGAAAGGAGTTTACTTAAGATAGGGGATATCTTAAAAAACTCTTTTTTCGTTTTAAGATTTATGCTTTACTTTTAAAACATACCCTAAAGATTCTAAAATTAAAACATAGTGTGTTTTTGTAATGTCTTTGATCACTGCATTTTGATCGCAAAATGGACCAGAGTTTAAATGAATTTTGTCTCCAATTTGATATTGCATTACAGAAATCTCCGAAGAAGTATCACCAGTATTAAGCCACTCTTTAATAGTTTCAATTTCTTGATCTTTTACTACAGCGTGCCTTCCAAGCCAGAATAAAAATCGCACCACTCCTGGAGAATGAAATACAAGATTTCTATCTTTCTCTGCCAATTGTACAAATATATAATGATTAAACAATGGCACTTCTACCTTTATTTTCCTATCTGATCTTTGTTGGATTTTTTTAATCACAGGACAATAACAGTTGATATTAAACTTAGTTAATTGTTCTGCGGCTCTTTTTTCCCATTTAGGTTTTGTGTATACTACATACCATTTCATAATCCTTAATTTATTTTTTCGTATTTGTAAATAAGTTTTTTTTAAAATAGTTCAAACTGTCAATTTCTCTTTCAAAAATGCATTCCTTATTTATGGATAACAGTTACAGTTCATTCTATTAAAACAAGCGTATCTTGAATACAATTTAATAGTAGTAGTTTATAGAAATCCATACTAAAGATGGTAGATGGTTCTTATATAAACTAAGTGGTAAATTTAATTCTGACCATTTAAAATATGAGAGGATTTTTATCCTAAAATTTCCTTATTTAGGACATTTAGCAACAAAAATGCAATTTCGCATCTACTGTATTATCATAATTTTATCTTAAATTATTGTTAGAGAAAAATCAAGTAATTGCCTAAAATTTTGTTGTTTTTTAAAGAACAAATTTTGGTCTTTTCAAGAGTATTCAAAAACCATAATTTTTTAGATTTCAAACCTATATTTTTTTTCTTTTTTGAGTAGTTAAAGTGTAACTATTCACGGGGAACCCTTTTTCTAAATTTTAAAAAAACCTTCAAAACCCCAATAAAATGGTTTTTTAAATTTTCAGAGACAATCTACATTAACAAACATATTTTTTAATTTAAAACATTAAGCAGATGAGAACAGGAATAACCTTTAGTGCTTTTGATTTGTTACATGCAGGGCACGTTAAGATGCTGGAAGAAGCAAAACAACATTGTGATTATTTAATTGTAGGTCTACAAACAGATCCAACATTAGATCGCCCAACTAAAAATAAACCGACACAAACTGTGGTAGAACGCTACATACAGTTAAGAGCGTGCAAGTTTGTTGATGAAATTGTTCCGTATGCTACAGAACAGGATTTAGAAGATATTTTAAAATCTTTTACTCTTGATGTGCGCATCGTAGGTGATGAATACAAGGACAGAGATTTTACCGGTAGAACGTATTGTGAAGAAAAAGGAATCGAATTGTATTTTAATACCAGAGATCACCGTTTTTCGAGCACTAATCTTCGTAATGAAGTATATCAAAAAGAAATTTTAATGCATTCGAATGGCAATTAGTACTGTTACTCATGTTGTCTTAACTGGAGGAATCGGCAGCAGATTGTGGCCGCTCTCCAGAAAGACACTGCCAAAGCAATATCTTGAGCTTTTTGAAGGAGAATCACTCTTTGAGAAAACTGTAGTTCGCAATAAAAATGTTTCAAGTAAAACTATTGTAGTGGGTAATATTGAAAATTACAAAATGAGTAACGCCATTATGTCTAAATTCAGTAAGCCATTTACTCATATTATAGAAGCAGTTCCACGTAATACGGCAGCAGCGATTGCATTTGCAGCATTTGCATCAGAACCAGAAGATATTTTGCTCATTACACCATCAGACCACATTATAGAAGGTAAGAGTTCCTATACATTAGCTTTGCAGCAAGCCATAAGATTGGCTAATCAAGATTATCTTGTAACTTTTGGAATCAAACCAACAAAACCAGAAACAGGTTACGGCTATATTGAATTTGATAAAGAAAATGTTATCGCATTTCATGAAAAACCAAGCTCAAAGAAAGCTGAGAATTATCTCAAAAAGGGAAATTATTTTTGGAACAGCGGTCTCTTTTGTTTCAAAGCAGGAAGGTTTTTAATTGAGCTGGAAAAGCAGGAGCCAGAAGTTTATTGGGCATCAAAAACAGTTTGGGATGCCAATCAAGATGGTTTCCTAGACTACGATTTGTCTTTAAATATTCCGTCAATAAGTGTCGATTATGCTGTTATGGAACGAAGCAAAGATATTAAAGTCGTTCCCGCTCATTTTGACTGGTCTGATTTGGGATCTTTTGAGTCGGTTTATGATTATTTGGTTCAGAAAGGACATCCGATGGATTCAAATAAAAATATCACAATCGGAACTTCATTACATACCACTTTTATAGGGGTTAAAAATTGCATCTTGATTTATACTGCCGATGCTTTAATGGTTTTACAAAAAGAAAATTCTCAAGAAGTGAAACAAGTTTACCAGCAGTTAGAATCTATTGCATCGCCATTATTATAAAAGAGACTCATAAAAGAGTGAATCATAAGTGTTATACAATTAAAAGTACCTACAATGATTGATAAAAATTCTACAATATATATTGCTGGACATAAGGGAATGGTTGGAAGTGCCATTTGGAGAACCTTAAAAGCAAAAGGTTATGATAATCTTATTGGAGCTTCAAGTAAAGAATTGGATTTAAGGGAACAAGACGACGTTCGCGATTTTCTTCAAGAGGTAAGGCCAGATGTTATTATAGATGCTGCTGCAAAAGTTGGCGGCATTTTGGCAAACAATGATTTTCCATATCAATTTCTAATGGAGAACATGCAGATTCAGAATAACCTGATTAGCGAAGCCCACAATCTAGGGGTAGAAAAATTTATCTTTTTAGGAAGTTCTTGTATTTATCCAAAATTAGCAATTCAGCCCTTAAAAGAAGAATATTTACTAACTGCATCTTTAGAAAGTACTAATGAGTGGTATGCTTTAGCAAAAATAACTGGGGTGAAATTGTGCCAGGCTATTCGTAAACAATTCAAAAAAGATTTTGTGAGTTTAATGCCGACCAACTTATATGGCATTCACGACAATTTCGATTTGAATAGTTCACATGTTCTGCCAGCAATGATTCGAAAATTTCATGAAGCTAAAGAAAATAATAATGCCTCAGTAATACTTTGGGGCACTGGCAAACCGATGCGGGAATTTCTTTTTGTAGATGATATGGCAGAAGCAGTAGTTTTTGCCTTAGAAAATAAACTTCCTGGGTATTTATACAATGTAGGAACAGGTGAAGATTTAACCATTAAGGATTTAGCAGCAACAATACAAAAAACTGTAGGTCATACTGGAGATATTATCTGGGACGAAAGCAAACCTGATGGAACACCAAGAAAATTAATGGATGTTTCTAAAATGCACAACATTGGCTGGAAACATCGAGTAAACTTAGAAGAAGGAATACAAAAAACCTACAATTGGTTTCTAGAAAACATAGAAAATTTAAAAGAAAAGACTTATTAAGAAGCCATTCTTTTGATTTAGAAATCTCCACAAAAACCTTACAGTTAAGACTTTATAAACATTGCAACATTGCAGCATAATGCCTTTGTGCCTTATAATTAGATTATGACTCTATTAAGAAAAACAGCGTTCATTACGGGAGTGACAGGACAAGACGGAGCCTACTTGAGTGAATTTTTATTAGAAAAGGGCTATATAGTACACGGATTAAAAAGACGTTCCTCTTTATTTAATACCGATAGAATTGACCATTTATATCAGGATCCTCATACTAAAAACCGAAATTTCATTTTGCACTATGGCGATATGACTGATAGTACTAATTTGACTCGTCTTATTCAGGAAATTCAGCCAGATGAGATTTACAATTTAGCAGCTATGAGCCATGTAGCAGTTTCATTTGAAACGCCTGAATACACAGGAAATGTCGACGCATTAGGAACCTTACGTCTTTTAGATGCAGTACGCCTGCTCGGATTAGAAAAAAAGACTCGAATTTATCAGGCATCAACTTCAGAGCTGTACGGTAAAGTTCAGGAAGTGCCACAGTCAGAGACTACGCCTTTTTATCCAAGATCGCCTTATGCAGTAGCAAAAATGTACGCATTTTGGATTACTGTAAATTACAGAGAAGCATATGGAATGTATGCCTGCAACGGTATCTTATTTAATCACGAATCACCTATTCGAGGAGAGACTTTTGTAACTCGTAAAATTACCAGAGCAACTTCGAGAATAGCATTAGGACTGCAGGACAAATTATACTTGGGAAATCTTGACGCACAACGAGATTGGGGACATGCAAAAGATTATGTTCGAATGATGTGGATGATTCTGCAAGCCGAACAACCAGAAGACTGGGTAATTGCCACAGGGAAAACTACTCCCGTTCGCGAATTTGTGCGAATGAGTTTTGCAGAAGTTGGCATTGAATTAGAATTTAGAGGTCACGGTATAGATGAAAAAGGATACGTAGTATCATGCAGTAATCCTGATTATCAAATTGAATTGGGGCAGGAAGTATTAGCAGTAGATCCAGAATATTTTAGACCAACCGAAGTAGATTTACTTATAGGTGATCCAACTAAGGCAAAGACAAAATTAGGATGGGAATGTCAATATGAACTAGCTGAATTGGTACAAGAAATGATGCAGTCAGATTTAAAACTGATGAGAAAAGAACAGCTTTTAAAAGAATGCGGGTTTACGGTTTTAAATTATTTCGAATAACAGATTACGGTACTGACAAAAAAAAACAACATTTTTTCCCCTCTAATATTAAATAAATGAAAATTAAAAATATTTGCTGTTTAGGCGCTGGTTATGTAGGAGGACCAACAATGTCTGTTATCGCATTGAAATGTCCAGAAATTAAAGTGACTGTTGTAGATTTAAATGAAAGTCGTATTGCCGCTTGGAATGAAGAAAACTTAGACAATCTTCCGGTTTATGAACCTGGCTTAGCAGAGGTAGTTAACGAAGCAAGAGGACGTAATTTATTTTTTTCTACAGATGTTGACAGTGCTATTGAAGCTGCAGATATGATTTTTATTGCAGTTAATACTCCAACTAAGAATTATGGAGAAGGTAAAGGAATGGCAGCCGATTTGAAATTTGTAGAATTATGCGCCAGACAAATTGCCAGAATTGCGAAAAGTGATAAAATTATTGTCGAAAAATCGACGCTTCCAGTTCGAACCGCAGAGACTTTACAAACTATTTTAGATCATACAGGAAACGGATATAAGTTTGAAGTGCTTTCTAATCCTGAATTTTTAGCCGAAGGAACAGCTATTAATGATTTGCTTAATGCTGACCGTGTGTTAATTGGAGGAAAACAAACAGAAAGTGGTCAAAAAGCAATTCAATCGCTAGTTGATATTTATGCAAACTGGCTTTCGCCAAAACAGATTTTAACCACTAACGTATGGTCTTCAGAATTATCAAAATTAACGGCGAATGCTTTCTTAGCACAAAGAATTTCATCAATTAATGCACTTTCAGCTTTATGTGAAGCAACAGAAGCAGATGTTGATGAGGTTGCTGCAGCTATTGGAACTGACAGCCGAATTGGTTCTAAATTTCTAAAAGCTTCGGTTGGTTTTGGAGGATCTTGTTTTCAAAAAGATATTCTAAACTTAGTGTATTTGTGCCGCTATTTTAATTTGCCCGAAGTGGCCAATTATTGGGAACAGATTATCATTTTAAACGATTATCAAAAATATCGATTTGCAAAGAAAATTATTACCTCACTTTTTAATACAGTAAGCGGAAAGAAAATAACTTTTTTGGGCTGGGCATTTAAGAAAGATACAAATGACACCCGTGAATCTGCTTCGATTTATGTTGCAGAACATTTAATTGAAGACGGTGCAGAAATTCACGTTTACGACCCTAAAGTTTCTGAACAAAAAATTAAAGCTGATATGCGCTATTTGTGGGAAGAAAAAGGCCTTACAGATCAGAAAATTGAATCCAAATTAAAACAAATTTTTGTCTATCAATCACCACTAGAAGCAGCGCATCAAGCACATGCAATTGCTGTTTTAACAGAGTGGGACGAATTTAAAACATACGATTGGAACTCCATTTATATCAATATGTATAAACCGGCTTTTGTATTTGACGGGCGTAATATTCTGGATGCAGAGAAACTGGCATCAATTGGTTTTCAAATTAAAGGAATTGGAAAAGGTTAAACTGATCTAGTGTAAAGAGAATTTATTTTTTAATCATTTTATTTCAATTACTTGAAAAATATTTTAATAAAACTCAAACAGCATCCTAAGTATGATAATTTCATCAACTGGGGAAAATTGATTTCGATAACCGGAAGCGCACAAATTATTATACAAGCTTTGGGATTTGCTTCTGGGATCTTAATAATTCGATTGCTGCCTGTTGAGGAATATGCTTTTTACACCTTAGCCAATACGATGTTAGGAACTATGACAGTTCTTGCCGATGGTGGGATTACCTCAGGAGTTATGGCTTTGGGAGGTAAAGTTTGGGAGGATAAAGAGAAAATTGGAGTCGTTTTAGCGACAGGTTTAGATTTAAGAAAAAAGTTTGCGATTGTGAGCTTAATTGTCTCTATGCCAATTCTATTTTATCTTTTATTGCATAATGGAGCCAGCTGGATGGTTACATTACTTATTGCAATAGCAGTGATTCCAGCTTTTTATGCCGCTTTGTCTGATTCTCTGTTGGAAATTATTCCAAAATTAAACCAAACAATTCTGCCTTTACAAAAAAATCAAATCGAAGTTGGAATTGGAAGACTATTATTATCAGGCTTAACTATGTTTATTTTTCCTTGGGCTTTTGTCGCTGTTATAGCTGCGGGAATTCCCAGAATCTGGGGAAATATTGGATTAAGAAAAATTGTTTACACTATGGCTGCTAAAGAGCAACAAACAGATATCGAAGTTAGAAAAGAGATTTTAAATTTAGTTAAACGTATCCTGCCGACATCTATTTATTATTGCCTTTCAGGACAAATTACTATATGGTTAATTTCTGTTTTTGGTAACACGACATCATTGGCACAATTGGGGGCTCTAAGTAGATTAAGTGTAATGCTTTCTATTTTTAGCGCAATAATTGCAACATTGATTATTCCTCGTTTTGCAAAATTAACAGCAAATAAGCATCTCTTATTGAAACGTTTTTTTCAAATAATGGGACTTTTGATTATTTTACTAAGTATTATTGTTCTCATTGTTTATTTACTGCCTACACCAATTTTATGGCTGCTGGGCGATGCCTATAAAGGTTTACCATTTGAATTACTGCTCAGTATCATTAGCAGCTGCATTGGACTATTGGGGGGAATCGTTTTTAATTTATATAGTTCAAGAGGATGGGCCATGTCACCCATTGCATTAATTCTCATCAATCTTCTGGCCATTATTATTTCTGCAAGTATGTTGGATCTTGGAAGTTTAAGAGGCGTTTTGTATTTCAATATTGCTTTAGGACTAGTTGCATTAATTCAAACCGTTTTGTTTTGTACGTATAACATTCTATTAGTAAAAAATGAATAATACGAAACGGCCCAATAAATTCTCGCTGACCTATAATAAATTTATTAATATAGGCCACTCACTATCATTCTTGTTTCTAAAAATCAGGGGATTGCAGGGAGGAAGGGATTCAAAACTAGAAAGCATTACTTGCAATTGGCCCAACAAATTATTACTTGGAAATCAATGCGAAATACAAAATGGTGTAGATTTTAGAATATGGCACCCGTTTAATGATAACTGTTATATAAAATTAGGAAACAAAGTATTTATTGGACATGCCTGCGAATTTGTCTGTAATGAAAAAATTATAATTGGAAACAACTGCCTAATTGCTAGTAAAACAACCATTAATAATACAGGACATGAATATAAAGGTAATGCAGCTATAAACACACAACCCACTACTAGTGAGCCAGTAATTTTAGAAGATGATGTCTGGATTGGAACCTCATGTGTAATATTGCAAGGAGTTACAATTGGTAAAGGTTCTATTGTTGCCGCAGGTTCAGTCGTAAACAAATCAATACCTGCAAATGAAGTTTGGGCAGGAGTACCTGCACGTTTCATAAAAAAAAGAATATAAAATATGGTTTCATCTATCTGCACCTTATTTGAGGGACATTACCACTTTGGAGTTGCTTCACTTTCAAATTCGCTTTTCAATCACGGTTTTCGTGGAAACATTTACGTAGGCTACCGCGGAGAATTACCAGAATGGGCAATAAACGGAAAAAGAGAATTAATTGGAAAATGGAAAGAAGCAGTGATATTGACTCCAAGTGAAGGTATGCAGCTTATTTTTTTACCCTTAGAAACAACTTACAGCCTAACAAATTATAAACCAGATTTTATGCTTGATTTGTGGGAAGGCCCAGCAAAAAATAGCGAAGCAATGTTTTATTTCGATCCAGATATTGTAGTTAACGATTCTTGGGTTTGTTTTGAACAATGGGTCAATTGCGGTGTAGCACTCTCTGAAGATATCGATTCGCCTTTTCAGGAATTTCATCCCAGAAGAGTTGGCTGGAGAAAATATTTTAAGAAATATGATCTTGAGTTACAATTTAAGAATCAAATATATGTAAACGGCGGTTTCATAGGACTTCTTAAAAAAGACATCAATTTTTTGAGTTTGTGGGTTCAGCTTCAAAAATATATGGCTGCTGCAATTGGAGGTTTAGAGAATTCTATATTTTCAAATCAAAGTTACAATTCAACAATATTGAAAATGGAAGGATTTACCATTTTTGATAAATCAGATCAAGATGCTCTTAATGCGACGATAGAAGCCTATCCTGGAATAGTCAGCTATTTAGGAAAAGAAGGAATGGGCTTCGAATCTAAACACATCACCATGTATCATGCTTTAGGAAGCCCGAAACCATGGAAAACCGGACATTTTTTAAGAGCCTTAAGCGGAAGAATACCTAGAAAAGAAGATGTGGTTTACTGGGAAAACACAAGTAGTCCAATAGCCGCACATTCGAAATGGAAAATTAGTCAAAAAAAGGCAAGTATTAAAGCCGCTAAGTTCATCGGAAGATTTTATAAAGTTTAAAAGAATTTCTTAGTTCGAGAATGTCATATTTATAAATTGATTTAACAAAAATATATTTTATGAAAGTATATATATTATCCGCCTATGATGAAAGCCAGTATAATTTTGCATTTCAAAATTTAAAAAAATCGAGCCTTTACGATCCATTTAAAAAATATGTTTTAGCAGATAATCCTGAGTCAGCGGACCTAATAATCTTTGTTGAGCACCATCCTGGAGATGATCCCTATTTTTTTCAAGTCTTAAAACATCCCGTATATAAGCTATATAAAAAGAAATGCTATTTATATCATGATAGTGATGAGCATCTTACACTAATGCCTACAATTTCGCCTTCGGTCTGCAATTCCAGTTTTAATAAAAAAATGCATCATCCCTATCACTATTTGGAGCAGATTTCGACAAACCCTTACATTGAATATGTTCCAAATAAAAATGACGAAAAAAAATATTTGTTTTCTTTTATGGGAGCTTCCAGAACCTATCCAGCTGTAAGAGAAGAAATTATACAGCGTTTTAAGGGAGATGAAAACATACATGATACTAAAGATTACAATTCTTGGGACTTGAATGAGGAAGATCGTAATAGGTATTTTGAAAAGTACGCTGAAATTTTATTTCAAAGTAAATTTATATTATGCCCCCGTGGTATTGGTCCCAGTTCTTATAGACAATATGAAAGTATGAAAATGGGAATTGCCCCAGTAATTATTTCTGACGAATGGGTAGAATGTGAAGAAATTGACTGGAACAGCTGTTCTATTAGAATTAAGGAAAAAGACGTAGATCAGATTGAAAATATCCTTAAAAAAAGAGAAGATGAATGCTTGGAACTAGGAATTAATGCTAGAAAAAACTACGAGAAATACATGTCATTTGAAAATCAGTTTCATTTTCTTTCAGATGCTGCAGCCAAATTGCATGCATTAAGAAATGATCTTTCTTTCCGTGATTATTTAAATGAATATTTAAGGTTTTTTGAACCTTTTCACTTTCGAAATCTTTTAAGATACTACAAAAAAAAATATATAAAATGAACATTCTATTCATCTGCGGATCTCTCGAACCAGGAAAAGATGGCGTAGGAGATTATACACGGCGCTTGTGTGGGGAACTCATAAGAATAGGACATGAAGCAAATATTTTATCACTGTGTGACCATCAAGCCGTTTCTTTTTTATCAGAGTTTCAGGAAATTGAAGGAACTAAAGTCAGCGTAAACCGCATTCCTTTGGCAGCAACAAATCTTCAAAGACTTAAATTGACGCAGCATGTTTTAAAAAATTTTAAACCACAATGGATTTCTTTACAATATGTGCCGTACAGTTTTAACCCAAAGGGACTGCCTTTCTGGCTGCCTTCTTTTTTTAAAAAGATAACAGGAAACCACAAATGGCATATTATGTTTCACGAATTATGGATAGGAATTGATACAGAGTCTTCTTTCAAACAAAAATGTATAGGCAAAGTGCAGCAGTATATAGTAAAAAAAGTAATTCAGAATACAAATCCTTATTACGTAAATACGCAAAATAAACTTTACCAGTATTTTTTGCAGTCACACGATATAAGGGCAGATATTTTGCCCATTTGCGGTAACATACCTTTAACAGCAGTAAAGAGCAGGGAAAATGAGTTTACACAGCTTGTACTGTTTGGTACAATTCATCGAGGAGCTTTTTTTAAAGATTTTATTAATGATCTGGTAAGTTTGAAAAGCAAGTTAGGAAAGCCTATAAAATTCGTTTTTATAGGAAAAAATGGTCCTGAACTTTACAACTATATAAATGTATTAGAAAATAAAGGAATTGATTATAAAGTAATGGGTATTCAGCCTGAAACTGTAATCTCTCAAGTGCTCATTGATAGTGATTTTGGCATATCGACAACACCTTATTTTCAGACTGAAAAAAGCGGTGTTTTTGCAGCGTACAAAGAACATCAGCTAAACACAATTTGTGTTTCTCGCGAGTGGACTCCGACAAAAGGACACTACAGCATACCAAACATCATTAAATACGAAAAAAACAATTTGAAACTAAAACCAATGACTGTTCAAGTTTTTGATTTGAATTCTTTGGCAAATCAGTTTATAAAATCAATATCAACCTCATGAAAATTCTTATTTCTCATCCTTCTGGAAATAGTAATGTACGTGCTATAGCAAAAGGATTTTTAACTCAAGGATTACTATATCAATTTCACACTTCAATTGCTGTGTTTCCCAATAATTTTTGGCACAAAATAGCAAAATTAAAAGGTTTAGGAGATATAAAAAGACGCTCTTTTGATTCTGGTTTACAGTCGTATACAGAAGTTTATCCGATAAAAGAATTGGGGAGAATGTTAGCTTCCAAATTGAGTTTAAGCTCTTTGACCAAATCAGAAACTGGTTTTTTTTGTGTAGATAGAATTTATCAAAATTTAGACAGGAAAATTGCAGGTAAACTTAAAAGCGCAAAAAAAAACGGACTAACCGCTGTTTATGCTTATGAAGATGGTGCACTAGAAACTTTTATTGCTGCTAAAGAATTAGGTTTAGAATGTATTTACGACCTGCCAATTGCTTATCATACTCTTTTACAAGAATTATTGCATGAGGAAGCCCTTAGAAAACCCAAATGGGCATTTACGCTCGGCGGTGGAATAAATGATAGTCCTCAAAAGTTAGAAAGGAAAAGAAAAGAATTAGAATTAGCAGACACGATTGTTGTGGCAAGTGATTTTGTTCGCCAGTCACTGCCAGACTGGGCCAATAAAAAGAAAATTATTCAATCTCCATTTGGAACACCATTTTCAGCCAATCAATTTGATGTAGAAGAAAAAAAATCAAACAAAAGATTGAGGATTTTATTTGTAGGCTCAATGACGCAGCGCAAAGGCTTGAGCGATTTATTTGACGCCATAAAATTAGTTGATTCTTCAAAAGTTGAATTAGTTGTTTTAGGATCATTAGCGGCACCGCTTTCTTTTTACATTGATCAAGTAAATTTTACTTACGAGCCAACGCGATCTCATGATCAAGTTTTAGAATTGATGAGGACTTGTGATGTTTTTTGCCTTCCGTCTATTGTTGAAGGCAGGGCTTTGGTAATTCAAGAGGCAATGAGTCAAGGTCTGCCAATCATTATTACGGCAAATACAGGAGCAGAAGATTTGGTAGTAATCGGAGAAACTGGGTTTTTAGTGCCAATTAGAAATCCGCAGGCTATTGCAGAAAAGATAAATTGGTTTGTTGACCATAGAAATGAAATTTTTCAAATGGGAAAAAAAGCCAAACAATTAGCAGACACTTACAGTTGGGACAATTATGCCGATAAAATTTGTAATGTTTTAAGTTCTTAAAATAATTTGATTATAAATGAAAGATACTACCACAAATAGTAAAAAGCTGAACTCGATAAAAACGGCAATTTGGCTGTATTTTTTCTTGTGGATTTTTGAAGGTGCTTTACGTAAATGGGTCTTGCCAAGTTTAGCAACACCATTACTTGTTGTTCGCGATCCTATTGCAATCTTCATTATCGCCAGAGCTATTTACCTGAATGTAAAATTTTTAAATGGATATGTAGTTTTCTCTTGCATCATTACACTTTTAGCACTAATTGTCACGCTTACTTTTGGACATGCTAATTTGTTTGTTGGAATCTACGGTGCTCGTATAATGCTGCTTCATTTTCCTTTAATTTTTATTATTGGAGCTGTCTTTACAAAAAAAGACATTCTCAAAATGGGATATGCATTGCTCGCAGTAAATATCTTGATGACCTTAATTGTTTATCTGCAATTTATAAGTCCTCAATCTGCTTTGATCAATAGAGGTATAGGAGGAGAAGGCAGCGCTGGCTTTTCTGGCGCAATGGGATATTTTAGACCTCCTGGTACTTTTTCATTTATTACAGGGCTGGCGTCTTTTTACATTTTGGTATCTGTCTTTGTGTTTTATTTCTGGCTGTCCAAAGAGCGTGTTTCTAGGATTTTGCTTTATACCAGTACACTCGCTTTAATATTTAGTCTGCCATTAACAGTAAGCAGGACCGCCGTTGGAGGAGTTATATTAGTTGGAGTTTTTGCTTTTATTGGTTCTGCAACCAGTTTTAAAAAGATAATGAAAGTGGCTTTAACGATTGTCGTTTTGGTCGGACTGTTTGCCATTTTACAAAGTACTACAACTGTTTTTAATTTAGGGACTGAGGTTTTTATGAGCAGGGTAGATACTGCGAGCGGTCAAAGCGGCGGATTTGAGGAGTCTTTTTTTTCAAGGGTTTTAGGCGATTTTGTTAGACCAATAGTAAACCTCTTAAACATGCCGTTGTTTGTTGGTAAATTAGGAATGGGGACCAATGCAGGCGCACAGATGTTATCTGGAACCAATACTTTTTTAATTGCTGAAGATGAGTTAGGAAGAGTAGGTGGTGAACAAGGTCTACTATTAGGAGGCGGACTCATTTTCTTAAGATTGGTTTTGGCAGTCAATTTATTTTTAAAATCAATAAGACTGCCTCAAGAAGATAAAATATTACCAATAACATTTTGTGGTACAGCCTTGTATCTAATTATTTTGGGACAATGGGCGCAGCCAAGCATGTTAGGCTGCTCTGTTCTTACAGTAGGTCTTTTAGTGGCGAGCTTAAATATGAATTTGAAACCAGAAAAATGAAAATAATATTGTTTACGCATCCTTCTTTCTTAGGTCATAAAAGCATGCCTCGATTTGCTCAAATGATTACGGCAGGAATGAAACAAAAAGGACATGATTTGACAGTATGGAGTCCAAAAGCTTTTTTCTTCAGACTTTCCTTTAAAAAACCAATTCTCGAAAAGTGGTTTGGTTATATGGATCAGTATGTAATTTTTCCACTTCAGGTCAAATTGAGATTATTGAATTGCAGTAAAGAGACATTATTTGTTTTTTCAGATAATGCTTTGGGACCTTGGGTACCACTGGTAAAAAAAAGATATCATGTGGTGCACTGCCATGATTTTTTGGCACAAAAATCCGCATTTGGTTTACTGCAGGAAAATAAAACTGGAGTAACTGGAAAATACTATCAAAAATTTATTTTTTCTGGATATCGTACAGCAAGAAATTTTATATCGATTTCTAAAAAAACACAAGTTGACTTACACGCTTTATTAGATAAAAATCCAGAAGTATCAAGGGTAGTTTACAATGGAATGAATCAAAATTTTGAGCCGGCAAAAGACTATCATATCGTACGAGAAGAATTGTCAGATCAATACAAGATAGACTTATCGGAAGGATATATTTTACATGTTGGTGGTAATGCTTTTTATAAAAATAAACTAGGTGTTTTGGAGATTTACGATCAACTAGTAAAAGATTTTAAAGTAGAAATACCACTGGTTCTGGCTGGAGAATCTCCAACAAAAGAAATGATTGCCTTTAAAGAACAGTCACCTGCATCTCAATCTATTTTTTTCATAAATAACATTGACGATTTACAATTAAAGCAGTTGTATCAGGGTGCTTCTGTAATGCTCTTTCCATCATTATATGAGGGTTTTGGATGGCCGATAGTTGAAGCGATGGCTTCAGGAAGTCTAGTTATTACAACTAATGAAGACCCTATGAAAGAAGTAGCTGCAGACGCAGGCTTTTATATTCCTAAAAAACCTACCGATTCAGAAAAATTATTAGACTGGAAAATGATCACGGCCAAAGAATTAGAAAGAGTAATTCATTTTAGTCCAAAAGAACGCAGAGATGCTGTCTGCAAATCAATTTTGCGTTCAAAAGAATTTTCAGCACAAGGTTTTGTTGATTCAATCGAAGCCATTTACCAAGAAATTTTACAAGATAAATGAAAGTAATTCACTACATAGCCAGTATTGACAAAAGCGGAGGTGGTACAACAGAATATATGCGTCTGTTAAGCAAGGCTTTAAATAAAGATACGTCATTTATTATTGCTACCGGAATTTCTAAAGAGCCGATCACAATAGATGGAGTTTCAGTAAAATTTTTCGATGGAAACTTGTTACGCTGGTTTTCTTTAATCAAAGAATTTCGTGTTTTCCTTAAAAATGAAAAACCAGATGTTGTGCATATTAACGGAATCTGGAGTCCTCAAAATTGGGGTTTTCAGAAAGCGGCGCAGCAGTTAAAAATAAAAGTTGTTTTATCGCCGCACGGTATGCTGGAATCTTGGATTATTCAACACAATCCTTTGAAAAAAAAAGCTGCCCTTTTCTTATTTCAGAATAAGGCGATTAAAAGAGTAGACCATATTCATGCAACTGCCCAAATGGAAAAAGACAGTATTCGAAAACTAAAATTCAGTAATAAAATCACCATTATTCCAAACGGTATAGATTTAAGTGAATTAGAAAGCAGTAAAGAAGAATATGGAACTCGAAAAATGGTATTTATATCCCGCATTCATCCTAAAAAGGGAATTGAAATTCTCTTAGAAGCCTGGCGAAATTCTGATACCGCAGGATGGACACTGGAAATTGCCGGAAATGGAGATGAAGATTATATGATCAGTTTAATACAGAGTGCTGAGGATATGGAAAATGTACGTTTTGTTGGTGCTTTGTACGAAGAGGAAAAATGGGATTTTTTGCGTTCTGCAGATGTAATGGTTCTGCCAACATATAGTGAAAATTTTGGTATCGTAGTGGCAGAAGCATTAGCAGTTGGCGTTCCTGTGATAACAACTACCGGAACACCTTGGCAGGATCTAGAAAAACATAATTGCGGGTGGTGGATCGATTTGTCGATTGAAAATTTAAAATCAACATTACTAAATGTGTTTCATACATCAACAACCCAGTTAGAAGAAATGGGTAATAACGGAAAAAATCTCGTCAGAGAGAAATACGATATAAAAGCAATAGGCAAAAATATGATTGAATTATATAACACTATTTAAGATATGAAAATAACTATAGTTCAGGGCGCTTTTATTCCAGTTCCACCAATACTAGGCGGGGCAGTTGAAAAAATATACTTTAAACTAGGGCAGGAGTTTGTAAATCTAGGCCACGAAGTAATACACATTAGTAGAACACACCCATCATTAGAAAAAAAAGAAACTATAAACGGTGTGTCACATATTCGTGTTAAAGGTTTTGCAGCCCCAAAAAGTTTATTGGTTTTAAAATTTTACGATTTAATATACACCTTAAGAACATTAAAACATATTGACAGTGACATCGTAGTATCTAATACTTTTTGGCTGCCTATATTTTTTAGAAGTAAAACAAAAGGTAAAATATATGTTAGTGTAGAGAGAAGACCAAAATGGCAGATGAAATTTTACACAAACGTTAGCAAATTTCGAGCATGTTCTCCAATGATTTTTGATCTGGTCAAAGAAAAAATAAAACCAAAATATCATAATAAAGTTTCTTATATCCCTAATCCTGTTCCATTTCAATTAAAAGATTTTAGTACAGAAAAAACTAACAGCATTTTATTTGTAGGCCGTCTCGATAAAGAAAAAGGAGTACATATTTTAATTGATGCTTTTAATAGTATTCCAAAACATATTTCTAAAAATTGGACATTAAATATTGTAGGTCCATGGGAAGCAGCAGAAGGCGGGGGAGGCTTGGTTTATTATGAAAACTTAAAAAACAAAAAAGGAAATGTAAATTTTGCAGGTTCTGTTTACGATCAAGATACTTTATCTAAATTCTATTTTGAATCTAAAATTTTTTGTTACCCAATACAAGACGGAACAGGGGATGCCGGCCCCGTAGCACCTCGAGAAGCAATGTCCTACGGATGCGCAACAGTTCTTTCTAATCACGATTGTTTTAATGAATATGCAGTTGATGAAATAAACTGTTTAAGATTTAATCAAAGCAGTGAAGACCAGACTGCGCAGCTTGCCAGCCAATTAATCAGGCTGATGACTGATTCTGAGCTTCGTGAAAAAATTTCTTTAAACGGAAGAAAAGTTTTTGATGATTTTTCTACCGTTAAAATTGCCAAAATGTTTATTGAGGACTTTCAATCCGTATTAAATGAATAGTACTACTATAGAATACAGTCAAAATTCGCCTTATGATTCACCTTGGACTCTATCGCATCGCGTAAAAATGCTGCTTTGGGAATATGCCTGGTTATTATTCTGCAGCTGGACACCAAAACCAGCTAATTCTTGGAGATTGTTCTGGCTTAAATTATTTGGATGCACTATTTATGGAAAACCATTTGTGCACCAGAGAGCAAGAATTCAAATTCCATGGAACCTAATACTGCATGATCACGCATGTCTAGGTGATAGAGCCAACGCTTATACCCTAGGAGTCATAGAAATATTTGAGCACGCCACCGTAGGGCAGGAGGTATACTTATGCACCGGAACACATGCATTTGATAATCCGACTATGAATTTAATAACTAAAAAAATAACAATCCAAAAAGGGGTTTTTATTGGAGTTAGAGCCATTGTAATGCCGGGAATAACAATAGAAGAAAATGCTATTGTAGGTGCAGGAAGTTTAGTTACCAAAAATGTTGAGAAAAATACCATAGTAGCAGGAAATCCTGCCAAACTTATAAAAACTAGAAGCTTTGAATAAAATTCCAATTACCGTAATCGTTTCTGTTAAAAACGAAGCTTTGAATTTGCCATCTTGTCTGGATAAATTAAAGCGATTTGATCAAATCATAGTGGTTGATTCTGGAAGCACCGATGATACAACAACTATAGCAGAGGCTAAAGGAGCTGAGGTACTGCAGTTTCGATGGAATGGCAGATTTCCGAAAAAAAGAAATTGGGCTCTTCAAAATGCAAACCTGCGCCACGAGTGGATTTTGTTTTTAGATGCAGATGAATTTGTTACCGAAGAATTTGTTGATGAGGTAGCATTTAAAACCCAAGACCCGAGTTATAATGGCTTTACCATACAGTTTGAAAACTATTTTATGGGCAGAAAACTTAAATATGGTTATGGCTTTCAAAAGTCGGCTCTTTTTAAGAAATCTAAAGGAGCATACGAAAAAATCGAAGAAGATTTGTGGAGTCATTTAGACATGGAAGTTCACGAACATCCAATTATAGAAGGTAAGGTTGGAGTTATTAAAGCAAAAGTTATTCATAAAGATTTTAAAAATTTAGAACATTATATAGCCAAACACAATGCGTATTCTTCTTGGGAAGCGCAAAGGTATCTGCAGCTAAAAGATTCTAAAAACGAACATCTATCATTCAATCAAAAAATTAAATACGGTCTTCTTAATACTGGACTTCTTCCAGCAGTGTATTTTATGGGAGCTTACTTTTTAAAACTTGGCTTTCTTGATGGTAAAGAAGGATTTTATTTAGCCCGTTTTAAATCACATTACTTTTTTCAAATTCAAACTAAAGTAGATTCAATCAAAAATAACATAGAATAAATATGAAAAGAATATTGATAACTGGCGGAGCTGGATTTGTAGGTTCACATTTGTGTAAAAGATTATTAAATGAAGGTAATGAAGTGATTTGTCTGGACAATTATTTTACTGGAGCAAAATCCAATATTATAGATTTATTAGAAAATCCGTTTTTTGAAATGGTAAGACATGACATTACAGAACCATATTATGCTGAGGTTGATGAAATATACAATCTGGCTTGTCCTGCATCTCCTGTACATTACCAGTATAATCCAATAAAAACGATAAAAACTTCTGTAATGGGAGCAATCAATGTATTAGGATTAGCAAAACGTGTAAATGCAAAAGTATTACAGGCAAGTACCAGTGAAGTATACGGTGATCCATTGATACATCCTCAGCCCGAAAGTTATTGGGGGCATGTAAACCCAATTGGCATCCGCTCGTGCTATGATGAAGGAAAGCGATGTGCCGAAACATTGTTTATGGATTATCACAATCAAAATAAAGTAGCTATTAAAATCATTCGAATTTTTAATACTTATGGTCCTAATATGAATCCTGCAGATGGACGAGTAGTTTCAAACTTTATTGTGCAGGCTTTACAAGGAAAAGATATCACGATTTTTGGAGACGGCTTGCAAACCAGATCTTTTCAATATGTTGATGATCTGGTAGAAGGTATGGTAAGGATGATGAATTCTGAACCATCTTTTCTAGGACCTGTAAATTTAGGAAACCCAAATGAATTTACTATGCTGGAATTGGCCGAAGCAATTATTGAATTGACAGGTTCAAAATCAAAAATCATTCATTTGGATCTGCCTCAGGACGATCCAAAACAAAGACAGCCAGATATTTCTTTAGCGAAGAATAAACTTAATGGCTGGGAACCAAAAATACAATTAAAAGAGGGTTTAGTTACAACTATTAATTATTTTGACACACTATTGTTAAATCAATAGAGACTTCTTTTTACAAAATACACTTCTATTTCGACTGTTTTTTTCTCTCAATTTCCTTATTAAGGAAACAGATTTTTGCACACTATATTTTCAAGCCTTCTTTTTTGTGCTTTTAACGAGTATTGTGGTGCTTCATCGAGAACATTTTTTAGTAAAACACCTTTGTTTTAATTTTAACTTGAAATTGTGAAAGACAGTACACTATGAAAAATAATTATAATTTAAAAAATACTTATTATGAGAGTTACTATAATCACAGTTTGTTACAATCGCAAAAGTACTATTGAGCAAGCAATCAAAAGTGTGCTGGAACAAGATTATAATGATATCGAATATATCATTGTTGATGGAAATTCTTCAGACGGTACAAAAGAAATTATTGAGTCTTATAAAGATAAACTAAGCCAGTACATTTCAGAACCTGACAAAGGTATGTACGATGCGATAAATAAAGGATTAAAATTGGCTACTGGAGATGTTATCGGTTTGATGCACTCTGATGATGAATTTTATGATAAAAACGCCATCTCAAAAATCGCGGCCCGTTTTAATTTTGACCCCAGTATAGACGGAGTTTACGGCGATGGAGTTTATGTTTCAAACGATAAAAATGAACGCTTAATTCGAAATAGAATTGGAGGTGTTTTTAGTCTCAAAAAAATTAAAGAAGGCTGGCTTCCATTACACCCTACAGTGTACTTGAAAAAAAACATAATTGACAAAAATGGTCTTTACAATCTTGATTTTAAAATTGCTTCAGATACAGAGTTTTTGCTTCGTTATCTGTACAAATACGAAATTAGAATGAGTTACATCAATTCTTATATCGTCAAAATGAGAATGGGAGGCATGAGCACTAGTTTCAAACGTGCTTTTGAGGTTTTGAAGGAAGACTATAGAATTTACAAATTTCACGGTTTAGCTGCAATGGGCACTGTCTTTTTAAAGAAAACAATTGCTTTAAAACAGTACATAGTTCATTAAAAGAAATGATTAATTCGTTTTAATAATTGTTTTTTAAGAAGTATAGGCATCAGTAAAATTTGAATTCGCGGAATTAGAAAGTAGTTAAAGAATACTAATATATACCACAATTAACATGAAGAAAATTTTCCTTTTGATAATTTTATTGCCTTTATTGATACTGGAGTCCTGCACTACAAAAAAACAGATGCTTTATTTACAAGATCTGGATAGTTATGCAAATTCCACAATAAATTATACTTCGCCTAAAATACAGCCAAACGATATTTTAAAAATTGATGTCGGAGACCTCAATCCATTAGTTGCGGCACCTTTTAATATTACAAGTAGTACGAGTAACCAGCAAAGCTCTGTAGAAATGATGAAACTCTCAGGCTATTTGGTTAATCCTCAAGGAACTATTATGATGCCTATTTTAAATGAAGTTAAAGTAGGAGGTCTAACGCCTGCCAACGCAGAAATCAAAATAAAAGAACGATTGATAAACGAAAATTACCTCGTAAATCCTACAGTACAGGTAAGGGTTTTAAACAATAAGTTTACCATATTAGGAGAAGTAAATTCTCCTGGAGTAATCTCCTTTACAGAAGAATCTATCAGTTTACTAGATGCTTTGGGACTGGCAAAAGATTTAACTTATTCGGCAATTCGAAAAGATATAAAACTGATTAGAGAGGTAGACGGAAAACGTTTGGTTTACCATATAGATTTGACCACTGCTTCCTGGATGTCCAACCCAAATTTTAGAATCAGACAAAATGATGTTATTGTCGTAACCCCAAATAAACTAAAAGTAAATAGCGGGGGAGTAATAAAAGATCCATTACAACTGCTGGGAATAGCAGCTTCTCTCGCAGCGCTTGTTATTGTGATTGCAAATTAAGGAATTGATATAGTGAAATTAGAGTAAATACGTTTTTTAATGTTTAGACTAAATGCACTAATTGTTAACAATGCAACTGTATTTAATTAATTAAATAGTTATGGATTTAAAGAAAGAATTTTTAAAGTATTTTCAATATTGGCCTTGGTTTTTGGTTAGCTTGATTGTATTTGTTGGTGCCGCTTTTATTTTTATCAAAGTAGTGCCATCAACTTACGAAACTTCTGCTATGATCTTTTTGGACAAAAAACAGGAAGACCAAACCAAAATAATTACCATCAGCACAGACAAAAAAAGTAATGAAGATAAATTGGAAGATGAAATTCGATTAATAACATCAAATGAATTTTTATTGGATGTTGTAAAGAATCTCAATTTAAATTTCACTTATTATGAAAAGGTATTTACAGTACAAAATAATTATATAAATGAAGTTCCTTTTGTTTTAACACCAACGGTTTCAAAAGATTCCTTACCGCAGATTTCCTATGAAATTAAAATAAACAACAGCGGATTTATTATAACAGATCCAAATTCAGAAAGGATTTATAATGTAAAAGGGTATGACGGAAAAGAAACGGTATATGGTCTGCCTTTTAAAATTCAATTATCTGCCAAAGCAAAGAAAAGTCCTTCTTACTATTTTGAAAATGAATATAAAGTAAGTCTGCAGCCAACAAGCGAGGCTTTGAAAGAATTAAAATCATCTCTTGTTGTTTTATCTGATGAAAATGCAAAAGGCGTATTAGAACTTAAACATATCGGATCAAGTCCTGACCGCTCAAGAAAAATATTAAGCGAAATCATTGTTCAGCTGGATAAAAGTATTGTCAGCAACAAACAAAAAGTCTTTAGAAATACCGTTTCCTACTTAAATCAAAGGATAAAAAATTTCACAAAAGAAAAAGATTCTATTGAAAGCGTAAAGGAAAGATACCTGCAAAATAATGATATTGGCGTAATGGACAATTATATTGTAGAACAAACTGCAGATAGAAGTCAGAAAAAAGAAAGCTCGCAGCTCAACGAAAAACAAATAGCGCTGACAAATTTTGCGATTAATGATATTAGACAATCTGGTGCTACTCAAAGTTTAGGTGCCAATTACAATTTAGAATCCAGTACTGTCAATCAAATGCTTGTAAATTACAATGCAAAACTTATGGACAGTCAATTAATACTGCAAAGAGCACAAAGTAATAATCCGGCATATATTAGCTTAGTAACTCAATTAAAAATCCAAAAGCAGGAAATACTAAATAGTCTGGAAGGTTATTTAAACTTTTTGAATCAAACAAGCAGGACCAATAGATCTGAACAAAGTATTGCAGATGCCAAAGTAAAAAGTATTCCAACAAAAGATAAGGTGCTGGGAAATATCAACAGCAACCTTGTGACAAAAGAAGAAACTTATGTGGCTTTACTGCAAAAGAAGGAAGAAGCAGTTTTAAATGGCGCTATTTTAGAATCGAACCTAAAAACGCTTAATGCGCCCGAAACAAATTATTCTGCAATTTTCCCTCAGCCTAAAGCATTTATGCTCGGTGCATTTTTGTTAGGTCTACTTGTTCCTTTTGGAATAACTTATGTTCGTTTATACTTGGATACCAAAATTCATAACGAAGAAGATATTCAGAAAGTAATTACTGATATTCCGATTTTAGGTCATATTCCGAAAATAAATGTCAGCGAAAAATTAGATAATACGGCTACTTCACGTTCTTTAATTGCAGAGGCTTCAAGGGCATTAGTTTCTAATATTTCCTACTTACTGCCTAGGAAAAAGGATAATAAAGGAAGTGTGATATTATTTACATCATCAATTCAAGGAGAAGGAAAATCATTTTGCGCGTTTCATAATGCTATTACGGTAAGTAATCTCAACAAAAAAGTACTGTTAATTGGTGTCGATTTAAGAAACCCTCAGTTACATGATTATTTTAATGTAAGCAGAAACGCAAGAGGCCTTTCTAATTTCTTAGCCAATAAAACTGATGACTGGAAAGAATTCTTGCAGAAAGACACCAAATTTTCTAAAAATCTTGATGTTCTGTTTGCGGGAGAAACACCTCCTAATCCGTCTCAATTAATTACCAATTCTAATTTTGAATCATTAATTGAAGAAGCAAAAGAGATTTACGATTTTATAATTCTAGATACTGCTCCAGTACAAATAGTATCTGATACACTAAATTTTAGTTATCTGGCAGATGTTACAGTATTTGTGGTAAAATATGATTACACCGACAAGAGCAATTTGGAACAGGTAAGTAATTTTATTAAAAAAGAGCAATTAAAAAATGTGGGCATTGTTATAAACGGAGTGAACATGAAGACAGCATACGGATATGGATACGGAGTTAGCTATGGCTATCAATATCAGGCACCAAAAGTAAAACGGCCTTGGTACAAAAGAAACGTTGCTATAAAAGAAGCCTGAGAAAATACTAAATAAAAAAAAGTAAAATGTTTCATAAAATAGTTCTATTGTTATTATTCTTAGTTATTGGCGCTGTTTTTTATTTTTCCTGGTTATCAGATCCCGGTTTTGGGGGAGAAACTTATCTGCCGAGATGGCTTTTAAACTGGAGTAATCAATATTACAATCTGCGAACAGCTGTTCCTTTTTTAGCTTTAGGTTTTCTACTGGAAGTTTATACAGAACATAGCGATGTAAACGATTTAAGTAATAATAGTAACAGAAAATTGAATTTCATACAAAACATAGTCTTCGCAGCAATTATTGTTTGTATAGCCGAAGGAGGGCAGTTTGTAATTCAAAGAAGAAGTCCCGATTTAGCAGATGTTTTTTTTGGAATTGCAGGAAGTATAATAGGAGCACTAGGTTACAATCTATTGAAAAAATTAAAAAATGCGAAACAGACATAAATTTACTTTCATAATGTGTTGTGCTATTGTAGACATGATTGCGATGGTCTTTGGTACAATTCTATTTTTGAATTTTGCAACAGAAGAGAATATTGGCTGGAATGGTTTATTTCTAAATAAAATGATTCCTATAACAATTTTAAGCTGGTTATTTTCAGTTACTTATTTTCAACTGTATCGAGTAGACGTTCTTTTTAGTTTAGATGAATTTTTTCGCAACAGCTGGCGGGCTTTCTTTACACAAAGAATTCTATGGCATAGTTATATTTTCATTTTTCAGGATGATGTGTTGTATTTTTTTGGCAGCAAAGCCAATTTAATTCAGTTAAGTTTTCTATTGTCATATTTTCTATTGTCGAGAATCATATTTACCGTAGTAATTGGAAAAATAAAAGGCTGGGTTTTTAAACAATATACTGTTGCAATATGGGGATTTAATAAGACAAGTATAGAATTGGCTTCCCATTTAGAAAACAATTCGTTCTTTATCAATTTTGTGGGGATTCTCAATGAAAATTCATCTGTAGAATATAATAGCAATGAAGATTTTTCCTTAGCGCTTTTTGATGCGATTCATAATGCATCTGAAAACAATATAAATGAGTTATACATTGTTACAAAGCCTGATTTTATTTCAGATTTGAATTATTTCTTTGAACTTGGTGATAAGCACTGCATGCGTTTAAAATTTGTTCCAGATTTTTCATCCATTTCAAAAAAACATTTTAATTCAACTCATTTAAATAATTTCCATGTCATTAAGCCCCGTTTTGAGCCTTTACAAAATGCTTATAACAGATTAGCAAAAAGAGTTTTTGATCTTGCTTTCAGCATTTTGGTTATTGTTTTTGTCTTGTCCTGGTTATATCCTTTATTGGCTTTTCTCATTAAAAAACAAAGTAAAGGGCCAGTATTATTTAAACAAATGCGAACAGGAAAAAAGAATCAGCACTTTTGGTGTTATAAATTCCGAAGCATGTATATAAATGTTGGAGACGAAACCCAGCAGGCCCAAAAAGGAGACAGCCGTATCACGCCGATAGGAAAATTTATACGCCGAACCAGTTTAGACGAAATGCCTCAATTTTTTAATGTTTTGATAGGAAATATGAGTGTTGTAGGACCTCGCCCTCACATGATTAAACATACGTCAGACTACAATGACCATATTAATAATTTTATGGTGCGTCATTTCGTTAAACCGGGAATTACCGGTCTGGCTCAGGTTTCTGGTTTAAGAGGCGAAACCAAAAAAGTATCAGACATGAAACGACGCGTTACAACAGATATCGAATATGTACAGCGCTGGAGCTTAATTAAGGATATTAAAATTTGCTTTTTAACAGTCATAGTTACCTTAAAAGGAGATAAAAATGCTTTTTAAAAGAATAGATATTAAACTCAAAAATAGAAACCAAAAATAAATTTAAAAATAAACTAATAACTGATAATCATGGATATTACTAATTACCTTATTGGTTTACTCACAGGAGTTTCTGTGACAACCTTTTTTATTGGAAAAGAATGGTATAAATATTATACAAAATATACTATTCAGCAAAAGCAATTAGATCGTGTTCTAAAATTGAACGATAAAATTAAAAAACTAAAAAGTTACAGTCCGTCAGAAAGTCCAAACGTGAATGTTGGAGTCTAAGACCGATTTTTCTAATTTAATTTCCTTAAAATGCTTATTGATTTGTAAAAATTAATAAGTCAGGCATTTCAATGGACTAAGCTCGATAGGTATCGAGCTTAGTCCATTTCCCGTCGCTGCATGCCGCACTTTAATACTCCCTTTATCTTAGGAGTTTATCTTTTAATTTATTTGTAGATAAGCACCAGTTTTCATCCTACACTTTTACAGCTCCCAATCTTATTATATTACAAATTCTTCTTGTTAGAACTGCTTTTTTCAGGGCTTATTTAATGCATTAAATAGGTTTAATGAAAAGGCTGAAGCAGGAAGAAATTATTATGCTAATAAAAGATCTTGATACAGTTCTATCTGGGATTTTCTGTTGCTGCTAAGAATGTTTTAAGTTATCAAAGTGTAATCCATTAAAAAAGATGCTAACTCTTAAGAGATGATTAAAAAAGAAAAAGTATTGGTTCGAGATAATAAAGGGATTTTTTTAAAGATGTTTAAAAGAAAGTTCAAAGCTGATTTTGAATTTTCTGAAGATTCCTTTTTGCTGAAAAATGAGAATAAATCAACTAGTTATGATCATTCTGTATTCGTAGTATATGAATATTCGGAGCTGCTGGATTTTTTTCAATTAGAAGGAATAAATACAAATTTTATGGTTTGCTTATTTAGTAAACATCTCTATAACAGTTTGGCGAGAATCGAAGAAATCAAAGATTTAATTTTGATCGATGCATCTAAAAGTAAAAACGAAATTTTTGAAGATTTGAGAATGTGCTTCGAAAAATCTTCAAATTTAATTCCGAAAATACCCCAGAAGCGATTTGTAAAATCAAAAATGCCCAAGAAGCAGCTGGAGGTTCTTCAAAGAGCTTTATATTTTATGATGTAATGAAAACGATAAATGAAAACACGAATGCATAGCTCAGCTGGTTAGAGTCCCCGAATTTATTCGGGACGGTCGGAGGTTCGAACCCTTCTGCGTTCGCTAAGAAGCCGCTTTATTTAAAGCGGCTTCTTTATTGATTCCTTAAATAGTGTATCTTATTTAAACAGTTTTCCGATAATATTTCCAATATCTGCAAAATCATCTAGATTACTTACCGCCCTTTTTTCAGTAACGGTTTTATCAATTTTTGTAAAAGGATAAATAAGCATATAATTATGATTTTTCATGGTCTTATTTAAAAGTTCGGGTATGTTTTGCATCTGAAAAAAATAAGAATGCATGTTTCTGTCTGGCATTAATAAAATTAAACCTTCATCTGTTTCCAAATTATATGAAACTTCCTGTAATTCCTTCCATGAAGTTACATTATTAAAAACGGCTTCAATATTTGCTTTTTTAATGATTCTTTTTAAAACTTCAATTGTTTTATTGTTCGCATAAAAGTTCATTTTGGCACCCGAATTTTTACCAATGTTCCATATTCTCAATAAAGAATGAAAAAAACCAGCTTCACGTTCTGCATTAAACGGAATAACAACGGTATATTTTTTAATGGTAGCAATAGGCTGCACAGTATGATATATAATTACATTTATTTCCTTGTTACGCAAATATCCATTGTAAAGATTATAAATAAAAGAAGGTGAAAAGCCTTTCTCTCCTTCTAAACCAATGATTAGATCTGTTATATTCTGTTCTTTAACGACATTGTTTATCCCAGACACCACATCATTATCATGTCGGGTAATTGGATTCACTTTGACATCTGCTCCAGCTGCCATATTTACAGCCGAGCCAAGTAGTTTTTCTGCATTTTTTGACGAAGATTCGCTTTTTTCTTCATTAATAATATTCAAAGCAAATATGCCGTCTTTATTCGTTTTTGTTTTTATAAGAAGTCCAAGATTAACTATTTTTTCAACAGTTTCTTCATGGTTTAATGCCATAAGAATGTTCTCTTTTTCGTGACTTGTACCGGCAACAGTTTCTTCTTTATCAGAATCTGATATTCTTTGCGCACTCGCCATGGAAACAAATGATGAAATAGTACATGAAACCAATATTAGTAAAATACTTCCGTTAAGCACATGTTCATTTAAAAGACGGATAGGTTCTCCTGCTTCCGTCTCAGATAAAATAATATTATAACCCACCATTACCGAAGCCAATGTTGCAGCCGCAGAAGCAGCGCTCATTCCAAAAATAAGCGTACCCTCGTCATTAGTTAGACGGAATGTTTTTTTAGTCAAAATAGCCGCTGCATATTTCCCTCCAATAGAAGCTATAAGCATAATAGAAGCCACACCCAAAGTTTCCCAGCTTTGGATAAAAGCATTAAAATCTATAAGCATCCCGACACTAATAAGGAAGAAAGGAATAAAAATAGCATTTCCAACAAATTCTACACGGTTCATTAATGACGAAGTATGCGGAATAAGTCTGTTTAAAGCAAGACCAGCAAAAAAGGCTCCAATAATAGCTTCAATTCCTGCTAGTTCTGCCAGTAAAGCAGCAAGATAGATCATGACGATAACAAATATATATTGAGAAATTTTATCTTCTACATTCTTAAAAAACCAGCGTGCTATAATTGGAAATACTAGTAAAACAATTAAAGCAAATACCAGCATAGAAAATGATAATTTGATCCAAAACGCAGTTCCTACTTCTCCTTGTGACATTCCTACGACAACTGCTAGTACAACAAGTGAAAGGACATCTGTAATCATTGTTCCGCCCACAGTAATGTTAACAGCCAGTTTTTTCGCAATTCCTAATTTACTTATCATAGGATATACAATAAGCGTATGAGAAGAAAACAAACTGGCAAATAACACCGAAGTTAAAATCGAAAAATGTAAAATATAATAACCGCCTATAAATCCAAGCACAAATGGGACTATAAAAGTGTAGATTGAAAAAGTAATACTCTTCCATTTATTCTTTTTAAAATCGCCCATATCAATCTCAAGACCTGCCAAAAACATAATGTACAGAAGTCCTGTAGTTCCAGTTACCACAATACTGCTGTCTCGTGCAAGCACATTAAATCCGTTTGGGCCAATTACAGCTCCAGCTATGATCAACCCTAAAAGATGAGGTACTTTTATCTTATTTAATAATAGCGGAATACACAATATTATAATAAGTTCGATTAGGAATTTTAGCAAGGGATCTTCTAAAGGCAGGCTGAGGTGTTGTATACTTAATAACATATTTTATTTTTTTTGAGGAAGATTAAGTTCTACAGAAAATCTGGCAGAGCAATTATCCTGTCCCGTTATTGTCTGAGTCCCTTTAATGACATTGGGTTTGATATCATCAAGAACCACATTCATCTTTATATTATTTTTAGAAGTACTGTCACCTTTAAATTCGAGCAATATTTTATCTTCAATATATTTTGCTGTAAAAACGCGGGTCAGTTTTTTATTATTTAAGACATTCGTGTAAATTCCTGTAGAATCAGATAAAAATTGCCAGGATTCATTACGCTGATCTCCTATTACATATTGGCTGCAGTTAGATTCACGGCACAGCATTTTACTGTTCCAAATACCTTTAATAGCATCGGGCCATTCTTTTACTGCTATTGCTGGATTTTTGGTAACACTATCTTTCAAAGCATAAATGCTGTCGCGAAAAGAAAGCAGTAATTGATAATCTGACTCTTTTCCGGCTATTTTTTCTTCTCTTAAATTTAAAGCCTTTTCTCTCTTTTGGAGTTCTAGTTCTTTTTTGTTTTCACATGAAATAAGTAAGCATGCAAGAAATAATAATAGAGGCATTTTTTTCATAAAAACAGTTTTGTGGATTTACATTTTTGGACAAGTAAACAGAATTACACCGCTGAAAGTGTAAAAAAGATTTTCTAAGATACTGAATTAATTGCTGAAAATGCAGTTTTTGGCCTATTAAGTCTCTCTTAAGTTTAGATTTTAGCAGAAAAATAATTAGATGCAACACAGTTAAAAAAATATTTTTTAGAGCTAAAAATCAATTTTAAAGCTGATGGAAAATAGTGTACTTTAGTCTTTAAGCTTGCAATTAAGCTGCAGCTTAAATTATAGAAATGCATTTTAAATACATAGTTACTTTTTTTATTTTATTTTCAATTACTGCGAATTCGCAAATCGTAGAAGAGAAGAAAAATTTTCGCGCAGCAGATTCGCTGTTAAAAGAGCATAGCTTTTCTGTTCATAGGGATAATTATTTCTTAACTGGCGTGCCTCTTAGCGAACCCATTACCCGAAATTCTGCGGATGTAAAATACCAAGTCAGTTTTAAACTTCGATTAAATTCAAAACCTTTGTGGGGCGGATTTTTCCCTTATTTAATGTATACTCAAAAAGCCTTTTGGGACATTTATGCCAGTTCTAAACCATTTTCAGAAATAAATTTTAATCCTGGTGTTGCCATCGTTCGTCCGTTTTATTTAAAAGGCGGAAGACTTACCTACGGAACTATTTCTCTAGAACACGAATCAAACGGAAGAGATTCTATTTATTCGCGAACTTGGAACATGCTTGCTTTTTCTTTAAAATCGCAAGTTTCCCCAAGATGGACAGTTGGAATAAGAGGATGGTTTCCATTAGTTGATAAAGAAGACAATCCAGGACTTACTAAATATGTCGGTTATGGCGAAGCAAGCGCAACCTATCAGATTCAGCCAGGAAGATGGAGTGCCGATGTCCTTTTTAGAAAAGGAAGCGGTCTTATCAATTACGGATCTTTGCAGACACAACTAAACTGGAGACCATATAAAGATGAAAATTATTATATCACACTGCAATGGTTTGTGGGTTACACAGAAAGTTTAATAGACTATCAAGAACATAGAAGTATGCTTCGCTTAGGATTCACGATTAAACCAGAAAGTATGGGCATTTTTTAGATTTTTGAGATGCCATTTTCATGAGATAAATTTTTAATTTTCAACCAGTAAATTAATTTCTTTTAACTGATCAAAACATTTAGCATGAATTTCTGCTCCTTCAATGTATTGATTTAGAGTCATTCCGTATAAATTAGGTATATTTGTAAAAGTTTCTAGAGTAGAAGATTTGATTTCAAATTTATCTAGGTTGGAATTGGTTTGATATTTCCCTGCCTTATTTTTATTTTGGTTTGTCATCGTAGTTAAATTTTAAGAAGTTAAAAGTTTAATTCTTTCAACCATATCCCTGTTTTCGGTAGCCACTTCAACTAATGCTAACAAAATATCATTTCTTACTATCGTTTTGTTCCTTACATTTCTAATCAAAGCTTTACTGGGTGCTGTCTGGCCTTTTTTTGTCATACAGTCAAGGGTTAGATCTACATATGTCGCCGGTAAATACTTGTCTATAAATTCGTAAGCTTTTATGTTGTGAGAATTATCTTCTTTAAAATTGCTATTTTTGATTAATTTTGACATATATTTGCTATTTATAACTTATAATTTCAATAAAAAAGTAAATGTAGGAATAATATTATACTTTTTATCTTTTCGAATGTTAAAAAATATATTTAAACTACATTTTTTTCTGATTTTAAATAATGATGTATCACGAAAAATTAAGCAAATTCTTTAAGGATAAAGGATTAAAGCAAAAAGAGGTAGGACAAATTTTAGGATTTAGTCCCGCAATGATTGGGAGATATTTACACGGTACAGCTAATATTGGTTCTGAATTTATTATTAGTTTAAGTAAAAATTTTCCTGATGTAGATTTAAATGACCTATTTGCTCAACAAAATGAACAAAATATGGTGAATGAGACAGAAGCCGTTTATGAAAAACATGATATTCTAAACGATTTAGAAGATATCGAGGATCGTATACATACCATTAGGCTGCGTCTCGCAGAGAAAAAATTTGAGGAGTAATGCTCCATAAAATTTCCAAAAATATCTAACTACAAAAAAATAGATTTTAAGCCGCTTCTTAGAGCGGCTTTTTATTTGGATATGTTTAATGTTAAACAAATGTACTGCAGCGGGTTAAGATTTTTTTATTAAATTTGATAGACAATTTCTAGCCAGTAACCACATGGAAAAATTAAAACGACCGGTATATGTCAAACCCGGAACTGATGATTTTTTTAAAAAGATGCGTTTAGAAGTGAATGAAACCATCTTAAAGAACTCATCTTTATACGTATTAAATGTTGTAAAGTCTCTCGGACTTTTAGCCGCTTTCTTTTTATTTTATGGATGCATTTTAATTTTTGGAAACCAGACTTATCTACTCTTTCTTTTTTACACTTTGTCTGGAATTACAATGATCGCATTATTTATTAATGCTTTTCATGATGCAGCGCATGGAGCTTTGTTTAAAAAGCCAAAACATAACGAGTGGTTCTTGTATGTTTTAGAGCTCTTCGGCAGTAATCATTGGCTCTGGATGCGCCGGCATATCAGTCTGCATCATGCGTATCCGAATGTTCCAGATTGGGATGTAGATATAAAACAAAGCGATATCATCCGCATTTTTCCTAGTAGTCCACTATTCAACTATCATAAATACCAGCATATTTATATGTGGCTAATTTATCCCTTTTACAGCCTTAACTGGATATATATAAGAGACTTTAAAGATTTTTTTGGGACTAAAGACAATTACGTGAAAAAAATAGTTGAAAAAATTCCGAAACAGGAAATTTATCGATTATTTGCAGCCAAAATTATAAATCTAATTTATCTGCTTTTTGTACCCATGATGCTTTTAAGCCAGCCTTGGTATATCGTTCTCTTCGCCTGGCTTTGTATGCATATGTGCGGCAGTGCAATTGGAGTGGTCGCGCTGGTTTCTACTCATGTTGATGAAGATGCCCATTTTCCCAATACCGACCAAGAAGGAAATCTTTCTGACACGTGGGCAATGCACCAAATGATTGTAACTAAAGATTTTAGTACAGAAAGCAAGCTTGCCAATTTTCTATACGGAGGATTTACGCATCACGTAGCACATCATCTATTTCCAGGCGTCGGCCACACGTATTATCCCTATATCACCCCGATTATAAGACGTTATGCCGAAGAATATAATCTGCCATATACTTCATATCCTTTTTACCACGCTGTGCGTTCACACTTCAGAATGCTGAAAAATAAAGGAGTAAAAGAGAATATTTTAATGACGGGGGAAATTTGAATAGAAGAATTAAAAATTAAAAATTAAAAGTCAACCATAAACGATCAACCATTAACCATTAACCATTACCCATTACCCATTACCCATTACCCATCAACCATCAACCATTAACCATTAACCATCACTCCTTAATATTCTCCCTTTTTACATCCAGATCTTTTAAAAATCGATCTTTAATTTCTATTTCAAAATCGTCCTCTTTAAAAACGGTTAGTTTAGATTTTTCAAATTTGTAAACATTTATTTTATTGTTTTTTACATCAATAAAAAGATCGTAAGAGTACGTACTGCAGTCATGCTGCTTGCATCCCCACGCATGCAGGATATTTTCTTGTTTTTCAAACGGAGTTTCAGTATTCCAGTATTCAACCATTTGATTGTAATCTGGACCTAATAATTTTTGTAATCTTGGGGCCAGACTGCTCTTTGTTAAAAATTGAGTTCCAATGACACTTTTATCAGTCAGATCGTTTAAAGTGTCTGCCGGATTAATCACAGCTGAATCTGATTGTAATGCGTGTGTTATAATTGATGTCGAATCTGTTGTGGGAACACTTTTAACGGTTTCTTTTTTACAGGAAAAAAAGACTAAACTACTCAGCATTACTAGAGAAATGGATTTGGCACGGCAATTCATAAGTAACTGATTTTAGAATTAATAAATTAAAATATATTGTAATGGTCTAATATTCATAAAGATATTAAAATAATGTCTGTTTTGAAAGGAATTTTCGGCGTTTATAAAACACCAATGAACCATTTGAATTTTAAAGAATCAGTAATTTTAATTTTTTTTGTTTAACTTCAATTTTTTAAAATTATCTATCAATGAATTCTTTTTCAAAAATTTTAGTCACTTTTCTTTTGTTGACGGCAGGAGTACAGGCACAAAATGAAGTATACACAACTCCTGTTGAAACAGAAATTGCCGACACAACATTCGTAAGACTTAGAGATTATAGCAATGACTTTATTTACGACATGAAGTATGCAACTGAAGATAATTTTCTAAAAGCGAAAGTTTATGACTGTGCCGAATGCATGCTGCGATTAAAAACCGTTAAAGCTTTAATTGCTGCTAATAATGACTTTTTGAAAAAAGGTTACAAAATCAAATTATACGACTGCTACCGTCCTTTAGATATTCAAAAAAAAATGTGGAAAATTGTGTCGAATCCAGAGTATGTGGCAGATCCAAAAAAAGGCTCCATCCACAATAGAGGAGGAGCCGTAGATATATCTTTAGTTGATATAACAGGAAAAGAAGTAGATATGGGTACTCCTTTTGATTTTTTCGGAATTCAGGCCAGCCATAATTTCAAACAGCTTTCAAAAGAAATTTTATCTAAAAGAGCCTATTTGAAAAAGGTTATGATAAAAAACGGCTTCAATTCATTTGATTCAGAGTGGTGGCATTATAATTTAAAATCGGGTTTAAAAGATAAAGTTGCCAATCAGAAATGGAAGTGCGATTAATTATTCAACACATCGAATGTTTTCGATAAAATAAGTGTTAGGATGCGTCACTTTACCGCTTAATTCAGAAGTCAATTCGGCTTTTACAATGTAATCTTCGGTATTTGTAAGGTACTTAATTCGCATAATCGAAATTGGAGATTTTTTAAGTTCTTCAAAATTATCTTTCATAAACATAAAAATCCCTGTATTTACACGATTGTCAAAACCTTTATCATCACGAATTAATGTACCGCAGTTTTCTTGATTAACGTGCATTAAGGTTACAATCTTTCCGTTTTCTAATTGTAGAAATATTTTTGAATTTTTGTCAAAACAGTTTGCCTTTATAAAATCTTTACTTTTTTGTATCGATTGAAGATTAAGTGTCGGTAAACCATCGGTTTGAGCCAGAGAAAAGAAAATATAATTAAAGCTGCCTCCAAAATATTTTTCACTCATTAAATATTCATTGGTAACTTTATAACTTCCAATGGAGTCATTTACATTTACGCTGTATTCACATGGTTTTTGGGCAAATGCGGTAATAGTTAATAAAAAAAGAGTTAGAGTAAATAGTTGTTTCATTGTTTTTAGATTATTTTGGTGCAAATTAAAACTATTTTGTTATCTTTTACATCTGTTGTAAAAAAACAATACAAATTACCTCCATTTTTTATTTTCCATTTTTTTCGAATGTTTTCAACTGTTTCAGGAAAGTTTCGAGTTGTTATATTGGCCTGCTTATTAGCAAGTTCGATTTTCATTTCATTTTTGTTGTATGAAATTGCTTTTTGGATTTCAAATCTGCGTCCCGGAAAATCAATTAAATTTTCAGAAGTATACAAATGAGAATGTTTATGTAGTTTGTCAATTTCAAACGAAAGACCCACTTCGTCAAATCCGCCCGATTTCATTATCGCGGCGTTGGGTTCGTAAAGATATTTTTTAGGTGCATCAAACAGTGGAAAAGTCATTTCTTCTCCTAAAACAAATTCAAAAGTTTCTGTTTTTTCTTTTAGAATATTGGCCGTTTTTATGGTGATTTCTCCCGAGTAATTTTTATGAATTTCAAAAAGCAATTCTTTAACCTCATTCTCGAGCGCAATGATGTGAATGTTTTTTACATTTTTTAATTCAGATAATCCAGCTGAAATATCTAGTAATGGTGCAGTTTTAATTAAAATCGAATCTGCCTTTTCTAAATAAAAATCGAGAAGTTCAGGAACATTGGGCAGACAGTCTTTCAGCATAAAAACTTTTCCTTTCGCGTCATTTCTGCGCGATGGATCAATGTAAATCCAATCGTATTTCTGATCAGATTCTTCCAAAATATTGATCGAATCACCACTGTAAAAAGTACAGTTTTTAACTTCTAATTGATTAAAATTATGTTTTACAATATCAGATAAATCAGCATTGATTTCGCAATGCGTCACAGCTTTGAATTTCTTCGAAAAATAATAATCATCGACACCAAAGCCGCCGGTAAGATCAATTAAAGTTTGTCCGGAAATCAAATCGGCTTTGTACGCAGCCGTTTTTTCAGATGAAGTTTGTTCGACTGAAATCTTACTTGGATAAATAATATTTGAAGTCGAAAACCAAGTTGGCAGTTTCTCTTTTGCTTTTGTTCTAGCCTCAATTTGATTTAAAATTAAAATCCATTCCACATCTGGAAATGGATTTTTCTGAAGCGCTAATTTCGTTAAGTCTGCACCAGTATTTTGAATGATAAATTCTTGAATATCTGGATGCAAAATAGAAGTGTTCAAAGCTAAATTCTTTCGGTTAATACGGAGACAATTTTATTGTTAGGAAAAAATTCTTTTAAAATCACTTTAATCATTGTAAAAACCGGAACCGCGATGATCATGCCGACAATTCCAAAAGTGATACCGCTTATTAAAATGATCAAGAATATTTCTAACGGGTGCGAATTTACACTTTTTGACGAAATTATAGGCTGGCTGATATTATTATCAATAGCCTGAACTACTAAAAAGCCTATTACTACATAAATTGTAGTCGGCAGAATTTCCGATTGAAAATCTTGCCCGATCATGCTGATCATAGTAAGAATTCCAGCCAAAGTAGTTCCAATAATTGGCCCCAAGTATGGTATTATATTTAGGATAGCACATAAAAAAGCAATCACAAATGCATTTTTATTTCCGAAAATAATTAATACAATAAGATATAGAATAAAGACCACTATTAATTGTAATAGTAAACCAATAAAATAGCGGGTCAATAAATGATTTATTTTGGTAATTGAGTTTATAATTTTGTCTTCATTTGAATCTGGAAGTATTCTTCTGGCTTGATCTTTAAAAACAGTTTGATCTTTAATAAAAAAGAAAGTAATAAAAAACACCGATACTAATCCCATTCCCATATCGGCCATAAAATTAAGTATCGAATTGATAAATCCTGTGAAATAACTGAAATCCAGTACCGATGTAAGTTTAGAATCTTTTATAACTTTATTTAAATCAATATGCTGGACATTAAAATATTCTTCAAGATGTCTTTCTGTTTCCATAAATTTAGTCTGAAGATGCGCCGTATCTAAAAGCGCTAAATTGTTGGCCTGGGAAATAATCAGCGGGACAAATAAAAGTATGAATCCTGCAATTAAAAAGACAAAAAGAATGATAGTGGTTGTTGCAGCTAAGGAGTTGCTGAACTTCAATTTATTTTTTAAAAATAAGACCAACGGATTTGAAATTAAACATAAAAGTAATGAAATACATAAGTATACAATTACTGTTTGAATTGAATATAAAAAGTATAATACGATACCAATTATTAAGATTGTTGCTAAAGCTCTTAAAATTCCGTTAGAAATAGTTTTTGACGTTATCATTTTTTAATTTTAGACTATAAATATAGCAAAAAGCATTTTAAAATATGGGTTTAAACAAAAAAAGCGAGATGAAAAACATCTCGCTTTCTCGCATATTTTAGGATAGGCTATTGTGCAAAAGAAGCTCTTGCGCCTCCAGCTGTAAAAATTGCTGAAATTCTGTTTTTTTGTCCTGTTGAGAACATGTACATTGCTGCATCATCAACATAATCCATATAGTTCATAGTCATTTCTACAGGTGTTCCAGAACAAGTGCTGTAATGTGGATATGCAGGAACTCCATAATTTTCTTCGTTATGCGTAGGAGTATCAGCAACAAGATCGCTTCCGCAAGTTGCATCGCCCCAAATGTGACGTAAGTTCATCCAGTGTCCAACTTCGTGAGTAGCAGTTCTTCCTAAATTAAATGGAGCATTTGCAGAACCAGATAATCCAAAATAACGAGGGTCGATAACAACTCCATCTGTAGAGGAAGATCCGCCAGGAAATTGAGCATAACCTAAAATACCGCCTCCAATGTTGCAAGTCCAAATGTTTAATTTAGTAGTTGGAGAAGTAGGTGCAATGCCGCCTTGAGCTGTTTTCTTCATGGCATCATTTGTTCCCCAAGAAGTTTTGGTAGTAGATTTTCTAATAACCTGATCTAGAACAAAAGTAATTCCTATGTTTGCTTTAACTCCTGAAAATAAAGCAGGTACATTATTGTAATCTGAGTTTAAAGCATTAAAATCTTTATTCAATACATCGATTTGTGATTGAATTTGAGCCGCTGAAATATTCTGTGCTGCAGTTCTGTAAAGAACATTTACTACAACTGGAATTTCAATTTTGCCATTTACTAAACGGCCTGTAAAGTTTGTAAGAGAATGTTTTGCAGTAAAAGCTTCAATTTCATTCATCCTGATTGCCATCATCGGATCTGCTTTTAATTGAGCTTCTAAAACTTCTTGAGTTGCGCACCCGCGGCGTGAAGCTGCAGACGCATCTGAATTAGCAGAATCAGATTGTTCATTTTGACATGCAAACAACAGTAATGCTGCAAATGTGGTAATAATAACTTTTTTCATAATAGTTTGGGTTTTTGTTATAAAAATGTTGATTAGTTAAACATTAGCGCAATTTTATAACAAAATTATATTACAGAAAAATTTTATAAAGAATATTTTGTGCGAATTTTTACAGTGCCTTACAAACACTGGTTCTTACAAAAATACAACTTTAAATATTAGTAAGGTTTTACTTTGTTTTTGTTTTTTAAAGTGTATTTCGTCGTAAAAATTTGTGCGTTAAACGATTATTTTAGAAATCAAATTGTTGGAAATCAAATTAATGATTTGTAAAAAATAAATCTTTAGAACTCAATATAATTAGTTTGAAGTGATCTCATAAAGAGCAATACTCGCAGCTTGAACCACATTCATACTGCTGTTTTTTCCAAACATATTGATATGCACGATTTGATGTGAAAGTTTTAGAAGTTCCTCTGATATTCCATTGATTTCGCTTCCAATCAAAAGAGCGATTTTTTTGTTTTTTGGAATAAAAACTTCTTTTAAAGGTTTGCTGTTTGAGGCAATTTCTAATGCAATAATTTCAAAATCATTGTCTAATAGAAAAGATTGAAGTTCAGTAAAATCTTCAATTATAGAATGAGCGACATGAAGATGCGTGCTTCGGGAAGTTTTATTGATTTTACGCGGTGTCAGCGGAATATCTTTTCCAAAGAAAATAATATTTTCTACTCCAAAAGCTTCAGAAATTCTGAATAACGAACCAATATTCTGTTGAAAGTAAATATGATCACAAACTAAAGTGATGGGAAACGTCTTTCTTTCAAATTGATTTTCTTCGTGAGTAAGCTGCACTTCTTTAAATTTAATTGGTAAAAATATAATTGATGATGTTTGCACCCATTTTTAGAGCTTTGTCTCTAGCATTTGCTGGATCATTATGAACTTCGGCATCTTCCCAGCCATCGCCCAAATCGCATTCATAAGTGTAGAGTAAAACCAATTTATTGTCTATAAAAATACCAAAAGCCTGCGGACGAGTTCCGTCGTGTTCATGAATTTTTGGTAATCCGTTTGGAAATGGAAACGGTTTTTGAAAGATAGGATGATTTGAAGGAATCTCCACTAAATTATTATTCGGAAATATTTTTTTAATCTCTTTACGAATGAATTGATCCATTCCGTAATTATCATCAATATGCAGAAAACCGCCCGCCGTTAGGTAATTTCTAAGATTAGTTACATCAGAATCGCTGAAAACTACATTTCCGTGACCCGTCATATGTACAAACGGATACGAAAATAAATCTGGATTGCTTGGCTCTACGGTCGAAGGTTTATTTTTGATGCGAGTAGAAATATTGGCGTTGCAAAAACTGATTAAATTGGGTAATGATGTTGGGTTGGCATACCAGTCGCCGCCTCCGCTGTATTTAAGCAAAGCAATTTCTTGTGAAAAAGAAGAGATTGAAAAAAGGAACAATAAATAGAATATTTTTTTCATGTAAGTTTTAAATATCTTGTTTTCGCATTTTTTGTCATTTCGACGAAGGAGAAATCACAATAGAAATTCCGTATAGTTTGTTGCCAATTATTGTTTAGTTACGTGTGAGATCCTTCGTTCCTCAGGATGACAAACTTTGTGCTGCTAATTTATTCATTAAAAAACACAACACTATGGCAAGCCACAATTGCTGCGGTTTCTGTTCTCAAACGTGTATTTCCTAAAGTCACTGGCTTGTAATTGTTTTCTAGAGCTAGTGTTATTTCTTTTTCAGAAAAATCACCTTCTGGGCCAATTAAAATGGTAACATCTTCGTTTGGCTTTAAAACTTCTTTCAGCGATTTTTTATCTGTTTCTTCGCAATGGGCAATCAATTGTAAGCCATTTTGCTGTTTTTTAATAAACTCTTTAAAAGAAATTGCTTCATTTAATTTAGGCAGAAAAGTTTCGTTGCATTGTTTCATTGCCGAAAGAATAATTTTCTCGAAACGATCTTTATTAATTACTTTTCGTTCCGAACGATCACAAAAAATAGGTGTAATTTCCTGAATTCCAATTTCGGTTGCTTTTTCCAGAAACCACTCAAAACGATCATTCATTTTAGTTGGCGCAACGGCTAAATGCAAATGAAATTTAGGTTTTTCAGCATTCGTTATTGAAAGAACTTCAACGATGCATTTATTGTCAGAAGCCAATGTAATCTGGGTTTCAAACAATAATCCAGAACCATTGGTAACATGCAGGATATCTGAATCTTTTTTTCGAAGAACTTTTATAATGTGACGGCTCTCTTCTTTATCAAAAGAAAAACTTTGAGTGGTCTCGTCTATATTTGGATTGAAAAATAACTGCATGATTAAAATTGAATTCGCGCTTTAGAAACTACCGCAGAAGTTTCAAAACGATTTGATAAATATTTTTGATAGCCTACAATTCCAATCATTGCGGCATTATCTGTAGTGTATTCAAATTTCGGAATAAAAGTTTTCCAGCCGTATTTGCTTTCTGTTTCTTTTAATGTGTTTCTAATTCCAGAATTGGCAGAAACACCTCCGCCAATAGCGATTTGTTTAATCCCGGTTTCTTTTACCGCCAGTTTTATTTTATCCATTAAAATTTCGATAATCGTATGCTGGATCGAAGCACAAATATCGTTTAGATTTTCTTCTATGAAATTTGGGTTTGCCTGCTTATTTTTTTGAATGAAATATAAAATAGCAGTTTTAAGTCCCGAAAAACTAAAATCTAATCCAGGCACTTTTGGTTTTGTAAAAGTAAAAGCTTTTGGATTTCCTTCTTTAGCATATTTATCTATCAAAGGTCCGCCTGGATAAGGAAGCCCTAAAATTTTGGCACTTTTGTCAAATGCTTCACCTACAGCATCATCTGTCGTTTCTCCTATGATTTCCATATCAAAAAAACTGCTGACTTTTACAATCTGTGTGTGCCCGCCGCTTATAGTTAAGGCTAAAAAAGGAAACTCAGGTTTGTCATATCCTTCTTCATCAATAAAATGTGCTAAAATATGGGCATGCATATGATTTACAGCAATTAACGGAATTTGCAAAGCCAAAGACAATGACTTACTAAAAGAAGTTCCGACTAATAAAGACCCCATTAAGCCCGGACCTTGCGTAAATGCGATTGCGCTTAACTGTTCTTTTTGTACATTTGCTTTACGAAGTGCAGCATCTATTACGGGTACAATATTCTGCTGGTGCGCTCGCGAGGCCAATTCAGGAACAACACCTCCGTATTGATTGTGAATTAATTGATTGGCTACAACATTTGACAATACTTTGTCGTTATGTAAAACCGCGGCAGCAGTATCATCGCAGGAACTTTCGATGGCTAGAATAAAAACCTCTTGATTTTGCATATAAAGGCACAAATTTTGAATTATATTTGACAAATCAAATTATTTATTTGATTTAAGAAGTGACCAAAATTAAAGAATTTTTATCAAAAACAGCCGTTCTTTGTCTGTTCAAATAAATTTAAAAGAAAACAAAAATTAAAACAGTTATCAGAAAAGTACAGAAAATAATATCTCGAACCCTAATTGGGTTACTTTTGCTTTTGCTGATACTTGCTATTACGCTGTCACTTCCTGTTGTTCAAACTCAGATTGCTAATTATGTAACCAACAGGCTAAACGAAGATTACAAGGTTAATATCAGCGTTGAAAAAACAGCCATTAATATTTTTGGAGGTGTTAAATTAAAAAAAGTGGTGATTTTAGATCATCATAAGAAAACACTTATTTACTCTGATATTATCACTACAGATATTGCAAGTTTCAGCAGATTACTTGACGGCGATTTAATTTTTGGAGATTTGCGTTTAACGGGTCTAATATTTAATCTGAAAACCTACAAAGGTGAAGATGAAAATAATATCAATAAATTTATAAAAGCTTTTGAAGTTGAAAACACTCCGAAGAAAAAATCAACAAAACATTTCCTTTTAACTGCCAAAAATGCGTACATCGAAAAAGGAAGATTTTCTGTTGTTGATGAAAATAAAGCAACGCCATTATTCTTAGATTTTACCAAACTAAATGCTTACATAAGTGATTTTAAACTGTATGGGCCAGAGGTAAATACTATGATTCATCGTTTTTCATTTATGGACCATCGTGGTTTGTATGTTTCTAATTTTGCTGGAAAATTCAGCTATAACAAAAAGCAGATTAAAGTTGAAAGCCTGGCTGTTAAAACCAAAAGATCTTCGTTATATGGTGTAGCGATTTTAAATTACAAGCCAGAAGATTTTCTTGATTTTACAGATAAAGTTAAGTTCAATGTAGTATTAGACTCAGCGTCTATTGCTACAAACGATATCCGCCATTTTTATGATGGGCTTGGTAAGAATCAGCATTTTAAACTTAAAACAAAATTAAGCGGTCCGCTTAATAATTTGACACTTTCTAGATTAAGATTAAGTGATACTAACGGATCAAAAATTAATGGAACCATAAATTTTAGAAATCTTTTAGGCAGTAAAACGCAGAAATTTTCTATGGATGGCAAATTTGATAAACTGCTTTCCAGTTATGATAATTTGGTGGTTTTGCTTCCAGTAGTTTTAGGAAAAAAACTTCCAAAAGAACTTAAAAGAATTGGTAAGTTTAATATTGTCGGAAAAGCAAAAGTTTCAACTACAGCGTTAGAAACAGATTTTAAAATGGCCACCGATCTTGGAAACGGGCAGGTTGATCTTAATATGAATAATATGGATTTTATAGATAAAGCTTCCTACTCGGGAAATATTATCTTGACAAATTTTGATGTAGGTGCTGTTTTAAATCGAAAAGATCTTGGAAGAACAACTTTAAATCTAGATGTCGATGGAGTTGGTTTTACCGAAAAATATTTGAATACTATTTTAAAAGGAGATATTTCCAAGTTAGATTATAATAAGTACACTTATAATAATATCGTTGTAAACGGAAATTTTAAACTGCCTTATTACAAAGGACAAATCGCTGTGAATGACCCCAACTTAAATTTAAGTTTTGATGGTTTAGTAGATTTGAGCAAGAGAGAAAACCGTTACGATTTTCACATTACTGTCGAGAATTCAGATTTAAGAAAACTGAAGTTTATAAATGATTCCATTTCTCATTTTAAAGGAGATGTTGTCGTTCAGGTAACAGGAAATTCTATCGAAAATCTTCAAGGGAATATCTTTATTAAAGATGCCGAATACGAAAACCCGAAATCTAATTATGTATTTGAAGACCTGACTATAAATTCCAATTTTGATGCAGATCGATTGAGAACAATTACGATTAGTTCTAATGATGTTGTGGATGGAAAGATTGTTGGAAAATTCAGATTTGATCAATTGGATAAATTGGTCATGAATTCAGTTGGAAGTTTATATACTAATTATAAACCATACAAAGTTAGAAAAGGACAGTTTTTGCGCTTTAATTTCCGTGTTTACGATAAAGTGGTCGAAATGCTGTATCCAGATATAAATATTGATTCGTCTACCGTTGTTCGAGGAAAAATAGATTCGGATCTGCAGGAGTTTAAATTCCGTTTCAGGTCACAGAAAATTACTGCGGCAAAAAATACATTTGATAATATTCGAATTAATATCGATAATAAAAATACACTTTATAATGCGTTTATCGAATTAGACAGTATAAAAACACCTTATTATAAGATTCGTGATTTTAACTTGATTAATGTTACATCCAATGATACATTGTTTGTTCGTTCTGAATTTAAAGGAGGCAACAAAGGTGAGGATTACTTTAATCTCGATTTGTACCATACAATAGATAAGAATAAAAACAATATTGTCGGAATCAAGAAGTCTGAAATGAAATTTAAAGACTATATATGGTATTTAAATGAAGACGCCGAAGAAGATAATCAAATTGTATTTGATCAGTATTTTAAAAACTTTACGATAGACAATATTATTTTGTCTCACGAAAATCAGAAAATTGATTTGAACGGTGTTATTAAAGGAAGTGATTATAAAGATCTGGTGCTGAATTTTGAAGATGTTGATATCAATAAAATTACGCCCTTGAATTCCAAGTTTGTATTCAATGGTAATTTGAATGGAAATATCAATTATAAACAGAATAAGAATGTTTACCAGCCCACGGCAGCCATAAAGATTGATCATTTGGTTTTGAATAAGACGGAGCTGGGAACACTTAATTTTGATATTTCTGGAGACGAAAGCTTTAGGAAATTCACTGTCAATTCGTCTATACAAAATGGTTTTACAGAATCGTTTAGGGCAAATGGAACTTTTGCCGTAGAGAACAAAGAAACGATCATGGATATGAGTTTGAAATTGGAAGGATTTAATCTTGCCACTTTAGGAACTATTGGAGGCGATGTCCTTTCTAATGTGCGCGGTTCGGTTTCTGGAAATGCCTCTGTTGTAGGTAATCTGAAAAAACCAGAAATCAACGGACGATTGTATGTTGAAAAGGCAGGAATGACTGTACCTTATCTAAACGTCGATTATGAATTAAGCGATCGAACAGTGATTGATTTGACGAATGAAAAATTCTTATTTAGAAATAACCAGCTTACCGATACTAAATATGGTACCAAAGGATTGTTGAATGGAAGTATTGAACATCAAAATTTTGGAGACTGGAAATTAGATTTAAATATTACATCTAAGCGTTTGCTGGCACTAGATACAAAGGATAGTGATGATGCAGCATATTTTGGAACAGCTTTTATCAACGGATCTGCCAGTATTAGAGGGCCGGTGGAAGGCTTATTTATAAAAGTTGATGCTAAATCTGAAAAAGGAACCGAAGTTAAGATACCTATTAATAATGTACAAAGCGTAGGAGAGAGCAGTTGGATTCATTTTGTTACATCAAAAGAAAAGTATAATCTAGCCAACGGAATTGTCGAAAAAACAAGGAACTATAACGGACTTGAGCTGGAATTTGATTTTGATATTACTCCAGATGCCGAAGTAGAAGTTATTCTCGATCGAAATTCTGGTCATGGTATGAAAGGAAAAGGATACGGATCGCTTTTATTTAAAATTAATACGCTCGGTAAATTTAATATGTGGGGAGATTTCCAGGCATACGAAGGAACTTATAACTTTAAATACGGCGGACTTATCGATAAAAAATTCTCCGTTAAAAAAGGAGGTTCTATTATTTGGGAAGGAAACCCGATGCGTGCCCAGTTAAATCTAGAAGCGGTTTACAAAACATCTGCAAATCCAGCGGTACTTTTAGATAATGCTTCGTCATTTAATAAAAAGGTGCCTGTAGAAGTTGTTATTGGATTAAGAGGGGATTTGGCAAGTCCAGAACCTAATTTTGATATTCAGTTTCCATCTGTAAGCAGCGTTTTAAAATCGGAAATACAATATAAGCTGGACGATAAAGACATTCGTCAGACACAGGCATTATATCTTTTGTCTACAGGTTCTTTTATGAGTACAGACGGATTTAGTCAGGGAGATTTCTCAGGAACACTGTCAGAAACAGCATCAAGTTTATTCGGTAACATTATAAAATCAGATAATGATAAGGTAAATATCGACTTAAACTATATTGCAGCAGACAGAAGAATGGGGCAGGAGGCCGATGGTCAATTTGTTGCTAATATATCTTCTCAGGTTAACGAAAGAATTACAATTAATGGTAAGCTTGGAGTGCCTGTTGGCGGGGTGAATGAATCTGCGATTGTTGGCGATATTGAAATACTTTATCGTGTAAATGAAGATGGAACAATGAATCTTCGTTTGTTTAATAAGGAGAATGATATCAATTACATTGGTCAAGGGATTGGATACACGCAGGGTGTGGGTATATCTTACGAAGTCGATTTTGATACTTTTAGTGAGTTGGTTAATAAGCTGTTTAAGAACCATAAAATTGAAAGAGCCGTAAAAAGTTCGTCAGATGATCTTCAGGATTCTTACCTTAATCCAGATTATATGAACTTCACAAGTAAGAAAGACGCTGAAAAAAATAAAAAGAAAGCCGAGAAAGAGCAGGAAAAAAAGAAAAAAGAAGAAGAAAAGAAGCAAAAGCAAGAACCAACTAATAATCAAGGGCTGATTCCAGACAACGATTATTAACAGTTTGTTAAAAATAGGCATTTATAAAACCATTATTCTCATAATGGTTTTTTTTGTGCTAAATTTAGAGGCTCTATTCGAATTCCTCATGTGAGCGAGAAATTCAAATTTTTATAACACTTCATTTGGGTATTGTTAATTTTGACGATTTAATTAAAAAAATAGCGATTTATTATTTTAAATGAAATTTTTCCCTATAAAAAACTTATTAACGAAAACGTTTGAATTTAACATATTTTATTAATTTATGATAATCGTAACCTGAAAAGTGCTTAACGTTTGCTAATTTTACACTTTAATACTTAAATAATGCCAAAAACAATAAAAAAAGTAGGTGTTCTTACCTCAGGAGGAGATTCACCTGGAATGAATGCTGCAATTAGATCAGTTGTTCGAACTTGCGCATATCATAATATAGAATGCATCGGAATTTATAGAGGGTATCAAGGAATGATTGAAGGAGACTTCAAAGAAATGGGACCCCGAAGCGTAAATAATATTGTAAACAAAGGTGGAACGATCTTGAAATCGGCTCGTTCAGTTGAGTTTAGAACCCCTGAAGGTAGAAAAAAAGCACACGAAAACCTATTAAAAGCAGGAATTGATGCTTTGGTAGTAATTGGCGGAGATGGAAGTTTTACTGGAGGTCTGATTTTTAATTCAGAGTATAATTTCCCTGTAATGGGAATTCCAGGTACAATTGATAATGATATTTATGGTACAAGTTTTACTCTTGGGTATGACACTGCTTTAAATACAGTTGTAGATTGTATTGATAAAATTAGAGATACAGCAAGTTCACATAACCGTTTATTCTTTGTAGAGGTTATGGGTAGAGATGCTGGTCATATTGCTCTTAATGCAGGTATTGGAGCAGGTGCAGAAGAAATCCTTATTCCTGAAGAAGATTTAGGCTTAGATCGTCTGTTAGATTCACTTCAAAAAAGTAAAGCTTCAGGAAAATCATCAAGTATTGTAGTAATTGCAGAAGGAGATAAAATTGGTAAAAATGTATTCGAATTGAAAGATTATGTTGAAGCAAATTTACCTGAATACGACGTACGTGTTTCTGTTTTAGGACACATGCAGCGTGGTGGTTCTCCGTCTTGTTTTGACCGTGTTTTAGCAAGTCGTTTAGGTGTGAAAGCAGTCGAATCATTAATTGAAGGAAAATCAAATTACATGGTTGGACTTAAAGAAGATAAAGTGGTTTTAACGCCGCTTGAACAGGCAATTAAAGGAAAATCTGAAATCGACAGAGAATTATTAAGAGTGTCAGACATCATGTCGACATAACCCATATAAAAGTTTAAAAGAAAGAGAAGTTTATTGTGAGGAAATTAGACTTTGAAAATAGTGTATTAAAAACAAAAGCAAAAATTTAGTAAAATGTCAAAAGTAAAATTAGGAATAAACGGATTTGGACGTATCGGAAGAATCGTTTTTAGAGAGTCTTTCAATAGAGATAATGTAGAAGTTGTTGCAATCAATGACTTATTAGATGTTGATCACTTAGCTTATTTATTAAAATATGATTCAGTTCACGGTCGTTTCGATGGAACTGTAGAAGTTAAAGAAGGAAAACTTTATGTAAACGGAAGAAACATCCGTATCACTGCAGAAAGAAATCCAGCTGACTTAAAATGGAACGAAGTTGATGTAGATGTTGTTGCTGAATGTACTGGTATCTTCACAACTATTGAAACTGCAACTGAGCACATTAAAGGTGGTGCTAAAAAAGTAATCATTTCTGCTCCATCTGCAGATGCTCCAATGTTTGTAATGGGAGTTAACCACGAAACTGCAAAAGCTTCTGATTTAGTTGTTTCTAACGCTTCTTGTACTACAAACTGTTTAGCTCCTTTAGCTAAAGTTATCCACGATAATTTCGAAATCGTTGAAGGTTTAATGACAACTGTTCACGCAACTACTTCAACTCAAATGACTGCTGACGGACCTTCTAGAAAAGACTGGAGAGGTGGACGTGCTGCTGCAATCAATATCATTCCTTCTTCAACAGGTGCTGCAAAAGCGGTTGGAAAAGTTATCCCTTCTTTAAATGGAAAATTAACTGGAATGTCTTTCCGTGTTCCTACTGCTGACGTTTCTGTAGTAGATTTAACTGTAAAAGTTGCTAAAGAAACTACTTACGAAGAAATCTTAGCTGTATTGAAAAAAGCTTCTGAAAACGAATTGAAAGGTATTTTAGGATATACTGAAGATGCTGTTGTTTCTCAAGATTTTATTTCTGATAAAAGAACTTCAATCGTTGATGCTACTGCAGGAATTGGATTAAATTCAACTTTCTTCAAATTAGTTTCTTGGTATGACAATGAGTACGGATACTCAAGCAAATTAATTGATTTATCTGTACATATTGCAGGTTTAAAATAATAATATATATTTTTGCAAAATCCCGTTATCCAAATAACGGGATTTTCTTATTTTGTTACCTCTATAATTAATGTAAAAAACACACTTTTAAATTGATAATGGAGAAGACCTAATCCAAAAACAAAAAAAAATGAAATTAATAGTTGATAGTGGATCTACTAAAGCCGATTGGATTGCAATTGATGATAATGGAAAAGTATTATTCACGACACAAACCTTAGGATTGAATCCTGAAATTCTTGACGGTCCAGAAATCATCGAAAGATTAAACGATCGTTTTGATATTTTACAAAACAAAAAAAATGCTACCCATTTATTCTTTTACGGTGCCGGATGTGGTACTGATAGAATGAAAACAGCACTATCACAAATTTTCCAAGACTATTTTGTTAACGCTATTGTTGATGTTCAGGAAGATACTTACGCAGCCGTTTACGCAACGACTCCAAAAGGACAAGAAGCAATTGTATCTATTTTAGGAACAGGATCTAACTGCAGTTATTTTGATGGAAAAGTATTGCATCAAAAAGTACAGTCATTAGGATACATTGTTATGGATGATTGCAGCGGAAATGTTTTCGGAAAAGAATTAATTAGAAAATACTATTTTAATAAAATGCCTAAAGAATTAGCTGTTGAACTTGAAAAAGAGTATGACGTTGATCCTGATTTTATTAAAAATAAATTATATAAAGAACCAAATCCTAATGCTTACTTAGCAACGTATGCGAAGTTCTTAATTAAGCACAAAGACACTGAGTTCTGCAGAAAAATAATCTTTAAAGGAATGAAATCTTTCGTTAAGAATTACATTCAGCAGTTTGATAACTGTAAAGAAGTTCCGGTTCATTTCGTTGGTTCTATTGCATTTTATTTAAAAGATGAATTACAAGAGACATTCAATAAATATGAACTTCAATTAGGGAATGTTTTGAGAAGACCTATTGATGGATTAATTGCTTACCATGTCGCTAATCAATAGTTCTGGTTTTATGGAAATTGCCATTATTGCTCATGATGGTAAAAAAGCTGATTTAATTGATTTTTTAATTAAAAATGAAGCTGTTTTACACAATGAAAAAGTAAGGCTTATTGGTACAGGAACTACAGGAGGAAAGGCGGAAGCAGCGGGTTTTAAAACTCAGCGAATGCTTTCTGGTCCGCTGGGCGGCGATGCTCAGATTGCAGGAAGAGTAGCTGAAGGAATAACACAAATGGTTTTCTTTTTTAAAGACCCATTGTCAAGTCATCCGCACGAAGCTGATATTAATATGCTGATCCGAGTTTGTGATGTACATAATGTGCCGCTGGCAACAAATGAAGCAACGGCACAATTATTATTAGATGCTATTGCACAGCAATTATAGAAATCTCAACATTTACATTTTTTGGCAGACAAGCCACTTGAACCGTTTCACGAGCTGGAGCGGTTTTTTCGTTAAAATAAGAACCGTAAACTGTGTTTATAGCTCCAAAGTTATTCATGTCCATAATGAAAATAGTAGCCTTTACGACATTTTCAAAAGTCATTTCTGCAGCTTCAAGAATTGCAGCAATGTTTTGCATAACTTGGTGGGTTTCGTCGTTAATGTTTTCTGTAACTAATTCTCCTGACTCAGGATTGATTGCAATCTGTCCAGAAGCATAAAGTGTATTTCCAGATAATACAGCTTGGTTATAAGGTCCGATTGGAGCCGGAGCTTTCTCGGTAAAGATGATCTTTTTCATAATAAATTTATTTTGATTCGAAAGTAGTTTATCTATTGGAAACGCTTCGTTTGTTCCATTTAATATCACTAAGCATACCAGATTTAATACCGATGAAGAAATTCCAGTTAGAATTTGTTCCAAGTGGCTGCCAGTTAAATGCCATTCTCCAGCTCAATAAGTCTCTTTCAAAACGGAATTGAGTAAAAGTAACACCTTTTTGAACAAAGTCATAACCAGTAGAAACCCCGCCTTTCCATTTCGGCGTAATATCGGTATTGATCGAAACCATTAGAGAGTTTCCTGAAATTTCATTTTGCCTGCCTGTATTAGAATAGGTCAAGGAATATGCTAAAGTCATATCCCACGGAATTTTTGAATTAAAAAATTCCGTAATTACATCCTCTTTTTCAGGTTCATCTACAAACTGACTGTTTCGGCTGTCATTCAAATCGGTATTTGTACCAAACAAATCATCGCTTCGTCCTCCATTCCGCTGACTCTGGGTATTTTGCTCTTTGCCCGTTCCTTTGTTTGAAAAGGAATAATTGACAGTTACGTTTGCACTGGTTAGTCTAAATAGACTTCCTCCGTTGTCAATATTAAACTTATTAATTTTTTGGTTTCCACTATCTAATGCATAAGGATCAAGTGTCGCACCAAAATTCATATTCATTTTATTATCAAAAAATTGTGTTCCACCGCTTACTAAAACAGGCTGCCATGCAAACGTTGATGTTCCATCAGCGTCAAAATTATAACTCGTGCTAAAGTTTAAATTGTTTAACAGCATGATTTTTTTAGGTTCTGTTTTTGTGCTGTCTCTGTCTCTCACTTTAGCTTCAAAAGTATTACTCAATGCGAAACCAACAATATTAGAGTTTTCTTTCCCAGGCTGGCCAAAAATACCATTTTCAAACCTTGTATATTCAGAAGTGATCCTCCCTGTCGCATCAACTGCGTAAGTGTCGTAATAACGCTCAAAACTTGGTGTATAGGCATAAGTTATACTCGGACGCATTACGTGTCTTATAGATTGGATTCTTTTGTCTTCTCCAAAATTAAAAGTTCCGTAAATAGTTGTACCTAAATTGGTGCTGAAATTATAAGTCCTAAAGGAATCAAATCCATTTATCGTTGTAGGCTGCACATCTCCGGTGCTAGAATCGTAGTTTTTGCTTATTGTTTTGTTAACCCATGTTTCTTGATACGTAGTAGAAGCTCCTGCGCTAAAATATTTAAAAATCTTAAAGTTAGTGCTTAGCGGAATTGTATGCTGCATTCCTAACTGAGCATCATTAAACATCTGTGGTTTAAAAAACAATGAATCTTTTGTTTTAAAGTAGTTTTTACCACTCACGCTGTATTGAAGGTTAATGTTTTTAATGAAACCCTTTTTTACGCCGTTTTTTCCAACAAAAGGATAGATACGGTCAATACTTCCCTGTAAGGATGGAAGTGTCATGATAATATCTTCTGTTTGTGTGTTTTGACTATGAGTCGCAGATAATGCAATACGAGAACCTGGAATCGTATTAAAAGTTTTGTTGTAAGTAATAGATGAACTTAAAGTATTGTTCAAATTCGATCCAATATTGGCTTGGTTGATAGACTGCTTAAAATATTTACTACTACCCATGTTAACCGAAGCTGAGAAATTAGAATTCGGGTTGGCTTTAGTGTCTTTAGAATGGGACCATTGAATATTGTAAATTCCTTGTTTTGTGTAATCAGGATAACCACGTTCACTATTGATTAAGTTTTCAAAACGAACATTTATATTACCACGGTATTTGTATCTTTTAGCGTAAGACGATTCAAATCGCATTGCATAACTTCCGTTTGTGTAGTAATCTCCAAGAACAGTTAAGTCGTAATTGTCGCTTAATGCAAAATAATATCCGCCATTTTGTAACGAGAAACCTCTCGTGTTAGAATCGTTATAACTCGGAACTATGATTCCTGAAACACTTTTTTCTTGACTTAAAGGGAAATAACCATAAGGTAGTGCCAGAGGAGTAGGGACATCAGCAATAACCATTTGAGTTAAACCTGTTACAATTTTTTTTCCAGGAACAAATTTTATTTTTGATGTTCGGAAATAGTATTCTGGATTATCAATATCCGAAGCCGTTGTTATACGGGCGCCTTTTAAGTAATAAACAGAATCGTTTTCTTTTTTAGTAACTGCGGCTTTAATATTCAATTCTCCCTGCTTGGTTCTTGAATTGTAAATTAAAGCTTTCTTGGTTTTAAAATTGAAACGAATAGAGTCTGGCTGAACTTCACTTGATCCTTGTTTGAAGTTTGGATACTGCGTTAAAACTCCAGCAGAATCTTTAATTCTACCAGCGTAAACTTCGTCTTTCTCGTAATTAAGAACAATAATACCAGATTTTAACTCAACATCTTTATAGTATAATTCAGCTTCATTATACAATGTTATAAGTTTTCTTTTTTGATCTATCTTAGCATAATCTTTTGCTCGATATCTTACTTTTCCATCCAAAAAAGTCTTTTTGGGTTTAACAGTATCAAGCTTTATAGTATCTGTAATTGAAGGAGCTTCTTTATCTGTTTGTTTTACAGCAGGTAAAGGCTTTTTTTTGTTTTTTATTTCTTGCGAATATAAATTACCACAACCTATAGTTAGGAAAAATGATATTAAAACGATATTAAATAAGTTTGTATGCAAAGGTTTAAATGCTATTTTTGTAAAATTATGGCTTGTTTTTTGACATGTCAAACTTACATATAATTTTTTGGCAAAAATAATCAATTCTAAAAATTATAACAGCTGCATTTTATTAAAATTAACTTTTAGATTTATGAATAGAATTAACAAATTTAAGGTAATATTTACTTTATTTCTAACGATACTGTCTTTTAGTGTTCATAGTCAGGCGAATGTGTTTAAGGTAACTTTGGATGCTGGACACGGAGCTCATGACTTTGGAGCAGTTTACAGCGGCAGAATTGAAAAAAATATTGCTTTAGCTATTGTTTTAAAAGTGGGGAAAATTTTAGAGCTTAATCCGAACGTAAATGTAATTTATACTCGTAAAACTGATGTTTTTATTGATTTGGTAGAAAGAGCCAATATTGCAAATAGAGCCAATTCTAACATTTTTGTTTCTATTCACTGTAATGCAAATAAAAATACTGCAGCAGACGGAACGGAAACGTATGTAATGGGTTTAAGTAAGGTTGCTTCTAACCTTGAAGCAGCGAAAAAAGAGAACTCGGTAATTACTCTAGAGAAAGATTATAAACGTAAATACGAAGGTTACGACCCAAATTCTCCAGAATCAATGATAGGAATGACCTTAATGCAGGAAGAATATTTAGATAACAGTATAACACTTGCAACTAAGATTGAAGAAAATTTTGAAAAACTGGGAAAGAAACTTCGCGGAGGCGGTGTAAAACAAGCGCCATTTATGGTACTTCATAAAGCTTATATGCCAAGAGTTTTGGTTGAAACAGGTTTTGTTTCTAATCCAACGGAAGGGGATATTTTAAATTCAGAACAAGGGCAGGATGATATTGCGAGAGCAATTGCAGAGGCTGTTTTGAGCTATAAAAGAGAATACTTTGGCTCAGGAGCGCCAGAAGCTGCTGAGAGTCGGCCCGTAAGAGATACTACTCCGGCTAAACCAAAAGCAGCTGCGCCAGTTGCAGCGGTAAAAAATGCTCCAAAGGGAACATTTTTTAAAGTGCAGCTTATCGCAAGTATTAAAAAGACTCCTTTAGAACCTAAAAACTTTAAAGGTCTCAAAAATGTAACAATGATCTACGAAAATAATATTTATAAATATTTCTACGAAGAAACTTCAAGTTACGACACAGCGCAAAAATACCTGCAAGAAGCTAAAAATAAAGGGTATGGAGCAGCATTTTTAGTAGCAACTAAAGATGGAGAAAAAATCAGTATTCAGGACGCCATTAAATAAAAAGCATAAGTTCGAATATTTATATTAATTTTGTATAAACACTAAGAATTTTGAAACTAACAAGAGAAATTAAAACGGCTATATTAGTCATCGCATCGATTCTATTATTTATTTGGGGTTATAGTTTTTTAAAGGGCAGAGACCTTTTTACAAATTATAAAGTATTTTATGCTGAATATGATAATGTTGAAGATTTGTCGGCATCAGCACCAGTAACACTTAACGGACTTGCAGTTGGTAAAGTAAATAAAATTACTATTAACGAAGTAACAGGTAAATTATTAGTTGAACTTCAGCTTAAAACTGATTTTCCAGTTTCTAAATCAAGCGTCGCGGCTATCTATTCTCCGAGTTTAATTGGAGGAAAACAAATTAAAATTGTTCCAAATTTTGCTGATAAAGTATTAGCGGAAGATGGGCAGAAATTAACTTCTACCGTAGAACTTGGATTAACGGAATCTTTGGGCGGAAAAATTGAACCAATTCAACAAAAGCTAGATAAAATGCTGGTTAATATTGATGTTTTGGTTACAGGTCTAAACAATACTTTAGATAAAACTACGCAGGAAAATTTAAAGAAAACAATTGCTGAGCTGAGCCAGACGATGCAGCAGTTTCATAGAGCGTCTGGAAGTCTTAATAATATTTTAGACAACAATAAAGGCCAAATTAACAGCGCTGTTACTAACTTGAATAAAATGTCAAGTAACTTTAACAAAATTTCAGATTCTTTAAACAAAGCAGATTTAGGAAAAACAGTGCGTAATCTTAATCAAGCTTTAGCAAAAGTTGACGGTTTAATGAATAACTTAAATTCTGGTAAGGGCACAGCTGGTAAATTATTAAATGACGATGCTCTTTATAACAATTTAACAAAAACTTCAAAAGAGCTTGAATTGTTGCTTCAAGATGTGCGTCTTTATCCAACTCGTTACGTAAATGTTTCTCTTTTCGGAAAGAAAAATAAACCATACGTAGCACCAGCCGAAGAAACAAACTCAACAGATAAAAAATAATTATAAATGAGTTATTTAGATAATATTTTATTCGCAATACTTCTTATAGTAGGTTTCGGTTTTTTTGCAGCGAGCGTAAAAAAAATCATCCGAAATATTAATTTAGGAGTAGATGTAGATCGAAAAGATAATCCTAAAGCTCGTTGGACTAACATGGCATTGATTGCTCTTGGGCAGTCAAAAATGGTGAGACGCCCTGTAGCAGGAATACTTCATATCTTTGTATATGTAGGTTTCGTAATAATTAATATCGAATTATTAGAAATCATTATAGATGGACTTTTTGGAACGCATAGAATTTTCGCTCCTTATTTAGGTGTTGTTTATGATGTTTTAATTGCTTCATTTGAAATATTGGCAATATTGGTAATTTTTGCTGTTACTGTTTTTTGGATCAGAAGGAATTTTATCAGATTGAAACGATTCATACATTCAGATTTAACAGGATTTCCTAAAAGCGACGCCAATTACATTCTGTATTTTGAGACCGTTTTAATGATTTTGTTTTTATTGATGAATGCTGCCGATCTGCATTTGCAAAATGTTCCGGGAGGCGTTTTTCATAAAGCAGGAAGTTTTCCAGTAAGTCAATTTATAGCGCCGATTTTTAACGGAATGTCAAATGAATTGGTTGTACTTTTATTTGAAGTTTTCTGGTGGCTGCACATTGCTGGTATTTTAGTTTTTATGAACTATTTATACTTCTCCAAACATTTGCATATTCTTTTAGCTTTTCCAAATACCTATTTTGCAAACTTGAAACCAGAAGGTCAGTTTGATAACTTAGAGTCGGTTACAAAAGAGGTTAAGTTGATGATGGATCCAAATGCCGATCCGTTTGCGGCTGCACCGCCAGCAGATGAAAATGCTGCTCCGGCTAAATTTGGAGCAAGTGATGTTCAGGATTTAAACTGGGTTCAGTTGTTAAATGCTTATACCTGTACTGAATGCGGACGCTGTACTGCAGCTTGTCCAGCTAACCAAACAGGTAAAAAATTGTCTCCTCGTAAAATTATGATGGATACAAGAGATCGTTTAACTGAAGTTGGAAAAAATATAGATGCTAATAAAGGGGTTTTTGTTCCAGATAACAAAACGCTTTTAAATGATTATATCACTCCAGAAGAATTATGGGCTTGTACGTCTTGTAATGCTTGTGTAGAAGAGTGTCCCGTAAATATTAGTCCGTTGTCTATTATTATGGATATGCGTCGCTATTTAGTTATGGAACAAAGTGCTGCGCCAATGTCACTAAATGCCATGATGACTAATATTGAAAATAATGGTGCTCCTTGGCAGTACAGCCAGCAGGATAGATTAAACTGGAAAAACGAAAATTAAAATTTATTGTTTAATTGGTTATTTTTTAACCGTTAAACGATTTTAAATAATTTCGGTATTAGTTTTTGGTTTTCGCTCATTAGGCGATTAAGCAAATTAACAATTAACCGATTTAATAACAGAATAAGATGTCAGAAAATTTAGTAGTGCCAACAATGGCAGAAATGCTAGCCCAGGGAACACAGCCAGAAGTTTTATTCTGGGTAGGTTGCGCAGGGAGTTTTGATGATAGAGCGAAAAAAATTACTAAAGCATTTGTGCGAATATTAAATCGTACCAATGTTTCTTTTGCGGTTTTAGGTACAGAAGAAAGCTGTACTGGTGATCCTGCGAAAAGAGCTGGAAACGAATTCTTATTTCAGATGCAGGCAATGATGAATATTGAAGTTCTAAATGCCTACGAAGCAAAAAAAATTGTTACAGCTTGTCCGCATTGTTTTAATACTTTGAAAAATGAATACCCAGAATTAGGAGGTAATTATGAGGTAATTCATCATACAGAATTTTTAAAGTCATTGATTGATGAAGGCAGATTAACTGTTGAAGGCGGGCAGTTTAAAGGCAAAAAAATAACTTTCCATGATCCTTGTTATTTAGGAAGAGCCAATAAAGTTTATGAAGCTCCGAGAGATTTAATTCAGAAATTAGATGTTGAATTGGTCGAAATGAAACGTTCTAAATCAAATGGTTTATGTTGTGGAGCAGGTGGCGCACAAATGTTTAAAGATGCCGAGCCTGGAAATAAAGAAGTAAACGTTCTTCGTACAGAAGATGCGTTAGAAATAAAGCCTGATATTATTGCTGCAGGATGCCCGTTTTGTAATACGATGTTAACAGACGGAATCAAACATGCGCATAAAGAGGGCGAAGTAAAAGTAATGGACGTTGCAGAGTTAATTGCTAATGCGCAGGATTTGTAAAAAAAGGGTCTAAGATTCTAAGGTGCCAAGATGCTAAGTTTTTAACTGAACATGGAACCTTAAACTTGAATCTTAAATCTTTAAACAAATCTAAAATCAACAATCTAAAATCTAAAATTAAAAATGTATATACCTTTTGAAAATTTACCTGGTGAATCCAGAGTTTGGATTTATCAATCGAACAGAAAATTTTCTGAAGAGGAGTTTTCTGAAATCGAAACAGATTTAAAAGCTTTTGTAGAACAATGGGCCGCACACGGAACTAGTTTAGAAGCTTCTTTTTTACTAAAATACAACCGTTTTATCATATTGGCTGTTAATCAGGATGTGCAGGCAGCTACAGGTTGTTCTATCGATAGTTCGGTAGAGTTTATCCAAAGTTTGGAGAAAAAATATAATGTTGATTTGTTAGATAAAATGAACGTTACTTTTAAGCTGGGAGAACATATTGCGCATAAACCATTAATTGACTTTAAGAAGATGGTTAAAGATAAATCGGTTTCTGAGAATACGATTGTTTTTAATAATCTGGTTAACAATATCGAAGAATTTAACGAATCTTGGGAAGTTCCTGCGGCCGACAGCTGGCATAGCAGATTTTTCTAGGAAAAATTTATACTATATTTTAAAGGCATGAGACTTTGGTTTTATGCCTTTTTTTTATTTTCATTTGTTAAAATGTTTCAAGTTTCAATTTTAAGGTTTCAAGTTTCAAGTTTTGCTAAAACTTACGGATTAATCTTTGTAAAAGTTAAAAACCTTGACAAAGATCGTCGCATAACACTTCTTATGAAAACCAAAACGTCTATTCTAGCCCCGATGGGAGTGATATCCTTTTTCTTGCTTCTTTAGCAAGGAAAAGATTTAACGGACAGCGGGACTACTGGTCTTTTTTTGTATATATTGTGCTGCTTCTAAAAATATTTATTAACTAGAATTAATCTAATTTTGTCAAAAATCTAACAATTTAAAAGCTTAATTGAACGCTATTTTTGAGTATTTTCGTAGAATTAAATTTAATCCATGAAAATAGCAATTGTTTGTTATCCTACTTTTGGAGGTAGTGGTGTAGTAGCCACAGAGTTAGGTCTCGAATTAGCCAGAAGAGGACACGAAATACATTTTATCACATACAGTCAGCCCGTGAGGCTGGCACTTTTAAATCCGAATGTTCATTATCACGAAGTAAATGTTCCGGAATATCCATTGTTTCATTATCAGCCTTATGAATTGGCATTATCAAGTAAATTGGTTGATATGGTGAAGTTGTACAAAATTGAACTGCTTCACGTACATTATGCTATCCCTCACGCATATGCCGGTTATATGGCGAAACAAATGCTTAAAAACGAAGGAATTAATCTCCCTATGATTACGACGCTTCACGGTACAGATATTACTTTGGTTGGAAATCATCCTTTTTATAAACCTGCCGTAACTTTTAGTATTAATAAATCGGACTATGTGACTTCGGTTTCGCAGAGTTTGAAAGATGATACTTTGAAATTGTTTAAGATTAAGAACAAAATTAAAGTTATTCCGAATTTTATTGAGTTGGATAAGGTTAAAAAAGATCCAACTGCGCCTTGTCATCGTTATGTTATGGCAAATGAAAACGAGAGAATTATTACGCATATCAGTAACTTTAGAAAGGTAAAACGTATTCCGGATATTATTAAAATATTTTATAGTATTCAAAAAGAAATTCCTGCTAAGTTAATGATGGTGGGTGATGGACCTGAGAAAGAAAAAGCAGAGATTTTATGTCAGGAACTGGGAATTTTAGACAAGGTTATTTTCTTTGGGAACAGCCATGAAATTGATAAAATTTTGTGCATGACAGATTTATTTCTGCTTCCTTCAGAAACAGAAAGTTTTGGTTTGGCGGCTTTGGAAGCTATGGCTTGCGGTGTGCCAGTAATTTCGAGTAATTCTGGAGGTCTGCCAGAGGTAAATTTTGATGGATTTTCTGGATATTTGAGCAATGTTGGCAATGTTGAGGAAATGGCTGAAAATGCTCTTAAAATTTTAAGAGATGATAAAGTCCTCAGTCAGTTTAAGGCAAATGCATTGGAAGTGGCTAGAAAATTTGATATTAAAAACATTCTCCCTAAATATGAGGCTTTGTATCAAAAGGCGGTTGATGATTATAAATATGAAAAGCATTAATTTTTAATAAGGATAAATGAAAAAAGTAATTTCTGTTTTAGCAATTTTTGTTTTGGTTTCGTGCGGTGTTAAGAAAGTTGAAAATTCAAATGCTTTGTACGAAGTTTTAACAAAGCAATCTGACGGCGGCGGTAATATTAAGTTTTTTGAAATCTTGACTGAACCAAATGAGGTTAAGATGCTTGAAAACGATCCGCTTTTGGCTGATAAAATGAAGAATCCAAATGTTCATGATTATAATTATGTGATCTTGAATATGGGGGAGAAAAACACGAGCGGTTATTCTATTGATGTTGAAAAGGTCGAAGAAACAGATAAGAATATTATAATTACTGTAAAAGAAACCGGCCCTGCGCAGGATGCAATGACAATGCAGGTGATTTCATATCCTTACACTGTTGTGAAAATTCATTCTAAGAAAGAGATTATTATTAAGTAGTTAGTTTTTTAGTTCTTAGTTCTTAGTTCTTTAGTTCTTAGTCTTTGGTTCTTAGTTCTTAGTCCTTAGTTCTTGTGATTAGTTTAGACTTTGGTACTTAAACTTTAGTGCTTAGTCTTTGATTTATTTTAAACTAAGTGTATCCTGAGCGAAGTCGAAAGCTTAAGATATAGAAAGGGCTTCGACTTCGCTCAGCCTGACAAAAACTTTAATCAATAAAAAAAACCTGTCGCTTAAACGACAGGTTTCTTCTTACAATTATTTTTTAATTTTATTTTAGAATCTGAATTTAACACCTAAACCAACGTCAAATCCAAAATTGTCATCATCATAGTATCCTGAACCAATTTCAGGTCTAGCATCTAATGATAATGTAATTGGCACTTCACTAAATCTATATTCGATACCAATATCTCCCGCTGCAAAAACATAAGTTCCGCTGTCGTTATATCTGAAGTTATTATTGTAATAGTCATAATCCCAAGCAGCAACTCCACCACCGACACCAGCGTACCAGTTAAATCCTCCGTCGATGTTCCAAACCCATTGGTAAAGAGCAACTCCTTTGATAGCATCAACATCTCTGCTGTTTCTCCAGCCTAAATCAAATTCTAGTCTGTTTTTTTGGTTCAATCCTAATTGGTATGATACTTCTCCTCCGAATCCGTTATTGTCTCCTAAACGTAATCCTAACGCGTGTTTTGAAATTTCTTGTGATTGAGCCGTAAATGCTAATCCTAAAAGCATAAGGGCTGATAAAATGATCTTTTTCATAAAATGGTTAAATTAATTTTTTTCAAATGTATAATTACAGTCCAAGACAGAACGTATAAAATTTTTGAAAATTGTTATATAATTCACATTTTCGAAATTAGGATTCTTAAAATTGTTAAAAAAGAGACTTTTGAATAGGCTTATTTTAATATGATTGAAGATATAAGTTGAGAAGTTAAAATGTCTTCCATTTCAAACAGATTTTCTTCCTCAACAAAATTAGCTGCTTTATATGAGAATAATTTCCAGCGTTTTTTATGATATTCAAGAGCAGTCAGGTTTTCTACCCAATCTCCAGAATTAAGATATAAAGTAGAACCGTGTTTGTTTTCTTTAGTCATAATTTTTGGTTCATGGATATGACCGCAGATTACGTAATCGTAATTTTTTTCGATGGCTAAATCGGTAGCAGTAGTTTCGAAATCAGAAATAAATTTAACTGCCTTTTTTACGCTTGCTTTTATTCTTTTAGAAAAGGAGTAAGGTTCGCGTCCGAGTTTTGACAAACACCAATTTACAAATCGATTGATTAAAATTAAATAATCGTAACCTAATCCGCCAAGTTTTGCAATCCATTTTGAATGCTGTACAGAGGCATCAAAAACATCTCCGTGAAAAATCCATGCTTTTTTATCGTCTAATTCTAAAACTAATTTATCGACCAAAGCAAAATTTCCCATATTCATATCACTAAATTTCCGAAGGATTTCGTCATGATTTCCAGTAATATAAATCACTTTTGTTCCTTTAGAAGCCATTCCAATTATACGCTGAATAACTCTTAAATGTGCTTTTGGGAAGTAGGATTTACGAAACTGCCAAGCATCAATAATGTCGCCGTTTAAGACTAAAGTTTTTGGTTTAATGCTTGAAAGATAGTTGTTTAGTTCTTTTGCATGACTTCCGTAAGTTCCTAAATGGACATCAGAAAGAACGACCAATTCGACATTTCTTTTTTTCAATTTTTCTTGATTTGAAGTTTGACAAATGAAAGAAATTTTGAATGTTTTTATTTTATCAAAAGGTTATGAAAAAGCGGATAATTTTACCAAATTGTGATTTTTAATCGGTTTAATGTTTAGTTAATAATACCAGTTTTAAATTTTTTAATTTAATTCATAAAACTTACATTTGCTCAAAACAAAATACAATGGCAGGAAACAGCTACGGCACCCTATATAAAGTTACAACATTTGGAGAATCTCATGGTGAAGCTTTAGGCGGCATTATTGACGGATGCCCTCCAGGAATACAACTTGATTTTGAAGCAATTGAATTAGATATGGCTCGAAGAAAACCAGGGCAGTCGGCAATTGTTACGCAACGTAAGGAACCAGATGCAGTTCAGTTCTTATCTGGAATTTTTGAAGGAAAAACTACAGGAACTCCAATTGGGTTTATTATTCCAAATACCAATCAAAAATCTGATGATTATTCACATATAAAAGACAATTACAGACCAAGCCACGCTGATTATGTTTACGATCAGAAATATGGTTTTCGTGATTATCGCGGCGGCGGAAGAAGTTCTGCTCGAGAAACTGCAAGCAGAGTTGTTGCTGGAGCAATTGCAAAACAAATGCTTCCGGAGATTAAGTTTAATGCTTATGTTTCTTCTGTTGGACCAATTCATTTAGAAACGCCTTATCAGGAATTAGATTTTTCAAAAATTGAAAGCAATCCAGTTCGTTGTCCAGACGAAAAATCTGCAGCGATTATGGAAGAATATATTCGTGATATTCGTAAGCAAGGAGATACCGTTGGAGGTGTTGTAACTTGTGTAATCCAAAATGTTCCAGTTGGTTTAGGAGAACCGGTTTTTGATAAGCTTCATGCAGAATTAGGAAAAGCAATGCTTTCTATAAATGCTGTAAAAGGTTTTGAATACGGAAGCGGTTTCCCAGGTTCTGAAATGAAAGGAAGCGAGCATAATGATTTGTACAATCCTGACGGATCTACAAAAACAAATCTTTCTGGCGGCATTCAAGGGGGAATCAGCAACGGAATGGATATTTATTTTAGAGTAGCTTTTAAACCTGTTGCAACTATTATGCAGACTCAGGATTCATTAGATAATAAAGGTAACATTACACCAATGACCGGAAAAGGGCGTCATGATCCATGTGTAGTGCCTCGCGCAGTGCCAATCGTAGAAGCGATGGCCGCAATTGTTTTGGCAGATTTTTATTTAATCAACAAAACATATTAATAAAAGGTAAGACAGTGAGGGTCTTATATTTTAATAATTAAAAAATAATTTAATGCAAGAAGTTACAGAAACTAAAAAAAAATCATTTCTTTCAGGATTAACAGGGCAGATTATAATTGCGATGATTCTTGGAGCTATTTTGGGAATCATATTACACAATTCAATTTCGCCTGAAGCAGCACAGTCATTTAGTACTAAAATAAAAATGCTTGCAACAGTTTTTATTCGTTTGGTGCAGATGATTATTTCTCCGCTGGTTTTTACCACTTTGGTCGTAGGAATTGCAAAATTGGGAGATATTAAAACTGTTGGAAGAATTGGAGGAAAAGCTATTGGATGGTTTTTTACGGCTTCATTTATTTCTTTATTAATCGGATTGTTTTACGTTAATATTTTGCAGCCTGGTGTTGGTTTAAAGCTGGAGCATGTAGATATGGCAGCTGCTACTGAGGTAACTGGTAAAACACAAAATTTATCATTCGAGAATTTCGTTGAACATATTGTGCCAAAAAGTATTGTTGAAGCAATGGCAACAAATGAAATCCTGCAGATCGTAGTTTTTTCTATTTTCTTCGGATTGGCTGCAGCGTCTTTAGGTGAGAAAGTGAAACCAATTGTGAATGCTTTTGATAAATTGTCGCATATTGTTTTAAAAATGGTAAACTATGTAATGAACTTTGCTCCAATTGGGGTTTTTGGTGCAATTGCAGCCGTTTTTGCTATTAGAGATGCTGAAGAATTGGTAATTACGTATTTTAAATTTTTCGGATCGTTTTTAATTGGTATAAGTACATTATGGGTTCTTTTAATAGCTGTTGGTTATATTTTCTTAAAAGGAAGAATGACGGAGTTATTAAAACGTATTACAGGACCTTTGGCAATTGCTTTTGGAACAACAAGCAGTGAAGCGGTATTTCCTAAATTAACAGAAGAATTAGAAGGTTTTGGAGTAAAAGATAAAATTGTTTCTTTTATGCTGCCGCTTGGTTATTCTTTTAATCTTGACGGAAGTATGATGTACATGACTTTTGCGAGTATTTTTATTGCGCAATTTTACAATGTACATTTAGATTTAGGAACACAAATGGCTATGCTTTTAGTGTTAATGTTAACCAGTAAAGGTATTGCAGGAGTTCCAAGAGCCAGTTTGGTTGTTGTTGCAGCTACCTGCGGTATGTTTGATATTCCAATTGAAGGGATTGCGTTGATTCTTCCAATCGATCACTTTTGTGATATGTTTAGAAGTGCAACAAATGTACTTGGAAATGCATTAGCAACTTCAGTTGTAGGACAATGGGAGGAAAATCAAGAATAAAAGAATAAGAAATTTAACACTAAGAATATGATTTTTTAGTCTTAATTTCCTAAATAACAATAGAAAAGCTGTATTTTTAAATCAAATACAGCTTTTTTTTATTTTAAAGTGTATATTTGGCGAAATTAGCCGATTGATGCCCCACATACGGATTTTTTTACTCTTACTTTTTGGACTGAATTGCTGTGCCAATTCGGTAATTTCCCAATCCAATTGTAACAGAGATCCTAAAATCGATAAACTCGTAAAAAAAGCACTTATAAGCTTTAGGGAATCTAATTTTGAACAATCTTTAAAAATTTCTCGAACAGCGCTGAATGCTGCTACATTAAGTAAAGACTTCTGTCTGATTTCGCGTTCCTACAATATTATTGGAGCTAATTATAATGAACTGTCAGATATTGATAAAGCTATTTTCTTCTACAAAAAAAGCCTCTATTATGCCAATAAAACGAGTAACGATTCTTTAAAAAGCAATCTTTACAATAACTTGGGAAATATGTATTGTTTTGAAAAAAAACAATTTGATGAAGGAATCCGCTATTATAAAAAATCTGTCGCTTATAGTTTGAAAATAAACGATCTAAAAGAAGTTTACTTTACAAACGTCAATATAACTTGGGCATATTTCGATATTGAAAACTACAACCAGGGCTATCTTTTTCTAAAATATATCAATAGTACCAAAAATAAATACAGTGACGGTTCTACCGAAGTTATTGTAGATATGCTTAACGCCGTATATTTAAGTCACAAAAATAAAAATACTGCTGCAAATACCTTTTTCTTAAGTGCTATTGAGGCGGGTAAAAGATCTGGTGAAAAAACAGATTTATCGAATGTTTACTTGGAATATTCAAAATTCTTGGATAAGATTAATAAGCATAAAGAAGCTTATCAGGCATTAGTTAATCATAATAAAATTTCAGCAGAAGTTTATAATGAAAAGAAACTTAAAAAAGCTTCAATTGCTGGAATTGGTCTTGAATTGGACGAATACAAAAGGCAGATTGATAAAATCGAAAGCGAAAAAGTAGAACAGTCTCAAAGTCTTAAAAAATCAAGAATTATTGTAATTCTTTTTATTCTTATTTCTTTTATTCTATTATTTTTAATTGTTACGTTGATCAAAAATATTCGTTTTAAGAAAAAACACAATTTAGAGCTTCTTAAAGCAAAAGAAATTGCAGAAGAAGCTTCCTTGCTCAAAACTCAATTTATATCGACTATAAGCCATGAATTGCGTACTCCTTTGTACGGAGTGGTAGGGATTACCAATATGTTATTAGAAGAGCACAAAGAAATTTCGAGAAGCCAGCATTTAAGTTCACTCAAATTTTCTGCCAGATATTTATTGTCTTTGGTAAACGATATTCTTCAGATTAATAAAATTGAAGAAAATAAAATAGTACTCGAAAATCTGACATTCAATATTGCTGATGAAATAACGGTTATTAAAAATTCGCTTTCATTTCTTTCGCAAAAAAATAATAATAGAATTTCGATAGATATTGATCCTGAAATTCCAGAATATTTAATTGGGGATAAATTGCGTCTGTCTCAAATTTTAATGAATTTAGTTAGTAATGCATTAAAATTTACCAAAGACGGACAGGTTGAAATAATTGTAAAGCTAAGCAGAGTAGAGGGGAAACTGAATTTTCTGCATTTTTTAATTAAGGACAATGGTATCGGAATCGCTGTTGTCGATCAAAGTAAAATATTTGAAAAATTTGTTCAAGTTGGAAGAAAAGAATCAGATTATCAGGGAACTGGATTAGGATTGAGTATTGTAAAAAGACTTCTTGGGCTTTTTGGAAGTACAATTACTTTAGACAGTGATCTTGGTAAAGGAACCTCGTTTTCGTTTGAAATTGGTTTTGAACATGATCTGGTTAAAACAAAAAATATTATTGATGAAATTGAAGTGGATTTAACTTCAAATGAAGTTTATAGGATTTTGGTGGTTGAAGACAATTTGATCAACCAGCTGGTAACAAAAAAGATTATTGAAAAAAACAACTACATCTGCAAAGTAGTAGACGATGGTTTTGGAGCCCTCAAAATTTTAGAAGATGAGGAGTTTGATTTGATTTTGATGGATATTAATATGCCTTTAATGAACGGTTTTGAAACCACAAAAAGAATTCGCCTTTTAGGGATAGATACACCAATCGTAGCTTTGACTGCTTTTGATAAAGATGAAATTACCGATGAAGCAATTTCATCTGGAATGAATGATATTATAATTAAGCCTTTTGAACCGGTAAAATTATTTAAAATAATCAATTACCTAATAAAAGAAAAAAGCGCTGTTTAGTACCAGCGCTTTTTATTTTTCTTAGAAGTATTTGATTTTCTTGATTTGTGAGCACCTCCGCTTCTGTTAGAAGAATTTTTAGGCTTTTCTCCTGCTTCGGGACTTCCAGAATGCCATTGATAAGGGTGATCTGCAATTGTTTTTACATCAACCTTAATTAATTTCTGAATATCTTTCCAATACGGAAGTTCATCTTTTCCACAAAAAGAAATTGCAATTCCGCCATTTCCTGCACGGCCTGTACGGCCAATACGGTGAACATAAGTTTCAGGAATATTCGGCAGATCAAAATTGATTACGTATGGAAGCTGTTCAATGTCAATTCCTCTAGCGGCAATATCTGTTGCAACCAAAACACCAACTTCTTTATTTTTAAAAGCGTCTAAAACTCTTTGTCTTGCATTTTGAGATTTGTCTCCGTGAATTGCTTCTGCTGGAATGTCTTTTTTACGAAGCGCTTTAACAACATTGTCTGCACCATGCTTCGTTCTTGAAAAAACAAGAACATTTGATAAATTTTCTTCTTTAATTAAACTATAAAGTAAGTTTCTTTTTTCAGTTTTATCTACAAAATAAATGCGTTGTTCTACATTTTCGGCTGTTGATGAAACAGGAGAAACTTCTACTTTTTCTGGATCTTGTAAAAACATTTCTGCCAGTTCGCGAATTGCAATTGGCATCGTAGCAGAGAAAAGTAATGTCTGTCTGTTTTTTGGAGTCAGTTTTACGATTTTTTTGACATCATTTATAAAACCCATATCCAGCATTTGATCGGCTTCATCAAGCACAAGTGTGTGAAGATGATCTAAATCAAGGAAACCTTGTTTATGCAGGTCTAGTAAACGTCCTGGAGTCGCAACAAGAATGTCGATTCCGTTTTTTAAAGCGTCAACCTGCGGATTTTGAGATACACCTCCAAAAATCGTTAACTGTGTTAAATTGGTGTATTTGGCATAAGTGTCAAAACTTTGTCCGATTTGTACGGCTAATTCACGTGTAGGTGTAACTACAAGTGCACGAATTTGTTTGGCTTTTTTTGATGAACCAACAATTCGATGTAATTGATGTATAATTGGAATCGCAAAAGCAGCCGTTTTTCCTGTACCTGTCTGCGCGCAGCCAATTAAATCACGACCGGCTAAAACTATCGGAATAGATTTTTCCTGAATGGGTGTCGGATTTAAATAGCCTTCTTCAAATACGGCTTTTTGTATACTTTTTGAAAGTGATAAATCTTCGAATAACATATCTTAGGTATTAACTATTTTAGTTTTAAGTACTAAAATGCCGTGCAAAGATAGTTTTATTCGGTCAATCGTTTGTTTGAATTGGCGATTATTTAGGAAAAACACTTCGTTTTAGAATCAGATTTTATCTTTTAATTAATCTTTTTCGATGTTAGCTTTGATAAAATCGGTTACTAAATATCCAATTAATTTTCCAATTAAATTATTATTGGGAGCATTGTCCAAATCTGGAGCGCCTTCGCACACATGCAGATAAGCAGCGTTTTTATGTTCTGCGAAAAAAGAAACAAACTGTCTCAATTCTTCGACAGAAAAACCGCTTATTGTCATGGCACTGCTGGCAATATTTGGAATCGCATCTAAATCAATTTCAATTCCAAAAGCATCATTTTTAACAAAATCCAAAGCTGCAATCATTTCTCGATTGAAATCTTTTTCTTTTCTAATATTTACACTGTCGTAAGTATTGTATCGAACTCTGTCTTCGAGTTTTTTTATAATGTCTAAAACACTTTTTGAAGTATAATTTTCGTGTAATCCAAAAATGAAATATTTTTTTAAGAAACCTTCTTCGTATGCGTATGAAAATCCATTACCGCTGTGGCGTCCTTCGAGAATCCTAAAATCAGAATGTGCATCAAAATTAATCGCATTTACAGGTTTTCCTTTGGCTAAAGCCGCACCTTTTATGTTCCCATATGCGTTATTATGGCCGCCGCCAATAATAATTGGAGTTTTTCCAGCTTTGATGATTGTAAAAATAATATGAGAAACTTCTTTGTCAATTTTTTCTACGAGCTGACTTAATTTCGAACGATCGTCAATATCATTAAAGTCAAGATTTTCGACTTCACGCATTTCATCGGCAACATTAATCTGTCCTAAAACAATAATGTTACTTCCTTTGCAGAATCGATTGTGCTGAATATTAGCAATACTTTTTATCGCGCTCTGCCATGCAGAAGCTGCTCCAGGTCTTCCGTAATTGGCGCGTACGCCAATATCTTCGGGAATTCCTAGAAGAACATATTTAGCTTCACTGTCTTTTAAAAAACTTACTTTGTCAGTGCCCGGAGGGATGACAATCATTTTTTCTCCGAACTTTATTTCACCACTTCGATGATTTGTGACTTTTGCTAAATCATTTATAGTGAAAGGGATTAATTTTTCCATGAAAAAAATTTATTTTCCAAAAATAATATAATTGTAGAAACTTACGTTATTACCTTATATTAATTCTTAAATTTGTTATTAAAGAAAATTTTTTAAATATGGAAAACCCAAAGAACAACAATTCAAGTCTAAAGGCGATAATCGCAGTTTTAGCAGTCCTACTGATTGGTAGCTTAGTGTATATTTTTAAATTATCATCTGATACAGATGTAGTTAAAACAGAACTTACAACAACTTTAACAGAGAAAGAATCTGTTATGAAAGATTTGCAAGAGCTGAAAGCGACTTATGATGCTGCAATTGCGGAAAACACTTCTATGTCTGACGAATTAATCCAAGAGAGAGATAAAGTAGTTGCTTTAATGGATGATTTAAACAAGTCTAAAGGAGATGTTTCTAAATACAGATCTCAAGTGCAGGCAATGCAAAGCAAAATGAAAACTTTAGTTGCTGAAAATGATGAGTTGAAAAAACAAAATGGTGTTTTAACTACTCAGAGAGATAGTACTATTGTAGTTCTAGGAGAATCTAAGAAATATAACGAAGTATTAGTTGGTCAAAACGAAGAATTGGCTAAAACAGTAGAAAAAGGAGCGAAGTTATCAGTATTGAATACAAAAACTTCAGCATACAAATTAAGAAGCTCTGGTAAACAAATTGAAACAGACAAAGCAAGTCGCGCTGATGTTTTAAAAGTTAGTTTTACAATTGCTGAAAATCAAATTGCAAAATCTGGAGATAAAACGTACTATGTACAAGTTATCGATGCTAAAAACAATGTTTTAGGCGAAAAGAAAACAGAAAGTTTTGGTGATAATTCATTGACTTACAGTTTTAAAACTACTGTGAAATATGAAAATAAAACGGTACAAGTAAGTGAAGATCTTCCAGGTAAAGATTTTGCTAAAGGAACTTACTTTATCAATGTTTTTGATAATGACGAATTAGTTTCTAAAACTAGTTTCAGTTTAAGATAATCTGCCAAAGGGATACAATACCACTTAGATATTAAAGGTCTGTGATTTTTCACAGGCCTTTTTTTATGGGTTAATTTGAATGCTTTTGCCGCTGTTTGGAAAACGATGCGTTTCCCGTAGCTGAAACTACGGGTTATGCTTGAATAATCTATTTTTGTAAAAAGAATAATTGTTTGTTATAGAATTTTACCTTCAACAAAAACAGATTCTATAAGATTGCTTCCAAAAGCATAAGGAATTTGGTAATAAGAAGAAATGGGTTTTGTTAGAATCAGATTGGCTTTTTTGCCTTTTGTAATACTTCCATGCGTTTCTGAAAGTCCCATTGCATAAGCACCGTTTATTGTTGCAGCATTAATTGCTTCTTCTGGTGTCATTTTCATCTTGATGCAAGCCGTGGCAACCACAAAATTCATGTTTCCAGATGGAGTAGAACCCGGATTGAAATCTGTTGCTAAAGCCAAAGGTAGACCTGCTTTAATCATTTCACGTGCGGGTGTGTACGGAATGCTTAAAAAATAAGAACAAGACGGTAAGGCTACAGGCATTGTTTCGGTGTCTTTTAAAGCATCAATATCTTCGGATGTCATAACTTCAAGATGATCAACAGAAAGAGCTTTAAATTTAACGCCAGCTTGAATACCGCCAATAGAATTGAATTGATTAACGTGGATTTTTGGCTTTAAGCCGAAATCAATTCCTGCCTGCATAATTTTTTCGGTTTCTTCTACAGAAAAGTAACCGCTTTCGCAGAAAACATCTACATAGTGTGCGAGTTTATTTTTAGCGATTTCGGGAATCATTTTGGTGATGATTTCTTCGATATAACCTGCTTTGTTTTCTTTGTAATGCGTGGGAAAAGCATGTGCTCCTAGAAATGTAGCTTTAATAGAAATTGGATAATTTTCAGCGAGTTTTTTAATGACACGAAGCATTTTCAATTCTCCTTCAATAGTTAATCCATATCCAGATTTGATTTCAACAGCACCAGTTCCTAAATGCATAACTTCTTCTAGACGTAGTTTTGACTGTTCGTAAATTTCTTCCTCAGAAGTTTCGTTGAGTTTTTTAGCCGAATTTAAAATACCGCCTCCGCGATTTGCTATTTCTTCATACGAAAGTCCGTTAATGCGGTCCACAAATTCTTGTTCGCGATTTCCTGCGTAAACAATATGCGTGTGGCTGTCGCACCAAGAAGGAAGAACTACTTTTCCGGCGGCATCAATTGTTTTGTCGGCATTTATTTTCGGGAGATTATCCATTGAGCCGAAATCTTCAATTAAATTGTTTTTTAATACTAAAAAAGCGTTTTTAATTGTTGGAAGTTTAGCCATTTCAGAACCTGAAACTTTACTAATTGAGGTTTCACGGACTTGCAGCAGTTCTTGTATGTTTGTGATTAAAGTGATCATTAAATGAAATGTTATAAAACACAAATTTCACAAATTATCACTAATAATTAGTGTAATCTGTGAAATTTGTGTTTTTGATTTTTGTCTGTTAATTATTCCGAAACTGTAATTTCGAACATTTTATCCCAATATTTACCTGTAACGAAAATTGTTTTAGTAGCAGGATTGTAAGCAATACCATTTAAAACTTCAGCATTTTTAGCTTTTAATGATTTACGTAAATCTGAAAGATTTAATATTCCTTCAACAGCTCCAGAAGTCGGATTTACAACAGCAATTGCATCTTTCTGCCAAACATTTGCATAGAATTTTCCGTTGATTAGTTCTAACTCATTAATTGCTTTAATTTTTGCAGCACCAGAATATACATTGATATAGTCAATCAACTTTTGATTAGCAGGATCCATTTTCCAGATTTTCTCCGTTCCGTCCGAGTGATAAATGTATTTATCGTCGTGCGCCATTCCCCAGCCTTCGATATCTTTATCGTATTTAAAGGTTTTTTCTAGCTTAAAAGTATTGGCATCATAAATAAAACCAGTTTTTTCCTGCCATGACAACTGGTAGATTTTACCGTTGAAAAAAGTGATTCCTTCTCCAAAATATTCTTTAGGAAGATCCACTTGTTTGATTACTTTTCCAGTTTTATAATCAACTTCTCTAAAATATGAATCTTCTTTTTGTCCTGTACTTTCAAAAAGTCTTCCGTCATGAAATTCTAAACCTTCTGTAAATGCTGTAGTATCGTGTGGAAAAGTATTTACGATTTTGTATTTTAATAGTTTTGGTTCAACATCTGAAACTACTTCAATTCTTTTAGTTGCATCAGAAGAGTCTCCGCCAAAATAAACAGTAGCTTTTAGGTATTGATAACCTAATTTTTGATCTAGCAATTCATATCTAAATTCTTCAGCACCTTTTTTAGTTCCAACTTTTTGATCATTTATGAAGTAAGCAACGCTGTCAATTTCTTTCGAATTTGGGTTTAAAATTCCGATTGTAAGCGCTTCTTTTTGCGTTAAATGAGCCGGAAAAGCAGAATCGTCGATCGTAAACAAAGAATTTTCACCTTTTTTTGTGTCTCCACATCCAATTAATGTGATTCCTAATAAAATGAAAGTTAGGAAGTTATATTTTTTCATAGTTTAAAATTTGAATAAGCCAATATACAACGATATTTTTATAGCAACAAAGGTCTTGCAAAAATATAAAAAGGTTGTATATTTGCACCGGCAAGTCCTACACGACCAGCTCCTGCAGACTCCCCCAGGATGGGAACATAGCAAGGGTACGTGGTTGAGCGGTGCGATGTAGGTCGCTTGCCATTTTTTTAGAATAAATTTAATTTGTAATCTTCCTTATCAGGAGGATTTTTTTATTTTTGGGACTTCGTAAAGTTAAAAGTTATTAGTTAGAGGTTGAAAATTTACCTCAATGAACCAACTCATAACTTATAACTCAAAACTCATAACTTTTCAAAATGAATAAAGTCGTTTTAATTACCGGAGGATCATCAGGGATTGGAAAATCTATTGGTGAATTTTTACATCAAAAAGGTTTCGTTGTGTATGGAACCAGCAGAAATCCTGAGAAAGTTTTAAATTCAGTTTTCCCTTTGGTGGCTTTAGATGTACGAAATTCTGATTCTATTCAGAAAGCAGTTTCTAAAATTATTGAAACTTCTGGTAGATTAGATATTGTTATAAATAATGCTGGAGTTGGAATTACAGGGCCTTTAGAAGAAATTCCGACGGAGGAAATCCGAAATAATTTTGAGACTAATTTTTTTGGACCGATCGAAGTAATGAAAGCTGCTTTACCGCAAATGCGTAAACAGAATTCAGGACTTATTATAAATATTACTTCTATTGCTGGTTACATGGGACTTCCTTACAGAAGTGTTTATTCGGCATCAAAAGGGGCTTTGGAATTGATTACTGAAGCTTTAAGAATGGAAGTTAAATCTTTTGGAATTGAAATTACCAATGTTGCGCCTGGAGATTTTGCTACAAATATTGCAGCTGGCCGTTATCATGCGCCACTTATTAAAGATTCTGCTTACGAAAAAGTTTACGGAGATGTTTTGGCAACAATGAATGATCATGTTGACGCAGGGAGTAATCCGAATGAAATGGCTGAAGCGGTTTACAAAATTATTCAAACTAAAAAGCCAAACGTGCATTATAAAGTAGGAGCTTTTATGCAGAAGTTTTCGATCGTTTTAAAACGCGCTCTTCCAGATAAGATGTATGAAAAAATGTTAATGAATCATTATAAATTGTAACACTATGGATAAGATTTCAGAGTTTTTGCCTACTATTTTTACTATTTTAATTTTTCTGTTTATTTGGTTTGTAATTCGCAGGATTTTAAGTGCTTTAAGTGATAAGATTAATAATTCTGAAGTTTATAAAGAAGACACTCTAAAGGTTCTGGAAGAAATTAGAGATGAATTGAAAGAATTAAACCGAAAAAATTCTTCGGGGAATTTATAAAAGATTGCGTTTTAGCCGAACTTGAAACTTTAAGCCAGATTTTTAAAATTAAGTAAATTTATTGTTTGCAGTTTATTTTGTGAATTTTAATGAAATTTGCAAATTGATTTGGTTTTTGAAATTGTTATTGGTATTGATTTCGTAATTTTGCAGCTGAATTTGCGTGAGGGATAGAAGCTGATCCGCAGAGTCGGAGTGGATAATCCAGTCAGATTTAAAAAAGGCGCTCATAAGCATCTTGTTGAGCGCGTCTTTTTAAAATATGGTCACGCCCAGTTAATCAACACAATTTAAATAATATAAATTATGAAATTTTTTATTGACACAGCTAATTTAGCTCAAATTAAAGAAGCACAAGCTTTAGGTGTTTTGGATGGTGTAACAACTAACCCATCTTTGATGGCAAAAGAAGGTATTACCGGAAAAAACAACATTTTAAAGCATTATGTTGATATTTGCAATCTTGTAGAAGGTGATGTAAGTGCTGAAGTTAATGCCCTTGATTTTGACGGAATGGTTAAAGAAGGTGAGGAGCTGGCTGAATTACATGACCAAATTGTTGTAAAACTTCCTATGACTAAGGAAGGTGTTATGGCGGCAAAATATTTTTCTGATAAAGGAATTAAAACAAACGTAACTCTTGTTTTCTCTGTAGGGCAAGCGCTTTTAGCTGCTAAAGCTGGTGCGACTTATGTTTCTCCGTTTGTTGGTCGTTTGGATGATATTTCTACTGATGGATTGAATTTGATTCAGGAAATTAGAGAAGTTTATGATAACTACGGTTACGAGACTCAAATTTTAGCAGCTTCTGTACGTCATACAATGCATATTGTAAATTGTGCAAAAATTGGTGCTGATGTTATGACTGGACCTCTTTCTGCAATTTACGGATTGTTGAAACATCCTTTAACGGATATCGGTTTAGCGCAGTTCGTAGCTGACTTTGAGAAGGGAAATAAATAATTCTCAGATACTTATAAAATTAAAATCGTCTTTTTTCTAACGAGAAGAGACGATTTTTTTTACTTTTATATGAACCTTAAATAGTTGAATATGAAAGTTATATTGATATTGTTGTCTTTTTTTGCAGCTAGCTTTTCAGTAAATGCTCAGGCAAAAGTTATTACTTCTGTAAATGATGCAGGCGACGTCGCAACTTACGAGTTGGATTCTTCTGTGAAATTTCAAACCCTCGCTAAAGGCCTTCGCTATAATATTACGAGACATGAGTTTAAAGGTCCCGAAATGAAGAATAGTTACAGGTTGCTTTTGGTTATGGATGGTTTTTATTCAAAAACCTTAAATAAAGAAATGACTATTTCAGCAGTTCTGAGTGATGGATCTGTTATTGAAGCCAGAAAGATTATTGAAGATGACGGTTTTTTTGACGGTGCATGCACATTGAAAATAAAAGACCCAGAAGCTCTTTTAAAGGCAGATATCAACAAAGTAATAGTTCATGCAGATAAAGATGTTGTTTATTCCTTAACGGCTGAAAATAAAGCTGTTTTTAAAAAGAATCTTAGCGATATTATTAATGCAAAGTGAAATTAAGGGACTAAGGGTCTAAGATGCTAAGGCTTTGAGGTTATTAATGTCGATTACTATTGGTTAAAATAAAAATTCCAAATCCCAATTACTATAAATTGGAATTTGGAATTTAAAAAATTTGGATTTTTATAAAGTTTAGTGTCCTCCGCCGCCACCTTCAACGTGGTTGATACCTTGTTTTTTCAGTATGATAGGGCAGTAGTAGCCGTAGAAACCTAAATAAGCAAAACCTAAAAGCGGAACGATATATGAGAAATGTGTCCATGTAATTCCGAAGATTCCTCCTGGATGAGAAATGTCAAAGTCGCAAATACTTCCTTGAACCAATGGAATTACACCACCTCCAAGAATCATCATGATTAAGAAAGAAGATGCTTTTCCTGTATTTTTTCCTAAACCTGCAATGGCTAAATCGAAGATTGATGGCCACATGATAGACAAGAATAAACCTCCTGAGATGAAGAAGAATTTAGCAATTTCTGGGTTTGGCCATACTAATCCTAAGATCATCATTAATAAACCTGAGATTCCGAAAAGCATTAAAGTTTTCCCTGCATTTTTACCTCCTACAAAACTTACTGCGATAAATAATAAAATCCAGATTGGGTAAATGTAGAATGAAGAAACATCATGGGCAGCAAAGATATTTGCTCCAATAATTACTCCAAATGCTAAAGCTGGAACGATAAATTTTAATGCTGTGTTTACAAGATTTGAAGTGTTGAAAACGTTAACTCCACCATTCCAACGGCCAATCATTAAACTTCCCCAGTACAGGGCAATAAATGGAGCAATGGCATCTTCTAGCACGTTTCCGAATTCTGTAGTATGAAGTAAAGCTGGTAAATTACTAATGATAGTAACCTCAGTTCCAACATAAATAAAGATTCCTAACATTCCTAAATATAGTTGTGGGTAATCTAATATGTTGAATTTTTCGTGTGCTGTTTTTACTACTTCAACTTCTTCTTTTTCAGGATCTTCGATTTTAGAGAAGTTCATAAAAACGGCTACGACAATAAATGCTAAACCAAGAATGATGAAAGGTAATTTGATGTCTTCTAATGAAAGAGTAGTGTTTTTATTATCTCCCATTCCAAATAAAGCAATTCCTAAAAGGATGGCCCCAATTGTTGTTCCGAATGAGTTAATACCTCCAGCTAATGTTAAACGGTGTGCTCCAGTTGCTGGGCTTCCCATTTTAATTGCTAATGGATTAGCAACAATTTGTTGTATTGAGAATCCTAAACCTACAGTAAATAAAGCTGTTAAGAAGAATGGGAAACTTTCCATTGTTGCAGCTGGAATGAATAAAAATGATCCTACTGCTGAAAGGAGTAAACCAGCTGAAAGGGTTTTTTTATATCCGAATTTTTGTAAAACGTCCATTTTCAAGGATACTAAAAAGAAAATAATAGATCCTACGAAGTATGCAGCATAAAATGCCCAAGCAACTAATTGTGATTGTACTTGAGATAAAGTGAATACTTTTTTGAATACTGGAATCAGGATGTCATTGGCAGAACCAACAAAACCCCAAAAGAAGAACACGATTATCAACGAGATAAACTGCCCCCATTTGGTTTGCACATTTTCTGAACTCATAATAATAAGGTTAATTTTTATTTTATTGTTTTTTGAAGACCGTAAATATATTTGTTAGGATTATCAAAAAAAAATAAAAAGGTATAAATAATGTTAAATTTATACCAACGACACTCTTTTTTCAACAAAGTGTTAATTTTAACCTGTTTAGAAAATGTAATTCATAAATATATTTACTCTAAAATTTTATTTTTAACCTCTTTACTGTAGTTTCTGCCTATCGGAATGTTATAGGATTGTATTTGAACACGGTTTCCTTCTATAGATTTGACCTTATTTAAAGCAATTACATAAGATTTATGTATTCTAAGAAAGCGGTCTGCCGGTAATTCCTCAGACAAGGATGTAAGAGATTTATGTGTAATATACGTTTTATCGGGTGTGACTACTTTTATATATTCTTTCATCCCTTCAACAAACAAAATTTCTTCAATATTAATTTTCATCATTTTTTTATCGACTTTGATAAAAATATGAGAATCACCTTTTGTGGTTTCAATTTTAATGTTGTTTTTGAGATTGTATTCGGTTGTGATTTTGTTGATACATTTAATAAATCTCGGAAGTGGAATAGGTTTTACTAAATAATCTAAAACATCTAAATCATAACTCTCAGCTGCAAATTCTCTAAAGGCGGTTGTTATGATGACTTTGGTTTTATTCTCTATAAGACTTATAAGTTCAAAACCCGTCATCATTGGCATGTTGATATCTAAAAAGACGGCATCAACAGGGGTGCTGTTGATAAAATCCAGCGCCTCTAAAGAGTTGTTGAATGTTCCTATAACTTCAAAATCTGTAAAATTAGTAAAATAATTTTGCAGCACTTTGATTGCTAAAGGCTCATCATCAATTAACACGCATTTAATCTTCATTATGAGTAGGTATTTGTAATCTGATTATGTAGAAATTTAGTTTGGTTTTGTGTTTAAGACTAAAATTGTTTTTATAAATAAGTTTTAATCTCTTTTTTGTATTTACTAAACCAATCCCTCTTTTCGGATTATGATTTTGTGAAATTACAAAATTATTTAAGATTTCAAAATCCAGAATTTTGTTGTCGATAACTTTGCAGTTGATCTTAATCTTTAGGTTTTTGTTATTGACGCCTCCATGTTTAAAAGCATTTTCTACAAGTGAAATGAAAATAAGCGGCGGTACAACAACATCTTCAATATTGGACTCTAAATTCATGGTTACTTCTACGTTTTCAAAACGAAGTTTTTCGATTTCAATATAATTCTGGATATAGTCGATTTCTTTTATTAACGGGACAAACTTAGTTCCTTTAACATCATACAAAACATATTCCATTAAATTGGAAAGCTTGATAATTACATCAGGAACTTTCTTAGAAGATTCTAATGATAACGCGTATAAATTATTTAAAGTATTAAAGAAGAAATGCGGCTGAATCTGATTTTCAAGATACTTAAGTTTTATCTTAAATTGATTTTCTCGTAGCGATCTGTTTCTTTCCCGCTCTTTTAACCAAGTAAGCGTTAGGTAAACTGAAGAAGCCATTGCAAGAACATATAATTCTCCAATACAAACTGCTACAATATGATTGATTTCAAACGGATGATATTCTCTGTTTGCTTCCGGCCAAATGTTTTCGGATATGATATAATACGTTAGTGCTGTTTTGAGTAAGTAAATTGCAAACAAACTTACTAAAAGCAAAATGGTATAGGTTATATATTTCTGTTTTAATACATACCGCGGCACCAGTACAAATAAGTTCAAATAAACTAAAGGAATGACTAACGAAAATTCAATTAAGTTTGATTTGAAGGCATAAGGATAATCATTAAAGTAAGCTCCCCATCGTAAAAAATTTAATGTAAAATAGACTCCCCAAAACCAAATATGATTTTGCAGTTTAATATCAAATTTAACTTTTCTAATTTCTTTCAATTGGTTTTAAGTTATTTGCGTTTCTTAGTTTTTCTTAACAATACTCTAATATTGTGCAACTTTAAACAATTAACTGCAAAGCGACAATTTTTTTGAATAAAATTTCATAAAAAAAGCATATCGATGTTTTATTTTCTAATTAGAACGTTTTCGTAAAGCGTATTATTGAATGATTTATGTCGTTCGTTTAAATTTTGTTGTCGTTGGTTTAATTTATTTTTTTTAACAAAGCCTTAAGAATAATTTTACCTCATAACTAACAAAATAAAATAAACATGAAAAAAATTTTCTTAATCTTTATGATTGTTTTTACGGCGCAGGTTTCGCTTGCACAAGTAAAAAGTGTCAAGGGTGTGATTACAGATTCTGATGGTATGCCATTACCAGGAGCTTCTGTTGCAGTACAAGGAGGTCAAAAGGGAACTACTACCGATTTTGATGGATTGTACACAATTGAAGCTCAAAAAGGTCAGACTTTAGTTTTTACGTATGTAGGGCTGGAAACTCAGACGATTGTTGTAGGAGATGCTGCAACTATTAATGTAAAATTGGTTCAAGGAGCGTCAAATGCATTAAACGAGGTTGTTGTAACTTCTTTAGGTATTAAAAAATCAAGAAAATCTTTGGCATATGCTGCGCAAGAGCTTAAAGGAGAGGAATTAACTCGTGTTAAAGATGCCAACTTAATTAATACTGTAGCTGGTAAAATTGCCGGTGTTGCAGTAACGAGAAGTTCTTCTGGAGCAGGTGGAACAACAAAAGTTGTTATTCGTGGTAATTCTTCTTTTGTAAATAATCAGCCATTATATGTAATTGATGGTATTCCGTTGTATAATGGAGGAGCTGGACAGCCAAATGGAACTTTTGGAGATTTAAATGGTGGTAATAAAGATGGTGGAGATGTTGTTTCATTAATAAATCCAGATGATTATGAAGGAATGACAGTTCTTAAAGGTGCTGCTGCTTCTGTTTTATATGGTTCTCAGGGAGCAAATGGAGTAATTTTATTATCTTCTAAAAAAGTAAAAGCTGGTTCAGAGTCTTTCAATGTAAATTCAGTAACAACTTTTGAAAGTGTGGCTTATCTTCCTGAATTTCAATCGGATTATACTTCTAACGCAGGAGATCCAAGATCTTGGGGCGCAAAACAAAAAGTAGAAGGCGATAAAGACATCAAAGACTTTTTTGAAGTTGGTAATACTCAAATTACATCTATGACTTTTTCAAAAGCTACAGAAGGTGCATCAACTGCTTTAAGTTATGCGAACACAGATTCTAATGGTATTGTGCCAGGTAATCACCTAAAGAAAAATAACTTTGGAATTCGTCAGACAAGTAAATTTTTTAATGATAAATTAAGTGTTGCTGTAACTGCAAATTATGTTAAGCAGACCATTAATAACAGACCAACAAACGGTTTGTACTTTAACCCAATCGCTGGTGTTTACAGTCACCCAAGAGCATTTACTTTGAACGACTTAAAAACTTTCGAAGTTTTTGATCCTGTTAAAAACATGATGCAGCAAAATTATCCTGGTTTCGCTGCTGTAAACGAAAGCAATGAAAACCCTTATTGGCAGATTAACAGACAAAAATCTGTAGATACAAATAATTTCTTTACAGGTTCTATCGCTTTAGATTATAAAATAGCTGAATGGTTTCATTTAACATCAAGATACAGCTATAACAGAAACGAAAGTAATTTCCAAAAAGGAATGTACGGAAGTTCTGCTAGTTCTTTGGTACATCCAACAGGAAGATATATAAATGCTAATTTAATTGGTACTCAAAATTATGCAGACTTAATTGCTTTATTTAATACTAAATTTTCTGAAAATTTTAGCTTTAATGGAACACTTGGTACAAGTATAAATCACTCTAGAGCTAATGGATTAACTGTTGATTCAGGAATTGGCGGAGGTCTTGTTTATGATAATATTTTTACTTTAGGAAATTTTGTAAATAATAATGGAAATGTTCAAACTGGTGCAGAGAGAGAAGTTCAATCTGTATTTGCTGCAACAACTTTTGGTTACAAAGATTATTTATTCTTAGATCTTGCAGGAAGAAACGATTGGTCTTCTACACTTGCTAACACTGATAGTCCAGGATATTTTTATCCGTCTGTTGGAGCAACTGCTATTCTTAGTGAAATGGCTGCAATGCCAGAATTTATAAACTATGGTAAAGTTCGTGCAACTTTTGCTCAAGTTGGTAACGATATTGCTTCTACGATTACAAGTCCGACATCTGGAATTGTAGCTGGAAATCTTGTAAATCCTCCTGTTGGACCAAAACCAGGTGCAAGTTTAAAAAACGAGTTAAAATCTGAATTGGAAATTGGTACAGAATGGAGAATGTTTAATAATAGATTAGGTTTTGAAGTGTCTTATTATACTTCAGATACTAAAAATCAATTTCTTCAAGTTCCGGCAGAATCTACAAATCCTAATGGTTATACTAACTATGCTATTAATGCAGGTAGTATTTCTAACAAAGGTTTTGAAGTTGTTTTGTTTGCAGATATTGTTAGAGGTGAAAAATTCAATTGGGAATCAAGAATTAACTACTCACAAAACAAAAGCAGGGTAAATGATATTCCATCAGAATCTACAGGGGGAAGAATTATTCTTACAGATCCAGGTTCTAACTCATACAGATATTCATTAATTGAAGGAAGACCGTTTGGTGTAATCGAAGGATATGACTTCAAGAGAGATGCCCAAGGTAGAATTTTAGTTAATGACGATAATACATTACAAAGAACAGATTGGACAGAAATAGGAAACGCAAATCCTGATTTTATGTTAGGCTGGTCTAATACATTCAAAATTGGTGCTTTTACGGCTAACGTTTTACTTGACGGTCGTTTTGGAGGTGAAGTTCTTAGTTTAACACAAGCAATCAATGATTTTAACGGTGTTTCGAAAGCAACAGGTGACGCTAGAAATGCTGGTGTGGTAAATATCAATGGTGTTAAAGCAAGCGATGGAACTCCTGTAACTTCAATGGATCCTTACGAATATTACAGTAATACTGCAGGAAGAAATGGAGTAAGCAGTCAATACATCTATGATGCTACAAATGTTAGTGTTAGAGAGGTATCTATTGGATATACATTCAATAAAGCAACATTACCGTTTGTTCAAACTGCATCAATCTCTTTAATTGCTAGAAATTTATTCTTTATTTATAAAGATGCTCCATTTGATCCAAATGTGGCACTAAGTACAGGTGAAGGTTTACAAGGTGTTGATGTATTCGGAATGCCGTCAACAAGAAGTATCGGTCTTAATTTAAACTTAACATTCTAATCTTACTATCATGACATTAAATATAATAAAAAGAACAGCGATATGCTTCTCGCTTCTGACAGCTATTAGTTGTACAGATAATTTTGACGAGATGAATCAAAATCCCGTGGGAGCAACGACACCAGATTTAGAGCAAAATTTTAATAACATTAAAGGTTTAATTAAACCAGCATTTACAAGACTTTACATATCAGATGTTACTTGGCAGTACCAATTGCAGCAAAGTTTACAGGCTGATGGATGGTCTGGGTACATGACTTCTCCAAATGAATTTGGGGGTATAAATAATCATAGTTACAACTTGAATCCAGGCTGGAATACTTATGCATGGGATGATGCCTACGTAAATATTATTGCTAATTTATTTAAAGTAGAACAAAGAGCAAAAGGAAAGTACGATCAGTTTTATGCGTGGTCGCTAATTATCAAAGTTGCAACTATGCAGCGTATTACGGATATGTATGGACCTGCAGTATATTCTAAATTTGGAGGAGAAGGTTTAGCTACTTACGATTCTCAGCAGCAAATTTACACACAGATGTTTAAAGATTTAGATTTTGCTGTTGCAGACTTAACTACAAGAGTAGCTAGTGGAGAAGTTTCTAAATTTACGGAAACAGATCAGTCTAATTATGGAGGAAGCTACGAACAGTGGGTTAAATATGCAAATTCATTACGTTTGAGATTAGCAATGCGAATTTCTAAAGTTGACCCAGCTTTAGCTAAAACAGAAGCAGAAAAAGCAGTAAGCCACTCTATAGGAGTATTCAAAATTAATAACGATTTAATCAAAATTAAATCTCCATTAGATCTAAATGTTATTGATGTAATGAGCCACGTTTGGGTAGGTTTATCAATGGGAGCCGATATGGAGTCTATTTTAGTAGGGTATGATGATCCTCGTTTAGCCAAATATTGGGAACCTTCAACTCAAGTTCCAGGAGAATACAGAGGGGTTAGAACAGGAATTGTGTATCCGACACCGTCGACTTATGCGAATTTTTCGAGAACTGGAGCTAGAACAAAAACTGGAGAAGTTACTTGGATGTCTACAGCGGAGGTTTATTTCTTAAGAGCAGAAGGTGCTCTAAGAGGATGGAATATGGATGGTGCAGCTAAAGATTTGTATGAAGCTGGTATCAAAGCATCTTTTGATCAAAATGGAGTAGAAGGAGCAGCGGCTTATATTGCAGATAATGTAAAAGTTGCAAAAGATTATGTTGATCCAGTAAATGCTGCAAATAATGCACCAGCAGTTTCTAAAGTAACTGTGGCTTGGGGAGCAACAAATGAAATCAATTTAGAAAAAATTATCACACAAAAATGGATTGCTACATATCCTGATGGTCAAGAAGCTTGGTCAGAATATAGAAGAACAGGTTATCCAAAATTATTTAGAATTACCAATAACAAAAGCGGCGGAATTATCAGTACTGAGTTAGGTGTTAGAAGATTACCGTTTGCACAGTCTGAAGCTACAAACAACCCTAAAGGAGTGGAATCTGGTGTAGCTGTACTTGGCGGTCCAGATAACGGAGCTACAAGACTTTGGTGGGATGTTGATAAAGCAAACTTCTAAAAAAAAATATTGAGTTTGGTTAGTAGTATGGTATAGGTGGCGAAAGCTGTCTATACCATTCTTAAACCAAAATGGTAATTACTACAAAAAAAGAAAAGAAATGAAAGGTGCTTTAGAAATAAAACCTGATATCAGTTACAAAAGCGCTGGAAAGTTTGAAGAAACTCGTTTTGAGAAAATTCATAACGAAATATTCAAAAGTTCTATAGAAGCTTCTACAATTGTGGCACAGGAAATTGCGCAGTTAATCAGATCTAAGCAGGAAAAAAATAAAGCTTGCGTTTTAGGTCTTGCTACAGGTTCTTCGCCTATTAAAGTTTATGAGGAACTAGTGAGAATGCATAGAGAAGAAGGCCTAAGTTTTAGCAATGTAATCACTTTTAATCTGGATGAATATTATCCAATGACTAAAGAGAACAATCAGAGCTATCATTATTTCATGCATCAGCATCTTTTTAATCATATTGATATCAAACCTGAAAATATTAATATTCCAGACGGTACAGTTTCTATTGATGAAATCAATCAATATTGTATCGATTATGAAATGAATATTAAAAATGCCGGCGGTCTTGATTTTCAACTTTTAGGAATTGGACGTACAGGGCATGTTGGCTTTAATGAGCCTGGTTCGCATATCAATTCTGGAACCCGAATTATTACACTCGATCATATCACGAGAGTAGATGCTTCATCAGCTTTTAACGGTATTGACAATGTACCGAAACGTGCCATTACAATGGGAGTTTCAACCATTATGAGATCAAAACGTATTGTTTTGATGGCATGGGGACAAAACAAAGCCGATATCATTAAGAGAACTATTCAAGGAGATATCAGTTCAGAAGTTCCAGCAACATTTTTACAAAATCATCCAAACGCAACTTTCGTTTTAGATCAGTCTGCAGCTTCAGAATTAACCCGTTTCAAGACGCCTTGGTTAGTTGGAGAATGCCTTTGGACACCTGAATTAAAAAGTAAAGCGATTGTTTGGTTGTGTCAAAAAACAAAACAATCTATTTTAAAATTGACAGACCGTGATTACAATAATAACGGAATGTCTGATCTTTTGGCGCAGGAAGGTTCTGCTTATGATATGAACATTAATATGTTTAATATTTTGCAGCACACTATTACTGGATGGCCTGGGGGAAAACCAAACACAGATGACTCGCATCGTCCCGAAAGAGCAAATCCGGCAAAAAAGAGAATAATTCTTTTCAGCCCGCATCCAGATGATGATGTAATTTCTATGGGAGGAACATTCTCAAAATTAATCAAGCAGGGACACGATGTTCATGTTGTGTATCAAACTTCTGGAAATATTGCTGTTACAGATGACGAAGCATTAAAATTCGCAGAAGTTGCCAGTGATTTTATTGGTAAAGGTGATTCTGATATCAATTTTAAAGAAGTAATTAAATTTTTAAACAACAAATCAGAAAATCAAATTGATTCTCTTGAAGTTAGAAAATTAAAAGGACTTATTCGAAGAAGAGAATCTTATGCTGCAACAAGATATATTGGATTGAAGGATGAGAATACGCACTTTTTAGATCTTCCTTTTTATGAAACTGGACAAGTTAAGAAGAATCCCTTAGGTCCAGAAGATATTGCCATTGTAAAAGATATTATTGCTACAATAAAACCGCATCAAGTGTTTGCTGCCGGAGATCTTGCAGATCCGCACGGAACACATGAGGTGTGTTTAAATGCGATATTCGCTGCATTAAAAGAACTTAAACCTGAGCCTTACATGGACGATTGCTGGTTATGGCTTTACAGAGGAGCTTGGCACGAATGGGATATTCATGAAATTGACATGGCTGTTCCATTAAGCCCTTCAGAAGTTTTATTAAAACGTCATGCGATTTTATATCATCAGTCTCAAAAAGACAGGGTTATGTTTCAAGGAAATGATTCTAGGGAATTCTGGGTTAGAGCAGAAGATCGAAACAAAAATACAGCCATATTATACGATGAATTAGGTTTGGCTGAATATGAAGCAATAGAAGCTTTTAAACGTTTTGATTACTAAAATTTTTTCCGATTCATTTAAAAATGAATCAAATGACAAAATTCAGATTGGTCTCATCGCAAAAGTGAGGTAATGCAGAAATCTGTCTGAGTTTTGTTTTTTTTAATAAATTTAGGATACTTTAAAAACTATCCAACCAAAAAAAAAGAAAAATGAAATATCTATTTGTACTATTATTTGCAGGTATATCAGTAGGAGCTCAAATTCAGAAAGAGCAGCTCAATCTTATGCCTTGGCCTCAGAATGTTGTTATTAATGAAGGTAATTTTACTTTAACTAAAAATTTTAAAGTTAACATTACAGGAAATCCAAATCCAAGAATTTTTGGTGGAGTAACTCGTTTTTTGCGCCGTTTAGATGGTAGAACAGGTATATTTTTTGAACAAGGTTTTATTGCCAAATTAAATGAAGTTCCGAATGCCGAATTGCAGATCAATTGTACAAAAAGCGGTAAAATTGGTTTGTATGAAGACGAAAGTTATCACTTAGATATTACGTCAAATAAAATTACCCTAAATGCTTCAAGCGATTTGGGAGCTTTGCACGGTCTTGAAACATTATTGCAGATGCTCCAAAACAGTTCAACTTCATTTTACTTTCCAGCTTCAAAAATTTCAGATTTTCCAAGATTTACTTGGAGAGGTTTAATGATAGATGCTTCAAGACATTTTCAGCCAGTTGATGTTATCAAAAGAAATATTGATGCTTTGGCGGCTATGAAAATGAATGTTTTTCACTGGCATTTGGTTGATGATCAAGGCTGGCGAATCGAAATGAAAAAGTATACAAAGTTTATCGAATTAGCGTCGGATGGACTTTATTACACACAAGAGGAAATTAAAAATATCGTAAAATACGCAGATGAGCGTGGTATTTTAATAGTTCCAGAAATAGATGTTCCTGGTCACGGATCGGCTATTTTAACAGCTTATCCAGAAATAGGAAGTAAAGTAATTACTTTAACAGGAGGAACATCCGAAAAAAATATTCAAGGTACAGCAATCGCTACCTATGGAATTGAAAGAAATGCGGGTATTTTTTCACCGACATTAGATCCTTCAAATCCTAAAACATATCAAATTTTAAGCGGCGTTTTTGATGAGGTTTGTCCCTTATTTCCTGGTGCTTATTTCCATATTGGCGGAGATGAAAACGAAGGAAAAGATTGGGATGCAAATCCTAAAATCCAAGAATTTAAAAAGAAGCACAACTTAAAAACCAATCACGAATTACAGACTTATTTTACAATGCAGCTGGCTCCAATGTTGAAGAAACACGGAAAACAGTTAATGGGCTGGGAAGAAATTTTAACCAAAGATTTGTCTAAAGAAGCTATTGTACATTCTTGGAGAGGTCCAAACGAAGGAATGGCAGCCGGACAATCGTTGGTAGACGCTGTAAAAAAAGGATATAAAACTGTTTTATCAAATGGGTATTATATCGATTTGATGTATCCAATTGCAAGTCATTATTTAAATGATCCGATGCCAAAAGGAGCAAATTTAACTGCCGAAGAAAAAGCACGAATCCTTGGCGGAGAAGCTACAATGTGGACAGAATTGGTAACCTCTACAACAATAGACTCTAGACTTTGGCCAAGAACAGCTGCAATTGCAGAAAGACTTTGGTCGGCAGAAGATGTTGTAGATGTAGAAAATATGCGTAAACGTTTAGAATCGGTTTCTTTCAGATTAGAAGAACTAGGACTTACACATATTAGAAATAAGGATGTGATTTTAAGAAATATTGCCAATAATCAAGATATTAAAGCGCTTGAAGAATTTTCAAATGTGAGTGAACCGTTAAAAGGGTATACTCGTAACAAAGGCGGAACAGAATATCAAATGTATTCTCCATTTACATTATTTGCAGATGCATGCGGGCCAGATGCGAAAGATGCATTAGCGTTCAATGCTGTAGTAAATCAATATTTAGCAAATAAATCGGCAGATAATAAAGCCAAAGTAGCAGCCTATTTCACAAAATGGATTGCAGTACATCAAGAGCTGACAAAACTAAGTGCAAATGCTCCATTAGTACAGCCATTACTGCCTTTGTCAAAAAAGTTAAATGATGCGTCACAAGAATTGTTATTGGTTTTAGATAATAAATCGACATTAAAGGCATCAGATTTAAAAGGTTTAATAGAACAATGCAACACAAAAGATCATGCAGATGTTGAACTGTCTGTTTATGAGAGTTTGAAGAAATTAATTTAAAGTTGGATTTGAATTAGTATTTAGTACGTTTTTAAAGCTGCTAATGTTTTTTTAAGAGTGGTGATTATCTCTGTCATAATTATTGGCAGAGGTAATTACAAATTAGAATTTTCAAATCTATATTAAATCTTAACTAAGTATAAAAAAATAACCGATAATAGAGTATTAACCTTTAAAAAAACCAAATAAAAAGAATAAAAAACATGACAAAAAGAAGAGTATAGATTGATGAGTCGTCCCAAATTTATCATTTGTATTTAATATTAATTTTTTAAAAATTATAAATAAATATCAATCACTACTATTTGCTATTGATTATGAAAAAATCGGTAATAGTAATATTTATCTATAGAATGTAATTTGAGTTTATTTCCAGTCGACAGCAGCCTTCCAACCTGCAGTTGAGCGAAACCCAGATTTTTTAAAGTCTGCGGCCCAATTATTTATTTTCTATTAATCAAATATTTATTAACTATGAAACATTATTACAGATTGCTCTTTTTGTTACTGTTTCCCATGCTTGCGTTGGCACAACCAGCTCACGGAAAAAAAGTAGTGGGATATTATGCACAATGGTCTATCTATGCTAGGGATTTTAATATTCCGAAAATTGATGGAAGTAAATTGACGCATTTGAATTATTCTTTTTATGGCACAAGTTATGATCCTGCCCATCCTGAGAATACAAAATTACAATGCTTGGATACCTATGCCGATTTTGAGCATATGGAAGGTGGAATTCCGTGGGACGCTCCTGTTAAAGGTAATTTTTATGACCTTATGAAGCTGAAGCAAAAGTATCCTCATTTAAAAATTTTAATTTCTGTTGGAGGTTGGACAAAAGGCCAGGATCTTTCTCCAATTGCTGCAAGTCCCGTAGCAAGAGCAGCTCTGGCTGCAGATATGGCAAACTTTATTGTTACCTATCCTTTTATTGATGGTTTTGACATCGATTGGGAATATCCTCTATCTGGAGGAACAGATGGTACTGAAGTAATTAACGGAGCTCCAATTCCTCCGCAAAAATACAGTCCTGATGACAACAAAAATTTGGTATACTTATTAAAAGCGATGCGTCAGGCAATGCCTAACAAACTAGTTACAATTGCTGCTGGAAACAATGTTAGAAAAGTAGCGCAGCAATATTTAGGTCCAGCAAACAGATCTCAATACGGAATGACAGAAGATATTTCTACGTACTGCGATTATATTACGTATTTCGGATATGATTTTGGCGGCAACTGGTTTGATAAAACATGCTATAATGCACCTCTTTATTCAAGCGGAAACACAAACGATCCGCTTTATGGCGCAACGCAGTCAGAATCATTAGATGAATTAACAAACCAATATTTAAATGTAGTTGGTTTTCCTGCGAATAAATTAATTATGGGACTTCCTTTCTACGGGAAAAAATTTGATAATGTGGCCAATAATGGCACTAACCCTAATTTACCAGGATTGTTTGTTTCTGCGCCTAGATATATAGTTTCAGGATGTACAAATCCGCAAAATCCAACAGGTACTTGGGATGGTCCTGCAGCGTGCGAAAAATCAGGAAGTATAGAAATCTGTGATTTAGTCGGAAATCCGGTTACGAATTCACATCCTTATTTAGATCCAAATACTATGTTAGTTACTCCGGTTGCGGCTTCAGCAGGATGGGTACGTTATTTTGATAATACAACCAAAGTTCCTTATTTGTACAATTCGACTTTAAAACAGTTTATCTCTTACGAAGATAAGCAGTCAATGGATTTAAAAGTACAGTATATTAAATCCAAAAATTTAGCTGGAGGTATGGTTTGGGAATTATCTCAAGATACGAGAGGTTCAGTTCCAAATTCCTTATTAACACAGGTTGATACCTCTTTCGGAAGCATTGTTACTGGAACAGTAAGTATCTCTGGTTCTGTAAAAAACGGATCAGCTTTAATTCCAGATGTTACGGTTGAATTGCGTAATGCAAGTAATACCGTTATTCAAACTGTGGTTTCTACAGGAGGAAATTTTACATTCAACAACCTAACTTCTGGACAAAACTATACAGTAACAGCTTTAAAAGCTACTTATACTTTTACTCCAGTAAGTTTAACAAACGTTACAGTTAATCAAACTGCAGTAGTTATTAACGGAACGCAGCCAATATATACAGTTAGCGGAACAGTTCTCAATGGAACAACTCCAGTTTCTGGCGTAACAGTTTCTGCAGTTTCAGGAAGTACAACACTAACAGCAGTTTCAAATGCAAGCGGCGTTTACAGCATCGCAGGTTTAACAGCAGGTCTTAACTTCACCGTTACAGCTGCAAAAACTGGATTCTCTTATGCTCCGGCTTCAACAGTTTATAATGCGATCGACGCAAACAAAACGTTGAATTTCACGCAAGGGGCAGCAGTTGTTAATTATACCGTAAGCGGAACTGTTTTAAATAATACAACTCCAGTTTCTGGCGTAACTGTTACTGCTTCTTTTACAGGAGGAAGTTATGCAGCGATTACAAATGCAAGCGGAGTTTATTCACTCAGTTTACCGTCAGGCGGAAATTATACTGTAACCGCAGCTTTAACAGGTCAAACATATACGCCGGCTTCTACAGTTTATTCTAATTTGAACGCCAATAAAACATTAAACTTCTCTCAAGATGCAGTGGTAGTTGGAACAAATAAAATTAGCGGAACAGTTAAAAATGGAACAACTCCGGTTGCTGGTGCCAAAGTAGAATTAGTTTTACCTTGGACAGACAATACACACAACTGGAAAAGTGTCATTGCAACAACAGATGCACAAGGAAAATATAGTTTTGATAATTCGGTTGTAGCAGGATATAACACTATTACAAGCTTAAAATTAAATACGTGGGAAAATGGTGAAGTAAATTATTTTCCAAATAATCTTGCAAACTTCCCTGTTCCTGCCAATCCAACGGTTTACAATTTCAATACAAATTCAACGGCTAAATCAGCATTAGCTGCGGCTGTAAACTTAATTAGTGGGAACGTAAAAAATGGTTCAACTCCAGTAGCAAATGCTAAAGTTGAATTGGTTTTACCATGGACAGACAATACTCATAACTGGAAAAGTGTTCTAGCAACAACAGATGCATCAGGAAATTATACATTTGATAATTCAGTTGTAGCGGGTTATACACAGGTTTTAAGTTTGAAATTAAATTCATGGCAAAATGGAGAAGTAGCTTATTTTCCAAATAACTTAGCCAGCTTTGCTGTTCCGACTACTCCGACAGTTTATAATTTCAATACACAAGCGGTGGTTGCGACTAAGCCTGTGGTTGCTATTACAGCGCCAACAGCTTCGACGATTGCTATAAATTTAGGATCATCGATTAATTTTGTTGCAAGTGTTGGGTTAAGTGCTGCAGATGCCACTACAATCTCATCTGTTGTATTTAGTTTAGATGGACAAACCTTGAGTACGACTAATTCTTCAGGGACTTATACATCTATTTGGGCACCGGCATCAAATCAGTTTTCGCAAAGTCATACACTAACTGTTACAGCTACGGCTGCAAACGGAACAACAGATTCAAAAACATACAGTTTTACATTAACTTGTTCAGGTGCAAACTGTCCAAATGCAGCTCCTGTAATTACTTGGGTAACACCTGCATCGACATCAATAAATCAGCCTTCTGGATTTCAAGCTATTCCAATAAGTTTAAATGCTACTGATGCAGACGGAACAATTTCAACAGTTTCGATCAGTATTGATGGAACTTCGTATGCTATGACAAAAGGAACAGGAAGTGCATACAATTACACTTTTACTCCAAATACCTATAAAGCATATTCAATCGTAGTGACAGCTGCAGATAATGCTGGAGGTATAAAAACGTTTAGTCAAGCACTTACTATTACAAATTCAACATCATCATTTAATCCATTACCAGCAAAAGTAATTGTAGGTTATGCTCACGGATGGGATAATACAAGTGCTCCATTTTTATACTTCAATCAATTAGGAGATAAAAAATTTAATGTTGTGGTTTATTCGTTTATCGAAACTCAAAACAGAGATGGTTACACACCAATCTTGGTCGTAAATGAGCCAAGATATATGACAAACGGAGTTTTCAATCCGCAGTTATTAAAAAATGATATTAAGTTTTTGAGAGACAAAGGAATTCCGGTAATTGTTTCTATCGGAGGACAAAATGGTCACGTAGAATTGCAGACCGTAGCTCAGAAAAATATTTTCGTAAACGGATTAAAAGCAATTGTAGATCAATATAATTTTGACGGAGTTGATATTGATTTCGAAGGTGGATCAATGAATTTTGGAGCAGGGGCTTTAAAAGATTTCTCTTACTCGGCAATTTCAGCTTATCCAAAATTGAAAAATATTGTAGACGCTTTCAAAGAATTAAAATCAAGTTACGGAAGCGGATTTATATTAACATCTGCGCCAGAAACTTTCTATGTACAAGTAGGATACTCAGTTTATTCAGATGGAGCGGGTTCATTCCTTCCGGTAATTCACAACTTACGAAACGAACTAGATTTATTAATGGTTCAATTGTATAATACAGGATCTGTTCTTGCCTTAGACAATGCAGCCTATTCTCAGGCAACTCCAGATTTCTTAGTTTCAATGTCAGATATGCTAATGAAAGGATTTAATGTAGCTTCTACAGGGTTTTATTTCCCGCCGTTACCAGCGTCGAAAGTTGTAATTGCAATTCCAGCATGTGCTCCTGCAGCTCCCGCAGGAGGATATTTAACACCAGAAAAAGGAATTCAAGCCTTTAATTATTTAAGATTCGGAACAACTTTCTCAGGAAGAACATACACTTTAAAAGGTGGTCCATATCCAGATATGAGAGGAGTAATGACATGGTCTATTAACTGGGATGCAGCTTGCGGTACAGGATATCAATTCTCAAATGCTTACGCGGCTTATTTCGCATCGCAGGCAGCAAAAACATTAGCGGTGGAAGATATTTCGGCTGAAAGTAATGCGACAGTAGCTTATTTTAAAAACAATACCTTATCAGTAGCAAACGAAACAGGAGATATTACTCAAGTTGATGTATTTAATACAATAGGACAGACTGTTACAAGTCATAGAAACATTCAAAACAACAAAGAAGTGCTACTTAGTAGTCCAAGTTTTGCTAGTAAACAAATTTTTGTTGTGATAGTAACAGATAAATCGGGTCACAAAAAGTCTTTAAAAGTGATGAACTTTTTAAACTAATAAAAATGATTGAAAATTTAGAAATAGAAAATTGGGACGGTTAAAATTGAGTTTGGTTATTTATTTTTTAACCTAATTTTTATTTCTTAAATGCTGTGAATTGAGGTAATTTGTTATTTGGTTTTTGCCTCAAGTAGCGCATTATGAACCTGGCAATTTTTGTTGCCAGGTTTTTTTTGAATTAAAATAAATGTCTGAATTAAAACATGTCTTATTTTAATACTAAAAAGACTTTTAGGTGGTTAACGTATTATTTATGCCCACTATTTTTGCAGAAATTTAAGGAAGTGAAATCTGCAGCTATTTTCAAATACATTTTATTTACAATAGGTTTAGCCTTGTTAATAGGCGCCTTTTATATTTATTTAGATAAAAAGACCTTTTTAGAAAGAGCAGTCACAACTGAAGGTACAGTTGTTGGATCCTTTAAATCAACGAACAACCTAAACATATATTATCATCCAATAATTTCTTTCAAAACAAAAAAAGGGGAAAAAATTAAATTTGTGCCTTCATATAATAGTGGAAATCCAATTAATGAAAAAAGTTTCGAGATTATTTATGATCCGGCCAATCCACAAGAAGCAAATATTAAAAAATACACTTCAGCATTTGGTCTGCCAATATTTATGAGTTCTTTTGGTTTTCTTTTTTTTATAATGCTTTTAGTTTTTCATCTCGGCCAAAAGAAAGCAAAATATATTTTTGAAAACGGAACTCGTATTATAACACAATTTGATTCTGTTAAACGAACACGTACTCACATAATAACTGGAAAGCTACTCTATCAAATTTGTACTACTTATCAAGATCCTAATACAAATAAGGTCAGAGTTTTTAAAAGTACTAAAATTTTAATAGACCCTACAGGTTTTATTAAAAGTAAAAACATAATAGTTATACTACATCCGCAAAATCAAAAAAAATATTTAATGGATATTTCATTTTTGAACTCATAGTTTTGCTTATAATTAAAACTTTTTTATTAAACCTGGCAATTTTGCTGCCAGGTTTTTTTATGGTTTAAGGTAATCTTAAAGTAAGTCTTTGCAAGGAATGAACCAATCGCACTAACAATTAATTTACCAAATGAGATTGCTTCGTTCTTCGCAAGGACAAATGACTGCATGAAAAAAAATCAGTACTTTTGACTTTAGAATTATCGCATAAAAACTTCATGAAGAAATCCATTACCATTATCATAGCATTTTTAATTTTTACTTCCTCCTTCAGTCAAACCAAATTAGGAAATCCCGAAGTTGATCCCATTCAAATTCAGAAAAGTTATACGGAATGGTCAGTTTATCAAAATAAAAATATAATGCTTTCAAGAGATTTTACAGCTCTTGATTCTTCTTCTAAAGAAATTTCTAAAGAAGCTTTTTTAAATCAATTAGCAAATGGAAATTTTATTCCAATTCGATTAAAATCAGAAGATGCGGTTTATTATTATAAGTTGTTCAAAATTCTGCCAAAGACAGATACGAGTATAAAAGCAACCATCAATCAAATTGGTTTTGATGCTTACAAAAACTACAAGATGGAAGGAACAGCTTTTCCAAAATTTTCATTTAAAGATTTAGAAGGAAATTTGGTTTCCAATGAATCCATGAAAGGAAAAATTATCGTGATAAAATGCTGGTACATTCATTGTACACCTTGTATAAAAGAATTTCCGCAAGTCAATAAATTGGTAGAAGAATACAAAGATCGAAAAGATATTATTTTTATGAGTTTAGCCGAAGATTCAGCAGAGCAATTAAAAATATTTTTGGCTAGAAAACCATTGTCTTATTCAGTAATTCCAGATATGAAAGTGTATATGAATGAAGCTTTACAGCTAAATTCATTCCCAACACATTTTATTCTCAATAAAGAAGGTTTAATTTCTAAAGTACTTCCGAATTTTGAAAGTTTAGAAGTTGCTTTGGCGAAAGAAAGCAAGCTGTAAGTTAAATTAATCTCGCAATCCCGATAGCTATCGGGAGCGAAGTCGCAAAGTTTTATGGCAAAGTAACCTCATTTTTGTCATTTCGAGGAACGAGAAATCTCCACAAGTAGCTCGACAAAGATTAGAAATTATAGGGACGGAGTTTCTTGTGGAGATTTCTCGTTCCTCGAAATGACAAGATTATGTAGTAATCAGATTGGTAAAACAAAACTCTGCGCCTCTGCGAGAACCCATCATCAGCATAAAAAACTTTGAACCTTTGCATCTTTGCAACTCTGAACCTTTTTCCGTACTTTTGCACCAAATTAATTAAAAAGACATTCATGTTAACAGTCAATAATTTATCAGTTCAATTTGGCAAACGAATTTTGTTTGACGAAGTAAATACCACTTTCACTCACGGAAATATTTACGGCGTTATTGGAGCCAATGGTGCTGGAAAATCTACATTTCTTAAAATTATTTCAGGGGATATGGACCCAACTTCTGGCCACATTCATTTAGAGCCAGGAAAACGTATGTCGGTTTTAAACCAGAACCACAACATGTTCGACGAACATACTGTTTTGGAAACCGTTTTAATGGGAAATAAAGTGCTGTACGCTGTTAAAAAAGAAATGGATGAACTTTATTTAGACTACAACGATAAAAATGCAGACAGAATAGGGGAGCTTCAAGTTCAATTTGAAGAAATGAACGGATGGAACGCCGATTCTGATGCAGCAGCGATGTTATCTAACTTAGGTATCACAGAAGCAGATCATTATACTTTAATGGGCGATATGGAAGGAAAAATGAAAGTTCGTGTGCTTTTGGCGCAGGCACTTTTCGGAAATCCTGACTTACTGATTATGGATGAGCCTACCAACGATTTGGATTTCGAGACAATCGCTTGGTTAGAAAACTTCTTGGCAAACTACGAAAACACTGTAATCGTTGTATCTCACGACCGTCACTTTTTAGATGCGGTTTGTACACATATTTCTGATATTGATTTCGGAAAAATTAATCACTACTCAGGAAACTATACCTTCTGGTACGAGTCTAGCCAATTAGCGGCAAAACAACGTGCACAGCAAAACAAAAAAGCAGAAGAGAAGAAACAAGAGTTGGAAGAATTTATTCGTCGTTTTAGTGCAAACGTTGCGAAATCGAAACAAGCAACTTCTCGTAAAAAAATGATTTCTAAATTGAATATTTCAGAAATTAAACCATCAAGCCGTCGTTATCCAGCGATTATTTTTGATCAGGATCGTGAAGCTGGAGATCAAATCTTAAATGTAGAAAACTTGTCTGCTTCGGTAGATGGAGAAGTTTTATTTAAAGATATTAACCTGAATATGGCGAAAGGCGATAAAATCGTTCTTTTCTCTAAAGATTCACGTGCAACAACAGCTTTCTACGAAATCTTAAACAACGAACAAAAAGCAGATTCTGGAACTTTCGATTGGGGAATTACAACAAACCAAGCTTATCTGCCAGCTGAAAACCATAAGTTTTTCGAAAACGATTTGACTTTAGTAGATTGGTTACGCCAATATGCGAAAACAGAGGAAGAGCGTGATGAGGTTTTCATTCGTGGTTTCTTAGGAAAAATGATTTTCTCTGGAGAAGAAGCTTTAAAAACGTCTAGAGTTTTATCTGGAGGAGAAAAAGTACGCTGTATGTTGTCAAGAATGATGATGGAACGTGCAAACGTTTTAATGCTGGACGAACCAACAAACCACTTAGATCTAGAATCTATTACAGCTTTCAACAACTCATTGAAAAATTTTAAAGGTTCTGTAATTTTTACAACTCATGACCACGAGTTTGCGCAGACTGTTGGTAACAGAATCGTAGAGTTGACACCAAACGGAGTTATCGATCGTTACATGACATTTGATGAATATCTTGATGATGAAAAAATTCAGGAACAAAGAAAAAAGATGTACAATCTTTAATTTTTTAAATTCCAATCATGAAAATCCCAAATTCCAATTTTTGACTTTGGGAACTTTGATAAAAGATAAAGTATAAAATTGATTTACTCATTTTTGTCATTTCGATCGAAGGGAGAAATCTTCGCGAGAAGCTCAACAAAGATTGGCTTTGTTCTACACTTATAAAAAAATCCCAAACTCCAAGTTTAATTTGGAATTTGGGATTTTTTAATTTTTTATTTAAGACTATTTACGGCCGAACATTTTAGCGAAAATCCAAATAATAATCGCAACAATGAAAATTACGATAAATATCCCGAATCCCATTCCGGCTTTAAAAATGTCTCCTACTAGTTCGCAGCTTGTAAATGAAAATAGTATAACGAATACCATTAACAATCTTAGTATTTTATTTTGCATGATGTTGAGTTTTTAAGTTCAATAATAAAATTACTTCAACAATCGTGGAAATGTGTTATAGAATTTTTCGGAAATGTTTTAGGATTTTGATTTTATAAATTTCATTTCAAAATAGACAAGACCAATAATTACAGCTATTTCTGCTAGAAAGTAAGCAATGCCATATATTGAAATTGTTTCATAATTATATAAGACTATGCTTAATGTCAAAAGACAATAAAGAATATTGGCTGTACAGATTATTTTTAAAAGCGATTTCCAATTTCGCTTGACAAAAAAATAGCAACTGATTGAATAAATAAAAAAAAATCAAGGCAATTAAAGAAAGGCATTCGAAAACATCTTTAGACAAACCGAAAAATTCGTTGAAATTTCGAAGGATAAAATAAAGTAGAAGAGTTGAAAGAAATGCTCCAAAGCTGTCTAGTAAGAATATGTTTTTTATCTTAAACATTTTTTCAAGTTTTTTGTAAATATTTAAGTTATATATACATACATATATGTTCTATCGCCATTATTTATCTAATAACGGTCTCTCCTTTCTTATTAGTCTTTATTTTATGTTTGTAATATGGAAATATCCAAAGTGCCGAATCAAGCTTTTTTGTGTTTAACAATTTTGCAGTGTAAATTCCTTCTCCATATTCAATCTCAGTATCTATTTCATATTTTTTCTTAATTAAGTTTAAGAGTGTATTTTTTGCTTGAAGTTCAACTTTTACTTTGCTAAGTTCAAGTGTCTTCATCTTATATAAGCTGTCAATATTGTTGGTATATGTAATTGTGCCTTTTTTATCACTTTTTAAAACTTTATCTTTTTCCAGTTGATTCAATAGTTTTATATAATATTGAATTGTTGAACTATCATTTTTTACTCTAACTTGAAGCTTGTTTTTTTCATTTTGATATTTGTTTGCAATATCAATTAATTCTTCTAGAGATATTGATTTGTTACCTAATAATATACCATCAATATTTCTGTCTGTAGACATGCCTTTAAGTGAGTATATCTCTTTTTGATTGATTTTTAAGAGATAAATTAATTCTTCATTTTTTGATAGTAATTTTTTCTGAATACTATCGTTTTCCCTTTTGTTGATATTTATTTCTTTTGATAAATCTTTATTCTCATTAAATTCTACAAAAATTATGGTACAAGCAATTCCAAGTACAAGGAGGAGAATTAATATGAGAAAATTTTTAGCTGTATTTTTCATTTTTTATTCTCAATTAAATTTTCTACATCTCTCGCAAGTTTACTGTTAGGTTCAATATTTAGATAATACTTTGTTCCTTCCTCTTTTGTTAACTTGATTTCTTTAATTTCTAAATCTTGCGCATGAGTTTTTTCTAAAAACTCAATTTTATCATCATATCTATCTTTAATATTTTGAATTTTATTATCGTAAAAAAATACAAGTATTGTATAAGTGATGCCAACTCCAGTAATGAAACATCCTAAACATGCCTTAATTGGATGTTCTTCAAATATTTCTTGAAAATTAAAATTTCCTCTTCTACTTCTTGCCATATGGCTTAATATTTAGTCAAAATAAGTTGTTTTTTCTAAAAAAAAACAAACAAATTAAATGAGCTTTAAATTCAATGGTTATTGTGCTAAAGTATAATTTAAACTATAAATTACCTACAAATAAGTAAAATAGTTCCAAAAAAATTTAGTTTTGTTAATAATTTTTTTCTCGGTTCAACACCCCAACAAATAAAATCAGATTCCGTATATTTGCAAACCAAACATTACAATTACTTATGAGCCAAAAAGTATTACTTAATTCAAAAGAAGTTACTATCATACTCCATCGTTTGGCTTGTCAGTTAATCGAAAAACATCTTGATTTCTCCGATACTATCTTAGTGGGAATTCAGCCAAGAGGTGTTTTTTTAGCTGAACGTTTAAAACAAATATTAGAAGACGAATACAAGGTTCCTGAAATTTCTTTGGGATATCTGGACATTACTTTTTTTAGAGATGATTTCCGTCGTACTGATAAACCGCTTGAAGCCAACAAAACTCAAATCAATTTTATAGTCGAAGACAAAAAAGTCATTTTTATTGATGATGTATTGTTTACGGGAAGAAGCATTCGTTCTGCTTTAACAGCGATTCAATCTTTTGGAAGACCTTCAGAAATCGAATTATTAGTTTTAATAGACAGACGTTTCAGCCGTAATTTACCAATTCAGCCCGATTATAGAGGCCGTCAGGTAGATGCTATTAATGGCGAAAAAGTAAAAGTGAGCTGGAAAGAAAATGATGGTGAAGATGTTGTTCACTTAGTAACGAATTAGTTTAATCGGTTAACCGGTTAATTGTTTAATCGGCAGCAAGACCGATTAAACGATTTGAAAAAGAAAAAACGATTAAACAATTCAACGAATAAACAAATAAACAATAAAAATGAAAGAATTAAGCGTAAATCATTTATTAGGAATCAAATATATCAACGAGAATGATATTAACCTGATTTTTGAAACGGCAGATCATTTTAAAGAAGTCATTAATAGACCGATTAAAAAAGTTCCTTCATTACGAGATATTACCATTGCCAATATTTTCTTCGAAAACAGTACCAGAACCAAACTTTCCTTTGAATTAGCGCAGAAACGTCTTTCTGCAGATGTTATTAGTTTTTCTGCAGCACAGTCGTCGGTTAAAAAAGGAGAAACTTTAATTGATACTGTAAATAATATCCTTTCGATGAAAGTTGATATGGTTGTAATGCGCCACTCCAATCCCGGAGCGGCTTATTTTTTATCTAAAAATGTCAAAGCGAGTATCGTAAACGCGGGAGACGGTGCGCACGAACATCCAACTCAGGCTTTATTAGACAGTTATTCTATTAGAGAAAAATTAGGCGATGTTGCAGGGAAAAAAGTAGTGATAGTTGGAGATATTCTGCATTCGAGAGTTGCTTTATCCAACATATATGCTTTGCAGATGCAAGGCGCAGAAGTTAAAGTTTGCGGACCAAAAACGCTGATTCCACGATATATAGAATCTCTTGGTGTTACAGTTGAACCAAATTTAAGAAAAGCCTTAGAATGGTGCGATGTTGCGAATATGCTTAGAGTTCAAAATGAACGTATGGATGTGAATTTCTTTCCATCGACACGCGAATACGCACAGCAGTACGGAGTTGATAAGCCGCTCCTAGATTCTCTTGGAAAAGAAATCGTAATCATGCACCCAGGACCAATCAACAGAGGAGTAGAGATTACATCTGAAGTTGCAGATTCTGATCATTCTGTTATCTTAAATCAGGTGGAGAATGGTGTTGCGATTAGAATGGCGGTTATTTATTTGCTGGCTTCTAAGATTCAGTAATTATTAGTTTCATGTTTCATGTTTCATGTTTGTCTACCACAACGACAAAACATGAAACATGAAACATGAAACTAAAAAAAACTTACTAAATTAGCATAATAAATATAAGCCCCCACAAATTATAAAATGAAAGTAGATCAAAAAGGACATACCGTTACTATTAAAGATACACAAGGAGATGTAAATGCTTTCTTGGAAAAAGTAACGCAGCAATTTAAAACCTTTGAAAAACATAATATTATAATCGATTTATCATCAGATTCTAAGCTGTCAGAAAATGATTTAAAAGCTTTTTTACCGCTTTCTAAAGCTCACAAAAAAGCAAAAAAATCTTTCGTAATTGTTGCTTCAGATCTTGATTTTAATGCTATTTCAGATAAATTGCTTGTGGTTCCTTCTCTTTTGGAAGCACATGATATTATTGAAATGGAAGAAATCGAAAGAGACCTAGGATTTTAGATTTCAGATTTTAGACTTTAGATTTTAGATTGTTACTGAATCTAAAATGCTTTTATCAATTCTAAAATATTTCATCAATCTAAAATCTAAAATCAACAATCTAAAATGAAGTTGACTATACTTGGCTGTTATGCCGCAACTCCCAGAACGCTTACTAACCCGACTTCTCAGGTTTTAGAAATTAGAAACCGTTTGTTTTTAATTGATTGCGGAGAAGGAACTCAGGTTCAGCTTCGAAAAAATAAGATTAAATTCTCTAAGATTAATCACATTTTTATCTCGCATCTTCATGGAGATCATCTTTATGGGTTGATCGGTACGATTTCGACTTTTTCCCTTTTAGGAAGAACAACAGATCTGCATGTTTACGGGCCAAAAGGAATTAAAGAACTTATTCTGCTGCAACTAAAATTAACAGAATCGTGGACAACTTACAGTCTTTTTTTCCATGAATTGGAATCAAAAGAAAGTGAAGTTATTTTTGAAGATAAAAAAGTCATTGTAAAAACAATTCCGCTGAAACACCGCGTTTATACCAACGGATTTTTATTTCAAGAAAAACCTGCAGAACGAAAGCTGAATGTTGAAGCTGTTCAACATTATAACGTTCATGTCGCTTATTATCAAAAGATAAAAAACGGCGGTAATGTTACTCTAGATGACGGAACCGTAATTGAAAATAAAAAACTTACCTTTGATCCTGAACCGCCAAAAAGCTACGCTTTCTGCTCAGACACAGTTTATAACGAAGATGTAATTCCGATTATTGAGAATACTGATGTCTTATACCATGAATCTACATTTTTAGAATCTGAAGCGCCTTTAGCTTTAAAAACATTACATTCTACAGCAAAAGAAGCGGCAAGTATTGCTTTGAAAGCCAATGTAAAACATTTAGTTTTAGGTCATTATTCGACACGTTATGACGGAATTGAGCGTTTTAAAGAAGAGGCTGAAACCATTTTTCCAAATGTACTTTTGGGTAATGATGGAGTGAGTTTTGAATTTTAGGCTAAGGTTCTAAGGGACTGGGGTATTAAGATACTAAGTTTAGGAACGCGAACAACGGATTTCACATAAAAGCACATTAGGAAAAATGACTTTGACTTCGCTCAGCCTGACAAACCTGAAACTTGAAACCTGAAACCTGAAACCTGAAACAAAATAAACTAAAATCAAAAACTATGAATGATTTAAGTAATTATAGAAGATCCTACGAAAAAAGCGAATTACTGGAAACTAATATTCCAGAAGATCCTATTAATCTTTTTAACAGATGGTTTCATGAAGTGGAAGATTTCGGCGGAAGCGGAGAAGTGAATGCTATGACCGTTTCGACAATTGGTTTAGACGGATTTCCAAAATCGCGTGTTGTTTTGCTCAAGAAATTTTCTGAAGAAGGATTTATATTTTATACCAATTATAATTCCGAAAAAGGAAAAGCGATAGAAGCGAATCCGAATGTTTGTTTGTCTTTTTTCTGGCAGGAAATGGAACGTCAGGTAATCATTAAAGGAATTGCACAAAAGACTTCTGAAATTATTTCCGATAATTATTTTGATTCACGTCCTGAAGGAAGTAAACTCGGAGCGATCGTATCTAATCAAAGTGAAGTGATTCCGTCCAGAACTTTTTTGGAAGAAAACTTGAAAAAACTAGAATCAGAATTTGAAGGAAAAGCAATTCCACGACCAGATAATTGGGGCGGCTATTTAGTTACGCCTCTGCAAGTTGAATTTTGGCAGGGAAGGGCGAACCGACTGCATGACAGAATACGCTATACGAGTCAATCTGATTTTTCATGGAAGATTGATCGACTTTCTTCTTGATTTGTAAGTTTTTTACAGATAAAATAAAAAATCAGGTGTAGTTCGTCGATTATTTTTGTAGTTTAACGGTAAATTGAATATGTTTGGTAAAGAAATCAGACGATAATTATTCAAAAATAAATTTAAAGGATTTGCCCCAACATTTACTTTAAACCGCTAAAATGCTGTTGATTATGAAAAAGATTATGCGCATCATGTTGTTCATTGCGATTCTAATCGCAATGAACTCATGTTCTGCCGATACTGCCGAAGGAAGCGTGAATAATACTCCGATAAAAACGCTTGTTACCAGTTACACATACAACGATACAGAATTGCAAACCATGAAGTTAATAAACGAATATCGTGTTAGTATTGGTTTAAATGCTTTGGAAATAATTAATCATATCTCTTATAAATGTGAAGAACATAATAAATATATGATCGAAAACAATGTCGTGAACCATAATGATTTTACAGAAAGATCTAAAAATCTCACAGATGTTTTGGGAGCTAAAAAAGTTGGTGAGAACGTTGCCTACAACTATAAAACTCCCGAAGCAGCTTTGAGAGCGTGGCTGGACAGCGCAGGGCACAAAGAAAATATAGAAGGAGATTTTACTCACTTTGGATTAGCTGTCACTACAGATGCAGCTACAGGTAAAAAATATTACACTAACATTTTTGTTAGAATTTAATCGAATATTGAACAGGTTGGTTTTTTAGAGGTCGTTGTAATTCTTTGAATTGCAACGACTTTTTAATTTTAAACAAAAAAGCTGTCAATTTTTGACAGCTTTTTTGTTCGTATAAGTTTTATTATAATGCGGTTATAATAAATTCACTTCTTCTATTGGCTTGGTGTTCTTGTTCGGTACATTTTACGCCGTCTGCACATTGATTAACAAGCTGTGTTTCGCCATATCCTTTGCCGGTTAATCTATTTGGAGCTACGCCGTTTTTAATTAGCCATTTAATAGTTGATTTTGCTCTTCTCTCAGATAAAACTTCATTATATTGATGCGTTGCTCTACTATCGGTGTGCGAGCGGATATCAAGCTTCATAGTTGGATTATCGTTTAAAACAACCAAAATTTTCTCCAAATCTAAAGCAGCTTCTGTTCTTATATTAAATTTATTCAAATCAAAATAAATCATTTTAATACCAAAGCATTTTCCGAGGTCATCACCGACAGTAACTTTACAGGTTGATTTTTCTAAAGAAATAGGTAAAGTAGTTTTGCCAGTTGTTTTAGCAATAGCCACACTTACTTCTTTTGTAGTGTATTCTGGTTTTTCAGCCCTTACATTATAAGTTTTGCCGCATTCTACAGGAAAAGAGTATTTTCCAGAACCGTCAGAAACAGTTGAATTTTTGATGGCCATCTGATTGTCAAATAAAGTGATTGTTGCTCCCGGAAGAATTATTCCTGTTTCGGCATCAGTTATTATACCTTCGAGTTCTTGAATACATTTTAATCTGTTAGTTTCAAGGAACTTATAAATATCATCAGAACCTTGGCCGCCGTCTTTATTAGAGCTGAAATAGCCTCTTCTAGAAACTGGATCTATAATGTAGGCGAAATCATCTTGCGGCGAATTAATATCTGCTCCAACATTTTGCACATTACTGATTGTTCCATTTTCTTCAATGTTAGCAGTAAAAACATCTAAACCTCCTAATCCTGGATGCCCGTCTGATGAAAAATAGATTTCATTCTCATTTGTTACATAGGGATAAGTTTCTTTTCCTTCTGTATTGATTGTATTTCCTAGGTTTTCTGGAGTTCCATAACCGCCATTAGGATTAATGCTCACTTTATACAAGTCTGATTGTCCAATTGAACCCGGCATATCAGAAGAAAAATATAACGTTTTTTCATCTGGACTTAAAGCGGGATGTCCTACACTGTAATTATCACTATTAAAAGGAAGTTCGGTAATGTTAGTCCATTTATTTTTTTCGTCTAATGTGGCTTTGTAAATTTTGATTAGGGTAATTTTATGATCATCTTTTCCTTTTTTTCCGTCAATGAAATTATTTCTTGTAAAGTAGACCGTTTTTCCATCTTTAGTAAATACTGGAGAAGCTTCATGGAATTTTGTATTGATAGCAGATTTAAACTTATTAACTTTTGCTGCTTTTCCAGTCTCAGGATCAAGATCAGCGTTATAAATATTGGTAAAATATTCTCCTGTCCATCTATGTTTGCGCTGCGAAAAATTTCCAGTATCTCGCGCCGAGGCAAAATAGATTTTATTATCGTAAACAAAAGTTCCATAATCTGAATATTTGCTGTTTATTCCAGCATCTTCAATTTTATATCTTCCAGAATTTGCTTTAATCTGGTCCAGATAATTGACATCATTTTTATAAAGCTTGACTCTATTATCGTTTTTTGATTTCGTATTAAATTCATCAAAAATTTTATTTGCCTTAGCAATATCTCCAGTAGATTTGAGAGATTGAGCATATCGATAATAATATTCCGGTTCAACAACAGTATTCATCGCAAATAATTCACCATACCATTTGGCTGCACCTTCAAAATCTGAATTAAAATAATACGAGTTGCCTAATTTTTTAAACATATCTTCAGATTTATACCCTTTATTGGCGACTTTTTCATAGGTTTTAATGGCGTCAACGTAGGCATAACTATCGTATTTTTTGTCACCCGAATTTATTTTTGACTGCTGTGCATAACTGCTGAATGAAAAAACACTTATTAAAGTAAGGAAAAGTAATGTAAAGTTTTTCATGATACTTTTTTTTAGAAGAAACGTGGGGTTGTCATTTTACTATTGTTTTTGAAGAATTCATAGCGCAGAAAAATTTCATGCGAACCAGAATTGTAGTTTCTTAAATTGGTCGTTTCATTATCATATCCATAACCAATATATAATCCATCAGTAATTTGAAATCCTGCCATTGCACTTACTGCGGCGTCCCATCTATACGCAACCCCGAGGGTAAGTTTTTCAAAGAACAAAAAGTTTGCTGATACATCAACCTGGAGGGGAGCGCCTTCAACCATTTTAGTTAAAACTGCAGGTTTAAATTTTACTTCTTGAGAAAAATCGAAAATATATCCTCCCATTAAATAATAATTGATCTTGTCTTTATAAATAGCCACATCGTTGTCATCATAGCGATTGGTTTGAATGAAATTTGGCACAGATAAACCGATGTAAGCCTTGTCAGAATGCCAGTAAATACCCGCGCCAATGTTGGGAGAAAAATCATTATCTAGATTTTGAAATTGTGGATCACCTTGGTTTTCAGGATTTAATTTCGTTATGTCTAGATTAAAAATATCTGCTGTACCCTTTATACCGAAAGAAAGTTTCCATGTTTCCGAGGTTGGTATGGTGTAAGAGAGATCTACAGAAAATTGATTTTCATTTGTAGGACCAATTTTATCATTAACTAAAGATACTCCAAGTCCAATATTGCTATTGTTGATGGGGGTGTTAATTGAAATTGTATTGGTTTTTGGAGCACCATCTAATCCAACCCACTGATCTCGATGTAAAGCAAATATGCTTAATACACCGCGAGAACCAGCATAAGCAGGATTTATGTTTATCGTATTATACATATATTGAGTAAACTGCGCATCTTGCTGCGCATGCCCCATATATGTAACTAACAGAATGAAGAAAAATAATTTTGTTCTCATAGTAGATATTTGTTTTGTTAGGACTACTGATTTTAAGGCATTGTAAATCAATTAGTTATTTTATTCAAAATTAATAATTTTTTTTAAATTATTTTGTTAATATGTTGAAATTGAGTTGTTTGTGATTTTTTAAGCATTTTTCTATTTAGATAGGTATAAGTAACCATCCAATTTATTGTCTTGAACATTATTGTTTCCATCCAAAGATTTGTAATTAATGATATAGAAATAAGTTCCCGTTGGTAATCCGTCAGACTGCTTTACTGTCGTTCTGCCTCTAGATGTCCCGTCAAACATATTGGTTGTGTTATTATAGTTTTCGGTTTCAAAAACTAAAACTCCCCAGCGATTATAGATTTCAACTCTATTTTCTGGATAACAGGTTAAATCTTCAATATTATCAATTTTAAAAATATCGTTCATTCCGTCGCCATTTGGAGAAAATGCATTGTGAGCTATAATATTCCCGCAGGCTAGTACTCTACAATCATCATTTACTTCCATATTTAAAATGATGCTTCTTGGACATTTTTCATCAGCTATTATATATTCAAAAGAATAATTGCCAAGAGTTAAACCAAAGGGATTAAATACACTTCCCTGAAGGCTGTTGGTATTATTTCTATCAATCCAATTTCCTGTAATTGGACTGCCTTCAGGAAGTAAAGTCGTCAAGTCAATTAACGTTGAATCGTCGTTACATGCTGTATCTTTAATTTCTGTAATACCATTTGGAACCACAGAAATAGTTATTAATGCACTATCGCAATTCTCAGAACTCAATTTGTCGCAAATTCTATAGCTGTAAGTGTAAGTTCCCGCTGGTGTTAAACTGGAAACAGTGACATTCCCGGAGCCGTCAATTGTAATATTTGGATTTGGTTTAGTATTATCATCTGTAGTAAGTGTAAAGTTTACTACTTGTAACGTTGCAGGACTTGTACCTTTAAAATCATTGGTTAAAACATTACCAACAACTCCGAAAGTATTACATCCTATATTAATATAACTATCATCATTAGCAATAACAGGAGTAGGAGAAGCAGTAGGAGGATTTAAAACCGTTACTGTTACAATTGCTGTATCACAGTTTCCGAAATCAGCTTTTTCGCAAATTTGATAGGTTAAGCTATAAGTTCCCGCAGCTGCATTAGCTGCAACATCTACAAAACCGTCCAAGTTTAATGTTAAAATTCCTTTTGGGTCTGGTGTTACAAGGGTTAATGTGACATCTGTAAGAGTTGCAGTATTATTGTTTAAAGTGTCATTATTCAGCACATTTATAATATTTTTAACTGCTCCAGGCGCTGTAATGGGTGCTGGATTATCGTCACTAGCCACAATTGAAAATGTTGGTCTTGCGGTACAATATGGATCAGCAGGCGGGTAATTAATAGTAATAGTTTCACTCGGATTTAAAGATAATGTCAAATTAACTGAAGGGCGTAATTTTTCAAATCCATCAGCACCTTGAATCCATCTATTGTTTTCAAAAATCCATCCCGGCCAGTCAATACCTTTTCCAGATCCGTCGACAACTGCTCCAGGCCACAATACACGACCATTTAATGGTAAATTGGTCATGGTTGTAATAACATTATTACTGCTGTCTGCCCAAGCAATTGTTAAACCGCTCACAGGCGTAAAGTTTATTGGTGTAACTACATAATCAATGTAAGGGACATCGTTAACACATATAGGTGTTGCAGTAACAGTCATTTTTGGCGCTTCAATTATAATTGTAACAGTCGCAGTATCACAATTATCTGGCTGTTCTGTTTCGCAAATTTGATACACGAGAGTCAATGTTCCTACTGGCGCATTGGGTAATACATCTACGGAACCATCAGGATTTAATTGTAAATAATTATTAGGTGTTGCAGTTGTAAGTATTACATCAGTTGATTTTATCGCATTACCTTCAAGAGTGTCGTTTGAAAATACATTTAAAACATTAACGGTGGTATGATTTACGCCGGCAATGGGACCTGCATTGTCATCATTTGCCATAATTACTTTTTTAACTTTACAATTTACGGTGAAGGTCTGAACTAACTGCGTGCTATTTCCTGCGCAATCTGTTAAAGTATAGGTTCTCGTTAAGATTGAAATATTTCCATCGCATTCAGTAGTAGTGTCTGATACACTTATATTTACAGTAGAACTGCAATTATCAACTGCATCCTTAATATCTGCTGGACTTCCAACAGGAATCAAATCTATACTTGCTAAGTTATTTACATTTGCAGGAGCTGTTCCATTTGGAGCTGTTGTATCTTTTACCGTAATAATTTGAGTATATGATGCTGTGTTTCCGCTGCAGTCGCTGGTTTTCCATGTGCGCGTTAAAGTGTAGTTAGAAGCACATCCATTTTGAATATTAGATTTTACTTCTGAGAATACTATTGGTAAATTTCCATTACAATTATCTGAAGCTTGCATTTCTGCTGGTTCAGGAACGGCATTACAAGACACCTCCATGTCTGCGGGAAGATTACCAGTAAAGACTGGTGAAGTTGTATCTTGAATGGTAATTATTTGTGTGAAAGTATCAGAAATATTACCGCAATCATCTCTTACAGTCCAAGTATTGGTATAAGTTCCGGCATTTCCACAATCTGCAGAAGCTGTAAACGGACCGCTTACTTTTATAATGTTTGTTACATCAGCATCACAAGAATCAGAGGCGGTTGGAAATAAAGTTTGCGCCGCTGCTAAAGCTGCTGTATTACTGCATTCAATAGTTTTATCTAAAGTTCCTAACGCCGTTGTCCAAACTGGCGCTGTATTATCCTGAACAATTATGGTTTGGCTTACAGGAAGTGAAATATTGCCACAAGAGTCTTTTGCTGTCCAAGTTCTTGTAGTTGTATATGATCCAGCACAATTTCCTGGTGTAATAGTATCCATAAAGGTAAGAGAAGAAATAGTTCCATTATTATCAGAAGCGGTTGCTTGTTCAAAAACAGGCGTTGCTGGACAATTTATAGTAGTAGCCTGCGGTAACGGATTGATAACTGGTAATACAGAATCTCCGTCTATAATAGTAAATGATTCAGAAAGCTGGCATCCATTGACATCTGTAATACTAACAGTGTAGTCTCCGGCAGTAAGGTCAATTGCAGTTGCATTTGTCTGCACAGGAATTGTACTCCATGTATAAGTATATCCCTCAATTCCTCCAGAAACGTTAACAGTGGCAGAACCGTTATTTCCGCCACCACAAGTAATATTTATTTGTGTTTTTACTGCACTTAATGAATTTTGAGGTTGTCCGATTGTAACGGAATTAGATTGAGAAGAACAAGAATCTATTACCGTTAAAGTATAGTTTCCCGCTGGAAGATTGGATACAGAAGCTATTGTTCCTACTTCAACATTTGCACTGTCTTTCCAAGAATACGTTACTGTGCCCACAGCATTTTTAATTGTTCCTGCGGTTACAGATCCAGTACTTTCTCCAAAACATAAAACATCTGTTTTAGAAGAAACTCCTAAAGTTAAAGCAGCAATTGGCTGATCGATTGTAACGGAATTAGATTGAGAAGAACAAGAATCTGTTACCGTTAAAGTATAATTTCCCGCTGGAAGATTGGATACAGAAGCTGTTGTTCCTACTTCAACATTTGCACTGTCTTTCCAAGAATACGTTACTGTGCCCACAGCATTTGTAATTGTTCCTGCTGTCACAGATCCAGTACTTTCTCCAAAACATAAAACATCTGTTTTAGAAGAAACTCCTAAAGTTAAAGCAGCAATTGGCTGATCGATTGTAACGGAATTAGATTGAGAAGAACAAGAATCTGTTACCGTTAAAGTATAATTTCCCGCTGGAAGATTGGATACAGAAGCAGTTGTTCCTACTTCAATATCTGCACTGTTTTTCCAAGAATACGTTACTGTTCCCACAGCATTTGTAATTGTTCCCGAGGTTACAGATCCAGTACTTTCTCCAAAACATAAAACATCTGTTTTAGAAGAAACTCCCAAAGTTAAAGCAGCGCTTGGTTGTCCGATTGTAACTGAGTTAGATTGAGAAGAACAAGAATCTGTTACAGTTAAAGTGTAAGTTCCCGCTGGAAGATTAGATAGATAAGCAGTTGTTCCTACTTCAATATCTGCCTTGTTTTTCCAAGAATACGTTACTGTTCCCACAGCATTTGTAATTGTTCCTGCGATTACAGATCCAGTACTTTCTCCAAAACATAAAACATCTGTTTTAGAAGAAACTCCTAAAGTTAAAGCTGTGCTTGGCTGTGCAATAAAGATTGTTACTGCTCCCTGACAGCCATTAGCGTCGGTTGCTGTAGCTTCATAATTTCCAAATCCTAAATTATCTAATGTTTGGGAATTACCTCCGTAAACAGAACCATTCTTTTTCCATGAATAAGTGTATGGAGCCACTCCTCCAGAAGCATTATTTACAGTAATTGATCCAGTAGATTCGTTAAAACATTTTACATCTACATGTGAAGCTGTTAACTCCGTAACGGAAACAGTACTTTTGGTAACTACAACGGGTTGTATATCATAACAGTTAGAGGCATTTGCTCCTTTTATGTAATAAGTTCCAGGAAGAGCCGCGTTAAAATTTGTATAGGGAATTGTTGCATCAGCGTCAGTCCAATACGTATAAGTCAATCCTGATGTGCTGCCAGCAGTAATATTTGCAGCAGATAAATCTACACACGTTGCTGGCGCACAAATAGGAAGAGGATTGGTTATAGTTAGGGTTGGTTTTGAATTGATATTGACTACAATTGCTTTTTTAGGACCTATGCAAGCATTGGTTTTTCCTTCAGCGACATAATATGTAAATTGTCCTGAAACAGCAGTAGAAGGAGTTAATGTTTGCTGTCCTGTTGAGGTCGCAGTTTGGTAATAGTATAATGCATATTCCGGTTTACTTGGAGCTGCAGTTAATGGAACTGCTGCATCGCCAACACAATAATTTACAGGATTTGTTACCGTTGGCATTGTGCTAATACTTTCAATGTTAATCGTAAATTGAAAGTAACATCCACTAGAAGCTCCGGGAGGAATCGCGTAATAAGTTGATGTTCCGGCTGTTGCAGGGAATGGATTGTTAATAGTATATTCTGTAGTTGTTCCCGCCGCAACTGGATAGGCATTGTAAAATGTTGAACCCGGAGGAAATGAGCCTGTTACATCGGTAATAGGAATTGTCGAGGCACTGTTGCAGAACGTAAAAGCAATTGTAGGCGAGGTAGTCTGGCAATTGACACTAGTATAATTGGTAGAATTAATAGTCATTTCAAGCGGTGCAGAGATTGATGTTCCAATACAGTTTCCAGATGTTGTATAACCTAAAATTAAAGGTTTGTCGCTAACCGTTACAGTCGAATTTTTACCTTGTCCGCTTAATAAACCATTTACTTGAATTATATTACTGCAGTTAGAATTTTTAAGCAAAGCGCAGTTCTCCGTAGATTTTAATTTGAATGTTAATTCTGCTAAAACCGTATTAGGTGCGGAAGGCAGTGGTAATGTACCAAGATCCCAGACTATAGAGCCATTTGCCCCAAGTGTAGGCTCATAAGTCAACGCGTTTGGAGTTGGAGGGGGATTGAAATTCACTGTTTTAGCTAAACTTCCTTCTACAAATGAAGCATTGTAGGGAATTGGAATAACAAGCTTACTATTCTTAATGGCTTCAGAACCTTTATTTTTTATTTCTATTTTATAACCCATTTCCTGACCAGGCAAAACAGTGTACGGACCTGAGCCTGCTGGATTTCCAACAATTGTAGTAGCCGTAAGAACACCTTCAATCTCTGGAACATAAGCATCAACCGCCATTACGATTGAAAAAATCACATAACTATCAATAGCAGATCCATATCTAAAACCAGTAGAAGTTTGATTGTTTCCAATAATATCTTTATTCTCATTTGGAAGATTAAACATGCTGATGTCAATTCCCGTATTATTGACCAAATTTGGATTTCGTGCATTTCCTCCCGTATTGATAGAGGAATTAAAGAAATTAGTGGGAGAATTGCCAGGTCTGCTTAAACTCAAAAACTGGTTGGAATCTAATTTTTGAATCTGAAAATAATCCTCAGTATAATTTACATCACCTTCACCTGCCATAATACCCAGTTTAATTCCCACTGGTCCAGAAGCAACAGAGTTAAAGCCGGAAACAGCAAACCCATAAGTGTAATTGGTCTGATTTTGTATATAAGCATGGCCGTCAAAAACAGTAATGTCCCTATTTTTCATATTAGAGTTTTCGTAGATAACTACCAAGCCCCATCCTGCATATTTTCCCACAGAGCCGCCGTTTGATCCCTCAGTTGCGGCAATATTACCAGCAAAATATTCTCCAACGCCATTTGCTCTCACATAATCCGTCACTTCAGCATAAGCCGTAAACATATTATTATCAGCATTAGTTGGGAAGTAAATATCCGTTGCGGTAAATTCATCATAAGAACTGTCACCAGGTCCTTTAAATAAAATTTTTCTCTTATCTAAAGTTTTAGTGACACCATTTTTTGTAACCGAAAAAGAATTGGGACTCGTGCCAGCGTCTGAAACTCTGCCTGTCCAGTACAAACCTGCATAAACGATGTTATAACAGCTTGTTAATTTTGTACCGCTGTCATTTAATAAATCTAAAGTTGCAGAAGAAGAATTAAAGGTTTGAGAATCATTGTCCTTATCTATATAAACCATTGCATTTGTTCCATTGGTTCTTTTCACATCATAATTCTGCAATGTCAAATTAGTATTTCCTATCATGGTAAAATCCCCTTTAATTTTATAAATAGTTTTAGCAGGAGAATAGGATGAAGTTCTTTCTTTAAACGGTTTAATAACTTGCGAGTTTCCCGTATTAATACCAATAACCAGCATCAATAAGATGTAAAAAACTGCAGTAAAAGGAGAGTAGATTTTTTTCATAGTAATAGCTTTTAAATTATTGGCCTATAGAAATTTTGTAAAGAAGAATATATTTTGAAGTATTATTTTTAATCAGATTATTGAAAACAGAAGGGTTCGTTTCAATTTCCGAAATGATGAAAATGTATTTTAATTTTTCAAAACCAGAGAAAGAATTCAGATCAATCGATTGATTAAAATCTGAAGATTTTTCAATTTTGATCGTTGCTATTTCGATATCAGTTTTTAAAGAAACAGAATTGTTAAGACTATTGATTGAATTAATATCTGTAAATAAAGCAGTTGGCTGGCTGTCATAAATTTTTATTTCACCCGAGTTTGCATATACAGCAGATTGTAAATCATAAAGCAAATGGTTGAGATGATTAAGCGTAGAACTCTGTCCCGAATTTTCTAAACTTGTTAAATATGAATCTACATTTTGAGTTTGAGCAGATAAAAAATTTGTGACTAAAAAAAACAATACAAAAAATATATTTTTTTGAAAAATGTTCTTTTTGAAGGAAAAAATAAACTTACAATTATTGACAAATTTTACCGCTTTTGCAAGATTAGATTTAGTTATCATAACTTAGGATTTTGTTTTGAAGTATTAATAGTATTTTAACAGAATCAAAGTTATAGGCTAGGTTTATTTTTGATTTTTTTTGTCTGTAACTAACCTAAAAACTCGTTAAAGTGTTCTTTTTATAAAAAAAACAGCGTCAAAAAACACTTTTTTAAGTATGAATCTTTAGTTTTTTTCGATTGATTTTTCTGCTTTTTTCATTAAAAAAGCTTGTTTTGAAATATTGTAATATATTAATAATCAAATATTTAGTTAAAATTTTACAGATATTGATAATATCGATCAAATACTTATTTCATAGACTAAGTACATAAAATGAAAAATTTTGAGTTCTATATATATTCTTATAGTTAGTGATATAAGAACTATCAATTCTTGTTAAAATTTAGATTAAGTGTTAACAGAAATAAAAAATAGAAAAGGTTTAAAATATCTTTTGTAAATTAGAACTTAATTAAAATATAAGCCTGCAGGTCAGGTTTTTAAATTTATTATTTATGAAAAATCTCATTTTAATACGTCATGCTAAATCAAGTTGGGAAGCACCATTAAAAGATTTCGATCGTCCTTTGATGAAAAGAGGAATCTTAGATGCGCATGATGTTTCATTAAATATTTCAGATTATCTTCCTAAAACCTACATAATGTGGAGCAGTACCGCTGCAAGGGCTTCGGAAACTGCTTTAATCTTTGCACAAAATATTTCATATCCTCTAGAAAGCATCGTTTTTAAGGATGACCTTTATACTTTTGATGAAAAACAACTCGAAAAAGTTATCAAATCGTGTGATAATAGTTTTGAAAGCGTTATTCTTTTCGGACATAACGAGGCTATTACAAATTTTGTTAATAAATTTGGGGATGTTTTTATAGAAAATGTTCCAACATCCGGCTTTGTATCGCTGCAATTTGATGCCGAAAGCTGGAACACGATCGACAAAGGCAAAACACATAAAACTATTTTCCCCAAAGATTTAAAATAATTACAGTGTACGAACAGAAATATATCGATAGAGAAAAAAGCTGGCTGGCGTTTAATGCAAGAGTGCTTCAAGAAGCAGCAGATAACACGGTGCCACTTTTAGACCGACTGCGTTTTGTTGGGATTTTTTCAAACAATTTAGATGAATTCTTTAGAGTTAGGTATGCAGCCATTCGAAGATTAAGTCTCTCTGGTATTTCTGGCGAAAAGTATTTAGGCGGTGTTTCTGCGCAGCAATTAATTAAAGATATTACCGAAATCGTAATTCAGCAGCAGTCTGAAAGTTTGCGTATTTTAGGAAATATTGAAGCAGAGCTTGAAGCCGAAAATATTTTTATTATTAATGAAGATCAGATTACGCCAAAACAAGAATGTTTTTTAAAAGACTTTTTTACGCAAAAACTAAGTCCTGAGCTGGTAACAATCATTTTGAATGATTTAGCAGTTTTTCCTATTTTAAAAGACACATTAGGTTATTTGGCAGTTCGTTTGGAACTTAAAAACGATGAGGTTCGTTATGCTTTAATCGAGATTCCAAAAAACATAAATCGATTTGTGGTTCTTCCTTCTGATGATGAAAAACAATATGTGATTTTAATTGATGATGTAATTCGTTTCAAGCTAAAAAACATCTTTAATATATTTGATTACAAGAGCGTTTCGGCCCATATGATCAAAATTACTCGTGATGCACAATTAGACATCGACAGTGACTTGAGTAAAAGTATGCTCGAAAAAATCGCCACATCTGTAAAAGACCGCCGAATTGGAGAACCAGTACGTTTTATTTACGATAGTTTGATCGAAGAAGATACACTGCGTTTCTTCTTAGATAAAATGAAAATTGTAGAAACGGATAGTATAATTCCGGGTGGAAGATACCATAACCGTCGTGATTATATGAGTTTCCCTAATTTGGGAAGATTTGATTTATTATATAAGCCAAATGAACCGCTTCCCGTGCCTGGACTAAGTTTAGACGGAAGCATTCTGGAAAAAATCAGTAAAAAAGATTATTTGGTACACGCACCCTATCAGTCTTTTTCTTATTTGACCAAATTTTTACGTGAAGCAGCTTTAGATCCAAAAGTAACAAGCATCAAAATTACTTTATATCGTTTGGCAAAGAACTCACAGATTATTAGTTCTTTAATTAATGCTGCCAAAAATGGTAAAAGAGTTGTGGTGCAGATTGAGCTTCAGGCGCGTTTTGATGAAGCTTCGAATATTTCGTATGCAGAACAAATGCAGACAGAGGGTATCGAACTTATCTTTG